>DASUHE010000067.1:0-5830 GCA_036273695.1 Gaiellaceae bacterium
GGTCGGCTTGATGTAGTAGAAGATGTTGTCGAAATCGATCTCGTTCAGGTTGCCGCCCCACTGCGGCACCGGACGCGCATAGAAATAGTCGAGGCTGCGATGGCGAAACTTGCGCATCCAGTCCGGCTCGTCCTTGTGCGAGGAGATCGCGTCGACGAGCTCGTGCGAGAGGCCCCGCCCCGACTTGAAGAAGTAGTCCTCGGTGACGGAGAAGCCGTACTTGATCGCATAGTCGGAACCGATGCCCTGAACGATCTCGGTCTCGGTCTGGGTCATGCCTCCGCCTTCGCCGGAATGAATGGGTCGTAACCGTCGGACTCGAGCTTCTCCGCGAGCTCGGCCCCACCGGACTCCACGATACGCCCGTCGACGAAGACATGGACGTGATCGGGCTTCACGTAGTTCAGGATCCGCTGATAGTGCGTGATCACGAGCGCGCCCATCTCCGGGCCGACGAGCTCGTTCACGCCGCTCGCGACGACGCGCAGGGCGTCGATGTCGAGGCCGGAGTCGGTCTCGTCGAGCACCGCGATCCGCGGCTTCAACATCGCCATCTGCAGGATCTCGACGCGCTTCTTCTCGCCGCCCGAGAAGCCGTCGTTGAGGTAGCGCGACGCGAGCTCGCGGCTGACCTTGAGGCGGTCCATCTGGGCGAGCAGCTCCTTGCGGAACTCGGGAATCGCGATCGGGTCGTCGGCGCCGTCGTTCCGCGCCTTGCGCACGGCGTTGATCGCGCCGCGCAGGAAGCTCGTCACGGTGACTCCCGGAATCGCGTGCGGGTACTGGAAGGCGAGGAAGAGTCCGCGCTGCGCACGCTCGTCGGCCGCGAGCTCCGTCACGTCCTCGCCGTCGAAGAGCAGGCGGCCCTCGGTGATCTCGTAGGCGGGGTGACCCATCAGCGCGTAGGCGAGGGTCGACTTGCCGGAGCCGTTCGGCCCCATGATCGCGTGCACCTCGTTCGTGTCGACCTCGAGGTCGACTCCCTTCACGATCTCGGTCCCGTCCTCGAGCGAGACGTGCAGGTTCTCCAACTTCAGCAATGCCACTTCGATACGCCTCTTTTCCCCGAAATAGCGGGGCTTTCGCCCCGCCCCAAACAACACGGACCAGTCTAGCTAGACCGCGTCTCTCCCTGTCCGACCCACCAAAAACCCGCTACTCTCGGAGAAGTCATGGGTTACGTCAGCAATCCGGTTCACATCGTCATCCTCCTCGGCATCGCGCTGCTGCTCTTCGGCGGCAAGCGGCTGCCGGAGATCGGGCGCTCGCTCGGCACTGGGATGCGTGAGTTCAAGGACGCGGTCACGGGCCACTCGCCCGACGAGCCGCAGCCGGAGCTCCCGCCCGCCGAGCCGGCGATCGTGGCGACGACGGCGCCGACGCCGTCCGAGCACGAGACCACCGTCTAGGAGAACGATGGCAAGGCTGCCGCGCCGCCTCAGCCACGGCGAGGAGGCGACGCTCGCCGAGCATCTCGATGAGCTGCGCGGCCGGCTCTTCGTGATCATCGGCGCGCTCGTCCTCGGGACGATCGTCGCCTACGTCTTCCACAACCACGTCCTCGATTGGCTCAACGCGCCGCTGCCGCGCGGAAAACGTCTTGTGACACTTGGCGTGGCCGAGCCGTTCACGACCACGCTGACGGTCTGCATCTACGCCGGCTTCGTGCTCTCGCTGCCCGTCGTCCTCTGGCAGCTGTGGAGCTTCTTCGCTCCCGCCGTCGAGCCGAAGGCCGAGCGCAAGATGCTGTTGCTCATCGCCTGCTCGATGGCGCTCGCCGCCGCCGGCGTCGCCTTCGGCCACGAGATCCTGCTGCCGCGCGCGATCCACTTCCTCACGAACTACGACAAGCAGCACTTCCACAACCTGATCCAGGCGAAGCCGTACTACAGCTTCGTCGTCACGATCCTGCTGGGCATCGTGGTGGTCTTCCAGACGCCGCTCGCAGTGCTGGGGCTCGTCGCTCTCGGCGTGCTCAGCTCGCGCACGCTGCGACGCCAGCGGCGGCTCGGCTACTTCATCAGCGCGGCGGTGGCGCTGGCGCTTCCCGGTCCCGATCTCGTCACGACATTCCTCGAGCTGCTGCCCATGTGGGCGCTCTTCGAGGGGTCGATCTGGCTCGCGGTCCTCTTCGAGCGGCGCCGGGCAAAGGTCACGGCGGCCTCGGCTACTCTGGGCGGCTGATGGCGAGGGCAGCGGTCAGAGCGAAGCAGCAGGCGCAGGCCAAGGCGCAGCCCGCGAAGAAGCGCCCCCGCGGCAGGAGGCGGCACGCAGGCGGCGGCAACCCGAACCAGCAGCTCTTCTTCGTCAAGCTGAGGCGCGGCCAGAAGTGGCTCTACGCGCTGCTCGCGCTCGTGTTCGCGATCACGTTCGCGGGAGTCGGCGTCGGTTCCGGCAGCGGCGGCGGCCTGAGCCAGCTGTACACCGGCCTCTTCGGCGGGGGCGGCGGAACCTCGGTCTCGAAGGCCCAGGACGAGATCAAGAAGCATCCGGCGCAGGGCTACCGCGACCTCGCAAACGCGTACGAGACGAATGGCGACAACCGCCAGGCGATCAGCGCGCTCAACCACTATCTCGGCTTGAGGAAGAACAACGCGGACGCCTGGTCGGAGCTCGGCGCCCTCGAGCTGTCGGAGGGGAACAAGTACGTGAACCTCTACTCGACCGCGCAGCAGGCGGCTCAGAACGCCGACCCGAGCACGCCGTTCCAGCCCGGCGGCTCGCTCGCGACGCAGATCGGGACGAACCCCGCGTACTCGAGCGCATCGCAGGCGGCGAGCGCCCAGACGTCGGCGTACTACCAGCAGGCGACGGGCGCCTTCAGCCTCGCCCTCAAGGACTACCAGCAGGCGGCGAAGATCCATCCGAACGACCCGACCGCGCTGGAGGAGGTCGCGCAGGCGGCCGAAAGCGGCGGCAACCTCCCGGTCGCGCTCAAGGCACTGCAGACGTTCGTCAAGAAGTTCCCGCACTCCCCGGTGCTGCCCCAGATCAAGCAGCAGCTGAAGCAGCTCCGGAAGAGCCAGCCGGCCGTGAGCAGCGGACACGGCTAGGCGATTGCGGCTGCGGCCACGCGGATAGACTCACCCTCGAGCGGCCTCATGGACGGCCGGCGAACGACTTTCGGGGGATCTGCGCATGAATTTCGACATCAAGACCGAGCAGCTCAGTGGTGACGCCTACGTCATCTCGCTCACCGGCGAGGTCGACCTGTACACGGCACCGGAGTTCAAGCAGCAGCTGCTCGAGGTGATCGGACAGGGCGGCAAGGAGGTCATCGTCGACTTCAGCGGCACGACGTTCATCGACTCGACGACGCTCGGCGTCCTCGTCGGCGGCGTCAAGCGCCTGCGGACGAACGACGGTCAGCTCTCGCTCGTCTGCAGCGACCGGAACATCACGAAGATCTTCGAGATCACGGGCCTCGACAAGGTCTTCACCATCTACGCCACGCGTGAGGAGGCCGTGTCTGCGGTGGGAGTCCCACAAGGTTGAGACGGTTCGGCCGGGTCACAATCGGGGGCGCAGGGCTCGTAGCGGCAGCGCTGCTCGCCTCCGGCTGCGGCACGGGCGGCGTGGCGAGCGCCAGCGGGAAGGCGCCCGACACCGCGAACGGACAGACCCTCTTCACCACCGACTGCGGTACGTGCCACACGTTGGCGGCGGCCGGCACGAGCGGAACGATCGGGCCGGACCTCGACAACGCGTTCGCAGGCGACGTCGCGCAGGGATACAAGCAAAGCTCGATCGAGAACCTCGTCCTCGACCAGATCCGCTACGGCTCCGGCGAGATCGCGACCTATACGACGAACAAGAAGTTCACCGTCCAGACGCCGATGCCGGCGAACATCGTCACGGGCCAAGACGCCGTCGACGTCGCCGCCTACGTCGCCTCGGTCGCCGGCGCCAACGGCTACACGACGTCGTCCGTGTCGCTCTCGTCCCTCGGCACGAACGGCAAGAAGATCGTCCAGACCGCGTGCGCGAGCTGTCACACGCTCGCCGACGCCGGCATCAAGGGAACGGTCGGGCCCAACCTCGACCAGCTGATGCCGAGCATGGCGCTCGTCGTCCACCAGGTCACGAACGGCGGCTCAGGCATGCCTGCCTTCCAGGGGAGATTGACCGCGGCCCAGATCCAGGCCGTCGCGCGATACGTCTCCTCCATCGCCGGCAAGAAGTAGCCCTGGAACCGCGGCGGAGGCTGCGGAAACTGGTTCGTGTGGGGCGCTCGTTCGATGCCGCCTTCGAGGCGGAGTTCGCGTCCCTGCATCGCGTGCGGACCCAGCACCGACCAGGGCGGCGCGGTCTACGTGCTACCGAACCTCGAGTGCAAGACCTCGATCGTCAGCCCGCCGTTCGGCAGGTGCACCTCACGCCCGGGAAACGGGTAGAGCGACCCGCTCGCGGATCGCCTCGAACATGCCGTCGTCCCCGGCGACGAGCACTTCGTCCGCGCCGAACAGCCGCAACGCATCTTCTGCCGCCAGTGCCGGATCGTCGGCGCCCACCTCGGCCCGTGAGCCCGGGATCCGCGCCTCGAGCGCCGCGGCTGTCGCCTCTGCATCGCCGCGGCGATCGTCGACCGCTCCCGTGAGCGACTCGCGCGTCGAGGCGAGCGCCGGCACGACGACGAGCACGTCGGCTCCGGCCGGCACCCGCACCGACTCCGTGCCCGGCGGCGCCACGACGAGGACGCGATGCGTGCCTGCAGGCGTGCCCGACGTCACCACCGGCGCGGGATCGGCCGCGCCCGGCACCGGCTCCTGCATCAGCCACCGGCCGAGCCAGGCGAAGGCCAGGATCGCGACGGCTACTCCCAGCCACTTGTCGATGAACGAGGCCGCGATGATCACGGCCGCGCCGACGATGACCACGCCGAGGAAGCGGTACGCCTCGCCTTCGCTGCGGAGCGGGTTGCGCATGAGCCGCTCCTACCCGCTCGTCAGAGGATGTAGACCGTCGCGAAGACGACGATCCACATCACGTCGACGAAGTGCCAGTAGATCCCGCCGATCTCGACGCCGTGATGGTTCTCGGCGGAGAAGTGCCCTCGGAAGGCGCGGATCGTCATGAAGGCGAGGATCGAGAGCCCCACGAAGACGTGGCAGCCGTGCAGGCCGGTGAGGCAGAAGAAGATGGTCGGGAACGCGCCGTTCGACGTGTTGAAGCCGGCCCGCATGTACTCGTACAGCTGCGAGGTCAGGAAGGCGAGGCCCATGAGGAACGTGAGCAGCAGGCCCGCGCGCATTCCCCAGACGTTGCCCCGCTTGATCGAGACCGTCGCCCAGTGCATCGTCGCGCTCGAGGTCATGAGGATGAACGTGTTGATCGTCGCGACGAAGACCGGCAGGTGGTACGGCGGCGTCGGCCACGCCACGCCGTTGACGATCCGCACGAAGAAGTACGCCGTGAAGAACGAGCCGAAGAGCATGATCTCCGACGCGATGAAGAGGTACATCCCGAGCGTCTCGGGCTTGATCCGCGAGCTGTAGTGCGGCGCGGGCGGCCCGTGATGCTCGTCGTGGCCGTGCGACTCGATGTGCGAGTACGTGGCTATGCCGGCACCTCGGTCTCGGTCTTCTCCACCACGACGTGCTCGACCGGCAGGCCCGTCTCCTTGCGCAGCCGCTCGACGAGGTCCCTGCGCAGCCAGCCGGAGCTGAGCGGCTCGAACGTCGAGACGACGATCTCGTCGACGCGCTCGTCGTGCACCGCCTCCATCGCCGCGCTGAACGGATCGGGATGCGAGACCTGGCCGTGGACGTCGATCCCCTCGCCGCGCAGTTGCGACAGCGCGCGCTTCAGCCGCCGCTCGGCCTCGGGGTGC
>DASUHE010000068.1:0-23055 GCA_036273695.1 Gaiellaceae bacterium
GCGGCCCAGCTTGGCCTGCAGCTCGGCCGAGGCGCGGTTGAGCTTGATGCGGCGCTCCTGGACGTGCACCGGGATGCGGATCGTCTTCGACTGGTTCGCGACCGCGCGCTGGCAGGCCTGGCGGATCCACCAGGTCGCGTAGGTCGAGAACTTGTAGCCCTTGCGCCAGTCGAACTTCTCCGCGGCGCGGTTGAGGCCGATCACGCCCTCCTGGATCAGGTCGAGGAGCGGCACGTCGTGGCCCTGGTAGCGCTTCGCGATCGAGACGACCAGACGCAGGTTGGAGTTGATCATCTTCTCCTTCGCCGCGAGATCGCCCCGCTCGATGCGCTTCGCCAGCGCAACCTCGTCAGCGGCCGTGAGCAGCTTGTGGCGGCCCGCCGCGTCCATGAAGAGCTGCAGCGGATCGAGCGTGCCCGTGACCGGCGCGGCTGCGACCGGGCGCGTCTCCTCGGGCGTCTCGTCGCGCACGATCACGTCGCGCTCTTCGAGCGCGGCGCGCAGGCCGGCGAGGTCGTCCTCGGTCAGCTCGTGTTCGTCGGCGAGCGACTGGATGTCCTTCTCCTCGACGAAGCCGCGCTCGGCGGCCTCCTCGAGCAGGCGCTCGACAGGCGAGAGGTCGTGCAGGTGAATCGTGTCGCTCAGTGTTGTTCCTTTCGCTCGTGAGGGGCTGCCGGTTTGGCGGCCCGGGCGGCGCTACGCGGGTCTACCGCGGCGCTTCCACCCTTCGATTTATAGAACGGCGTTGCACCGAAGTCCATTCCCAAACCAGGTGTTTTTCTATTTCCGTACAAAGTCTCATTCCCTGCTCATGCGGGAAAATCACCGTTCGACCGCCCGGCCCGAGAACTCGTCGAGCCGAATGCGGAGCACGACGACGCCGGGGCCGAGCGGTCGTGCCTCCGCCGTGCGGCCCGCGGTGCGCGCAAAACGCTCTCGCATGAGCCTCAGCGCAGGCTCGATCGCGCCGTCCGAGAGCTCCTCGTACGTACCGTGGGCGATCACGCTGCGCCAGCTTCCCTTGCCGTCGGAGTCGTACTCGTCGACCTCGACGCAGACCCGCGGGTTTGCGCGCAACATGGCGGTCTTGCGGCCCTCCGTCGTGACCGCCACGACGGCATCGTCGTCGTAGGCGTAGATGAGCGGGACGACGTACGTGACGCCGTCCGCGTGGCAGCCGAGCCGCGCGATGCGCTGCGTGCGCAGAAACTCGTCGATCTCGTCGCGTGAGAGCTCGCGCGGCGCTCCTCTGCCTGCTTCGGGACCGGCCATCCGCCCGTGAGCGTAGGCAATACTGGAATCGTGGCGACTCGGGTCTGGATCGTGACGACGCTCGCCGTCGTGCTCATCGCCGCCGGCTCGGCAGCCGCGGCGTTGCTGGCCTGGCCTGCCGGCGCGGTCGCCGACTCGGCCAGCGGGCTCGCGGGAGTGTCGTTGCCGGGCTTCGCGGGCACGATCGAGCACCTCTCGGTCGAGGATCCGGCCGGGCGCGAGGTCCCGGTCACGCTCCGGCACGGAACCCTCTGGCCGCAAGAGCGGCTCGCGTCCGGCGAGCGCCTGACGGTCACCGTCGACATCGAGCGGCCGGGCTGGATCGGTTGGCTCGTCGGCCGGCACGTCGAGCGC
Source organism: Gaiellaceae bacterium (assembly GCA_036273695.1). Lineage (GTDB taxonomy): Bacteria > Actinomycetota > Thermoleophilia > Gaiellales > Gaiellaceae > Palsa-739. The sequence goes on from DASUHE010000068.1 coordinate 1,627, forward strand.
AAAGTCACGGTCGTGACGCCGGTGGCGAAGGTCCGCTCGGCCCTGCTGCGGCCGAAGCGTGGCAGCAGGGTGACGATCCGGTTCGCCCAGCCGGTGACCCGGGTCGCGATCGGCAGCTCGACGCTTCGCAGGCTGAAGCCGCCGGGCCGCGGCGTCGTTCCGCTCGGCGTCGTCGCCTCGGGCCGCTCGACCGCAGGCAGCACGATGGTGGCCGCGGCTGTCCGCCCCTGGGAGAAGCTGTCGACCCCGGCTCGCGTCTCGTGGTTCGTGCCGGGCGCCCGGACGAGCGTCGTCTCGGTGCCCGCGGGCGGCAGCCGCGTCTCGCCGCTCTCGACCCTGACCTTGACGTTCGCGCGTCCGGTCTCCGCCGTGCTCGGCTCTCGGCTGCCGCGGCTCGTGCCCGCGTTCCCCGGCCGCTGGACGCAGGTCGACGCCCACAGCCTCTCGTTCCGGCCCCAGGGCCTCGGCTTCGGCCTCGGCGGAACCATCCAGGTGAAGCTCCCGGGACAATCGCTGCTGTGGAGGGTGGACGGCGGCTCGACGCTGCGGCTCCAGGAATTGCTCGCCCGCCTCGGCTACCTCCCGGTCGACTGGCGACCGGTCGAGCAGGCAGCTCCTACCCGAGCATCCGAGGTGGCCGCGGCCGTGTCGGCGCCGGCCGGCACGTTCGCGTGGCGGTACCCGCAGACGCCCACCTCGCTGACCAGGCTCTGGAAGCCGGGCAGCTGGAACGTCGTCACGCAGGGCGCCGTGATGCGGTTCGAGAGCGAGCACGGTCTCGGCACCGACGGCGTCGCCGGGCCTCACGTCTGGCGAGCGTTGATCCACGACGACCTCGCCGGGCGGCGATCGAGCCAGGGTTACAACTACGTCTTCGTGCACGAGACGGTGCCGCAGTCGCTCAGCCTCTGGCACGACGGCCGGGTCATCCTCACGTCGCCGGGCAACACCGGCATCGCACAGTCGCCGACGGCGCCGGGAACGTGGCCGGTGTTCGAGCACATCCCGGTCGGGACGATGAGTGGCACGAACCCCGACGGCTCGCACTACCACGACCCGGGGATCCGCTGGATCAGCTATTTCCACGGCGGCGACGCGCTCCACGAGTTCCCGCGCGCCTCCTTCGGAACGCCGCAGAGCCTCGGGTGCGTCGAGCTGCCGGAGGCCGCAGCCGCCCGCGTCTGGCCCTACACGCCGATTGGGACGCTCGTCACGATCGAGTCCTGAGCGTGGCTGATCCGATCGCAAAGCTCCGGGACGTCCTCGCTGCGAGCCGCCCCGCTCCCGCTGAGATGACTCCCTATCTCGAGACGGTCCGAGACCGTGCGTATGCGGTCGTCGACCGCGACATCGACGCTCTGAGGGAGGCGGGGATCTCCGAGGACACGATCTTCGAGCAGACGGTCGCGGTCGCGATCGCGGAAGGACTGCGCCGGCTCGACCGCGGCATCGAGGTGATCGGTTGAGGCTCGCGGTGGTCGACCATGGTCATGCCTCGGCGGAGGCCGCCCTGCTTGCGGCGATCCAGGAGCGCACCGGCACCGAGCCGCTCGGGGTGGTCAAGACGCTGCTCTACCGGCCCGAGCTCTTCGGTGAGCCGTTCTCGGAGGCCCTCGAGGTCGCGATGCGGGGGCCTTCCGAGTGGAGCGCAGGCGAACGCGAGCTCTTCGCCGGCTTCACGTCGTTGCTTCGACAATGTCCCTTCTGAACGGGCTCCCACGGCGCGGTCGCGTCGTACGCCCTCGGAGCCGAAGTCTGGAGTGCGGTCGTCGCCGACTGGCGGACCGCTCCGCTACGGGCAGAGCTTCGCGCCGCGCTCGCCTTCATCGAGGCGCTCACGCTGCGCCCCGACGAGCTGACTGCGGGGGACGCCGAGGCCGCCTTCGCCGCCGGCGTCTCGCGGGCGGCGCTGCGAGACGCCGCGACCGTCTCCGCGCTCTTCAACATGATCACGCGCCTCGCGGACTCGCTCGGCTGGGAGGTGCCGAGCCCCGACCGGCTGGACGCGCGGGCGGCCGCGATGCTCGAGGGCGGCTACTCGTTCGCCGCACTGCGGCAGCGCTGACGCGCTATCCCCATGAAGCCTCGCCCGCGGGCCGCAGCGCGGTCTCGAGGATGCGGAGGTGGCGGGGGCGCTCGAGCGCGAACAAGACCACCTCGGCGACGTCCTCGGCGCTCATCATTCCGGCGAGCGCGCCCGGCGACCGGCCGCGCCCTTCCTCGAGTGCGAAATCGGTTGCGACGCCGCCCGGGCAGACGTTCGTGCAGCGGATCCCGTGTTCGCGTAGCTCGTGGTCGAGCGCGCGCGTCAGCCCCACCTGGCCGAACTTCGACGCGCAGTAGACGGCCTCGTACGGAAGGCCGCGTCGTCCGGCCTCCGAGGCGAGCGTGACCACATCCCCTTCGCGCCCGAGCATGTGGGGCAATGCGGCGCGGAGGGCGTAGACAGTGCCCTTGAGGTTGACGTCCAGCATCTCGTCGAGGTGCTCGCGGGACAGCTCGAGAAAGGAGCCGTACGCGCCCACGCCTGCGTTCGGTACGACGATGTCGATGCCGCCGAAGCGTTCGGCGGTGGCGTCGCAGAGCGCAACGAGCGCGTCGAGGTCGCGGACGTCGCACGGGCGCGCGACGACCCGTTCGAGCCCGAGATCGCTGCCGCTCCGAGACGCGAGGCCGAGGTTGCAGCCGCGCCGGTGGAGCATCTGCGCGACCGCGGCGCCGATGCCGCGGCTCGCGCCTGTGATCACGGCCGTCTTGCCGTTCAGGTCGGTCAAGGCTCCTCCAAGGGTTTGAGGGTCGGGTAGAGCCGACGGAAGCGCCGGTAGTCGTGCTCGTAGTCCCACTCGGGCTCGATTCGCTGCCGCGGCCGGACGCAGCGGGCGACCGCGTCGCCGGCGTCCGAGAAGACGCCTGCACGAACGCCGGCGAGGAGGGCGGCGCCGAAGGCCGATCCCTCCTCCGACTCGGTCGTCTCGAGCGGCAGGCCGAGCACCGAGGCGAGTATCCGCAACCAGAGCTCGCTTCTTGCGCCGCCACCCGAGACGCGTCCGCTCTCGGGACGCACGCCGAGCTCTCGGAGCAGCTCGAGCGAGTCGCGCAGTCCGTAGGCGACGCCTTCCAGTACCGCGCGCCAGAGCGCGCCGCGGTCGTGGCGGACGGTGAGGCCGACGAACGCCGCCCGCGCGTCGGGGTCCGGGTGGGGCGTTCGCTCGCCGGAGAGGTATGGGGCGAAGAGCAGCCCACCGGTCGCGGCGGGCCACTCCGCAGCCTCTGCTTCGAGCACGGCCAGATCGGTGCCGAGAACGCCGCGGAGCCAGGAAGCCGAGCCGGCTGCACTCAGCATCACGCCCATCGCGTGCCAGGTGCCGGGAGCGGCGTGGCAGAACGCATGGAGTCGACCGGCAGGGTCATGTTCGTAGGCCGCAAGCGCGGCAAAGACGACGCCGGACGTGCCGAGGACGACGGACACCGGCCCCGGCCGTGCGATGCCGACGCCGAGCGCAGCCGCCGCCTGGTCGCCGGCACCGGCGATCTCCGTCGACTCGTGAACGGCGGGAAGCCAGTCGAGCGGGACCTCGAGCGCCGCGCAGAGCTCCTCGGACCAAACGCGCTGGCGCACGTCGAAGAGGAGCGTCCCCGAGGCGTCCGCGACGTCCGCGGCGAGCTCCCCCGTGAGGCAGAGCCGGACGTAGTCCTTCGGCAACAACACGTGTCGGATTCGGCGGTACACCTCGCGCTCGTGCCGGCGCAGCCAGAGCAGCTTCGGCGCGGTGAAACCGGTCAGCGCGCGGTTTCCGGTCAGCTCGAGGAGGCGGTCGAAGCCGACGTGCTCCTCGATCTCGGCGCACTCGGCGGCGGTGCGCTGGTCGTTCCAGAGGATCGCGGGACGCAACACGCGCCGCTCGGAGTCGAGGACGACGAGCCCGTGCATCTGCCCCGACAGCCCGACCGGTCCTGCAGGCAGCCGGCCGAGTACGTCCTCGGCGGCCCGCCACCAGGCAGCGGGATCCTGCTCGGCCCAGCCAGCGTGGGGACGCGAAACGGGATACTCGGCGCTCGCGGTGGCGAGTACTCTGCCCTCTTCGTCGATCGCGACGCCCTTGACGGCGGAAGTGCCGACGTCGAGACCGACGAGCGCCACGCTGCGCGACCTCAGGCTCGGGCGCCGAGCGCGTCGTACACGAGCTCGTAGGCGCGGACGGCGTCTTTCGCGTGCTGGGCTCGCCGCAGCTCCGGGTCGTCGATCCTCGAGGCCACCTCGTCGATGAAGCGCCACTGGAGCACGGAGCGCCTCACCGCACCGACAGCATCCTCGGTGTAGGGGTAGAGGTCGAATCCCAACCGCTCGCCGTTCTCCCCGTAGCCGGCGCGGCGCAACTCGAGCGCGAGCTCGAGCGTCTCCATGAAGGCCGTCGCACCGACCATGTTGTCGTCGTCGAAGGTGCCCCAGCCGGAGTTCGCGTGCTGATGGCCGAGCAGGCCCTCGGCGGCGAGAAGCCCCGCGTACTCGGCGAGGTTCTCGCCGTTCATGATCAGGTGCTGCCAGTCCATGTTGACCTTGACGTTCGAGATCCCGCGGGCCCGCAACGTGTGGATCACGTGCAGCGTCATGCCGACGTTGCGCATCAGGATCTTCATCGCAGGCTCTGAGTTCTTGTGCTCGAGGAAGATCGTGACCCCGCGTTCGTCGGCATACGCGGCGACCTCGGCCACTCCGTCCACGAACCGCGCCCACGACTCGGCGTAGGGAGTCTGGAACGGGTAGTTGTATCCCTCGATCCCGGGCCAGATGATCATCTGAGCCCCCGTGTCCGCCGCCAGGTCGACGGCCTCCCGGGTCAGACGCAACGCCTCGGCCCGGGTGGAGTCGTCGGGCGAGCAGAAGCCGCCCTTGCCGAAGCGTGGGTCGAGATGGAGGCCGCTCGCGATGCAGTAGATCCCGTGTCCGTCGAGGGCGTCTCGAACCGCGTCGAGATTCTCGGGGGAGAGCTCCTGCGGATAATGGAACTCGTAGTCGTCGATCAGCTCGCCGAGCCCCTCGACCGCGGTGCGCACCTTGTCGGCGGTCGAGACCCCGGCGAGCTGCGGCTTGTAACCGCTCGGATTGAACCGCGTCGCCATGCCGCCGAACGCCCAGATGCCGAGGCTCGTCTTCACACGCCGAGCCTATCTTCTGCCGTTGTCGTAGGGAACCGGTGGTTGTCGTCTTCTCGCCCGCAAACCGAGGCGATACGATCCGACGATGATCGAGTTCCATCTCGACCCGCAATCCGGCGTCGCCACCTATCTGCAGATCGTGCGGCAGGTGAAGGACGCGCTTCGACTCGGCACGCTCGACGTCGGCGACCAGCTGCCGACGGTACGCGAGGTGGTGGCCGAGCTCGCCGTCAATCCGAACACGGTCGCGAAGGCGTATCGCGACCTCGAGCGCGAGGGGCTCGTCGTCGCGCGGCAAGGGCGAGGCACCTTCATCTCCAGCACGCTGGCTCGAGCCTCGCTGCAGCATCATGCCGAGCTGCGGCAGGAGTTCGAGCGCTGGCTCGAGACGGCTCGCCGCGCCGGCCTCGACGAAGAGAGCATTCGAGCGCTCGTCTCCACGACGCTCCGGGAGTCTTTGGCCCGTCGCGTGGCATGAGCCCGCCGCCGCTCGTCGCCGACGGCCTGGGCAAGCGTTTCCGCCGCGACTGGGCGCTCCGCGACCTGACCCTCACGATTCCGAAAGGGGCGGTAGTCGGCCTGGCCGGACCGAACGCGGCCGGAAAGTCGACACTGCTCGCCCTGGCGGCGGGAATGCTCGCGCCGAGCGAGGGCTCGATCGCCGTCCTCGGGCGCGACCCTCGCGAGGCTCCCGAAGTTCTGGCCGAAGTCGGCTACGTCGGGCAAGGTGCGCCCCTGTACCGCTCCTTCCGGGTCGCCGACACCATCGAGTACGCCCGGCGCACGAACTCGCGGTGGGACCGCGATATCGCGCTGGAGCTCTTGACCCGCATCGACTCCCGCTCGAAGGTGAGCGCGCTTTCGGCAGGCGAGCGCGCCCGGCTCGCCCTCGCTCTTGCGCTGGGCAAGCGACCGCGGCTCGTCCTGCTCGACGAGCCGTTCGCGAGCCTCGATCCGCTCGCCGGCCGCGAACTGCTCCAGCTCTTGATGGACGGCGTCGCCGAGCTCGGGGCCACCGTCGTCGTCGCCTCCCACGTCGTGGCGGACATCCAGCGCGTCTGCGACCACATCGTGCTGCTGAGCAGCGGCTGTGTCCGACTGGAGGGAAACGTCGAGGAGTTGCTCGAGTCTCACCGCCTACTGACCGGCCCGCGACGACCGCTCGGCTCGATCCGCGGCGTGCGCGAGATAGTTCGCGAGCGCCACAGCGGCCGTCAGCTGACGTTGCTCGCCATTGCCGACGGGCCGATCGTCGATCCGTCCTGGACGATCGATCCGGTCAGCCTCGAAGAACTCTTGCTCGCCTACATGGCGCCTGAGCGCCTACCGATGCCGGCGGCGGAAAGGGTTCCCCTGCGATGGCATGGGTGACCTGGCGGCAGCACGGGTCGCAGGCCGTCGGCGCGCTCGGCCTGCTCGTCGCGCTCGGCATCGGCGCGCTCCTGACGCACGTGCCGATCGGCTCCGCGTTCCACCATGACTCGCTGTCCGCCTGCGTCCCGCCCGCCGCGCGAACCGGCTGCGACATCATCGTGCCCCACTTCGAAAGCGAGTTCGCCGGGCTCGTCACAGCCACGCGCTTCTTGACCGTGCTGCCGCTCCTGGCGGGCGTCTTCGTCGGTGCCCCCCTGATCGCCCGCGAGCTCGAGTTCGGCACCTACCGCTTCGCCTGGACGCAAGGCGTCAGCCGCAGGCACTGGCTCCTCTCCAAGACCGCTCTGCTCGCGGCGGGAATCGTCGTCGCCTCGGGAGCCGCGAGCCTCGTCGTCATGTGGTGGCGCTCGCCCTTCGACAGGCTCGGGGGACGCATCGGCCCGAGCGCGTTCGATGTCGAAGGGATCGTCGTCCCGGCCTACGCGCTCTTCGCGCTGGCGCTGGGCGTGCTCGCCGGGCTCGTCTTCCGGCGGACGGTGGCCGCGATGACCGCCACCCTCGTCTCCTTCGCCGCGACACGCTTTCTCGTCTCCGCGGTCATACGCCCGCACGTCATGACTCCGCTGCACCGGGTGGTCGCGGCCACAGCCGCGAGCGGCATGCGCGGGGACTGGGTGCTGAGCAACACGCTGGTCGACGGGGGAGGGCGTCAGATCACCGCGGGCCACGAGGAGCTCGCGGTGCTGCATGCCCAGCAAGCCGGGATCGACCCGCACACGTACATCCTCACGCTCGGCTGGCGGCGAATCCTGTCGTACCAGCCGGCCGGCCGTTTCTGGACGCTCCAGCTCGTCGAAGCCGGACTTTTCGTGGGGTTCGCCGTCGTACTCATCATGCTCGCGCTCTGGCTGGTGCGACGGACGCCGGGATGACGGAGCGTCTCGACCGCGGCGACCTGCTGCGACTCGCGGCCGGCGCCGCGGTCCTCGGCGCCGTTCCGGACTCCGTCCGGCAGACGCTCTCGCACGCCTTCCCGAAACCGCACCCACGCTGGACGTTCGTCTTCGTCAACCATGCGCTGACCAACCCTTTCTTCGTTCCGGCGAAGAACGGAAGCCACGATGCAGCCTCGCTGTTGGGCGTGGACGTGAAGTGGACCGGTTCCACGAGCAGCGACGTCGGCCAGATGGTGAAGGCGATGCGGCACGCGATTGCCTCGAAGGCCGACGGGATCGCCCTTTCGGTGGTCGACCCGACGGCGTTCAACGGCCCCACCCGGCTCGCGCTGTCGCACGGGATCCCGGTCGTCTCCTACAACGCCGACGGGGGGAAGGACAACACCCGTCTCGCGTATGTCGGCCAGGACAACTACCAGTCGGGGCTCGAGCTGGGTTCGCGTCTGGTCCGCCTCTGTTCGAGCGGGGACGTGTATCTCTTCATCGCGACGCCCGGCCAGGAGAACATCCAGCCGCGGATCGACGGCGCGCTCGACGCGATCCGGGACTCCGGTAGGCGAATCCGAACGCATGTCGTCGCCTCAGGCGTCGATGTCGCCCACGAGCGGCAGAAGATCGAGGCGACCTACCTCGCGCACCGGAATCTCCGCGGCCTGTTCGCCGTCGACGCCGGCTCGACCGCGGGCGTGGCCCAGGTGATGCGCAAGTATCGACTACGCGGCCGCGGCGTCAGCTCGGGCGGCTACGACCTCCTGCCCGTCACCCTCCGCGCGATCCACGACCGGGACCTCGACTTCACGATCGACCAGCAGCCGTATCTGCAGGGCTTCCTGCCGGTGCTCCAGATGTTCCTGTACCGCTACAGCGGACGCCTCGTCGCGCCGGCGGACACGAACACCGGCCTCAACTTCGTCACCCGCGAGAACGTCGGTCGCTATCTGACGACCAAGAGCCGCTTCGAGGGGAGCTCGAAGAGCGACCGGTATCCGGTTCGTTAGCGGATTGTCACCCCTTGAACTATTCCCATAGGGGAGTAGTATTCTCGCGCCGAACAGCACTTCCAGGAGGCGCCGCACGGCGCTCTCGAAAGCCACTGGCACGAAGGAGGGCAAGGAGAGTGAGAGGACTCGGGAAGAAGGGTTTGATCCTCGTGCTCGGCGCCGGAATCGCCGCACTGGCAGTCGTCGCGGGCGCGGGTGCAGGCACCAAGACGCACAAGGCGAACGTTCAGGTCTGCGTCCTGCTGCCGGATACCGCGTCGTCGGTCCGCTGGCAGCAGTTCGACGCACCGGACTTCAAGAAGGCGTTCGCGAACGCCGGCGTCTCGGCGATGATCACCAACGCGCTCAACGACCCGGCGAAGCAGACCGCCCAGGCGCAGGCCTGCATCGCGGCGGGCGCCAAGGTCGTGATCGAGACGTCGCTCGACAACGGCTCGGCAGCCTCGATCGAGAAGCTCTTCACGTCGAAGGGCGGCAAGGCGATCGACTACGACCGCCAGGTCGTCGGTGGCTCGGCGTCGGTCTACATCTCGTTCGACGGCAAGGCCGTCGGCGAGGCGCAGGCCAACGGCGTCATCAAAGCGATGAAGGCGAAGCACACGTACAAGAAGTCCAGCATCGTCGCCGAGCTCTGGGGCGGTCAGACCGACCAGAACGCGTTCTGGTTCAAGAGCGGCAACGACGCCGTGCTCAACCCGCTCTTCAAGCACCACGTGCTGAAGAAGGGACCGCAGAAGTTCGTGCCGGACTGGAGCGCGAACAACGCGGCGAACATCTACGACCAGATGCTCGTCAAGACCAACAACAAGATCAAGGGCGTCATCGCGGCGAACGACAACATCGCCGGCGCCGTGATCGCCCGCGAGAAGGCCCATCACCTCAAGCCGGTCCCGCTGTCCGGTCAGGACACGACGGCCACGGGAGTGCAGTACATCCTCGCAGGCTGGCAGTCGGGCACGGTCTACAAGTACGTGCCACTCGAGACGCAGGCTGCGGTCAAAGCGGCGATCGCCCTCCTCCATGGCAAGAAGCCGGTGTCGAACTCCTTCCGGAAGAACGGCTCGAAGAAGGAGCCGACGGAGGTGCTGCCGGTGAAGTGGATCACGAAGAAGAACTACAAGCAGCTCTTCACGCAGCACTGGCTGAAGAAGAGCCAGGTGTGCATCGGGCAGTACAAGAAGTACTGCAAGTAGCTCGTCCACTGTGAAATGGTGGAGGCGTCCACGCCGGGCGCCTCCACCGTGCTCTCCTCGTCCAGAAGCTGCTGACCGATGAGCGACACACCACTTCTCCAGCTCCAGAACATCACGAAGACGTTCGGCTCGGTTCAGGCGCTCGACGACGTCGACTTCGAGGTCAGGGCCGGCGAGGTGATGGCGCTCGTCGGCGACAACGGCGCCGGCAAGTCGACGCTCGTCAAGTGCATCGCCGGCACCCACGCGGCCGACAACGGCCGGATCCTGTTCGAGGGCCGGGAGGTGCACATCCACGGGCCGAAGGACGCGGCGAGGCTCGGCATCGAGGTCGTGTACCAGGACCTCGCACTCTGCGACAACCTCGACGTCGTCCAGAACATGTACCTCGGCCGCGAGCTCAGCCGGGCCCAGATTCTCTCCGAAGCGCCGATGGAGCAGCACACGACCGAGACGCTCAAGACGCTGGCGGTCACGACGATCAAGTCGGTGCGCCAGACGGTCGCGACGCTCTCGGGCGGACAGCGCCAGTCGGTCGCCGTCGCGCGCGCCGTCATGTGGAACTCGAAGCTCGTCGTGCTCGACGAGCCGACGGCGGCCCTCGGCGTCGCGCAGACCGAGCAGGTGCTCGAGCTCGTGCGCCGTCTCGGCAGCCAGGGCCTCGGCGTGATGCTCATCTCCCACAACCTCCACGACGTCTTCGAGACCGCCGACCGGATCACGGTGCTGCGGCTCGGACGGAACGTGGGCGTCTTCGAGCGCCGCCAGACCACACAACAGGCGGTCGTCGAGGCGATCACAGCCGGCGTGCCCACCAAGGTCTCCGGGATCCCGTCCACGGCCGACGTGGGAGCCGCCACGTGACCTCGGCGGAAGTCGTCGGCCCCGATCGCGCGCCGCCCCTCGAGGAGGAACAACTTCCGACCGGAGCCCGCGGCGTCTGGGAACGCACGAAGCTCAACGTGCGTACCGGCAACCTCGGCCCGGTGCCGATCATCGTCGGCGAGGTCCTCGTCGTGGCCATCTTCGGCTTGACCGCGACGAACTTCTTCACAGCCACCAACTTCGTCAACCTGATCACGCAGACCGCCGGGACGGCGATGCTCGCCTACGGCGTCGTCTTCGTGCTGCTCCTCGGCGAGATCGACCTCTCGATCGGCTACCTCGCTGGCATCGGAGCGCTGGTCGTGGCCGAGCTCCAGCTCCCCGGAAGCCGCTGGCAGATGAGCGGCCTGCTCGCGATGCTCGTAGCCGTCGCGGTCTGCTCCGTGATCGGCGCAGTCCAGGGCTCGATCGTCGCCTTCGTGGGCGTCCCCTCGTTCGTCGTCACGCTCGGCGGATTCCTGATCTGGCAGGGCGTGATCCTGAACAAGCTCCAGCAGCGCGGCTCGATCATCATCGAGGACCGCTGGATCAACTACACCGACTCCTACATCTTCTCGGCATCTGCCGGCTGGGTGATCGCCGCGATCTTCACGGCGCTCTACCCGCTCAGCGTCATGTACAAGAAGATCGTCGCCCGCGGCACGCAGATCGCCCAGCAGAGCTGGACGATGGCCGTTCTGAAGACCGTCGGCATCGGCGTCGCCGCTTTCGGCACCGTCGCGATCGCGAACCACGGCAAGATCATCCTGACCCCGTTGGGCCTGCCGCTCGCGGGGGTCCTCATGGTCCTCTTCTTCGTCGTCCTGACCTTCCTTGCCAAGTGGACGACGTTCGGACGGCATGTGTACGCAGTCGGAGGCAGTGCAGAGGCCGCGCGTCGCTCCGGGATCAACGTGCCGCGCGTCCGCGTGCTCGTGTTCGCGCTCTCCGGCGCCATGGCCGCGGTCGGAGGGATCATCTTCGCGGCCCAGGTCAACTCGGTCGCGCTGACGTTCCCGCCGGGCAACCTGCTCCTGAACGCGATCGCCTCCGCTGTGATCGGCGGGGTCAGCCTCTTCGGCGGCCGCGGCGAGGTCCGCGGTGCTCTGCTCGGGGCCGTGCTGATCGGAACGCTCCAGAACGGCCTCAACACGCTGAACATCTCGAACGGCTGGATCTACATCGTCACCGGGCTCGTGCTGCTCGGGGCGGTGACGCTCGACACCGTGGCCGTCCGGCTGCAGGCCCGCTCCGGCCGCTAACGCGCGCCGCGAAGCTTGCGCAGGACCAGCGCAGCAACGCGGTCGCCGAGCCTGCGCCCCGCCGTCACGTCGGCCGGGACGTCGATTCCGTCGGCGACCGAAGCCCGGCTCGCCTCTCGGATCAGACTCGTGTACGCCCGCCCGGTCAGCGCGGTGAGCACCCCGCCTGCCGCATGGGCGAACACGCTTCCCTCGGCGACGCCTCCGGGCGACGGCGGCGTGGCGACGGGCGACGACCACGCGGCTCCCTGGATCCAGTGTCCCCGCGAGAGCACTTCGACCTCGCCGTCGCGGAGCTCGACGAGACCCGGTACGAGGGGGAGCCCGTCAGCGCTGTAGTCCGGTTGCTTCCGGTCGCTCGACTGACCCTGGAACGCCAGGTAGCGGATCATCGAGATCGGTCGCGGAGGCTGGTGGACGCGCTTCGCTCCCCAGGCTGCGACGGCCGCGTCGTTGAGCGCGCCGTTCACGCCGAGGTAGAGGCGGACGTCTGCGGCGAGATCGCGAGGAGCAGCGCGGGCTGCGAGCGAGCTCCAGGCCAGCGGCGACCGGGCTTTCACGATGGCGCCGCCTTCGGAGGTCGCGCGCAGAACGGCCACCGCGGCTCGCTTGTACGCTCGGCTCGACGGGTCACCCAGCGGGGACGGCCCAGGATCGATCGGAAGACCGTTTCGCGAACGCGGGAGCGCGAAGGTTCGAACGTGGCCCCACTCGGCGCCGACGAAGCTCTGGACGTCCGTGGGTACCGCCGACAAGCTGTGCGGCTGGATCGTCCCGAGCGCCAGCGGCTGCCAGAACGTCGCGTCCTCCACCGTCGAGCCCGCCGCATGGACGATCAGAGGCTGGTTGTGGGGGATGAAGGTCGGGTCGGCATAGTGCAGCGACTCGTTCGAGCCGTCGTGCCGGCCGGCTGCGATCGCGGCCGCCGCGATCCGGTTCCCGAGCGCCGCGGGCGAACGTCCGCGTCGGGTAGTGAAGTCGGGCGAATAGCACACGGCCCGCAGCTGTCTCGCCAGCAGGGCGAACGTGCGGCTCAGGTTCGAGTCGAATGACGCATCCCAGAGGATCACTCGATACGCCGCGTAGCTGATCGCCGCGTCGCGCGCGGAGGCGGTGCTCGTCGTGCTTGCCTTCCACGCTTTCCACATCGCCGAGGACACGTCGAAGAGGTCGCGCGCCTCGACCGGCTCGCTCGCGGCTTCCGACCGAAGCGCCTCGACCGCGGTCTCGTTCCAGATCGTCGCGATCGAGCTTCCGCCCGTCGCCCGCGTGCATTTCCGGAGGCGGTATGACGCCGGCGACGGAGCCGGTGCAGCGCGCCGCCGCGGGACCTCGATCTCGACGATCCGGTCGCCGCGAACGTTGCGCACGATGCTTTCGGCGCCCCACGGATAGCGGACGGTCAGGCGCGTCGCCGTCGTCGCTCCGCCAAGGCCGAAGTGGACGCGCCCGTCCTCGGACGACAGATAGCTGCCGCCGGCACGAACGGTTTGCGAGAGCGTCCGCCCGTCCGCGAGCTCGACCGCCACGACAGCGCCGGGGCTGAAGCGAGAGAGCTTCACGTCCAGCCAATGACCGATCGAGCCGGTCGGCTCGAGCAGCAGGAGCTTGCCCCCGATCGTATTGACGGCGATCTGCATCCGGCCGTCGTTCGCGGCGTCGGCTGCCGCCAGCCCGCGGCCATTCACTCGCAACCCACCGGGAACGACGCCGGTCGCGACGCCGTAGCCGGTGTCGGCCCCCGCCGAGAGCGGGGCGATCACCTTCACGGCTCCCGCGTCCTTCTTCAGGCTCGTCACCGGAATGCCGCCGGTCGCGAGCACGAGGTCCGGGCTGCCGGCGTTCGCCAGGTCGACGAACGAGTCGCCCCAGCCGGCGGAGTCGACGCCGAGCGCCGGGTCGAAGTCGGGCCGGGCATTCGAGAACGAGGATGCCGTCGCTCGGGCGAAGGCTGCCGACGGCTCGTGGCGCGAGTTGGTGACGAAGAGGTCGAGCGGTCCGCCGCCGGCGCCGGTCACGGCGACGCCCATGCCGGCGTACGGGTCAGCCACGCCCTGCGCGGCCGCGCGGTTCTCGAAGCGGAAGCCGAGCCCGGCGGGATCCGCCTTCGCTCCGCCCGGCCACGGGACGTCGACGTACAGCTGGTTGGGATCCTCGTCGTTCGCGACGTAGAGGTCGGGACGCCCGTCGCCGTTGACGTCGAGGAAGGTTGCACCGAGGGCGTGCGAGAAGTGCGTTGCCTCGAGCCCTGCCTGGATCCCGACCTCGCGGAAGCGGCCGCGGCCGTCCCGGCGTGCCCCCTCGTTCAGGTAGAGCAGATCGCGAACGCCGACGAGGTTCGTCGGGAAGCCGGCGAGCGAATCCGGCACAGAGTCGTAGGGACGCGCATAACCGGACACGAAGACGTCCGGCCGGCCGTCGCCGTTCACGTCCGCGACGGCGACGCCCGTGTACCAGCCCGCCGCGGTCAGGCCGGCCGCCCGGGCCCCCTCGCGGAAGGTTCCGTCGCCGTCGTTCCAGAGGAGCTTGAGCCCGTTCGTCGTCGTCACGACCAGATCGGGGCGCCCGTCGCCGTTCAGGTCCGCAGCGACGCAGCCGTCGCCTTGCACCTGAAGTCCTGCGTGGGCGGCGGCAGTGACGTCGCGGAAGTGCCCGCGCACGTTCTCGAACAGCTGCGTGCGCGGCAGGCCCCCGTGCGCCTGCCACCGCGCGGTATCGGCGCTCGAGTACGAGTTGACGGCGAACAGGTCCTGCCAGCCGTCGCCGTTGTAGTCGAGCCAGCACACGCCGCCGCCCATCATCGCCGTGTAGTCGTTCGAGATCCCGTACCGGAACGAGCCCTGGTGGAAGTCGAGGCCGACCGCCGGAGCGACGTTCCTCAGCCGGATCCCATGGAGCGCCGAGCTCACGGGCGCAGGCTCGACCTTGGTCTCTCGCACGGCCGCAGGCTCGACCTTGGTCTCTCGCACGGCCGCAGGAAGACTCCAGCCGCCATCCGAGGTCTGGTGCAGGTGGTAGCTGAACCCGGCCTGCTGCACCGTCGCGGTCGGCGGCCCCTGCTCCACGCCCTGGACGAGCCAGATCCGGAGCGGGCCGGAGCCCGCGGAAGGCTTCGCCGCGAGCAGGTCGTGCGCGATCAGCTGCGCCGTGTGGAGGTCGAGCTTCGTCTGGACGCCCTGCGCCGGCAGAATCTCGATGGCGGGCAGGGTGACCCCCGGCGGCAGCGCGGCCGACGCGGCGGCGACCGCAGGCGCGTTCCCGGACACGATCGAGGCTGCCGACGCGGCGATCGCCGCCAACGCGAGAGCGATGAGCGACCGGCGATCGAGCGCCGCGGGGACGAGGCGCAGCAGCGGCAGAGCGAGGCAGACGATCGCAAGCGCGCCGAGCAGCGCGACCTTGGCCGCGAACTCCGACGTGGTCGGTGCGATCAGGACACCCGCGAGCAACCCCAGCGAGACGGCGTAGGCGAGCCGGCCCGTCGGCGAGCGTGGGGCCGTCTTCGGGTCGGTGATCATGAAGAAGAGGAACACGAGCACCTCGGGCGACGTCACCAGCACCCACCAGAGGTGGAACCCGGAGATCGGGCCCAGGTGCCACCGTGCAGTCATCGTGTGGCCCGCCACCGCGAGCACGCCGATCGCCGCGGCGAAGGCGATCCAGAAGCCGAGCGCGACCCGCAAGAGCCTCAGCCGCCAGAGGATCGCGAAGCCGCCGGTGACGATGACCGCGACCGCGAGCCCGAGCCAAGCCGAGGTCGGGCCCCACCAGAAGTCGAGCGGAGCGGCTCGATTCCGGCCGAGCGCCAGGAAGCAGACGACGAGTCCGAAGTTGGAAGGGTTGAAGATGTGCTCGCCGCGCCAGCGGACGACGTGCTTCGAGAGCAGGGAGATCGCCGCGGTTCCGGCGAAGATCCACCAGCCCCGCAGGCTCCACCAGTCGCCATGCGCCGTCCCGGGGACTCGCAGGACGAACGCCACGCCGTTGCCCGTCAGCATCGCGCTCGCCGGCCAGAGGATGACCCGCTGGAAGCGCATGGCGATCGCGATCTCGAGGAAGGCGGAGGCTCCGAGCGCGAGCAGGATCTGCGCGATCGAGACCTCGAAGTGGAAGCCGACCTGCCCGATGACCTGGAGGGAGGTGATCGTCGCGGCGAGATGGAGTCGCGGATCTCGCAGCTTCGGGAGCAGCACCGGATACGGCGTGCCGCGGATCACGAGCGTAGCCCCAGAGGGCGCAGGTGCAGCGTGCGCGCTCATTCGCCCGCCCCATCCTAGTCCCCTAGGGAAATATTGAAAACGACCGCTCTACAAGGAGACCGCTGCGCCTTCCGTAGCGGACGCGTGCAGCGCTTCGAGCGTGCGGGCCTGGCCGAGCGCGTCCTCGCGGCCGAGCAGCAGTTCGGCCTCGCCACGGACGGCCGCGCTCACATTCTCGAGCTCGAGCCGGTACGAGTCGACCCGGTCGAGCTCGAGCCGCTCGACGTGCCCGGGGCGGCGCAGCTCGATGACCGGCTCATTGCAGTGCCACGGATCGTCGAGGAAGAGCGAGCCTTCGCTGCCGATCGCCTCGAGCTCGTCGCGTTCGACGAGCGCAGTCCCGCAGTCGAAGGTTGCGATCACGTCAGCGGGGAAGCGCAACGTCCCCGTGAAGACCCAGTCGGTTCCCGAAGGGCCGTACCAGGCCTCGCCCCAGACCCGCTCCGGCTCGCCACCGAGTAGACGCGATCCCGAGACGTTGTAGCAGCCGACGTCCATCAGGGCGCCGCCCTCGACATCCGTGCGAAGACGGATGTTCGTGTCGTCGTACAGCCCGTACGAGAAGGCGGAACGGATCAGCCGGAGCTCTCCGATCGCACCGCCGCGAACGAGCTCCGCGAGCTTCGCGGTCTGCGGGTTGTGGCGGTACATGAACGCCTCGCTCAGCAGACGGTCGTTCTGCTCGGCGGCGGCGAAGGCCGCTTCCACCTCCTCGGGATGGCGCGTGAACGGCTTCTCGCAGAGCACGTGCTTGCCCGCCTCGAGCGCTCTGATCGACCATTCGGCGTGCAATGTGTTCGGCAGCGAGATGTAGACCGCCTCGACGTCGGGATCGGCGAGCAGGGCCTCGTACGAGCCATACGCCCGCGGGATCTCCCACTCGCGGGCATACGCCTCGGCCCGCGCCGCGTCGCGGCTCCCCACGGCAAGGAGCTCGAGCTTCTCCGACGCCTGCGCTCCGGGGATCACCTTCCGGTTGATGTCGGCGGTGGAGAGAATGCCCCACTTAACTAGGGAACCCATACGCGTACTATCTCGCACGGTGGCGGGGATCGGTGTGGGAATGCTCGGCTACGCCTTCATGGGCAAGGCCCATTCGAACGCGTTCCGGAAGATCTCCTACATCATGTGGCCCCCGCCGCTCGAGCCCCAGCTGATCGGGATCGCGGGCCGCGACGCCGAAGCCGTCGGCGAGGCGGCGCGGCGTTACGGCTGGGAGTACGCGACGACGGACTGGCGAGACCTCGTAGCCGACGAGCGGATCGGACTCTTCGACAACGGCGGCCCCAACTCGCTGCACGCCGAGGCGACCGTCGCGGCCGCGCGTGCCGGCAAGCACGTCGTCTGCGAGAAACCGCTCGGCCGCGACGCAGACGAGAGCTACGCGATCTGGAGGGCGGTCGCCGAGACCGGAGTTCGCCACATGTGCGCCTTCAACTACCGGTTCGTCCCCGCGGTGCGGCTCGCGCGGGAGATGATCGAAGCCGGCGAACTCGGCGACGTTCGCCACTTCCGCGGCCGCTATCTGCAGGACTGGGGCGACGACCCTTCGCTCGACACGTGGCGCTTCGACGTGGGCGCCGCCGGCTCGGGCGCCCTCGGCGATCTGATGACGCACGTCGTCGACCTCGCGCGCTTCCTCAACGGCGAGATCGAGTCCGTCTCCGGCTTCGTGCACACCTTCCTGCCCGGGCGTGAGGTCGACGATGCGGTCGAGGCGGCGGTCGAGTTCGAGAACGGGTCGGTGGGCACGCTCGAGGCGACGCGCTTCGCGCACGGTCGCCGCAATGCGTTCCAGTGGGAGATCAACGGCACGAGAGGTTCCCTTGCGTTCGACATGGAGCGGCTGAACGAGCTTCAGGTCTTCGGCGCGAACGGCGGTCGCGCGCGCGGCTTCAAGACGGTGCTCGTCTCCGAAGCGGACCATCCGTTCTGGGAACACTGGTGGCCGCCCGGGCACATCGTCGGCTGGGGGGACACGTTCGTGCACGAGCTGTACCACTTCCTCGGGGCGGTCGCCGGGAAGCACGAGGTGGCTCCGTACGGAGCCGACTTCGAGGACGGCTACCGAGCATCGGAGGTCTGCGACGCGATCGTTCGTTCCGGCGAGGCCGGGCGGCGCGAACAGGTCATGTATCGAACGCTCTAGAGTCTCCCCTGCAGGGCGAGGCTAGACTGGACACCCCTGCCGACGTAGCTCAGCTGGTAGAGCACATCACTCGTAATGATGGGGTCCGGGGTTCGAGTCCCCGCGTCGGCTCTCCGGATTTGCAGGGATTTCTTCTCGGAGCGGCTCTCCTCGGAAGGCCGCTTTTGTGTCGAGGGGTCTACGCGGGGTCTACGGGCGGCGGCGGTGCGTGCCGTCCGGATTGCCTGTGTGATCGGGACGCGGCGGCGGCGTGATGCGTCGCGCATGACGTGGGCGTAGGTGCGGGCGGTGAAGCCGGGGTCTGAGTGTCCGAGGTGCTCGGCGACCTCGTTCAGCGTGCGGCCCTCGTAGAGGAGGAGCGTGGCGCAGGTGTGGCGGAGGTCGTAGCTGCGGAAGTAGGAGACGCCGGCGCGCTCGAGCGCGGGGATCCAGACGCGGCGGCGCCAGTTCTGGCGGCGCAGGTGGCCGCCGGCGGCGTCTGGGAAGACGAGCGCGTCCGTGGGCGGGCGGCCCTTGGCGAGGTGGAGCGCGACGAGTTCGCGCGCGACGGGCATGAAGAGCTCGGGCTCGCGCGCCCGCTGTGACTTGGGCGTCGTCACCTCGCCGTCGGAGAGCGCGGTGCGGACGATGAGGCGCTTACGGGCGCGGCCGCGGTCGTCGAGCACGTCGCCCCAGGTGAGCGTGTACGCCTCGCCCGGCCGGAGGCCTTCGTAGGCGAGCACGCTGACGAGGGCGGCGTTCTGCTGGTCGAGCTGCCTGCGGACCGCTTCGACGACCTCGGGCGTCCTTGCGTCGATCGTGGTGGCGCGGCTGTGGCTGAGCCTGCGGGTGCCGAGGACCGGGTTCCAGGAGAGGCGGCGCCACTCGACGGCGCGGTGGAAGACGCCCTGCAGCAGCCCGAGGGCGCGGTTGACTGTGGGGACGCCGGCGCCGTCGAGCCGCAGCTGGGCGCAGTAGCCGTCGATGGTCTCGCGGGTGATCTCGCGCAGGCGTTTGCGGCCGAGGTAGGGGACGATCCAGCGGTCGAGCAGCGTCGTGTAGCCGGCGAGCGTGTTCGGGCGCAGGTGGGTGACGGCGTAGGTGTCCCACCACTCGACGAGGAACTCCTCGAGCGTCGCGTTGGAGCCGATCACCTCGGAGGCGAGTTGGCCGAGCTGACGCGCCCGCCGCAGCGAGGCCTCGAAGAGCTCGGCATCCCGGCGCCGGTCGAAGGTGCGCTTGCGGCGTCTGCTGCCGCGGCCGCTCTCGTACCAGCGGACGACGTAGACGCGCTTGCCGTCTTTACGCTTGAGCCGCTCGATGCTCATGCTGGCGTGAGCGTAGGCGCTCGGCGAAGGAGACGCGGGCGTCGCGCGCGGCGCGGACGCGATCCGTAAGCGTGGCGGGGGCTGCCGCCGCTCGCTGCTTCTCGCGCTCGGTCAGCGCGGCGACGTCGCCAGGGTCGAAGCGGACGGCGGTGCCGAGGTGGATCGCCTCGAGCTGGCCGCGCTCGACGAGCCGCTGGACCGTGCGCGGGTGAACGTGGAGCAGCACGGCCGTCTCGTTCGTCGTCAGCAGCCCGGGCACGACCTGCGCTTCGTCGACGGCCGGCGGCTCGGCGGGACAGGGCGTCGTGTCCTCGGCGGCCGCGGGCTCTTGGCGCGACCCCGGCGGCTGCGGGTCGAACAGCGGGAGCGAGAGCTGCTGCCCCGGTACCGACATAGGTTACGTAACTTATCAGTAGCGCGATGCGGAGTCAACACGGAGGTAGAATCGGGCCACGATGATGGCTGCCCAGATCATCCGAGAGGCGCGCCTCCGCGCCGGCCTTACCCAGAGCGAGCTGGCAGCTCGGCTCGGCCGCGAGCGGGCACAGGTCGCCCGCTGGGAGGTCGGCGGCCAGGAGCCGAGCTTCGAGAACCTCCGCTCGGTCGTCGAGGCCTGCGGCTTCGTGCTGCGTATCGAGATCGGGGAGCGGGAGGAGACGCCCGCGCTCGACGCCGAGCTGGGGACGAGTCTGCTCGAGGCCCCGCAGCAGCGCGTCCAGGCGCTCCTGGAGCGTCTCGAGGACCAGGCGTGACCGAGCAGCCGCCGTTCGATCCCTACGCCCTCCTGGCGGCGCTCGACCGCGAGCGCGTCAGCTACGTCGTCGTCGGCGGCTTCGCCCGTGTCGTCAACGGAAGCGGCGAGACCACGCGCGGGCTCGACATCGTCCCCTCGCTTCGCGAGGAGAACCTGCGCCGCCTCGCCCGCGCCCTCGATCAGCTCGAGGCACCGGTGAACGCCGACCATCTTGCCTCGGCCGAGCCGCTGACCGCGTCGACGCGTGCCGGCGAGCTCCGGATCGTGCCGGCGCCGTGGGGGACGCGCGGCTACGACGACCTGCGCCGCCGCGCCGATCGCGAGAACCTCGGCCGTGGCCTCCGGCCCGCGGTCGCCTCGGTCGTCGATTGCGTGCGCATGCTCGACGCGAGCGACCGCGAAGTCGACGCCGACCGCCTCGTGAGGCTCCGTCGGATGATGGAGCTCGAGCGAGAGCTCGTCCCCGAGCGCGGCTTCGGCGTCGACATCTGAGGGGTTCAGCGCGGCGGATCGGGAATCCGGAGCTGACGGCAGATCGCCCGCGCGGTCCCGAACGGGATCTCGCGGTGCCGCGGCACCGTCACGGGCCGCTCCGCCTCCGGGCTGCGCCAGACGTCATGGCGCGACCCGTGGCGGACGCGCTCGCAGCCGTTGGCGAGCAGGTGCCGCTCGAGCTCGCGAAGCGACGTCACGGGCTGGAGTATCCCGCGACGGCTGGGTGCGAAGTACCCTGTGCGCATGGACCTGCATGTGGTCTTCGAGCCGGATGAGCAGGGCTGGGTGCGTGCCACGATCGAGGAGCTGCCCGGCGTGATCACCTGCGCGCCCACGCGTGACGAAGCGCGTGAGCTCGTCCGCGACGCGCTCGACGAGTGGCTCGCTGCCCTCACGAGCGAAGAGCGAGCCGCGATCGGTCCCGAGGCGACCCGCGAGACTCTGACGCTCAGCGTCGCGTAGCTGCGCGGCTTCGGTGAATGCGGCCGTTTCGGTCCGCTATCCGCCTCAATAGCCAGCGAGACACAGATGCATGCGTGTTAGTTCTTGGGGGGTCGCCGTCGTTTGGTGACGGTGGCGGGCCCCGGAGGTGACTCGACAGATTCATGCCGGAATGCCGTTCGGCCTTCCTGCGGTGGGTGTCCCTCCGGGGCTCCAC
>DASUHE010000069.1:0-13239 GCA_036273695.1 Gaiellaceae bacterium
GCTGACGCAGTCGCAGATCGCGCAGCAGGTCGGCATCTCGCAGATGCACGTCTCCCGGCTCATCCGGCGCTCGCTCGAGAAGATCCGCGAGACGATCGCCGAGGACGAAGAGTCGCTGGCTCGCTGAGCGGTCAGGCGAGAAGACGCTCGCCCGGGCGAACGGCCTACCCCTCGGACTCGACGACCGACCAGCCAAATCGCTTGCGGAAGTCTGAGAAGCACTCGTCGCAGACCCAGTGGTAATCGTCCTCGCCCTGCGGCCCTCGCCCGATTGCCGCATAACCCGCGGTTTGCGCCTCCGGGTCGTCGGAGGGCGCGCCCTGCTCCACGAACTCACGGATGCAGAAGGTGCAGTGGTCATGCTCCCAGCCCTCTCTGCACGCTCGATATGGCTTGTGCCGGAAAGCTGCGCTCTGCAGGAACAGCTCCTGCCCCGTCAGCCGCCAGTCTTCTTCCACGCACCAGAGCATAGGAGGCGCTCAGGGGTCATTCCGGAACACTCGCCCAGGGCAGCGACCAGCTACCCGACCGGGACTCCGGCGTCGCGCAGTGCCTCTTCGACTGCCGACCTGTCCCGACGTAACGGCCAGAAGACTGTCTGGTCGCCCTACGCGAGCGGAGCCGGATCCTGCTCGCGTGGCCCTCTGCGGTCATTGGCTTGACGTGGGCACTGGTGCTAGCAATAATAACTTCAAATGCTCGCGTCCTTGCCCCGACCGAAGTTTTCGCTCGACCCCCTGATCGCGGAAGCCAGGCGGCGGGCGCGTAAGCGTCGAGCACTGCTTGCCCTCGCCCTAGCCGTCGCGGTGCTGGCCATGTGGGTCGGAGGAGTTGCGCCCCCTGGCCGCGCCGGGAAAACAACCCTGGCCGCCGCCACTCACCACACGACCTTCCGCCAGCAAGTCCTCGCGATCGCCCGCGAACTCGCGCACCACATGGACTATCACTCCGTCAAAGCAGCAAAGCTGTATGGGCCGGCCTCATACCAGGCGGCCTTCCGCGCATTCAGCAACGGCCCGACCACCACAGACCGGCGGAAGGGACGCTTCTACATCGTCGCCCTCCAGGGCCACACGGCCGCAATCTGGAGGCTCTGGTCTCCGAGGCACCACGGTTTCGAAGCGACAGGTTTCCGCCGCAGGCTTCCGGCCACATTGTCCCAACTCGGCAGCCCAACCCTCCTCAAGTTGCGCTGACGCCTCAGGGTCATTCCGGAGCACCGGCCCAGTCGACTCGACCCGCTCCGGAGGCCCATTGAAGGGTGTCCGTCCTCGTCCTACTCGCCGCGATCAGGCGAGGGCGTGTTCGAGAGCAGCGCGGTCGGCGGGCTTGCCGTGCGTCGGCAGCACGATCTCCACCGGCTTGTCCAGCAGTGGCCTCAGCCCGGCCGCGACCTGCTCGGCCGTGACTCCTTCCGGAAGCCAGCTCGCGGGGATCTCGAGCCCGTCGCCTAGATCGATCAGCGTGTCGCCCGCGATGACCGCGCGAATCCGCTCGCTCCAAAGCACGAGATCGAGCTGGCCCTCGCGGCCGGGATACGCCTCCAACCCGAACAGCGAGTCGCCGATCCCGTAGCGCGTAGCCGGAACGAGCTGATCCTCGGGCCGGTCCGGCGCCGGCGCCCACACGGGAAAGCCGAGCGATGCCGCGTCCCGCTCGTGCCACGTGGACGTGAGTACCGTGACGACCTCGCGCGACCTGAAGAGCGCACGCACGTCGTCCGGGACGGCGATCGGATCGAGCAGGATCAGCCGCTCCCCGTCGTCGATTGCGTACGCCGACACCGGCCCCTCCCACTCGGGGTGCGTCGCGGTCCAGTGATACACGCCCTCGGGAAGCAACTGATCTGATCCTAAGGAGAATGCGGTGGACCGGCGTTGCGTCCACCGCATCTCCGGGCGGTCAGAAGGTGCAGTTGCCGGGCGCGTCCTTGTCGATCTTTCTCGGCGCACCGTTCGGAATGAGCTGGACCGCCATCGTCTCGGCGGGGACGGTGCCTCGGTTCCACAGCGTGTGGACGTCGGCGCCGCCTGGATCGACGAATCCTTCTCCCGCGGTGTAGACGTGGCCGGTGCACGTCGGGTCGTCGCTCGTGTAGTTCGTCACCTCTCCCGCGACGACGAGGATGAGGCTGGGGCCGGGATGGGTGTGCCAGCCCGTCGTGCCTCCGACGGCGATCTTGTTGTCGACGACGTAGACATCGGTGAGTCCCTGTGTCATCAGCCGGGCCTGCCACAGGTCGGCCGGAATCGAGTGGGCGTTGAGGTTCATGCCCGCGAAGGTCGCTTTCGCGACCGTGCTCGTCGAGCCGACGCCGGGCGTCGCGAGAACGTTCCCTCCGTACACACCGGCGCCCGCGATCCCTGCAATGAGTGCCCAAACCAGTTTCGACTTCATCGTTCCTCCTTGTCGGCCTGACGATCCGCGCAAAACGCGCACCTCGCAGCCTTCGCCATCGGCGTGGTTGTGTCGATACGTCACCTGACGTATCGTGAGTTGCAGGTGCGACTCAGCCGCTCTGATCTGGAGGGAGCGCTCGACTTCTTGTCACAAGCGGGTGAGCGATCTGCGGCGGACTCGTTCCCGGCCGAGATACTCGATCCGCTGGCGGCGCTGATCCGCTGCGACAGCTTGAGCTACTGCGAGATCGACCGCAGGGAGGCCAAGACGGTCGGTTCCGCCTCCCTTGCCGACGAGGACGGCACCTGCGAGGAAGAGGCGGCCTACTGGGCGACGGTCGACGAGCATCCGATCCGCCGGCACCGCGCGCTCACGGGGGAGCTCGGCGCGTTCAAGATTCTCGACTTCGCCACCCCGCGGCAGCTGCGCCAGACGCGGTTCTACGCCGACTACCTGAGCCAGTCTGCCGCTCCCCAGGGATACCTGATGACCGTCTCCCTGCCCGCCGCGGAAGGCTTCACCTACACGTTCCTCGCCACCCGAGAGTCGGCAGATTTCGGCGAGCGGGAGCGCGCGCTGCTCAACCTCCTGCAACCGCACCTCCACCAGCTGCGCAGCGCCGTCGACGCACGACGTTGCGCCCGCGCGACCATTCGGGGGGTGCCGGACGGCGTCCTCAGCGAGCGCGAGACGGACGTGCTTCTCCACGTTGCCGAGGGAATGCGGAATCGCGAGATCGCCCAGGCCCTGTGGATCGCCCCGGGGACCGTCCGGAAGCACCTCGACAACATCTACGCCAAGCTCGGCGTCCACAGCCGAGCCGCGGCCACCGCACGCCTTCACCAGGACCCCCGGAGCCTCCTGGACGAACCGGTCTAGAACCCGCGCAAAGGGTGAGTCGGCGCAGTCAGGCCTCGGCCGAGGCGATGACCTCGGCGACGCTGCGCTCGGTGTCTCCGGCGAGCAGCGGCGTGATGCGCTCCCTCATCCAGGGCCCTCCGACCTCGCGCGCAACGCGATTCGCGTCCTCCGCGGACGAGAACTCGAGGATCAGGATCAGATGGGTCTCGTCGACCTTCGCGACGCGGGCCGCCAGGCCGCCGGCGCCGACCACGAGCCGCATGCCCTCCTCCAGCGCCTCGAGCGTCTCGGCGGGGAGCGGGCAGCGCAGGCGGAGGTGGTTGACGACGACGTGCACCGGGCGCGACGTTACCGCTCGCCGCCGCGGCCGGCCCGCGGGACGCGGTGCGGGAGGAGACCCCAGGCCGCGGTGTTTCGCTTCGATGGAAAGAGGTCGCGCCAGTCCTTGCCGACGAGCCACGTGCCGAACAACGCTGCGGCCTCGGTCGGGCGACTCAGCTCCCAGAGGTCGGTGAGCCCGCCGGCGAGGAGCACGGCGATCACGCCGAGCCCGAGCGCGAACTCGTGGATGCGCAGACCGCAGAGATACACGCGCGGCCCGAGCCGGTGCCGTTCCAGGCGCAACACGCGGCCAACGTAGCGTAGGCCCGTTAGCGTTCGATGAAGGAGAGACAACAGCGCGTCGACGCTCCGGTCGGCGATCCGCGGGACGAGATTCCCACCGACCGCGTCCCCGGGCGAGCTCCCGAGCCCTAGACCCCGCGCAGCTCGCGCAGGCGCTCGCGGAGCGCGTCGATGCGGCGGTGCAGATCCTGCCGCTCGTCCGAGACCTCGCGCTCGCGCTGCCGCGTCGACCTCGTCTCGAAGCCGAAGTCGATCTGATGCTGCAGGTGACCGCGCATCGCCGAGAGCTTCGCCTCCTCGCGTTCGAGGTCGGCGAGCTCGCTGCGGAGATCCTCGAGGCTCGTCTCTTCCACGGAGCCTCTTATCGGCAGGCACGCCGCGAGGCTGAACCCGCTTACGCTTCTTCGCGGGGTTGCCGCCACGGCCAGCCGAGCAGGAGCAGGCCGCCGGCGACGCACAGCGCGCCCACGACGGCCCAGAACGTGCTGCCGGTCATCGACGAGCCCTGGATCAGCCGAAGCCCCTGTCCCAGCCAGACGGCGCCCGTGAGGACGAGCAGGACACCGAGGATTCGTCTTGTTGCGGTCACGTTCACCAATACTCGCAGCGGCGCGAAACAGATTGCGGCCGTCAGCGGCGGCTCCAGCGCGACGAGCGTCGCGGACGCTGTGAGCGCCTCAGCGTGTCGAGCTCCGCGAGCGCGGCTCCGGCGCCGCGAGCGACGGCCGTCAGCGGCTCCGGGTCGCGGTGCACCGGCAGGCCGGTCTCGCCGCGCAGGAGCTCCGGGAAGCCCGGCAGCAGCGTGCTGCCGCCGACGAGCGTGATGCCGCGGTCGGCGATGTCCGAGGCGAGCTGGGCGGGCGTCTGCTCGAGGAGCTCCTTGAGCCCGGCCACGATCCGCGTCAACGGCCGCTCGAGCGCCCGGCGAACCTCGTCCTCGCCGAGCGTGATACGCGCGAGCATCCCAGTGGACATGTAGCGCCCGGCGACCTCGGCTTCCGCCACCGCGTGCCCGGCGAGCGCGCTCCCGATCTCGAGCTTCACCCGCTCGGCCTGCTCGTGGCCGACGAGCAGCCGGTGCTGATCCTGGACGTAGCGGACGATCGCGTCGTCGAGGTCGTAGCCGCCGACCGGCAGCGAGATCGAGACGACGAGGCCGCCGAGCGCGATCACGGCCATCTCGCTCGTGCCGCCGCCGACGTCGACGATGAGCGAGGCGACGGCGTCCTCCACGGGAAGCTCAGCGCCGATCGCGCCCGCCATCGCCTCCTCGATGAGGTGCGCCTCGCGGGCGCCTGCCGAGAGGGTCGCTTCGACGACGGCGTCCCGCTCGACCTGCGTCAGCCCGCTCGGGACGCAGACGATCACCGCCCGCCGGAGGCCGTTGCCGCCGACGCGGCGGATGAAGTGCCCGAGCATCTGCTCGGTGGTCTCGAAGTCCGCGATCACGCCGTGCCGCAGGGGACGGGTCGCGACGATGGTGGCCGGCGTGCGGCCGAGCATCTGGCGCGCCTTCTCCCCGACGGCGTAGACCTGCCCCGTCTGCTGGTCCATCGCGACCACCGAAGGCTCGAACAGGACGATGCCTTCGCCGCGCCGGAAGACGACGGTGTTCGCCGTCCCGAGATCGACGGCCAGATCGGACCCGGCTGCGAGCGACGGCAATCTCATACGCACTTCTCCACGTCGACCCCGCAACGCCGGTTCCGGCGCCGCGGGGGAACCGTAGCCGTCCTACGCGTGCGAGAAACCGAGGTTCAGCAACCGCCTGGCATCGCCGTAGAGGTTCGGCGAGTCGAGCACGACCGCGATCAGCCGCTTGCCGTGCCGCGTGGCGGAGGCGACGAGACACCAGCCCGACTCGCTCGTGTAGCCCGTCTTCACGCCGTCCGCGCCGGGGAATGCGTGCAGGAGGAAGTTGTTGTTGAGATAGATCTTCGAGTTCGTCGGGGCCGACCACGGCACCTCGATCCGCCTCGTCCTGACGAGCTGGTCGAAGCGCGGATTTCGGAACGCGTAGCGGGTCAACGCGGCGAGATCCCACGCGGTCGAATAGTTGCCTTCGTCGCGGATCCCGCTCGGGCTCGTGTAGTGCGTGTCGTGCAGGCCGAGCGCCTGCGCCTCGCTGTTCATCCGGCCGAGGAACGCGTGCACCGAGCCGGCGCTCGAGATCGCGAGCTGATTCGCGTCGTCGTTGCCCGAGTAGAGGAGCAGCGAGTAGAAGAGCTTCCAGGCCTTGACCCGCTCGCCCGTGCGGAGCCCTTCGCGCACAAGCGGCACGCGCGTGACCGAGCGCGCGACGGTGACGGTGCTGCGCCACGGCACCTCGGCCAGCGCGAGCGTCGCCGTCATGATCTTCGTCAGCGAGGCGATCTTCATCCTCCTGTGCGGGCGCTCGGACCAGAGGACGCGGCCCGTGTCCGCGTCCACGAGGATCGCCGCGGGGGCCCGAACGCGGACGTCGGCGCCTCCGAGCAGCGGCGTCCCGAAGAGCAGACGAGGGGGCGTCTGCGGGACGGAGGGCTGCGAGATCCTCTGCCTCGCGTGCTTCCGCGGCGGCAGCTGCCTCGCCGCAAGCGGATGGTGGACGGCCGTCGCCTCTCGGCGGCCGAACCAGATCCCGGCGCCGGCCGCGACGACCACGACGAGGGCGAGTAGGAACAGCCTCCCCGCGCGATAGCGGCGCCTCCGCCGCCGTGGTGCGACCGGCGTCAGAACGTCGAGCGACACGATGCGATGCTAGCCTGGTCGGCGGCGGGCGCCCGTCGGCGCCCTCCTAGAATGGCCGCCGTGCGCACGACGGCCGAGCTGCGGGAGGGATTCCAGGCGTTCTTCGAGGAGAACGGTCACCTGCGCTGCCCGTCCGCGCCGCTGATCCCGCGCGCCGACGACCGCTCGACGCTCTACACGAGCGCCGGCATGCAACCCCAGATGCCGTTCTTCCTCGGCCGCGAGGCGCCGCCCGCGCCGCTCACGACCACGTGCCAGAAGGTCTTCCGCACCCCGGACATCGACGAGGTCGGGCTCGACACCTTCCACCTCACGTTCTTCGAGATGCTCGGCAACTTCTCGTTCGGGCAGTACTTCAAGGAGGGTGCGATCGCGTACGCGACCGAGTTCATCCAGGAGCGGCTCAAGCTCGACTGGGATCGCGTCTGGATCAGCGTCCACGCCGGCGATCCGGGTCTGAAGCTCGGGCCCGACGAGGAGGCGATCGCTCACTGGGAGGCGATCGGGATGCCGGCGGAGCGGATCGTGCCGCTGCCCTCGTCCGAGAACTTCTGGTCGGTCGGCGGACCCGGGCCGTGCGGCCCCGACTCGGAGCTGTACTGGGACTGGGGCGAGGACGTCGGCTGCGGCGCCGACGACTGCAAGCCCGGCTGCACGCGCTGCGAGCGCTTCCTCGAGTTCGGGAACCTCGTCTTCATGTCGTACGAGCTGCACCCGGACGGCACGCTCACCGACCTGCCGAGCAAGAACATCGACACCGGCTGGGGCCTCGAGCGAGTCGCGCGCGTCGTGCAGCAGGTGCCCTCCGTCTACGACACCGACGGCTACCAGCTGATCATGGACTGGGTCGCCGAGCAATCGGGCGTCGCCTACGGCTCCTCGGAAGACGCGACGAAGGCCCATCGCGTGCTCGCCGACCACGGCCGCGGCATGACGTTCATCGTCGCGGAGGGCGTCGCGCCGTCGAACGAGGGGCGCGGCTACGTCCTGCGCCGCATCGTCAGGCGGGCCGCGCAACACGGCTTGCGCATCGGGATGAAACCGCCGTTCCTGCCCGGCCTCGCCGACGTCGTGGTCGAGCAGATGGGCGGCGCGTATCCGGAGCTCGAGCAGCACCGCAGCGAGATCCATCGCGTCCTCGCCGCCGAGGAGGAGCGGTTCGGCGAGACGCTCGAGCGCGGCATGGAGATCTTCGAGGAGGCGGCCGCGAAGGGCGAGATCACCGGCGAGGACGCCTTCACGCTCAAGGCGACATACGGCTTCCCCGAAGAGCTCACGCTCGAGCTGGCGCGCGAGCGCGGGCTCGGGGTGAACGAGGAGGAGCTGACGCGCCTCATGGCGGAGCATCAGGAGATCTCGCGCCGGGGCGGTACCGCGCGTCACGAGCCGCGGTTCGGCGGGGCGCCGCGCACCGACTTCGTCGGCTACGAGCGGGTCGACGTGCGCACCGCCGTCACGGCGTATGCCGACCTCGGCGACGGCCTGTTCCAGGTCAAGCTCGCCGAGTCCCCGTTCTATCCGGCCGGCGGCGGCCAGGTGACCGACGCGGGCTGGATCGAGAAGGAGGACGGGACGCGGGCCGATCTCGTCGAGGCGCTGAGGCTCGACGACGACCAGGAGCTCGTGTTCCAGGGCTCGGGCTTCGCGGCGAACGACCGCGTGCGGGCCGTCGTGCCGTGGAACGTGCGCTATCCGACGATGGCGAACCACACGGCGACGCATCTCCTCCACAAGGTGCTGCAGGAGGTGCTCGGCGACCACGTCCGCCAGGCTGGCTCGGCGGTGCGTCCGGACAAGCTCCGCTTCGACTTCACGCATCCCTCGCCGCTCACGCCGGACGAGCGAGCCCAGGTGGAGCAGCGCGTCAACGAGCGCGTCTTCGCGAACGTGCCGGTGCGGATCTTCGAGACGCCGCTGTCGGAGGCCCGCAACCTCCGGGCGATGATGCTCTTCGGCGAGAAGTACGGGGACGTCGTGCGCGTCGTCGACATCGACGGCTGGTCGATCGAGCTCTGCGGCGGCACGCACGTGCGCTCGACCGCCGAGATCGGCCCGTTCGCGTTGCTCTCCGAGAGCTCCGTCGGCGCGGGCGCGCGGCGGATCGAGGCGGTGACCGCGGGTGAGGCGTTCGCGCTGCTGCACGAGCGAGCGCGAGAGGCCGACACGTTGCGCGGCGAGCTCGACCGAGCGCGCAAGGACTCGAAGCGGCCGGCGCAGGTCCAGCAGGCGGAGATCGTCTCCCAGACCAGCGAGGGCGACGTCCTGCTCGTCGAGGTGAAGGGGCTCAAGGGTGGCCCGCTGCGCGACTTCTCGGACCGGATCCGCCAGCAGGAGAAGGCGGCCGGCGCGATCGTGGCCTCGAGCGACGACGGACGCGCGTTCCTCGTCGTCAACTTCGACGACGCGCTCGTCGCGCGTGGGCTCGACGCCGTGCAGGTCGTGCGCGAGCTCGGCCCGCACATCGGCGGGGGCGGAGGCGGCAAGCCGACACTCGCGGAGGCCGGCGGAAAGAACCCCGGCGGCATCGCGGCCGCGCTCTCCGCCGCGAGCGAGCTGGTCGCCCCGTCAAGATGACGCCGTGAAGGTGATGGCGCTGGACTACGGCTCGGCGCGCACGGGGGTCGCCGTCTCCGACCCGACGGGGACGCTGGCGCGGCCGCTCGGCGTCGTCGAGCGCGCCGGCTCGGAGAGCGGACTCGGCGAGCTCGCCCGGCTCGTGCGCGACGAGGAGGTCGAGCGCGTGGTGGTCGGCCTGCCGCTCACGATGCGGGGCGTGCACGGCGAGCAAGCCGCCGAGACCGAGCTGTTCGCCGACGCGCTCCGCGGCGTCGTCGACGTCCCCGTCGAGCTCTTCGACGAGCGCTTCACGACCGACCTCGCCCAGCGCACGGCGGGCACGGCAGCCGAGGACGCTCTCGCGGCGGCGCACCTCCTTTCCGGCTGGCTCGAGCGGTGGAGCCCGACGGCCGGCTGAAACCGCCGCGCCCGTCGCGGCGGAGGATCCTCATGCGCCGCCTCGTCGCGGTCGTCGCGATCGTGCTCGTGGGCGGCGCCGTCGCCGCGGCTCTCGCGCTCCGCAGCTCGTCGCGCGCCGCGTCTCCTCCGACGACCACGATCCGCCAGCTCCGGCAGTTCCGGATCGTGTTTCCCGAGGGGTTCATACGTGCCGAGATGGCCGCCCGAGTGCAGGCCGTGGCGAAGATCGCGGCACGCGAGTCGCGCCGAAAGGTTCGGCTCTCGCGAGCGGCGTACCTCGCAGCGACCGGGAAGCCACGCGTGATTCCCGGCTTCGGCGCCAAGAAGCTGGAGCTCGAGGGCTTCCTCTTCCCGGACACGTACGACTTCGACCGCAAGACGACCTCGGCCCAGCTCGCCCTCGAGCAGCTGCAGGAGTTCACCGCGAAGTGGCACGAGCTCAACCTCTCGTACGCGCGCAGCAAGAACCTCACGCCGTACGACGTGCTGACGATTGCCTCGATGGTCGAGGGCGAGGCGCAGGTGCCGAGCGAGCGGCCGCTCGTCGCCGCCGTCATCTACAACCGCCTGCACGACCACATGACGCTCGGCATCGACGCCACGCTCCGGTACGGGCTCCACCTCAAGCCGACGCAGCCGCTGAGCCCGTATCTCAAGAGCGACAACCCGTACAACACGGACAAGTTCCCCGGGCTGCCGCCGACGCCGATCGACAACCCGGGACTTGCGGCACTCGAGGCCGCGGCGCATCCCGCGCACGTCGACTACCTCTACTTCGTGCGCAAGCCGGATCACCGGCACCACTACTTCACCGCGAGCTACCAGGACTTCGTCAACCACGAGATCCAGTACGGCTACGGGCCGTGAGGGTCTTCCTGCTCGGCCATCCGGTCGAGCACTCGCTCTCGCCGCGGATGCAGAACGCGGCCTTCGCGGCTGCCGGGCTCGAGTGGGAGTACGCGCTCTGGGACCTCCGGCCGGAAGAGCTGGGGGCCGCGGTGCGCGAAGTCGAGTTCGCGAACGTCACCGCGCCGTACAAGCTCGACGCCGCCCGGATCCTCGGGAGCGAGCTGCCGTCGGTGAACACGATCGTGCGCGGCCGCGGTTTCTCGACCGACGCCGCGATCCTCGAGCAAGTAACAAGTTGTTACAAGCCCGCGATCGTGGGCGACGGCGGGGCGGCGGCGGCGTTCCGGCACGCGCTACCGGAGGCGCGCGTCTTCGCGCGACGCGGCGAGTGGCCGCCCGACGTGCGCGGCGCCGACCTCGTGATCCACGCGACGACCGTGCGCGACGAGGTGCTGTTCGAGCTCGAGGAGGGACAGACGCTGATCGACCTTCCGTATCCCCGCACGGCGACGGCCGAGGCTGCCGCAGCTACGGGCGCGCGGGTTCTCGACGGGCTCGAGGTTCTCGTCGCCCAGGGAGCCGGGAGCTTCGAGCTCTGGACCGGCCTCCAGGCGCCGGTCGCTGCGATGCGCGCCGCCGTAGGCTTGAGCACGTGAGCGACCTCGGCGGCCGGGTCCAGCGCCGGCGGTTCCTCAAGCCGGACGCATAGCCGGAGGGTCCGGTCTTCCTGGCTCTGGCCGCTCTCCGAGCCCGGCCCGATCAGAATCTTCTGCGAGTGGCCGGTCGTCGAGATCCCGCTCTCGGACGTCGAGATCGCCGCGGACGACCTCGTTGCGGCCGCCGAGCGCGTCGTGCCGCTCTGGCCCGCGGCGGCTTGACCTGAGACGGCGATGGGCATAGAAGGAGCACGATGCGCCGCTGTCGTGGATGTGGGGGAGGAGTGGAGGACGAGTTCCGCTTCTGCCCGCACTGCGGCCGGTCGCAGCGGACGAAGATCGTGGAGTACTTCCGCGGCCACCCCGACGTCGGCGACGGCGGCCTGCGCGTCTCGGTCTACCTGACCGAGCCGAAGCATGCGCGCCTCAGCGTCTGGCGCGGGGACGAGGCGCAGGCGGCGATCTCGCTCGACCCGGAGGAGACCGTCCGGCTCGCCCGTTTCCTGCGGGCGTCGGCGGCTGACGGGCACCAGAGCCTCGTCTCGCGGGTACTCGCCCGGCTGTAGCGCACTACGCTCTCGGCCATGACGCTCGAGCTCGCGACCGCGGGGGAGTCGCACGGACCTGCCCTCGTGGCGATCGTCTCCGGCCTGCCCGCCGGGCTCGTGCTCGAGCAGGAGACGATCGACGCCGATCTCCGGCGCCGCCAGCAGGGCTACGGCCGCTCGCCGCGCCAGCAGATCGAGACCGACGAGGTGGAGGTGCTCGCCGGCCTTCGCCACGGCCGCACGCTCGGCACGCCGCTCGCCCTCGTCGTCCGCAATCGCGACCACAAGAACTGGACCTGGGGGATGAGCCCCTGGCCGCCCGAGGGCGAGCCCGAGGGGAAAGGGACGAAGCCGGTCACGCTGCCGCGGCCGGGACATGCGGATCTCGCAGGGGTGCAGAAGCACGGCCTCGCGGACGTCCGTGACGCGCTCGAGCGGGCGTCGGCTCGGCACACGGCGGCCCACGTCGCCGCCGGGGCCGTGGCGAAGGCGCTGCTGCGCGAGATCGGGATCGACGTCCTGGGCGAAGCGCTGGCCGAGGCGGGCGCGGATCCTGCGACCGTCGACGAGGCGCGGCGGGACCGCGACACGCTCGGCGGACGCGTCGAGGTTCGTGCCCGCGGGGTCCCGCCGGGGCTCGGCTCCTACGCGCGGCGCGAGGATCGGCTCGACGCGCGGCTCGCGGCGGCGCTGCTGGGGATCCAGGCGGTGAAGGCGGTCGAGGTCGGCGACGGTTTCGCGCTCTCCGGGCTGCGCGGCTCGGCGGCGCACGACGAGATCGTCCGCGACGAGCACGGCCTCCACCGCGAGACGAACCGCGCCGGTGGGATCGAAGGCGGCGTCTCCAACGGCGAGGAGATCGTCGTGCGCGCCGGAATGAAGCCGCTCCCGACGCTCATGCGCCCGCTCCGCTCCGTCGACCTCGACACCGGCGAGGCGGCGGACGCGCTCGTCGAGCGGAGCGACGTCTCCGCGGTCGAGGCGCTTGCCGTCGTGGCGGAGGCAGCAGTCGCCTGGGAGCTCGCCCGCGCGGCGCGCGAGAAGTTCGGCGGCGACGCGCTGGGCGACTTCGTCGCCGCGTGGCGCGCGTACCTGGGGCGCATCTGAACAGGCGCGTGGCAATCGTCGGCTTCATGGGCGCGGGCAAGTCGACCGCAGCCCACGCGGTCGGCGGCGTCGACACCGACGACCTCATCGAGACCGCCGCCGGGAAGTCGATCCCCGAGATCTTCCGTGACGAGGGGGAACCTGCGTTCCGTGCGCTGGAAGAAGAGGCAATCGCGCTCGCCCTCGGCGGAGGTGCTGTCACCTCTCCGCGTGTGCGCGAGGCGCTCGACGACACGCTGACGATCTGGCTCGACGTCGACGTCGACACATGCTGGGAGCGGGTTCGCGGGAGCGACCGTCCACTTGCGCAGGACGAGGCGGAGTTCCGGCGACTCTTCGACGAGCGGCGGGAGCTGTACTCGGGCGTTGCCGACGTCGTGGCGCGGGACCTCCACGACGTTGTGCTTGCCGCGGCCGGCATCGTCGTCGAGCGTGGCGGCCTGCGCAGGCTCGGAGAGCTCGTTCCCGGAAACGGTCAAGTCGCGCTC
>DASUHE010000070.1:0-27865 GCA_036273695.1 Gaiellaceae bacterium
GTGGAGATCGGCTTCGCCGGCGGCCAGATCGTCGGCAGCTTCGTGGACGGGCGCTCGGCGGACGAGCTCGAATCGGCGCTCAACTCCACCGGGGCCGGCAAGCCCGTGGTCGTGCTCGAGACCGAGGACGGCCCGCTGCACGTCGTCGTGGCCAACGTCGCGTACTACAAGCGGATCGTCCGTGCGGGCCGGGTCGGGTTCGGCTCCGGCTAGCGCGCGTTAGCTCAGGTGGGGTCGCGGGGAAACGAAGGCGGGATGAGTTCTCCCACCGAGCGCCTTCCGCCGCGCGAGTCGACCGAGCACGTGCGGGAGCTCGTCGCGCGCGGGCAACAGGGCGACCGGGACGCCCTCGAGGAGCTGTACCTCATCCACTTCGACCGGATCTACAGCTACCTCCACGTCAGCGTCGGCAACCGGCACGACGCCGAGGACCTCACGACGCAGACCTTCCTCAAGATGCTGGAGAAGATCGGCAGCTTCAAGTGGCAGTCCGCGCCGTTCTCGGCCTGGCTTTTCCGGATCGCCCACAACCTCGCGATGGACCATTTCCGCTCGCGGCGCCGCTGGCAGCCGGAGGAGGAGGTTCCCGAGCCGCCGGGAGAGGAGGAGCCG
Source organism: Gaiellaceae bacterium (assembly GCA_036273695.1). Lineage (GTDB taxonomy): Bacteria > Actinomycetota > Thermoleophilia > Gaiellales > Gaiellaceae > Palsa-739. The sequence goes on from DASUHE010000070.1 coordinate 613, forward strand.
TCGGCCGAGCTCGTGGCGATGAAGACGATCGGCCGCGAGTCGATGCTCAAGCTCATCGACCGTCTTTCGCCCGAGCAGCAGCAGGTGCTGACGCTGAAGTTCGTCTTCAACCTCCCGAACGCGGAGGTGGCGGCGATCCTCGACAAGACCGAGGGCGCGATCAAGTCGCTCCAGCACCGGGCGCTCGCCTCCCTGCAGAAGCAGATCGCCCACCAGGAGGCGTAGCGAGGCGGCTAGCCTCCGCGCGTGGCGCTGGAGGTCGGAATCGTCGGGCTGCCGAGCTCGGGCAAGACAACGCTCTTTCGGGCGCTCACCCACTCCGAGGCGCACGGCTCGGGCAAGGAGCACGTCGGGATGGCGCAGATTCCGGACGCGCGACTCGACGCGCTGGCCGAGACCGTCGGAGCGCGGAAGGTCACCCCGGCTGCGGTGCGCGTGGTGGACGTGCCGGGAACCGGACCGCAGCTGCTCGGCAACCTGCGGCAGGTCGACGCGCTGCTCGTCGTCCTCGACGGCTTCTCCGGTACGCGTGTTCCCGCCGACGACCTCGAAACGCTGAAGCTCGAGCTGCTCGTCGCCGACCGCGACCACGTCGAACGCCGCCTCGAGCGCGTCGCGAAGCAGGCGAAGTCGGGCGATGCGCGCCTGAAGGCCGAGGCGGCGGAGCTCGAGCGGCTGCTCGCGCACCTCGATGCGGGCAGGACGCTCGCGGAGTGGGAGGGTGAGCTCCCGCCCGAGCTCGAGCCCCTCACGACCAAGCCGCTGCTCGAGCTCGTCAACGGAGCCGAGGGGATCGACCTGCAGCTCGAGGCCGAGCTGGCGGAGCTCCCGCCGGAGGAAGCCGCGGAGTTCCGCGGCAGCGGCGAGTCGGCCCTCGGCGAGGTCGTGCGCCGGCTCGTCGAGACGCTCGACCTGATCACGTTCTTCACGGCCGGCGAGAAGGAGACGCGAGCGTGGACGCTCCGCCGCGGCGCGACCGCACTCGACGCCGCGGACACGATCCACTCCGACATCGCGCGAGGCTTCATCCGCTGCGAGGTCGTGAGCTGGGACGATCTCGTGGCGGCCGGCGGCCACGCGGAAGCGGCTCGCGCCGGCAAGCAGCGTCTCGAGGCGAAGCCCTATGTGGTCGTGGACGGCGACGTCCTCAACATTCGCTTCAACGTCTAGACGCGCGCCGCGCATAGGATCGGTCCGCCACAACCGAGAAGGGGGAAGGATGTCGATCAAGCTTGCGCTGCTTGTGGCGGTCGCATGCTCGGCGCTCGTGCTCGTCGCTGCGGGCGCCGCCGCGACCGTCTCGTCGCCGGTGCGGGTCACCGACGACCAGTTCGCTGCGAACGAAGAGTCCCTGGGCATGAGCCCGGACGGCCAGATCCTGATGGGGATGTGGAACGACTGGCACTTCAACGACGGCTGTGGGATCTCGTACTCGACCGACGGCGGCACGACCTGGGCGCCGGAGTCGTTCGCGCCCGGTTTCACCTCGTTCACGAACGACCCGAACGTCGCCGGGACCGGCATCTATGCCGCCGCCGGCGATCCGGTCGATGTCTACAACCCGAAGTCCGGCCTCTTCGACGTCATCTGCCAGGCGTTCGGGGGGCTGAAGAACAAGGGCCGGATCCAGCTGCTCTCGACGACGTTCGATCCGGTCACGGCGAATCCGAGCGATCCGGCGCACAGCTACGGGCTCGGGTCCTGGCGCCTGCCCGCGGTGCCGATCACGACGGGAACGGCCAACGGCAGCGAGAAGGGCTCGAACGGGAACTTCGCCGACCACGAGGCCGGGACGGTCGACACCGGCACGGGTCAGGGTCACCACTTCGGCCGCCTCTACGTCGCCTGGGCCGAGTTCGACGGCGACGGACGGTCTCCGATCCTGCTCGCGTACTCGGACAACGACGGGGCGACGTGGACCGGCCCGATCCGCGTGAGCGACGCCGGTCATCAGTTCGACCAGGACGCCACGCCCCGCGTCGGCCCCGACGGCAGCGTCTACGTGTCCTACACCAGCGGTCCGAACGAGAAGAGCACGAAGTCGAACGTGGCGCTGATCGCCAAGTCGACCGACGGCGGAAACACCTTCGGCCGCAGCTTCGTCGCGGCACCGCTGAACGCGCCGGCGACGAGCCTGCCGAACGCGCAGTACCGCGGCGGCACGGATGTCACCTCGACGGTCGACCAGCGCACCGGGGACGTCGTCGTGGCCTACAACGACGAATCGAGCGGCGCGCTGAACGTGTGGACGACACACACGGCCCAGCCGGGGGACCTCTCGACCTTCACGCCGGCGCAGCGGGTTAAGGCGAGCGGCGAGACGCAGTTCTTCCCGTGGCTCCAGTCGGCCCCGGACGGTCGCGTCGACCTCGCATACTACGACCGGAGCTGCGACCCCAACGACGTTCTCGTCTGCGTGACGCTCTCGTCGTCGACCGATTCCGGCGCGACCTGGACGAGCACGCCCGTCACCACGACGGGCTTCGACGGGGACGCCTTCGGCGCATGTCTCGCATTCGTCGATCCACCGGACTGCACGAACTTCTTCCTCGGCGACTACATCGCCGTCGCGTCGAACGATGCGAAGGCGCAGGTGATGTGGACCGGCAACGGGGACCACTCGCTCGACGCCTTCACGGCGGCGGTCACTCCCTGATCGTCGTGCTCGGGCCGGCGGGGCTCACGCCTCGTCGGCCCGGGACGGCACCCGCCGGACCCGGGGGACGCGAAAATGGTGCCGGCGAGTCGTACGCCTCGCCGGCAGGCCTCCGCTCAGCAGCAACCGGTGCCGCTGCAGCAGCCTTCGCAGCACTCGCCACGCTTCAAGGCTTCCTCCTTTCATAGACAGAGATCGATACAGTATATTGAGATCGATCGATGAAGACGCTGCCTGTCATCTGCTGCGGTCCGGCGACCGAGGCGCTCGACCCGGACGCTCGCGAGACGCTCGCCGCGCGCTTCCGCGCCCTCTCGGACCCCACTCGCGTCGCGATCGTGAATCGGCTCGCCTCGACAGACGAGTGCTGTGTGTGCGACCTCAACGCGGCGTTCGACCTCTCGCAGCCCACGATCTCGCATCACCTGAAGGTTCTGCGCGACTCCGGGCTCGTCGAGTCGAGCCGTCGCGGTACCTGGGCGTACTACCGGCTCGTGCCCGACGCCGTGCGCGACCTGCGGCATACGCTCGGCGGATGAAGATCCTCTTCGTCTGCGTCGAGAACGCGGGCCGTTCGCAGATTGCGCAGGCGCTGTACGAGCGGCGAGGCGGTGAGGCGCGGTCGGCCGGATCGCGGCCGGCTGCCGAGCTGCACGAGGCGGTCGTCGAGGCGCTCGAGGAGGTCGGGATCGACGTCTCGGGCCGCGTGCCGAAGGCGCTCGAGCGCGAGGACGTCGAGTGGGCGAACCTCGTCGTGACGATGGGCTGCGGCGACGCTTGCCCGGTGCTGCCGGGGAAGGAGTACGTCGACTGGAACCTCCCCGATCCGGCCGGGCTCTGCCTCGAGGAGGTGCGGGAGCTCCGGTCCGTGATCGAACGGCGGGTGGCTAGCCTCCCGCTGTGATCAGCACGATGCCGGCGAGCGCCACGAGCACGCCGGCGTCCTGTGTCCGCTGTACGCGCTCTCCCAGCAGGAGCCGCGCGAGCAGCACCGTCACCACCGGGTAGAGCGACGCGAGCACCGACACGACGCTGAGCAGGCCGTGCGTCGACGACGCGGCTGCGAAGAGCGCGTTCCCGCCTGTGTCGAGGAGCCCGATCGCGACGAGCCCGGGCCAGTGGTCGCGCAGGCCGCCGGGCCGGAGCCTGCGGGCGAGAGCGAGCGTGAGGACCATCGTCACCGACATGCAGCGGAAGAGGAACGCGGGCCACAGCCAGTCCTGCGTCGAGGCCGCGTGCATCGGAACGTAGTACCCGCCGAACGCGAGCATCGCGAGGGCAGCCCAGCCGACGCCGGCCGCGATCTGCCTGCGCTGCGGCTGCAGCTCGATCGACGCTGCGACGCTGCCGCCGACCGCGGCGACGAAGCCGATCGCCTGCAGGCCGCTGATGTCGTCGCCCGAGACGGCGACTCCCCAGATCACGGGCACGCCCGCCGCGACGGCGGCGATCGGTGCGACGACGCTCATCGCTCCCGTGGCAAGGCCGCGGTAGAACGCGAACAGCCCCACCGTTCCGAAGACGGCCGCGAGCGCCGACCAGGCCACCTCGCTGCCGGGGATCCCGGTTCCTCGCGCGGCCACGACGATCCCGAGCGCGGCGAGCCCGAACGGCTGCGACGCCGCGAGCACCGTCAGGCTCGGCAAGGCTCGTGCCTTGATGCCGCCGAGGAAGTCGCCGAGCCCCCAGGTGAGGCTGGCGCAGAGCGCCAGGAGAGCCGATCCCAAGCCGGGCCTAGTCGGGTACCGGCCGCGTGGCGGCGACGGCGTCGAGCTGGTTCGCGTGGTAGAGGACGGCCGCCTCGGCGGTGCGCGCCGCACGGGCGTCGTGATGGCAGGCGACGGCGTGGAGCAGCTCGGCGGGAGCGTCGAGCTCCTCGAGTCGCCGCAGCCCGAGATGGACGTGACCGAGCAGCCGGCCTTCCTCCGTCGGGGCGAAGATCGGCGGCCGGCCGAGCTCCCGCGTGCGGCCGACGTCGTGCACGAGCGCCGCGGCGAGCAGCAGGTCGGCGCGCAGGCGCGGGTGCACCTGGGCGAGCTCGCGGCAGAGCGTGGCGACGCCGACAGTGTGCTCGAGCAGGCCGCCGGCGTACGAGTGGTGGCCGTCGGGGGTCGCCGGATACGCGCGCAGAGGAGCGTCCGCGAGCGCCCGCGTCACGACGGCGTGGAGCGCCTCGTCGTGAACTTCGCCGACGAGGAACTCGAGGAAGCCCTCGAGCTCGTCCGCGTCCCGCCGCAAGCCGGGCGTCAGCTCGGCCGGATCGACGTCCTCCGCCGGCTCGAGCGTCCGCACCTCGACCTGGAGGACGTTGCGGAATCGTTCCACGCGGCCGAGCACGCGGACCGCGTCGCCCGCCTCGAAGCGTCCGTCCAGCATGTCGACGTCGCTCCAGACGCGCGCTCCGATTCGCCCGCTCGTGTCCACGAGCTCGAGCGCGAGGTAGCTCGACCCGTTGCGGGTGCGCAATTTCTCCTTGCGGGCGACCGCGTAGACGCCCTCAACCGTGCGGTTTTCCTCGAGCTCGGCGATCGTGGTCACGCAAGGGAGTTTCGCACGGCCGGGTATGGGGGACGCGTGCCTGGATGGCGGTTGTAATGCGCCAGAGCAGGCGGTTCGACGCGTCGAGCCCCGTCACTCGCTACTGGCTCGCCAACTGTGTCGGTTTCTCGCTTGCAGGCGGTGGCCACGGCACGGTCGAGCGAGTTCTCGCGGACGGGAACCTGCACGCCCCTTCGCTGCTCGAGGTGCGAACGAGCCGGCGCCACGTCCGCCGGATACCGACCGCAGCGGTCATCGCGGTCGTCCCGTCGGAACAGGTGCTCGTCGTCGACCGCAGCCGCCGGCTCATGCCCGACCGACGGCGCGAACTGACGCTGCGCCTGCGCTGGGGAGCACGCGTCCTGCGCCGCGTCGTCGTCGTGGGGCTCGGGGTGCTCGCCGCGCTCGCAGCCGAGCTTCTGCAGCAGGGACGCCGCGCGTGGATTGAGGGCTCGCCCGTCGTCGCCCGCACGGGCAAACGTGGCGGTAGCGAGGCGGCCCGGTTGGTACGGTCAGTGCCGTGGCAGTCGTACGGCCGTTCCGCGCGCTCCGCTACGACCCGGCTGTCGCGGGCCGGCTCGACTCGCTCGTCGCGCCGCCGTACGACGTCATCGGGCCGGAGCGACGACGAGAGCTCGCCGGACAGACCGAGTACAACGTCGTCCACCTGACGCTGCCCGACTCCGCCGAGGAGGCGGCCGCCAGCCTCGCGGCGTGGCAGCAGCAGGGTGTCCTCGTGCGCGATCGCGAGCCCGCCTGCTGGTGGCTCGCACAGGACTACATCGGCCCCGACAGCGTGGCCCGGCGGCGCGAAGGCTTCGTCGCGGCTCTCCGGCTCGAGCCGTACGAGAACCACGTCGTCCTGCCGCACGAGCGCACGCACGCGGGCCCGAAGGAGGGACGGTTGCGCCTGCTCCGCGCCACCCGCACCCAACTCGAGCCGCTCTTCTTCCTCTGGGACGGCGCAATCGAGCTCGACGGCCTCGGCGAGCCCGAGCTCTCGGCCGACGACGACGGCGTGGCGTCGAGGCTCTGGCGACTCGACGAGGAGTTCTCGGCCGCGCTCGTCGAGGAGCTGGCCCAGGCGCAGCTCCTGATCGCGGACGGCCACCACCGCTACGAGACCGCGCTCGCCTTCCACGCCGAGGACGGCACCGAGGCCACTGCCTGGCTGCTCGCGGTGATCGTTCCCACCGGCCAGGAAGGGTTGACGATCTTCCCGACGCATCGTGTCGCCCAGAGCGCCGGCTCGGCCTCCGGCCCGACGATCGACCCGCCCGGCGAGGAGCTTCCCGGCCCCGTGCTCTATCGCGCAGAGCGCTACGAGCTGCTCGACGGCGGCGGGCTCGATCCGGAGGTCGTGGAACGCGCCGCCCCCGAGGGCGTCACGTACACGCCGCTGCGCGAGGAGGCCGTCGCCACCGTCGACCGCGGCGAGGCCGAAGCCGCATTCCTGCTGCGCCCGACCCGCATCGAGGACGTCTGGGCGGTAGCCCGGCGCGGCGACGTGATGCCGCAGAAGAGCACGTTCTTCTATCCGAAGCTCACGTCCGGCCTGCTCATGCTGCCGCTTGACTGACTGGCTGGAGCTCTGCCGCGCCGCCGTCGCCGACGTCGACGCGGTGCTCGAGCGCATGCCCACGCGGGCCGAGCGCGAACCCGTCGTCGGTGCCGGCGAAGGCGGCGACGAGACGACCGCGATCGATCGGGCCGCCGAAGAGGCGATCCTCGCGCGGATCGAGGCCTCCGCGGGCGCGATCGTCTCGGAGGAGGTCGGGCGCGCCGGCGGGTCCGGGCTCCCGCTCGTCGTCGTCGACCCGATCGACGGCTCGCTCAACGCGAAGCGCGGCATCCCGTTCTTCTCGCTCTCGATCGCGGTCGCCGAGGGGGAGACGATGGACGACGTCGTGTTCGCCTTCGTCCACGACTTCGGCACGCGCGAGGAGTGGACGGCGCGACGGGGCGAGGGCGCATGGCTCGACGGCGCGCGGCTCGGCGCCGTGCGGCCCAAGGCCGAGGTCGAGATCCTCTCCTTCGAGGCGACGCGAACCTCGCTCGTCTCCCGGGACGCGCCGAAGGTCGCCGACCTCGCCTACCGGCTGCGGATCATGGGCTCGCTCGCCCTCTCGCTCTGCCATCTCGCCGCCGGACGCGTCGACGCGGTCTGCTCGCTCAAGGCGGCCCGCTCGGTCGACATCGCGGCGGCCCAGCTCCTCTGCACCGAGGTCGGCCTCGCGATCGACCTGTTCGACGTCGAGGAGCCGTTCGGCGCTGCTCCGCTCGATCTCGGGCAGCGCTCGCGGGTCGTCGCCGCGGGCTCGGAAGCGGTGTGCGGCCGGCTGGCCGCAGCGCTTCGCTCCTGAACCTACGCGTACACCACTTGCAACGCGTAAGACTCCTTCTTCTGAGGCATACACCCGACCGCATCGCGAGGAGAGGAAAGGGGTAGCCAATGAGTTGGAATCGTCGCGCCTTGCTCGGCGCGGCGGCGCTCACGGCCGTCGCGACAGGGCTGATCGCCACCGGGAGCGTCGCCGCCGCCGGCCGGCCTGCGACTCCGCCGTCGGGGAAGACGGGCGGCCACGCCGAGAACCGCTCGGCGCGCGTCTCGCACCTGCGCGGCCGGAGCAAGAGCGGCGTCGAGTGCCCGCCCGGGCTCGGCTGCCAGTTCCTGCCGGCCGCGTACGCGCAGAACAGCGCCGACCCGGGCGACTACGGCAACTACGACCTCGCCGACCGGCCGGCCAACGGGCTCGCGATCCGCTACGTCGTCGTGCACGACACCGAGGAGGACTACGCTCCGACGCTCGCCGAGTTCCAGGACTCGCACGCGTACGTCAGCGCCCACTACGTGATCCGCTCGTCCGACGGGCTCGTCACGCAGATGGTGCCCACGAAGGACGTCGCCTGGCACGCGGGCAACTGGTACGTGAACACGCACTCCGTCGGGATCGAGAGCGAGGGCTTCGCGCTCGCCGGCGCGCAGTGGTTCACGCCGAAGCTCTACCACTCGCTCGCGCGGTTGACGCGCTATCAGGCGAAGCGCTTCGGGTTCCCGCTCAACCGTGCGCACGTGATCGGCCACGACCAGGTGCCGGGCCCGTCGAGCCCGTACCAGGCCGGGATGCACTGGGATCCGGGCCCGTACTTCAACTGGGCGCACTTCATGGCGCTCACCGGCGCGCCGATCGTGCCGAGAGGAACGGCCGGCGTGGACCCGATCGTCACCATCGATCCGAGGTGGCGGAACAACACGCCGACGGTCACGGGCTGCGGCGCCGGCACTGCCACCTGCCCGAAGCAGTCGGCGAGCTTCGTCTACCTCCACACCGCACCGAGCGGCACGAGCCCGCTCGTCGCCGATCCGTACCTCGCGGCGGCGGGTGTCGAGCCGAGCGGTGTCGGTACGACCCTCGCCTGGGATTGGGGCGACAAGGCGTCCGTCGGCGAGCAGTACGCCGTCGCCGGGCGGAGCGGGTCGTGGCTCGCGATCTGGTTCGGCGGCCAGAAGGCCTGGCTGCACGATCCACGCGGGCCGCACCACGCCACGATTCCGGGGAGCGGGACGCTCATCACGCCGAAGGCCGGCCTCGTGTCGATTCCGGTCTACGGAGCCGCGTACCCGTCGAGCTACTCGACGGCCACGCTCGACAAGTACTCGATCCCGGCGGGCCAGACGTACGTCGCGAAGGATCTCGTCACGGCAGACCACTACTCGGCGACGACGTTCGACGATCCGAGCTCGTACGAGGTGCAGTCGAGCCCGGAGCAGTTCTACGAGATCTTCTTCAACCACCGGATCGCGTACGTCCGCGCGGACGACGTCGACGTGGTGCATTGACGGATGTCCGGGTAGGGCTTTCCGGCTGGAACTACCCGCACTGGCGGGACGGGGTGTTCTACCCGTCCCGCCTGCCGGCCTCCCGGTGGCTCGCGTTCTACGCGGAGCGCTTCGACACCGTGGAGGTGAACTCGACCTTCTATCGCCTGCCGCGCACCGAGGCCGTCGCGCGTTGGCTCGAGCAGACCCCGGCGAGGTTCCTCTTCGCGGTCAAGGCGTCGCGGTACCTCACCCACGTCAAGCGGCTCCGCGATCTCGGCCCGGGACTCGAGCGCTTTCTCGAGCGGATCGAGCCGCTGCTCGGCTCGCCGAAGCTCGGGCCGCTGCTCTGGCAGCTGCCCCCGACGTTCCGCCGTGACCACGACCGGCTCGCCGACGCGCTCGCCCGGCTGCCGCGAGAGCTGCGCCACTGCATCGAGTTCCGTCATCCGTTGTGGTTCGTCGAGGAGACGTACGCGCTCCTGCGCGAGCATGGAGTGGCGCTCGCCATCGGCGACCGCCCGCAGGTGAACGACTTCCAGGCCCACGAGCTGACCGCCGACTGGACGTACGTCCGCTTGCATGCCGGCACACGTGGGCGTCGAGGTAACTACAGCGACTCGGAGCTGCGCGACTGGGCGTCGCTCCTGGCCGAGTGGAGTCGCACGCGCGAGGTCTTCGCGTACTTCAACAACGACTGGGAGGGGTTCGCGCCGCGGAACGCGGCGCGCCTGCAGCGGCTGCTGACGGGCTAGTGCTTCACGACGGCGGTCGCTCCCGAGGTCGCCGCCGCGCTCCCGGCTGCGTTGACGGCCGTGACCTTGACGCGCAGGCGGTGCTTGGCGTCGCGCTTCGTCACCTTGTGCTTCGCCTGCGTCGCCTTGCCGATGTTCTTGCAGGAGCTGCCGCGGGCGTTGCAGCGCAGCCACTGGTAGCGGTAGGCGCTCGGCGTCCCGCTCCAGGCGCCATGGCTCGCGGTCAGCTTCTTTCCGACCTTCGCCTTCCCCGAGATGTGCGGCGCGGCGCTCGCGCCGGGCTTGTCGACGACGACAGGGCTTGCGTTGGAGACCGCCGTGGCCGTGCCGGCGGCGTTGGTGGCCGAGACGCGGGCCTCGAGAACGTGGCCGACATCTGCGGACGTGGCCACGTATGTCGGCGCGGTCGCGTCCGGAATCACCGCGCAGCCGGTTGCGGCTGCGGCGCAGCGGAGCCATGCGTACGCGAAGTTGGCGGCCGTGCTCCAGGTTCCGTTCGTCGTCGAGAGCTGCTGGTGGACTGCCGCAGAGCCGGAGACGGCCGGCGCCACCGTCGCGTTCGGCAGCGGCACGACGACGGCCGTCACGGCCGAGGGCACGAGGGCCGACGTGCCGGCGGTGTTGTGGGCGCTCACCTCGACGCGGACGGTGCGCCCGGCGTCGGCCGCCGTGAGGGAATACGTGCTCGCGGCCGCGTTGGGGATGTTCGCGCAGCCGGTGCCGTTCGCCGCGCAGCGTTGCCAGGCGTAGGCGTAGCTCGTCGGCGACTGTGACCACAGGCCATGCGCGGCGGTGAGGACGTGTCCTTGCGCCGCGAGGCCGGAGACCGTGGGAGCCCCGAAGTCCACGGGAACGCCGAGGTAGTGCTGGACGCAGCCCAGCCCGTCGTTGCTGTACTCCTGCTGCAGCGAGTAGTCATGGCCGTTGATGACCTGGTTGTACGGCTGTCCCCCTGCGGTGAGCTGGGTCGCCCCGAAGTCCCACGCGCAGAGGTCGCCGTTCTCATCGCCGGCGGCGTCGTTGGAGTACCACGCATCGCCCCAGGGATCGGTGATCGCCTCGTTGTGCTCGTGGCTGATCGTGTTCAGTGTCGGGTCGATGTCCGGATCGTTCGGCGACCCCTGCGTGCCGTTCCCGCTGCTGATGTCGTGGCACCCGGCGATCGTCGCGTTGAACGGCTCGTTGCCATAGATCACGGGTTCGTCGTTCGAGTCGACGAAGCCACTGTGGTACGCGCAGTACGCGGTGGTCGTGCACCCCTGATTCGGGTCACCGGTGGCGGTGCCGGGCAGGAAGCACGACCCGACGCCGCTCGGGGTGAGCAAGAAGAACATCGTTGTCGTGCTCCCGTGCCAACCCTTGGCCGTGAGCACCTTCTGAATCTCGGTCTGTAGCTGCTGATCCGTGAGGCAGATCGGATCTCCGACACCCTTGTACGTGTCGTCACAGCCGCTCGCGGGGAACGGATCGGCGTCGATCGTCGAGCCGGCGAAGGTCGAGGCGTACGAGATCGGGCCGGTCGCGTCGTAGTACTGCGTCGCCGCCGAGTAGACGTTCGTGCTCCGGCCGCTGTCGTGCGCGACGTCGGTGAAGTACCGGTTGACCCCGGCTTGGTAGGCGGAGCAGAGGATGGCGTCGCATGCGTTGTTGCTCGGCATCCAGTAGATCGCGTAGATCGCGTTCGTCCGCATGACCCAGCAGAAGTTGGTCAGGTTGCACGGCTGCGTCTGCAGTACAAGAGGCCCGGACGGCGGTGGCGCCGGGGCGAAGGTGCTCAGGGCGCCGAACGGCTGCACGACGCCGGCGTGGGGGACGACGCCGAGCATCGGCGCGTGCGCGGGCAGCGCCGCAGAACTGCTCGACGCACCGATCGCGAGCACGGCTGCCGCGAGGAGAAAAACCTTCGCCAATCTGCCGGGGGTCACCCTCATTCGTGCGACAGAGTGCCCCAAGAAACGGACGTCCGCTACCGCCGCAGCGCGGCCGCGTCGCGGCCGAGCTTGTGCATGGCGGTCTCGAACCGCGTCGCCGCGGTGGAGACGCTCCCGCCGGCGGCATGCAGCGCGTCGAGCTGACGCGTGAGGTACGACGCCTGGCTGGCGATGTAGCCGGAGTCGATCTGGGCGGACGGCGTCGTCGTCAGGTACGTCAGCAGGGTCTGCAGCTCATGCGTGACGCGCACGGTGCTGGAGCCGACTCCGCCGGCACCGCTCGAGACCGTCTCGGCGGCGTGCGAAGACGCGGTGACCTCGGCCGCCAGCGCAGCCGCGGCCTGCGAGGTCCTACGCACCGCGGCGGCCGCTCGCGCGGCGGCCTGTCGCTCCCGGGCCGCGTTCGCCCGTGCGGTTGCAAGCTGGGCCGAGAGCCGGTGCGTGCGGGCCGTCTCGGCCGCGAGCGCAGACCGGGCGGCAGTGTCCCGCTGCGCCTGGTGGCGCCAGCCGATCGAGAAGCCGGCCGCGCTGACGAGCCCGCCGCAGAGGAAGGCGAGGCCAGTGAGGAGCCACGTCGAGCGGCGCGCCCGCCGGCGCCCCGGGTGAGGCGTCGACGCTTGCACGAACGGGGCGCGTTCCTTGAGGATCGGCCAGCGGACCTCGGTCGTCGAGTCGGAGCTCACCCGCGAGCGCTTCGCCGCGCGGCCGCCGCCTCCTGCCGGGCTACCCCCGCTTCCGCCGCAGCGTCCACCACATGCGCAGCGGGAAGAGACCGAGCGGAGGCGCGCGGCGCCCCAGCTCGTCTCGATCCTCACGGTCGAGTCCCGCGGCATACCGCGCGGCCTCGTCAGCGGTCGGATAGTCCTTCGACCCGCCCGCTCCGCAGCCGCGCTCGCACGTCCAGCGCATCGTCGCCCCCTCGGCCTCGAACCGGTACCGATGACCGAGGAGCCTGCACGCGAGCACGAATCGAGCGTAACCGCCTGCGCCGCATCGCCGTTTCCGAATCGCAATGAGCAGCCACACCGCCAGCGTCGAGACCGGACGCGTCGAGACCAACATCCCCGCGCGGCTCGACCGGTTGCCGTGGGCGAAGTTCCACTGGATGGTCGTGGTCGGCCTCGGGACCGTTTGGATCCTCGACGGCCTCGAGGTGACGATCGTCGGCGCCATCGCACCGCGCCTGACCGAGAAGGGCAGCGGGATCGCGATCACGACCGCGCAGATCGGGACCGCCGCGGCCGTCTACGTCGCGGGCGCCTGTGCGGGTGCGCTGTTCTTCGGCCAGCTCACGGACCGCTTCGGCCGGAAGAGGCTCTTCCTGCTCACCCTCGGCGTCTACATCGTCGCGACGCTCGCCACGGCGGCTTCGTGGACGGCCTGGTTCTTCTTCCTCTGCCGGTTCTTCACGGGCGCGGGCATCGGCGGCGAGTACGCGGCGATCAACTCCGCGATCGACGAGCTGATCCCGGCGCGGGTGCGCGGCCGCGTCGACCTGATCATCAACGGCTCCTACTGGGTCGGGTCGGCGGCGGGCTCCGCCGTCGCGATCCTGCTGCTCGACAACGCGCTGCTGTCGTCGAGCGTCGGCTGGCGCATCTCGTTCCTGCTCGGCGCGATCCTCGGCCTCGGCGTCCTCATCGTCCGCCGCCACGTCCCCGAGAGTCCTCGGTGGCTCTTCATCCACGGACGCGAGGACGAGGCGGAGGCGATCGTCCGCAGCATCGAGAAGTCAGTCGCCCAGGAGTCGGACGAGCACCTCGGCGAGCCTGATCGCACGATCACGGTGAGGCAGCGCGAGTCGATCCCGTTCCGCGAGATCGCCAAGACCGCGTTCCAGCGCTACCCGCGCCGCGCGGTGCTCGGCCTCGCTCTCTTCATCGGCCAGGCCTTCCTCTACAACGGCGTCACGTTCAACCTCGGGACGCTCTACTCGACGTTCTGGAACGTCTCGTCGAGCTTCGTCCCGGTCTTCCTGATCGTGTTCGCCGTCGGCAACTTCCTCGGGCCGCTCCTGCTCGGCCGCTTCTTCGACACGATCGGCCGGAAGCCCATGATCGCCGGCACGTACCTCGGCTCGGCGGCGGTGGCGGCGGCGATGGCGGCGCTCTTCACCGAACATTCGCTCGGCGGCTCGCCCTGGACGTTCGAGGCGTTCATCTTCGGCACGTTCTTTCTCGCCTCCGCCGGCGCGAGCGCCGCGTACCTCACGGTGAGCGAGATCTTCCCGATGGAGACGCGCGCGCTCGCGATCGCCTTCTTCTACGCGGTCGGAACCGGCATCGGCGGGATCATCGGCCCGCTTCTCTTCGGCAACCTCATCGCCTCGGGCAACCGCAGCGAGGTCGCCACGGCCTTCTTCATCGGCGCCGCGGTGATGGCGGTGGGCGGAATCGTCGAGCTCTTCTTCGGAGTCAAGGCCGAGCAGGTCCCGCTCGAGAACATCGCGAAGCCGCTCACGGCCGAGGAGTCGGAGCACATGCCCGCGCGCGAGCGCGAGGGTCGCAGGCGCTACCGGCCCGGCCCGGGGCTGGAGTACCCGTATTACTCGCCGGGCCTGATGGGCACGTCGCTGCGGCGTCCCACGGCGGTCGTCGAGCTGCAGCGCGAGGTCGAGGCGATCGGCCGCGCGGTCGACGAGGGCGGCCCGATCTCCCGGGAGGACCTCTTCCGCGTCGTCGGCGCGAGGCGCTGGGGCCCGGGGCGCTTCCGCCGGGCGCTCGGCGAGGCCGTGGCGGCGGGCCGGATCCGTCGCACCGGCCGCGGGCGGTTCGAAGCCCCTGAGCCAGGCACCTAGGCGCTACGCTCGGCTCGTGGAGCCGAATCGCAACGACGTCCTGAAGGCGCTCGAGCAGGTGATCGACCCGGAGCTCCGGCGTCCGGTCACGGAGCTCGACATGGTGCGCGACGTCGAGATCCACGACGGCGTCGTCGCGTTCACCATCGTGCTCACCGTGGCCGGCTGCCCGCTGCGCGACTCGTTCGAGCAGCAGGTGGAGCAGGCGCTCTCGGGCGTTCCCGGCGTGACCGGGGTCGAGCTCTCCTTCGACGTGATGACGCCCGAGGAGCGGCAGGCGCTGACGCAGAAGCTCCGCGGCGGCGCGCCGGAACGGGACGGCGTGATCCGGCTGCCCGCCGACTGCCGCGTGCTCGCGATCGCGAGCGGCAAGGGCGGCGTCGGGAAGTCGTCGCTCGCCGCGAACCTCGCCGTGGCGCTCTCGCAGCTCGGCCACGCCGTCGGCGTGCTCGACGCGGACATCTACGGCCATTCGATTCCGCACGTGCTGGGCATCCGCCAGCGGCCGGTCGCGGTCGACGAGATGATCGTGCCGCCGATCAAGGACGACCTGAAGCTCATGTCGATCGGCTTCTTCCTCGAGACGAGCAGCGAACCCGTGATGTGGCGCGGGCCGATGCTGCACCGCGCGCTCGAGCAGTTCCTGACCGACGTCCACTGGGGCGAGATCGACACGCTCGTCGTGGACATGCCGCCGGGCACGGGCGACGTCTCGATCTCGCTCGGGCAGCTGCTGCCGCGCGCCGAGGTCGTCGTCGTGACGACGCCGCAGAAGCTCGCGCAGGACGTGGCTGCGCGCGCCGCCGCGATGGCGCAGAAGACGAACATGCGTCTGCTCGGCGTGATCGAGAACATGTCCGGCGACGCGTTCGGCAGCGGCGGCGGCGAGGAGCTCGCAGCGGATCTCGGCGTGCCGCTCCTCGGCACGGTGCCGCTCGACCCGGTGCTGCGCGAGCAGGGCGACGCCGGCGCTCCGGTCGTCTCCGCGCAGCCCGAGGCGGAGTCGGCGCAGGCGATCGTGGCGATCGCACAGGAGATCGAGTCGCTGCGGCGCGAGCGCGGCGGCATCGTCAAGTCCCTCCCGCTCGTCGGATGAGCGAGCCGAAGGATCTCGTCCTCCAGGCGTACGCGCTCGCGAAGCGCACCGACCACCGGACCCTGCGGCAGCTGATCGCGGACGACGCGACCTGGCACCCCGCGCGGGAAGGCGCCTGGAATCCCTGCCGCGAGGGCGACATGATCGTGCGGACGCTGCTGTGGCGGTCCGGGATGGCGAACCGGCTGCGGCCGGTCGAGACGATCGACCTCGGCAACGAGGTGCTGGTCGAGTTGCGCGGCGTGCGGCTGCGACGGTTCGGAGTGAAGGGATTCAGAGCCAGGCTGTTCCAGATCATCGAGGTGCGCGACGGGAAAATCGTGCGGATGCAGGACTATCCGGATCGTGAGGCTGCGCTGGCCGCCGCCGGGCTTCAGCCCTGAGCCGCGTGCCGGCTGCCGCCTTCTTCGATCTCGACCGCACGCTGCTGCGCCGCTCCTCCGCCCTCGCTCTGGCCGGGTCGTTCCGCGAGCGCGGCATGATCTCCCGCCGCCAGCTGCTCCTGGCAGCCGCGTGGCAGTTCCTCTTCGTGGCCCGCGGCGCGAGCCACGAGGCGGTCCGTCGGGCCGCAGAGGACGGGCTGCGCGTGCTCGAGGGCTATCGCCCCGAGGAGCTCCGAGCGCTCGTCGCGGACGCGATGGAGCCCGTGCTCCGGCCGCTCGTCTACGCGGAGCCGTTGCGTCTGGTGGCGCACCATCGCGAGCGGGGCGAGCGCGTCTTCGTCGTCTCGGCGACGCTGCAGGAGATCGTCGAGGGAATCGCCGACGATCTCGGCTTCGACGGCGCGCTCGGCACGATCTGCGAGGTCGAGAACGGCCGCTACACGGGCCGCGCCGTGCGCGCGCTGCACGCCGAGGCGAAGGCGGATTGCCTGCGCACCGTCGCCGAGCAGGAGGGTTTCGACCTCTCGGCCTGTACCGCGTACTCCGACAGCCACACCGACCTGCCGTTCCTCGAAGCCGTCGGCCATCCGGTCGCGGTCAATCCGGACCAGGCCCTGCGGCGCATCGCCGCGGATCGCGGCTGGCCCGTGCTCGAGTTCAGCGGTCGCGCCTACCCGCACGCGCGCAGGAGAGTGCCGCCCGTGTTCGTCGCGGCCGGCGCGGCGGGCGCCGCGACCATGCTCGCCCTGAGGCTCCGTGGACGCTGAAGAGGGCCTGGGCCGGCTGCGCGAGCTCGGCTTCGGCGAGGACGATGCGCAGGAGTTGTGGGCGCACTTCGCCGGCGCCGAACGGCGCGGGAAGCGGGGCCACGGCTACGCAAGGATTCCGTGGCTCGAGGGGCTCGAGGGCTACGACCCGTCGGCCCAGCCGTCGCTGCTCGAGGAGGACGAGGGGTTCCAGCGCTGGCACGGTCGCGGCGCGATCGGCTACCTCGTGCTCGGTCGGGTCGTGCGCGCGCAGCTCGATCACCCGCCGGCTCACGCGCGGCTCGTCGTCTGCGAGCGCACCTTTCCGACCGGGATGCTCGGGCACCACGTGCGCCGCCTCGCCGAGGGCGGGCTCGTCGGTGTGCTGACCGCGACGTCGCCGCGACGGCTCGGCCATCCCGACGGCGGCCCGAAGCTCGCCGGAACGAACCCGCTGGCGCTCGGAATCCCGAGCAGCGGCGGCGATCCGATCGTCGTGGACGCTTCGATGGGAGCCGTGACGTGGGGGGACGTCGTCGCCGGGCTCGCGCAGGAAGAGGGCCTCGTCCCGTTCGGCGGCGAGCACGCGCACAAGGCGTTCGCGCTCGCCATCGGCTTGCAGCTCCTCGTCGACTCGCTCGTCCGCGACGAGGGGCACGGCGCGATCCTGCTCGTCGGCCGCCCGGAAGCGGATCCCGTGCCTGCGCTGCGCGAGCTCGCCGCGGGCGCCCGCCTCCCCGGCGACGCCTAGCGCGGAAAGCGCGGGTCGTCGCGGATCGAGGCGAGATCGTCCTCTTCGCCGGCGAGGGCGGCGTAGTCGGGCCGCGCCTCGCAGGCTGCGCGCAGCTCCTCGAGCGCGCGGTCGGTGTTTCCCGCGCGGGCCTCGACACAGGCGAGGTGGTAACGAATCGCAGGGAGGTCCCGCTCTGTGAGCGCGTCCTCGAGGATCGTCCGCGCGGTGTCCCAGTCACCGGCGTTGCGTGCGGGGAGTGACGGGAAGATGTACTCCCAGGAGGAGATCGTGTGCGCGCCGGGCTCGCCGCCGACCGCGAGCACCGTCGTCCCCGCGTCCCTGGCGATCGCGTGACGACGCTGCTGCGGGTCGTCGAGGAACACGATCGTGCCCCAGGGCGCGTCGATCTCCTCGCCGTCGACGGTGAAGACGGCATGGCCGCGGATGACGACGTAGGCCTCCTCGTGGGACTGCTCCGTGTGCTCCTCGACCACCTCGTCGCCGGCGTTGGTCGCCGTGTACGCGTTGATCCCGAAGGCGGTGATGCCGAGCGGCCGGCGGACGGGCTGCCACATCAGCGTGCCGAGGACGGGTAGGCCCTGGACGTCGTCGACGCGGAGCGTCTTCACGACGTCTGCCGCAGAACGTCGAGGACGACCGGATCGATCGCATCGTCTCCGCTCACGCGCTCCTCGAGGTTCTCCACGCCCGCCCAGCTGAGGAGCGAGTCGTGCCCGAGTCGCGCGAGCCGTTCCTCGACCTCCGTCCGGAGCTCGCCCGCGAGCGGCAGCCAGTCCTCGCGCGGGCTGGCGCCGAACAGGCGGTCGTGGATCCCGTAGATGCGGCGCAGCTCCTCGATCGGCCGTTCGTGGTCGTCGACGCGGAGGTCGACGAGGACGTCCGACAGGCCGGCGTAGCCGCCGTCTCGCTCGACGACGAGCAGCGAGGCCGACTGCTGCCCGCGACGGTCACCGCCCGCCGCCTGGGCGGCGACGAGGCATTCGAGCAGACGCTGCACGAGGGGCAGGCGCGTGGTCTCCTCGAACGTCTTCGCCAGCGCTGCGACCGTGTCCTCGCCCACGAGGATGTTGCCCTGCGCCGCGTAGCCGGGGCCCGTTCGCCCGCCGGCCCAGTCGAGGCAGTCCGAGCCGGTGTACGTGGCGGCGCGGCCTTGGCCGTCCACGATCCCGACCTGGCGCTCGGCCCGGCCCTCGTCGGCGGTCGTCAGACGCTCGACGGCCTCCTCGGCCGAGAGCCCTCCGCGCAGCAGTGCGAGGCCGTCCGGCCCGTAGCGCGGGTTGGCGTAGGACTGCGTGGCGACGGCTCCGACCTCGGCCTCCGCGTACGGGCACACCGAGCCGACGGCGAGGAACTTCGACTGCACGGCGACGCCCCATTGCCTCGCCTCGAGATCGCAGGCGACGATGGAGTACGTCGCGACGACCGGCTCAGCCATACGTGAGCTCGGTCAGGTCGAGCTCGAGTAGCTCGCGCCGGGCCTCAGGCACGAGGACGGCCGCCACCTCGGGCCGCGCGAGCGCGGCGCGCACGTCCTCCGGCGAAGATGCGCGCACGACGACCGGACGGCCGGCTGCGAACGCCTCGACGATCGGCTGGACGTCCTCGACCCCGTCGAGAACGAGCGCTTCGTCCGCCGGCACCGCCGGATCACCCTCGACGGCGAGCTCCGGCACACGGCGACCGCTTCCGCCCCACCAGCGCTCCCTCATAGCGTCACGGAGCCGCCCGGCTCCAGGTCCTCCACCTGCACGCCGGGCGCGAGCTCGCGTAGCCGGGCCGGCGTGCCGACGAGCGGCGGGAAGGTGCCGTAATGGCACGGGATGCAGCGCTTCGTGCCGAGCAGCTCGAGCGCGACGGCCGCCTCGCGCGGATCCATCGTGTAATGGCCGCCGATCGGGAGGATCGCCACGTCGGGCTCGTAGATGCGGCGGATGAGGGCCATGTCGCCGAAGACGCACGTGTCGCCCGCGAAGTAGAGCTTCGTCCCGTTCTCGACCTCTACCACGATCCCGCACGGCTCGCCCATGTACTCACCGTCGTTGTTCGAGCTCGAGTGATGGGCGTTCGTGAGCGTGAACTTGAGCCCGGCCGCCTCGACGGTGCCGCCCTTGTTCGGATCGAGGACGTTCTCGAGGCCCTGCTTGCCCTGCAGCCACCACGCGAGCTCGACCGCCGCGATCACCGTGCAGCCGTGCTTCTTCGCCAGCTCGACGGTGTCACCGAGATGGTCGCCGTGGCCGTGCGTGAGCGCGATCACGTCGACCCGTTCGGGCTCGATCTCCGCCTCCGGGCATTTCGGGTTCCCGTGCAGGAAGGGGTCGACGTAGACGCGTTTTCCGCCCGGAGAGTCGAAGCGGAAACTCGAGTGGCCGAGCCAGGTCAGGGTCGTTTCGGGCATGCGCGAGCTCCTTTGCAAGCTCCTGTGACTGGGACGCTGCGAGCCTACTGAGGAAGGACCGTCCGATGCCGCCGTGAACCTGTACGAGTGGGTTCGCGGCTCCTGCCCCTGGCGCTCGCGACGGCCGCGCTCGTGGCCGCGTCCGGAGGACTCGGCGGTCTCGCGCTCTGGCTCGGGCTGGGGACGGTTGCCGCGGCTGCGGCTGCGACCTTCGTCGCCGTCAGCGACGCGCTCGACGGCCGGCCCGCACTGCTTCGCGCCGTCTCGAGCGGCACCGCGCTCGCGCTCTTCGTCGTCGCCTCCGCCGTGCGGGCGAACGCCCCGACGGGGGCGGCCGCGTCTCCCCTCGCGACCTGGGCGTTGAGCCTGGCGCTGTGTGCGTATGCGATCCCGCTCGTCGCCTGGGTGCTCGAGCCGGTCCGGGTGCCGCGAAAGACGCGCCGCGCGCGCCGGCTGCGTCCGGCCGAGGTCGACGAGCTGCTCTCCCGCGCCGCCTAGGCGGAAGGTGGCACCCCGCGGAGGCGGGATGCCACCGTCTCGGCGCCTAGTGGTGGCCGAAGTGGAACGCGACCACGCGGCTGGACGAGATCCCGCCGGTGACGGGCTCGCCCTGCTTCCACGTCCGGACGAAGACCGCCAGCAGCTTCTGCTGCCGGCTGACCGGGAACCCGCTGCGCCTGGCCTCGGTCAGGACGACGGTGCCGCTCGAGGCCGTCGTCCCCTGCCCGACCGCGAACTGGTTGTACGGCACGGCCGTCGCGAAGACGCTCGCACCCTGCACCGGGCGGCCGCCGCACGCCGTGATCGTGAAATGGAGCTGGATCGTGTTCGTCGAGCGCTTCACCCGCGGCGTGACCGACGACGCGCTGATGTCGAGCCGCGCGGGCGGCGTCAGCGAGGAGATCCCGATCGTGCTGCTCCCCGGCGGGCAGCCGCTCGGGGGTACGACCCCGGTCTGGGCGGACGTCGCCGTCGTGGAGCCGCTCGTGTTCCGGGCCGTGACGTTCACACGGAGCGTGTGCCCGACGTCGGCCACCGTCGGGGTGTAGATCTTGGCCGTCGCGGCGCCGATCCCGACGCACGCGGCTCCCGTCGCGTCGCACCGGACCCAGGCGTAGTGGAAGGAGGTCGGTTTCCCGTTCCAGGTGCCGTGGGTGGCGACCAGCGTGATCCCCACCTCGGCCGTCCCGGAGATCGTCGGCAGGGTCTTCGGTGTCGGCTTCACGTTGCTCGCCGCCCGGCTGTTTCCTGGCTGCCCGAAGACCGCGCCCAGCACCACGCCGACCGCGACCGCCAGCACGAGTCCCAGCCTCGTTCGCATCTGAACCCCTCGTAGCATGGCCGGCTCCTTGTGTCGTGAGTTGCGCGGAGTCGTACCCTCGCCACGGCCGGCGAACCACGCGCGGGCGCGAGGTCTTGCAGCTTCTTTGCGAAGGCTTTTCAGAGAGGCAACGAACTCGCCGCGTGCCGCGCGAGGTCGATCAGCGGCTGGACCGCGAAGAGCGAGCCGAA
This sequence comes from Gaiellaceae bacterium, assembly GCA_036273695.1. Classification (GTDB taxonomy): domain Bacteria; phylum Actinomycetota; class Thermoleophilia; order Gaiellales; family Gaiellaceae; genus Palsa-739. Next base: position 21,999 of record DASUHE010000070.1, read on the forward strand.
CGAGACGACGAGCGCCGCCCCGACGGCGAGCTGCAGCAGCCTCTCGCGCGGCGGCGAGCCGCCGGCGAGCGCGAGCTCCGCCGAAGGCCGCATGTACATCGCCCGCACGATGCCGAGGTAGTAGTAGAGGCTCACGAGCGTCGCGAGCACGCCGACGATCACGAGCCAAACCCAGCCGTGCCGGTAGGCGGCGGCGAAGACGTAGAACTTCCCGACGAAGCCGCCGCCGAGCGGCAGGCCGGCGAAGCCGAACATGAAGAACCACATCGCGACCCCGAGAAACGGCCGCTCCCACCCGAAACCGGCGAGGTTGTCGAGCGTGACCGGCGCTCCCAGCTCCCGCTCGCGCGCGGCGACGACCGCGAACGAGCCGAAGGCCATCGCAGAGTAGGGGATGAGGTAGTACATGAGCGCGCGGCCGCCGAGCGCGCTGCCGGCGCTGAGCCCGATCAGCATGAAGCCGGCGTGTGAAATCGAGGAGTAGGCGAGGATCCGCTTCACGTTGCGCTGCACGAGCGCGGCGAAGTTGCCGATGGCGAGCGAGGCGGTCGCGACGATCGCGAAGGCCCAGCCCCAGAGATGCTGGTCGTGGGGGAACGCCGTCGTCATCAGCCGGAACGTGAGGAGGAGCGCCGCGACCTTGGTGGCCGACGACATCCACGCGGTCACCGTCGTCGGCGCGCCTTCGTAGACGTCCGGCGTCCACATGTGGAACGGCGCGGCCGACATCTTGAAGCCGAGCCCCGCGACTATGAGCGCGATCCCCACGACGACGAAGGTGTCGCCCGTGAGCCCTTGCGACGCGACCGCCGCGGCGATCCCGTGGAACGAGATCTTCCCCGTCGCGCCATAGACGAGCGCCGAGCCGAAGAGCAGCGCTCCGGCGCCGAACGAGCCGACGATGAGGTACTTGAGCCCGGCTTCGAGCGAGCTCTCGAGGTCGTAGTCGACGGCGCACATGACGTAGAGCGCGATCGAGAACCACTCGAGCGAGAGGAACAGCACCATGAGGTTGGCGGCGCCGACGAAGAAGACCATCCCGGCGCCGGAGGCGAGCAGGAGGGCGAAGAACTCCGCGACGTGGTCGTCGCGCCGGGCGAGATCCGCGTTCCGGCCCCAGGCGGGGACGTGCCCGACCGCGAGCAGCGTCGTCGCGAGGCCCAGGGCGCAGAGGACGACCTGCCCGAGCGCGGTCCAGCGGTCGCGGTAGAAGGCGCCCGAGACGATCGTGTGCCCGTTCGCGCTGTCGACGTAGAGCCAGATCGCGAGCACGATCCCCGCCGTGAATCCCGCGGCGGCGACGCAGGCCGCGACCGGACGGCGGAGGGCGCGCGGCACGAGCACCGCGCAGAGGAGCGCGACGAACGACGCGCCCACCAGCGCGAACACCGGCCCGAGGCCGAACCAGTCGACGTGCGGCGTGTGCAGGCTCACTTGAACTGGCCCTTGACGGTCGCCGCCGGACTCTGGCCGAAGAAGGAGTGGTGGCTGATTCCCGCCGGCCAGGCCGAGAGGAAGAGCAGTCCTGCGACGAGCGGGACGACGAGCGCGAGCTCGCCCGGCCGCACGTCGAGCGCCTCGTCGGCGACGGTCGATCCCCGGGCCTCGTGCAGGACTGCCGAGATCAGCCGCAGCATGTACATGGCCGCGAGCACGATCGCGCCGGCGCCGATCGCCGACCACCACCACGCCCGCTGGAACACTCCCGCGAGGATCAGGAACTCGCCCGCGAACGACGCGGAGCCGGGCACGGCGAGCGAGATGACGCCGACGAGCATGAGCAGCGTCGCGAGCGCCGGCCTGCCGCGGGCCATCCCGCCGAGCAGCCGGAACTCGCCGGTCGTCGTCCTGCGTTCGACCGCGCCGGCGATGAGGAAGAGCGAGGTCGAGATCAGCCCGTGCGCGACCATCTGCAGCACCGCACCGTCGAAGCCGAGATCGGTTCCGGCGAAGAGGCCGAGCGCGATCAGCCCCGACTGCGCGAGCGACGAGTACGCGACCACGCCCCGGAAGTCCGCCGAGCGGAAGGCGAGCAGCGAGCCGTAGACGAGCGCGGCGGCCGCGAGCGCGAGCAGCGTCGTCCGGTAGAACGACGTCGGGTCGGGGAACTTCGCGATCGCGATCCGCAGCATCCCGTAGAGGCCCGCCTTGGCGATCACGCCCGACAGGACCGCGCTCACCTCCGGCGGCGCCTCTCGGTACGCGTCGGGCAGCCAGCCGTGGAACGGGAAGAGCGGCGCCTTGATGACGAAGGCGAGCATGAAGCCGAGAAAGAGCCAGCGGCTGGCGCTCGTCGGCCCGTCGATGAGGTCGAACGTCCCGGCCTTGAGCCCGTAGGCGACGATCGCCGCGAGCATCAGCAGCGAGCCGGCCATCGTGTAGATGACGAACTTGATCGTCGCCTCCATCCGCTTCGCGCCGCCCCAGACGCCGATCAGGATGTAGAGCGGGATCAGCATCGCCTCGAAGAAGGCATAGAAGACGAGCAGGTCCTGCGCCTCGAATACGCCCACCGTCGCGCCCGTGAGCAGCAGCATCAGGCCGAAATACGCGCGCGAGCGGTCGCGGCCGACCCAGAAGCCGTAGCCGGTGGCCGCCGCCAGCGCGACGACCGTCAGGCCGACGAGCCAGAGCGAGAAGCCGTAGACGCCGACGTGGTACGAGACGCCGAGGTCGCCGAACCACTTCGCGCGCTCCTCCATCTGCAGGCCCGAGCGCGAGAAGTCGAAGCGCGCCGCCTGCTCGATCCAGAAGCCGACCTCCGCGAGGGAGAACAGGAGCGCGAGGCTTCCCGTCGCATAGCGCGAGAGCGGCAGCAGCCAGATCAGGAGCGCACCGGCGATCGGCAGCCAGATCAGGATCGAGGTCAGGGAGGTCGCGCTCATTTGGCGATCAGGAAGGCGAGGACGAGGCCGGCGGCGCCGGCGGCGAGGAAGAGGACGTAGGTGCGGAGCAGACCGGTCTGGATCCGGCGGACGAGTCCGCCGGTGGCGAGCGTCGTCTCGCCGAGGTCGCGGCCGGTTTGGAGGACGACGGGCTCCTCGAACTCACGGCGCAGGAACGACGCCGCCCACGCGCCGGGGGCGTAGAAGAGCCGGTCGTAGAGCTCGTCGAAGTAGAACTTGTGCTCGAGCGTGCGCCGCCAGAACGGCGCCGCGGGGACCTCGACCCGGCGCTCGGAGTAGATCGCCCAGGCGAGCGCGATGCCCGCGAGGCCCGCGAGCACGGTGGCGGCCGACGTGAGGTACTCCTGCGTGCTCGTCGGCTCGGCCACGGTGAGCGTCTGCGCGGCCGGCGCGAGCCAGTCGGTGAACGGGTGCCACTGCGGCGACCACTGCAGCCAGCCGCCGACCGTCGCCAGCACCGCGAGCACGCCCACCGGCACGAGCATCGTCCAGGCGCCTTCGCGGCCGTGATGGTCGTGGTGATGCTCGCGCACGAACGGGCTCGGCTCGCCCGGGAAGACGAGGAACCAGAGCCGGAACGTGTAGAGGCCGGTGAGGAACGCCCCGGCGATGCCGCAGACCCAGAAGATCCAGCCGTACCAGGTACCGAGCGCCGCCGCCGAGGCGACGATCGAGTCCTTCGAGAAGAAGCCGCTGAAGGGCGGGATGCCGACGAGCGCGAGCGCGCCCGCGAGGAAGCACCACTTGGTGAACGGCATCAGCTTCCCGAGCCCGCGCATGTTGCGGATGTCCTGCTCGCCCGCGAGCGCGTGGATCGCGAGGCCGGCGGTCATGAAGAGCAGCGCCTTGAAGAACGCGTGGGTCATCAGGTGGAACATCCCGTTCGCGTACGCGCCCACGCCGGCGCCGAGGAACATGTAGCCGATCTGCGACATCGTCGAGTACGCGATGACGCGCTTGATGTCGGTCTGGACGAGCGCGATCAGCCCGGCGACGAGGAGCGTGAGCGCACCCGTGCCGGCCGCGATCAGCTCGATCGTCCGCGCCTGCTCGAAGATCGGATGTGTGCGAGCGATCAGGTAGACGCCGGCGGTCACCATCGTCGCCGCGTGGATCAGGGCGCTGACCGGCGTCGGGCCCTCCATCGCGTCGGGCAGCCACGTCTGGAGCGGGATCTGCGCCGACTTCGCGGCCGCGCCGCCGAGCAGGCCGAGGGCGACGAGGTTCGCCTGCGTCGTGGAGAGGCCGAAGTCCAGGACCCCGAACGAGAGGGAGCTCGTGTGCGCGATCAGGATGAAGAAGGCGAGCGCCATCGCCGCATCGCCGAACGCGTTCATCACGAAGGCCTTCTTCGCCGCCCGCACGGCGCTCGGCCGCTCGTGCCAGAAGCCGATCAGGAGGTAGGACGAGAGGCCGACGAGGCCCCAGCCGACGAGGAGCAGGAGCAGGTTGCCACCCTCGACGAGCAGCAGCATCGAGAAGACGAAGAACGAGATGTACGCGAAGTAGCGGCGCTCCTCCTCGTCGCCGTCCATGTAGCCGATCGAGTAGAGGACGATCAGCCCGCCGACGCCGCTGACGATCAGCATCATCACCGCGCTCAGCGGGTCGACGAGGAGCTGCAGCCCGACGCTGAAGTGTCCGGACGCGAGCCACGTCCACGCCGTCGTGATCTCACCACGCGCCGGGAACGGGCTCACGATTCCGAGGCCGACGTTCGTTGGCGCGGATCGCACGCCGAAAAAGGCCCAGACGGCGCCGCCGAAGGCGACGAACACGCTCGTCGTGGCGATCCAGGCGGCCGCGACACGCGGGATCTTCGTCCCGCCGAGCAGGATCAGGATCGTGCCGCCCAGCGGCGCGAGCAGGCAGAGCCAGGAGCCGCCGGTCATCCCTTGAGCTCCGAGAGCGTGTCGACGTCGAGCGAGAGGTGCCGCCGGTTGAGCGCCACCACGAGGCCGAGCCCGACGCAGACCTCCGAGGCGGCGACGGCCATCACGGCGAGCGCGAAGATCTGGCCCGCGCCGTTGTGGAAGTGCCGCGAGAGCGCGATCAGCGCGAGATTGCCCGCGTTCAGCATCAGCTCGAGCGAGAGCAGCACGACGAGCGTGTTGCGGCGAATCAGGACGCCGAGCGCGCCGATCCCGAACAGGACGGCGGCCACGGCGACGTACCAGGCGACGTCGGGGCCGGTCATCGGGCCGTTCCCCGCTGCGAGTGGGAGCCGAGGATCACGCCGCCGACGGCGGCGATGAGCAGGACCACGGACGTGATCTCGAACGCGAGCAGGTGGTCGACGAGGAAGACGCGTCCGATCCAGGCCGGCGTTCCGAAAGCGGCGCCGACCTTGCCGTCGCTGTGCAGGCTCCCGTTCGCCTGCATGCCCACTGCGACGACGATCTCGACGAGCAGCGCGCCGGCGGCGGCGACGGCTCCGACGGTCTGCCAGCTGGGTCCACCCGACCACGGCGTCTCGCGCCGCGGACCGACGTACGCGATCACGAACAGGAACATCACGACGACGGCGCCTGCGTAGACGAGCACCTGCGCGGCCGCGACGAACTCCGCGTTCAGCAGCAGGTACATGACGGCGAGCGAGGCGAGGTTCCCGATCAGCGCGAGCGCCGAGAAGAAGGGGTTCGAGAACGAGATCACCGCGACGCCCGAGCCGAGGCACGAGAAGGCGGCGACCACCCACACCATCCAGACGACCACGTTTCCCGCCGAGGCCAGGATCACGAGTCGCTCTTGTAGAAGGGGATCGGCGTGTCGTAGAGATCGCGATCCGCGACGGGCCACTCCTTCACCGGCGGGGCAAGGAGCATGTCCTTCGTGTAGATCTGGTCGTCGCGGTTGTGCTCCGAGATCTCGAACTCGTTGCCGAGCGTGATCGCGTCGAACGGGCACGCGAGCTCGCAGTAGCCGCAGAAGATGCAGCGGCTGAGGTTGATCTCGTAGATC
>DASUHE010000071.1:0-31859 GCA_036273695.1 Gaiellaceae bacterium
GGCGTGTGCGGAGTGCGGCTCGACTGAGCTGCGGCAGGACGAGGACGTGCTCGACACGTGGTTCTCGTCGGCGCTCTATCCCTTCGCGACGCTCGGATGGCCCGACGAGACGCCCGAGCTCGCGCGCTTCTACCCCGGCACCGTCCTCACCACCGCGCGCGACATCATCTTCCTCTGGGTCGCCCGGATGATCTTCTCCGGGCTCGAGCTGATCGGGCAGGAGCCCTTCGAGGACGCGGTCATCCACTCCTACCTGCAGAACCCGGAGGGCAAGCGCATGTCGCGCACGCTCGGGACGGGCATCGACCCCGAGGAGGCGCTCGAGCCGTACGGCGCCGACGCCACGCGCTACGGGCTCCTCAAGATGACGACGGGCCAGGATCCGCGCTTCTCGTGGGGCACGATCGAGGAGGGGCGGAAGCTCGCGAACAAGCTCTGGAACGCGAGCCGGCTGCTGCTCTTGAGCGGCGCCGTCGAGCCGGAGGCGAAGCCGTCGTCGACGGAGGAGCGCTGGATCCTCGCGCGCATCGACGCCACGCGCGCGGAGTTCGAGGCCGACCTCGCCGCGTTCGATTTCGCCCACGCCGTGCAGCTGCTCTACCACCTCACCTTCGACGACTTCTGCGACTGGTACCTCGAGTCGATCAAGCCGCGCCTGGCCGAGGAAGACGTGAGGGCGACGGCCTTCGCGGCGCTCGAGCGGCTGCTCAAGCTCCTCCATCCCGTGATGCCGCACGTGACCGAGGAGATCTGGACGAACCTGCCGGCGCGCGAGACCCGGCTGATCGTCGCGCCCTGGCCAGAGCCGCAGACGTGGGAGGGTGAGTTCGAGACGATCGAGAGCGCGCAGACCGCGGCCCGCATCTACCGCCGCAGCGGCGTTCGCATCAAGTTGGCGGGGGACTCGGCCCGGATCTTCCAGGCGGTCGTGCGCCCGACGGAGGACGGGCAGGGGGACCTCGACGCCGAGCGCGCGCGCGTGCAGAAGGAGATCGAGCGCGCCGAGCGGATGCTCGCGAACGAGAAGTTCGTCGCGAACGCCGCCCCGGAGGCGGTCGCCTCCGAGCGGGAGAAGCTCGAGCAATACCTTGCCGAGCGCGACGCGCTGGCTTGAGTCGCTCAGTCCCTGGCCGCAGGACGGCTTCGGGACCGAGCGGATGCAGTGGCTGCTGCGAGAGCTCGGCGAGCCGCAGGAGCGGTTCCCCGCGATCCACGTCGTCGGCACGAACGGCAAGTCGACGACGACGCGGCTGACGGAGGCGCTGCTGCTCGCCTCCGGCCTCTCGGTCGGCGCCTACCTCTCGCCGCACGTCGCCGGCTGGAGCGAGCGGATCCGCGTGGGAGGCGAGGACGCCGATTTCGAGGCGGCGGTCGCCGCCGTGCGCCCGGCGGCCGAGGCGCTCGGCGCGACGCAGTTCGAGGCGCTCACGGCCGCCGCGCTGCTCGCGTTCGCGGAGGCGGAGGCCGACGTCGCCGTCGTCGAAGCCGGGCTGGGCGGTCGCCACGACGCGACGAACGTCCTCCACACACGGGTCGTCGTTCTCACGAACGTCGCACTCGACCACACGGACGTGCTCGGCGAGACGCGCGAGGCGATCGCCGCCGAGAAGCTCGCGGTCGTTCGGCCCGGCTCCATCGTCGTCCTGGGCGAGCCCGAGTGGCGCGAGTTCGCGGCAGAGAACGGCGCCGCCGAGGTCGTCGTCACGGCCCGCAGCAACCTCGCGCTGGCGGTCGCGGCGGCCGAGTCGTTCCTCGGTCGCCTCGTCGATCCACACGCGGCCGACGCGGTTGTCCTGCCGGGGCGGTTCGAGCGCCGCGGCGAGAGTCCGCTCGAGATCTGGGACGGAGCCCACAACCTCGCGGGCGTCGGCTGGCTGCTGCCGAGGCTCCCCACGACGCCGCGCGGCGAGTGGACGATCGTCTGCTCGATCCTCCGCGACAAGCGGCCGGGGCTGATGCTCGAGGCGCTCTCGGTGCTCGGCTCGACCCTCGTCGCGACGGAGAGCAGCAACGGGCGCGCGCTGCCCGCAGCCGAGCTTGCTGCGCTCGCCTCGGCCCACTTCGAGCGAGTCGAGACCGTCCCCGATCCGGTCGCCGCCCGCACCCGCTCGGTCGGGCTCGCCGGCGCCGACGGGGCCGTGCTCGTCACCGGCTCCCTGTACCTTCTGGCGGAGCTACGTGGCGACTGACGCGACCTATGACCGCCCGGCGAGGCGCCCGATCGACGGGCGTCAGAAGCTCTCGATGTTCGCGCTCGCCGCGGTCGTTCTCCTCGGCGGGATCGGTTCGGCCTTTGCAGCAGGCTGGCTGATCGGCAGGATGCTCCTGTGACACTCGCCGGTTTCCTCAGCTCGGGCGCCCAGCACGCGATCCTCAACGGCCTCGCCTTCTTCGCGTTCGTCGTCTGGCTCTCGCTCGGCTACTGGACGTACAAGGACGCCCGGCGGCGGATCGAGGATCCGCTGCTCGTCGCCGTGGCCACGCTGATCGCGGTCGTGATCCCGTTCCTCGGGCCGTTCGTCTACATGCTCTTCAGGCCGCCCGAGTACCTCGAGGACGTGCGCGAGCGCGAGCTCGAGATCAAGGCGATGGAGGATCGGATCGCCGCGGCCGACATCCGCTGCCCCGTGTGTCATGCCGAGGTCGATGCTGGCTATCTCGTCTGTCCCGTGTGCACGACGAAGCTGAAGCAGGCCTGCGTGGGCTGCGGCTCGCCGCTCGAGCCGATCTGGCAGGTGTGCCCGTATTGCGAGACGCCGATCGAGCCTGCGCTGCCGGGAGCGCCGCCGGCGCTCGGCACCCGGCGCGCACGACGCACGAGCAGTCGCTGAGATGGCCCTCGAGCGCAGCCTCATCTTGATCAAGCCGGACGCCGTGCAGCGCCGGCTCGCCGGCGAGATCCTCGGCCGGATCGAGGCTCGCGGCTTCGTGATCCGCGAGGGGAGGCTCGTCACCGCGAGTCGCGAGCTCGGCGAGGAGCACTACGCCGAGCATCGCGAGAAGCCGTTCTTCGGCGAGCTCGTCGCCTTCATCACCTCCGGCCCGACCTGGGCGCTCGTCGTCGAGGGCGAAGGAGCGATCGCGACGCTGCGCGCGACCATCGGCGCGACCGACCCGGCCAACGCCGCGCCCGGGACGATCCGCGGCGATCTCGCCTCCTCGATGCCGGACAACCTCGTGCACGGCTCCGACTCGCCCGAGTCGGCCGCGCGCGAGATCGCACTCTGGTTCGGATGACGAACCCGAACGTCGAGGACTGGACGCGCGCGAACGCCGAGTACACCGACGCGCGCGCGGAGGGCGCGTGGGCGCGGGACGAGATCACCTACGGCGTCTTCAGCGTCCCCGAGAGCGAGCTGCATGCGCTGCCCGACGTGACGGGCAAGGAGGTCGTCGAGCTCGGCTGCGGCACGGCGTACTTCGGCGCCTGGCTGAAGAAGGCGGGCGCGGCGCGCGTCGTCGGCGTCGACCCCACGCCCGCGCAGCTCGAGACGGCTCGGCGCTGCAACGAGAAGTTCGGTCTCGGCCTCGAGTTCGTCGAGGCGTTCGGGGAGGACGTGCCGCTGCCGGACGCGTCCTTCGATCTCGTCGTCTCGGAGTACGGCGCCTCGATCTGGGCCGACCCGTACAAGTGGATTCCCGAAGCGGCGCGGCTCCTGCGGCCGGGCGGCGAGCTCGTCTTCCTCTGCAACTCGACGCTCGCGATCATTTGCTCGCCGGACGAGGACCTGCCGACGACCGAGACGCTGCAGCGGCCGCAGTTCGGGATGTTCCGCTTCCAGTGGCCCGACAGCGGGATCGAGTACCACCTCGCTCACGGCGACCTGATCCGGCTGCTGCGGGCGAGCGGCTTCGAGATCCTCGATCTGATCGAGATCCAGGCCCCGGTCGGTGCCGAGTCGCACCCGCGTTACGACTACGTCACGGCCGAGTGGGCGCGGCAGTGGCCCGCGGAGGAGATCTGGCGAGCGCGCCTGCAGCCCCGCTCCTCCTAGCCTCGACCTCGCCACGGCGGCGCGAGATTCTCGAGCAGCTGCGGCTCCCCTTCGACGTCGTCGAGCCGGACTACGAGGAGAGCGAGGAGGATCCGGTCGCGCACGCGGTCGGCAAGGCCCGGTCGGTGCTCGCGCACGCCGACGGGCGTCCGGTGCTGGGGTGCGACACCGAGGTGCTGTGCGGGGGGCGCGTGTACGGCAAGCCCGGGGGTCCGGAGGAGGCCGAGGAGATGCTCGAGAGCCTCGCCGGCCGGACGCACGAGGTCGTCTCCGGCCTGGCGCTGATCACGCCGGCCTGGGAGGAGGTGCATCGCGAGGTGACGCTCGTCTCGTTCCGGGAACTGACGCCGCGGGACATCGCGGGCTACGTGGCCAGCCGCGAGTGGGAGGGACGCGCAGGCGGCTATGCGATCCAGGGCCGTGGCGCTGCGCTCGTCGAGCGGATCGAGGGCGACTATCTCAACGTCGTCGGGCTGCCCGTGTCCTTGCTGGTGCGCGTGCTCGTCGCGCGCTTTCCGGGGACGTACGGCTTCGGATGAGCGAGAGCGCGGTGAAGGCCGCCGTCGAGGTGGCGGCGGAGCACGGGCTCGTCAGCGAGGACCCGGTCGTGCTGCGCGACGCGTGGCACGTCCTCGTCCACCTGCGACCGCTCCCGCTCGTCGCGCGCGTCTCGAGCGGACGGCCCTATCCGGAGGGCCCGTCGGAGGACGGCGTGATCCACGAGCTCGCGGTCGCGTCGCACGCCGCGCGCGCGGGCGCGGCCGTCGTGCCGCCGTCCGATCTGCTCGATCCGGGACCGCATCGGCGGGGCGGGCATGTCGTCGCGTTCTGGAAGTACGTCGGCCAGCCGCGCGAGGTCGAGCCGGTGGCCGCCGGCGAAGCTCTGCGCGCCATCCACGCTGCGCTCGCCGACTACGACGGGGAGCTTCCCTCCCTCCACACGGCCGACCTCGCCGGGATCGTGGCCGGGCTGGAGCCGTCCGCGGACGTCGAGCTCCTCCGCGAGCTGGGCTCGCGAGAGCTCGCGGGCGACGCGCAGGCGATCCACGGCGACGCGCATCTCGCGAACTGCCTGCCGGGGCCGCTCTGGCACGATTTCGAGACGGCATGCCGCGGGCCGCGCGAGTTCGACCTCGCGGCGCTCGCGCTGTCGGCACGGGTGCTCGGCGACGACGCGTCCCAGATCGCGCTCGAGGCGTACGGCGACCACGACGCCGACCTGCTCGAGGAGTGCCTCCCGGTCTACGCGGCCTGGATCTACGCGTCCTTCATGGTCGCGCTGCCCCGGCGGCCGGAGCTGGGGCCGGTGCTCGCGCAACGGCTCGACTGGCTCCGTGCCAACTACGCCTGACGGCTAGCCGAAGCCGAGCGCGCTCGCCGCGGCGACGACGCACTCCTCGTCCTCCGCCGCCGTCCCGCCGCTGGCTCCGACCGCGCCGACGAGCTCGCCGCCGACGAGCAGCGGGATCCCGCCCGCGTAGACGACGATCCGCGCGTCGGTCGTGTTCCAGCCCCAGTCGCCGCCGCCGGGCTGGGTGCTCTGCGCGAACTCGCCGCTCGGCGTCGCCCAGGACGCGGCCGTGAAAGCCTTGCCGGCGGCCAGCCTCATCGCGCCGAGCGCGGCGCCGTCCATGCGCTGGCTTGCGAGGACGTGGCCTGCGCTGTCCACGACGACAGCGGCGAGCGAGAGCGCGCGCGACTCGGCTTCCTCCCTGACGCGCGCAAGGAGCGAGAGCGCGAGGTCGAGGGAGAGATGCCGCCGGGAGACGAGCCCGTCCACCGGCCGATCCTACGCGGCGGTGGGCCGAGGCTCCTAGCGCTCGCTGCGGCGCAGGTGGGCGAGGGCGAGGGTCAGGAAGGTCTTGGCCTTAACTTTGCTCGTCGCTGTCACTCCCACCACGAAGCGGCCCACGGCCACCGCCCGCGTGTGGAAGAGGCCCACGGTCGGAACGGTCGCTTCCCGGTGGGCGAGGCGAAGCGCCGCCGCGTGGGTTCGCAGGAGCGCAAAGCTCGCCGACTCCGACGCGTGCCGGTTGCTGAAGTCGATGCGGACGGCGCCCAGCGTGTGGATGTGCCGGTTGGGGGCCAGGCGGACGATCTTCACGTGCGGGAATCCGGCGGGCTTCTCGGAGGCCAGAACGGGCGTCGTCGCGATCCGTTCCAGGGCCGGGGGCAGTTTGGGGGTCGAAACGAGCATCGTCTCTCTATCGGCCCGATTGCCGTTTTGGATTGCGCCGGCTCCCTCGATCGGGTGGCTCCTCTCGCCCGACGCTGCATCCGGGTGGCGAGAGCGAGAGGAAAATCGGGGTGCCCAGATTCGAACTGGGGACCTCTCCGACCCGAACGGAGCGCGCTACCAGGCTGCGCCACACCCCGAGACCGCGCCATAGGGTAGCGGGGATGTCGTGGGCGCACGAGCTGAGGGCGGTGCTGTTCGACGTCGACTTCACGCTCGCTCGGCCCGGTCCGGAGCTCGGGCCCGAGGGGTACGTCCGCGCCGGCGAGCGCCACGGGCTCCGGCTCGAGGCGGCTCGCTACGAGGAGGCTCGCGACGCGGCGCTCGTCGATCTGCGACGCCATCCCGAGCTCGAGCACGACGACGAGATCTGGTTCCGTTTCACCGAGCGAATCGTGCGCGGGATGGGCGGGGCCGAGGACTCGGCCTACGACTGCGCGGTCGAGATCACGCGCGGCTGGGAGCGGCACGAGAACTTCGAGCTCTACGACGACGTGCCGGACGCGCTCGCCGCGCTCCGGTCAGCCGGCCTGCGCATCGGCCTCGTCTCGAACTCCGCGCGCGACGTGCGCGAGTTCGCGCGTCACCACCGCCTCGACGTCGACGCCGGCATCAGCTCCTTCCACCACGGCCGCACGAAGCCGCACGCGTCGATCTTCCGCGCGGTGCTCGACCTGCTCGAGGTGGAGCCGGCCGAGGCGGCAATGGTCGGCGACACGATCGCCGACGACATCGAAGGAGCCCTCGCGCTCGGCATGCGCGCCGTCCTCCTCGACCGCGAGCACGCTCATCCGGGCTTCGAGCCGCGGATCGACACGCTGCGCGACCTAGGGGCGGTACTCGGGCTCTAGTTCTTGTCGGCGCGCTCGAGGAAGGGCCGGATCAGGTCGATCGGCGCCGGGAAGATGATCGTCGACGTGTTGCCTGCGCCCAGCTCGAGCAGCGTCTGCAGGTAGCGCAGCTGCAGCGCGATCGGGTGCGCCTCGATCACGACCGCCGCGTCCTTCAGCTTCTCCGCCGCCTGGAACTCGCCCTCGGCGTTGATGATCTTCGCGCGCCGTTCGCGCTCGGCCTCGGCCTGGCGCGCCATCGCCCGCTGCATCCCGCTCGGGATCTCGACGTCCTTCACCTCGACGATCGAGACCTTGATCCCCCAGGGGCCGGTCGCCTCGTCGATGATCCCCTGCAGGATCTCGTTGATCTTCTCCCGCTCGGAGAGGAGCTCGTCGAGCGAGTGCTGGCCGAGCACCGACCGCAGCGTCGTCTGCGCAATCTGGGACGTCGCGACCATGTAGTTCTCGACCTCCACGATCGCCCTCTTCGGGTCGACGATCTTGAAGTAGGCGACCGCGTTCACCCGCACCGGGACGTTGTCCTTGGTGATGACCTCCTGCGGCGGGATGTTGAGCGTGATCGTCCGGAGGTCGACCTTCACGAGCTGGTCGACGACAGGGATCTTCCAGACGAGGCCGGGACCGCGCGGCGGTTCGAGCAGCCGGCCCCAGCGGAAGAAGACCGCCCGCTCGTACTCCCTCAGGACCCGTACGAAACCGAGCACGACTCGATCCTACTCCTACCGGCGCACCGTGAGCTGGAGCCCGTCGACCGCCTGTACCTCGACCTCCTCGCCGGGCACGAGCTCCGAGTCGTCCGCCGCGTGCGCCTGCCAGAGCGCGCCGTCGACGAAGACGAGCCCGGCTGACCGCACCTCGGCTTTCTGCCCGACCATCGTCTGCGTGCCCGTCTTCACGGGCAGGCCCCGCGCCGCGAGGGCCTTCCCCGTGGCGAAGACCCAGAAGGCGGCGATGGCGCTGCCGATCCCCAGAACGAGCCACAGGTTGACGCGATAGGCCGTGGGCTCGTTCTGGAACAGCAGCGCGAGGCCGAACCCGAGGGATATGAGGCCGCCGACAGTGAGCACGCCGTGCGTCGGGGCGTGGAGGTCGACGACGAGCAGGATGACGCCGAGCACCACGAGCGCGAGCCCTCCCCAGCTCGGAGTCAGCACCGAGAAGCCGTACAGCGCCATCACGAGCGAGACCGCGCCGAGCGCGCCGGGCAGCACGATCCCGGGGTGGAGCACCTCGAAGATCAGGCCGACGAGCCCGAGCAGGAAGAGGAGGCTGATCAGGTTCGGGTCGATGATCGTGTTGAGGAAGCGCGTGAAGAAGCCGGGCTTGACCGTCACGATCTCCGCACCGGAAAGGTGCAACGTGAACGGCCGCTGGCTGTCCTTGGTGTGGTAGCCGTCGAGCTGTTTCAGGAGGTCGGGCAGCGTCGGCGCGATCGCGTCGATCACGTGCATCTTCAGCGCCTGCTGCGCGGTGAGGTTCGAGGCGACGGTCACGGCCTTCTTCGGCCACTCCGTGTTGCGGTGATGGGTCTGCGCGAGCGCCTTGAGGGAAGCGACCGCGTCGTGGATCACCTTGCGGCGCAGGTCGGAGCCGAGGTTCTGGCCGCTCGAGTCGATCGGGGTCGACGAGCCGATGTTCGAGTCGGGCGACATCGCGAGGACGTCGGCCGCCTGCGAGACCCAGACGCCGGCCGAGGCCGCGCGGGACCCCTCCGGCGACACGTAGACGATGACCGGCACCTTCGAGGCCAGCTCCGCCTGGTAGATCGTCTTCATCGAGGTCGAGAGGCCGCCGGGCGTGTCGAGGAGGATCACGGCGGCGGCGTAGTGGTCGTTCGCCGCCTCCGAGAGCTTGCTCGTGAGGTAGCCCTGCGTGACGGGGTTGATCTCCAGGTCCGGGCCGAAGGTGATCGCGAGCACGCGTGGCCGGGTGCTCGAACCTGCGGCGCCGGCGACGACGGCGAGCGAGGCGAGCACGACGAGCGCGGTCAGGAGCGCCCGTTTCATGATGCGATCAGGATACGTTCTCCGTCCACTCCGGAGTAATCTCTGCGCGCCTTGGTCGAACGGACGCAGGCGGTGGAGGACAAACGGCGGCACCTTCTCGATGCGGCGGTGCGCGTGTTTGCGCGCAAGGGATTCCACGCGAGCCGCGTCGGCGACATCGCCGAGGAGGCCGGCGTCGCCCACGGCCTGCTCTACCACTACTTCGACTCCAAGGATCAGGTGCTCGAAGCGGTCTTCCGCGAGAACTGGAGCGTCCTCCTCGCACGGATCTCGAGCGTCGAGGAGACCGACGAGCCGGCGGCGGACCAGCTCCGCCACATCGCGGCGATCGTGTTGCGCACCTGGCTGCACCTCCCCGATGTCGTGCGCGTCGTGGTGCGCGAGTTCGGCCGCAGCCCGGAGCTCGCCGAGCGGATCGGCGAGCTCACGCAGCCGATCGAGGCGATCGAGCGGGTGATCAGGCGCGGCATCGAGCGCGGCGAGTTCCGCGGCGGCGTCGACCCGCGCTTCGCCGCGGCGGTCGTCTACGGCTCGATCGACGAGCTGCTGACGGGGTGGGTGCTCGGCCGCCTCCCGTCCGGCGAGAACGACGTCGCGGTCGCCGAGCAGACCCTGCTCGAGGTCACCCTGCTGGGCCTGCAGCAGCCGTAGAGACGAGCTCCGCGAAGCGGGCGGCGCCGACGTTGCCGCCCGAGAGGACGACACCGACCGACCTGTCCCGCGCCTCGAGCTTCCGGCTCAGCAAGGCGGCGACGCCGACCGCGCCGCTCGGCTCGACGACGACCTTCAGGCGGTCGAAGAGGAAGACCATCGCCTCGACGATCTCGTCGTCGGTCACCGTGACGACCTCGTCCACCCGGTGCCGGAGGATCTCGAAGGTCTGCTCGCCCGGCTCCGTCGACTGCAGGCCGTCGGCGATCGTGCGCGGGACGTCGATGCGAACGCGCTCCCCGGCGGCGAGCGACCGCTGGGTGTCGTTGCCCTCCGCCGGCTCGACGCCGACGACGCGGATTCCGGGGCGCAGCGCCTTCGCGGCGGTGGCGCAGCCCGCGATGAGCCCGCCGCCGCTGATCGGGACGAGGAGGAGGTCGAGCTCGGGCACGGCCTCGAGCAGCTCGAGTGCGACGGTTCCCTGGCCGGCCATCACGAGCGGGTCGTCGTACGGTTTGACGAGCTCGAGCCCGCGCTCGTGCGCCAGCCGGGCGCCGATCGCCTCGCGGTCCTCGGTCCACCGGTCGTACGGGACGACGGCGGCGCCGTAGCCGCGGGTCGCGTCGAGCTTGGCGGCCGGCGCGTCCTCGGGCATCACGATCGTCGCGGTGGTGCCGAGGAGCCCGGAGGCGATCGCGACGGCCTGCGCGTGGTTGCCTGACGAGTACGCGAGCACGCCGCGCCGCAGCGCGTCTTCGTCGAGGGACGAGATCTTGTTGTACGCGCCGCGGAACTTGAACGCGCCGCCGCGCTGGAGGCACTCCGCCTTCAGGTGGACGCGTGCGTCGGCGCGCTCGTCGAGCGTCCGCGAGGTGAGGACGGGCGTGCGATGGGCGACGCCGGCGAGCCGCCGCGCTGCACGCTCGACGTCCTCGAACTCGATGCTCAGCGGCACGGGTTGTCTCCACGTCTAAAGAGGCCGAAGCCCCAGAGCGAGCCGTCGAAGAGGTAGTACGCGCTGCTGGCATGCACGGAGTCTCGGACGAGCGCCTCATAGGCGTGGCACGCGACCGTGCGCGTGGTGTGGCCGCGTCGGTGCACCGCGAGCGGTGACGAGCCGAAGGCGAGGCCGTCCGGCGCGCGCCAGCCTCTCGGGCGCCAGAGCGTGTAGACGGCCGACACGCGCGCCCGGCTGAACTCCACCGCGAGCCCGTGCGCCTCGAACGGGCGATATGTGAAGTACCACGTCGGCCGGTGACAGTCGCGACACGCACCGTAGAACGTCCCGAGCGCGGCGCGAACCGCGGCCTGCGACTCCCCGAGCCGAATCCCGCCGAGCGAGCGTCCCGGGACGAGCTTGCCGGCCCGCGGCAGCCCGGCCGCCGCGGGCGCGGCGACGGCGAGAGCGGCGGTCAGGGTGGTGACGACGAGGCTCCGCCTCATATGCTCGGAGTATGTCGTTGTGGAAGTCCCTCGCCGAGCTGGAGCTGCGCGTCGACGGCTACCGGTTGGAGCGCAGCGAGTCGCAGACCCCGTCGGACTGGACGCGGGTCACGACGACGGTCGTCCTGGACGGCGACGGCGAGACCGGCACGGGCGAAGACGTCACCTACGAGGCGGCAATGCACGACGGGGTTCCGGACGAGCTGATGCTCGCCGGGACCTGGAAGCTCCAGGACCTGACGCACAGGCTCGACGAGATCGAGGAGCTCGGCGAGGGCTACCGCCGCTGGGCGTTCGAGAGCGCGATGCTCGACCTCGCGCTCCGGCAGAACGAGCTCGGCCTCGGCGAAGCTCTCGGACGGAGGGAGCGCCCCGTCCGCTTCGTCGTCTCGACGCGCGCCGCGCCTGAGCGCTGGCTCGCCGTCGCGCCGGGGCTCGAGTTCAAGCTCGACGTCGAGAAGGACTGGGACCGGCAGCTGCTGCGCCAGCTTCGCGAGCTCGACCGCGTCCGTGTCGTCGATCTCAAGGCGTACTACCACGGCACGGCCGTCGACCTCGCCCCCGATCCCGAGCTCTATCGCGCGGTGGTCGAGGAGTTGCCCGAGGCGATCGTCGAGGATCCTTGGCTCGACGACGGCCTGCGCGAGGCTCTCGCCGGGGCCGAGGATCGCGTCAGCTTCGACGCGCCCGTCCACTCCCTGCAGGATCTCGACGGACTGTCGCTCGCACCGCGCTGGCTCAACATCAAGCCGTCGCGCTTCGGCACCGTTCGCGAGCTCCTGAGGACGATCGAGGCCTGCGAGGAACGCGGGATCCAGCTGTACGGCGGCGGCCAGTACGAGCTCGGGCACGGCCGCCTCCAGATCCAGCGGCTCGCGAGCATCTTCTATCCGGACGGGCCGAACGACGTGGCGCCGTCGGAGTACAACGAGGGCGAGCCGCGCGAGGGCCTGCCGCAGAGCCCGCTGCCCGCTCCCGAGGGGCCGGGCTTCTGAACCTTCTCGACGACGAGCCGCGCCGGTTCGGCGACGACTTAGGCGCGACGCTCTGGGGCGGGACGCTCTACGAGCTCTCGCCCGGCAAGTCGTCGCCGTACCACTGGCAGATGGGCGAGGAGGAGTGCTGCGTCGTGGTCGCGGGCGCGCCGACGCTGCGGACTCCCGAGGGTGAGCGCGTGCTCGAGCCGTGGGACCTCGTGTGGTTCGTCCGTGGGCCGGACGGCGCGCACGGGTTGCGCAACGACACCGACGAGCCCGCTCGCGTCGTCTTCTTCTCGACCGTGTCCGACCCGGAGCTCGCGGTGTATCCGGACGACGGCAAGGTCGGCGTCATCGCGGGATTCACGAACCCGAACCTCGAGACGATCCGTGGCTGGGTGGACGTCGCGTGAACCTCCGCGACGCCGAGGTCGCAGCGGACGAGGAGATGCCGCCCGGCTTCGCGTTCGCCGGTTCGTCCGCGAGAGAGCGGACCGGAGACGAGCTGATCGGCGCAGGGCTCTACGAGCTCCCGCCGGGCAACCAGCTCTGGCCGTACCACTTCCACGTCGGGAACGAGGAGTGGGCGATCGTCGTCTCCGGCACTCCGACGCTGCGCGCCCCCGGCGGCGAGCGGGAGCTCCGCGCCGGCGACGTCGTCGGCTTCCCGCAGGGCGAAGACGGCGCGCACACGTTCTACAACCGCGGTTCCGGGCCGTCGCGGATCGTGATCTTCTCGACGCTGCGCAGCGGCTATCCCACGTATCCGGACAGCGACAAGGTCGCCGCGGGCGGGCGGGTGTTCCGGCGTGGGGAAGCCGTCGACTACTGGGAAGGCGAGGAGTCGGGCGCCTAACGGAAGGCGTTCTCGCCGGTCAGCGCCTTGCCGACCGACAGCGTGTGCACTTCGTGCGTGCCCTCGTAGGTGAGCACGGTCTCGAGGTTGTTCATGTGGCGGATGACCGGATACTCGAGCGTGATCCCGTTGCCGCCGAGAATGGACCGCGCCGTGCGGGCCACGTCGAGCGCGCCGCGGACGTTGCCCATCTTCCCCATCGAGACGTGCTCGGGGCGCAGCGTCCCCTCGTCCTTCATGCGGCCGAGGTGGAGCGCGACGAGTGCGCCGCGGTTCACCTCGAGCGCCATCTCGGCGAGCTTCTGCTGTGTGAGCTGGTAGCCCGCGATCGGCTTGTCGAAGACGATCCGCTCCTTCGAGTACTCGAGGGCGGTCTCGAGGCACGTGCGCGCGGAGCCGACCACGCCGAACACGATCCCGAAGCGGGCCTCGTTGAGGCACGAGAGCGGGCCGCGCAGGGTAGAAACCTCGGGGAAGCGGCTCTCCTCGGGCACGCGCACGTCGCGCAGCACGAGCTCCGACGTGACCGAGGCCCGCAAGGAGAGCTTGTGGTGCATGAGCGGCGCCTCGAAGCCGGGCATGTCCTTCTCGACGAGGAAGCCGTTGATGTCACCGTCGGCCGTGCGTGCCCAGACGACGGCGACGTCGGCGATCGTTCCGTTCGTGATCCACATCTTCGAGCCGTTGAGGATCCAGTCCGAGCCGTCGCGCTTCGCGGTCGTCCGCATCGAGCCGGGATCGGAGCCGGCGTCGGGCTCGGTCAGCCCGAAGCAGCCGATCGCGTCTCCCGCATGCATGGCGGGCAGCCAGCGCTGCTTCTGCTCCTCGGAGCCCCAGCGCCAGATCGCGTACATCGAGAGCGAGCCCTGGACCGAGACGAGGCTGCGAATGCCTGCGTCGCCGGCCTCGAGCTCCTGGCAGACGAGCCCGTACATGACCGAGCTCGCCTCGGGCAGCCCGTAGCCCTCGAGGTGCATGCCGAAGAGGCCGAGCTTCGCGAGCTCCGGGATCAGCTCGCCGGGAAGCTCGCCGCGCTCGAACCATTCGCCGACGTGCGGCTTGACCTGCTCGGAGACGAACTGGCGCACCGTGTCGCGGATGGCGCGCTCCTCGTCCGAGAGGAGGGCGTCGAGCGCGAGGAAGTCGCGCGGGTCCAGCTCGGTCTTCTTCGCGGTCGTCGCCACAGGCGCATCGTACGGATCTAGCCGGTTTGCGGTGCTCCGAGTATCGTTGATTGAACAGTCAGTCAACAGGTTGGGGAGCGCGTGATGGTTGCGATCGACGAAGGCACGGCGGCGGGAGTCTCCTTTGCGCTGACGGAGGAGCAGAAGGAGCTGCGCGCGCTGGCACGCACCTTCGCCGAGCGCGAGATCCGGCCGCACGAGGCCCGGTGCGACGCGGAGATGCGCCACCCCGCCGACCTGATCGCGAAGGCGCACGAGATCGGCCTGATGAACCTCCACGTGCCGGCGGCGTTCGGCGGCCTCGGCCTCTCCGCCTTCGACGGACTGCTCGTCAGCGAGGAGCTCTACCGGGGCTGCTCCGGCATCGGCACCTCGATCACGGCGAACGGCCTCGGCGCCGGCCCGGTCATGCTCTTCGGCACGCGGGAACAGCAGGCACGCTGGCTGCCGCCCCTGATCGAGAAGCCGATCCTCTGCTCGTTCGCGCTCTCGGAGCCGGGCGCGGGCTCCGACGTCGCCGCGCTGCGGTCGACCGCCGTGCGCGGCGGCGACGAGTACGTCCTGAACGGCTCGAAGACCTTCATCACGAACGCCGGTCACGCGGAGTGGGCGGTCGTGTTCGCGAAGACCGATCCGGCCGCCGGACGCCGCGGGATCTCGGCCTTCGTGGTGGAGATGGGCTCGCCCGGCGTCACGATCGAGAAGCACCTCGAGAAGATGGGCCAGCGCGCCACGGACACGTCCGCCTTCGCGCTCCACGACGTCCGCGTCCCCGCCGAGAACCTGCTCGGCGAGGAGGGCGACGGCTTCAAGATCGCGATGGCGACGCTCGACTTCACGCGGCCGGGGACGGCGATCGGTGCCGTCGGCGTCGCGCAGGCAGCCTACGAGCACGCGCTCGAGTACGCGAAGGAGCGCGTCACCTTCGACCTCCCGATCGCGCTGCACCAGGCGGTCGGCTTCATGGTCGCGGACATGGCGACCGAGATCCAGGCCTCGCGCCTCCTCTGCTGGCAGGCCGCGTGGATGCTCGATCAGGGGCTCGGGCGCGAGTCGACGCTCTACTCCTCCTTCGCCAAGCGGTTTGCCGCCGACACGGCCATGAAGGTCACGACCGACGCGGTGCAGGTGCTCGGCGGCTACGGCTACATCAAGGAGTATCCGGTCGAGAAGCTCATGCGCGACGCGAAGCTGTTCCAGATCTACGAGGGGACGTCGCAGATCCAGCGGCTCGTGATCGCGCGCGAGATCTTCACACCGAAGGGCTAGTCGGCCGACAACGGAGGGCCGAGGAGCGTCATGTCGTGGCGCTCGAAGCACGCAGCGACCTCGGTGCGGTCCGGAGTGCCGTTGCGTGTGAGCGGGCCGAGCTCCTCGTAGAAGCGGTGTCCGCCGCCGGGCGTGTACGCGACGACGACCTCGGCGTCCTCGTCCGTCAGGTTGAGGAAGGCATGCGGTAGGCCCGACGGCAGGAAGGCGAAGCCGCCCTTTTCGAGCACCGCCTCCTCCTCGCCGCAGCGCACCTTGAACCGTCCGGAGAGGACGTGGAGCGTCTCCTCCTGCGAGTGGTGGATGTGGAGCGGCGGCCCGCCGTGCGGCGCAACCTCGACGACGAAGTAGTCGAACGCGCCGGCGGTGTCCTCGCCCGTGACCTTGAACACGAGATCGCGGCCCGGGCCGGACTGCAGGCGGAGGCCGTCGTCGGGCGAGAGGAACTTCGGAGCGAGAGGGGTCGGCATGGCGTGAACCTCCAGGGAAGATATATTTGCGTCGCGCAAGTAGTTTCGCCGAACAATTTGACCATGTCAAGTAATTTCCCGCCCGAGCCCGACCCGTTCACGCCGGCGGAGTTTGCGGCGTGGCGAGGGCTGCTGCGGCTACGCGAGACGGTCGCGCGGGCTCTTGACGATCGGCTTCGCTCCGCGCATGGTCTCTCCCTCGACGACTACGGGATCCTGATCACGCTCGTCGGCCGGCCCGACCGCCGCCAGCGGATGAGCGCGCTCGGCGAGCAGCGCCTGCTGACGCCGAGCGGGATCACGCGTGCGGTGGCACGGCTCGAGAAGCGGGGGCTTCTCCGGCGCGATCCGGATCCGGCGGACGGCCGTGCGTTCTTAGCGACGCTGACAGCCGAGGGCGCGCAGCAGCTTCGTGCAGCGCAGCGCACACACCACGCGATCGTCCGGGAGCTCTACCTTTCGCGGCTCGACGCGAGCGAAGTCGCACAGCTCGGCGCGCTGTTCGAGAAGGTCCTCAGCTTGGAGGACTGGCCGCCGACTCCGCCGCACTGATCGCCTCGGCGAGCCACGCGGGAACGCGTGTCGGCCGCATCGTCGCCGCGTCGACGCAGGCGTGCTCGGTGTGGCCGTCCGCGACGAGCTCCTCGCCGCGGAGGATCGCGTACTCGTACCGGAAGCGCGCGCCCCGCAGTCCGAGGCAGCGGGTGTTGACGACGAGCTCGTCGTCGAAGCGCACCGGGATCCGGTAGCGGCAGAGCGACTCGAGGACGATCGCCTCGACGCCGTGGTCGCGCAGCGCCTGGTAGCCGCCGGCGAACGCGCGCAGGTACTCGACTCGGGCAACCTCGAACCAGACGAGGTACGCCGAGTTGTGCGCGATCCCCTGCGCGTCGGTGTCGGCGAACCGCACCCGCACCGGCGTGGAGAAGGAGTA
The DNA here is from genome assembly GCA_036273695.1 of Gaiellaceae bacterium. GTDB lineage: Bacteria > Actinomycetota > Thermoleophilia > Gaiellales > Gaiellaceae > Palsa-739. The sequence continues at coordinate 16,876 of DASUHE010000071.1, forward strand.
GCCGTCCACGGGGAGCGAGCCTATCCGAGTGTTGACACGCATAGCAGAAGTGCTATATAACGGCATAGCAGGAATGCTATGGCTCCAAGTCTCCCAAGGAGGGAGCAGATGGAATCCACGGTCGAGCAACGCCTGACCTATCTCGAGGAGCGTGTGCAGACGCTCGAAGGCCTGCTGACGGCGAGCAGCGTGACCGCTTCCAGGCCCGGGCCCAGGCCGGCTCCGTTCCCGCCGGCGTCGCAGCCGTCGCCTCCGGAGCCGTCGCCGGCGTCGCCGCCGCCGGCGTCGCCGCCGCCGCCCAAGCCGCAGTTCGACCTCGAGGAGCTCCTCGGCGGTCGCGTCCTGGGCTGGGTCGGCGGGATCGCCGTCGCGATCGCCGCCGTCTTCTTCGTCGTGACGGCCGTGCGGAACGGCTGGCTGGGAGTCGACGCGCGGATGCTGCTCGCATTCGCGGCGTCTACGGCGCTCGTCGTGCTCGGCGGCTGGCTCTACGAGCGCCGCGGCCGGACGCAGGCCGCGCTCGCGACGGTCGCCGCGGGCCTCGCGGCGTTGTACGCGAGCGACGCGGCGACGACGCTGCACTACCACCTCCTGTCGTCGTCCCTCGGTCTCGTGATCGCCGGGGCGGTGGGCGCACTGGCGCTCGCGACGGCCGTGCGCTGGAGCTCTCAGGAGATCGCCGGCATCGGGATCGTCGGCTCGCTCCTCGCGCCGGTGCTCGTCGACGCCGGCCCTGACACGAGCTCGCTCGTGTTCATGACGATCGCGCTCGTCGCCGCGATCGGAGTCGTCGTCCGGGAGCGCTGGACGTGGCTCGCTGCCGTGGCGTACGTCGTCAGCGTTCCGCAGGCGGCGTCCTGGCTCTGGAACGAGCACGGCACGAGCCTCGGGTCGACCCTTGTGGTCGCTGCGGCCTTCTGGCTGCTCTACGTCGCCGCCGCGATCGGCCACGAGCTGCGTGAGCCGACCGAGGACCTGCGCCTCTCGTCGGCTTCGCTCCTGCTGGCGAACGCAACGGTCACCGCCGCGGGCGGCTGGTGGCTGATCGACGACGCCGGACACCGTGCGGGCGCGAACGCATGGCTCTTCGGGCTCGCCGCCGCCCACGTGGCGCTGGGGACGCTCGTGCTCAGGTCGCGCGTCAGCCGCGAGATCGCCCTGCTGCTCTACGCGGTCGCCGCTGCCGTGGCCGGCGTCGCGATCACCGTCTCGCTCGACGGCCCCGCGGTCGTCGCCGCCTGGACGGTCGAGGCGATGGTGCTCGCCTGGGCCGGTCGCTGGACGCGGACGCCGGGTCGCGGGCTCGTCGCCGCGCTCGCCTTCGTCGCTCTCGCCGGCGGGCACGTGCTCGTGTTCGAGGCTCCGCCGACTGCGCTGGCTTGGGGCTTCCACTCGATCCCCCTGGCAGTCGGCGCAACCACGCTCGTCCTCCTGGCGCTGGCGGGAATTGCGATCGCCGATCGAGAGGACGAGGACCTGAGAGACATCGTGGCCTGGATTGCCGCAGCGCTGGGTGTCTACCTCGCGAGCGGGCTCGTGGTCGACCTCGCCGGCGCGCACCAGCACGCGTCGACGCAGACGTCCCAGCTGGCGCTTTCGGGTTTCTGGGGCGCGCTGGGCTTCGCGGCGATCGTCGCCGGGCTCATCCGGGACAAGCGGGTGCTTCGGCTCGGCGGCCTCGGCGTCCTGACACTTGCGGTGGGCAAGGTCTTCCTCGTCGATCTCGCGCACCTGGAGTCGATCTGGCGCGTGGGCTCGTTCCTCGCGATCGGCTTGCTGCTCCTGGCGGGCGCCTTCGCGTACCAAAGAGTCCGTGTGCCGTCGATGCAGGAGCGCCGGGTAGCCGGCTGAGCTGTTTGAGCCCGTGCCGGCGTAAGGACGTGAGCTAGTCGATCGCCCTCCGGCGATAGGCTCGTGCTGTGGCGCGGTTTCGAGAGACTCTCGAACTCGCGGGAACAGATCCCGTCGCTGGATGGGAGCGCCGGTTACAGGTCGTGGTCGCCCCGACTGGTGAAGCTGCACGGTTCCTTGCGGCGACCGCAGGCGAGGGCTCGGCATGGATCACCCGCGCCGAAGCCGAGGAGCTGATCGAGTTCCTGAAGGACTGGCTCAGGCGGACAAGACCGGGGTAGCGCTCGATATGGTCGAAACGGAATCAAGGAGGAGCGATGGCTGATCGGAAACAGGATCTGTTCGGACGGCTCGCCGACCTCAGCGAGGAGGCAGTCCAACGGCTCGCCGAGGCGCCTGGCGCCGACCGCGCGCTCCAGGCACTGAAAGGGCTCGGCGACCGCGTCGACGAGCTCCAGCGGCGGACGCGTGGGTTCGAGGAGCTCGAGCGCCGGCTGTCGACGCTCGAGAAGCGCGTCGATGCGATGGCGAAGCCGTCTCGCGGTGCCGGCTCAGCTGCGCGCGCCCGTTCGCCGAAGAAACCGTGACCGCTCGAGCTCGCCGGCGCCGACCGCGGCCACCGTCGCGAGCAACAGCCCGCCGACGACGTCCGTCGGCGTGTGGAACCCCGCGGCCTCGAGGAGCGCCACGGCGGCGACGAGCCAGATCCCGACCGGCAGGCGGAGGTGAGGGCATGCGGAGACCACCGCGGCCGCAACGAGCGAGCAGCGGAGCGCGTGCCCGCTCGGCCACGACATGTCGAACCCGACGAGGTGCACGCCGTCGCGGTGGAGCGGCGGCCTCGACAGCACGTGCCTGAGCACGACCTCGACGGCGACCGCAAAGAGCCACGCGACCGGCCAGGTCGGCTTTCCCGTTCGCCGGGCGGCCGCCAGGACGAGGGCGAGGGAGACGACGACCTGCCCGGGCAGCGTGACGATCTGGGCGACCGCCGTGCCGGCCGGGTGGAACGGCGCGTCGAGCAGCGGCACGACCGACCCGAGGAACGTCGGCGGCCCCAAGGGCCGACCTGCGAGCGGCATGGCGTGATCTGCCGCCCACTGGTCGATCCCCGTCGTCGCGCCCGACGCGACGAGGCCGGCGAGGGCGGCGAACGCCAGGCCGGCCGCTGCTGCGATGCTACGCAGCCGGGGGCACACGCAGGCGCAGGGCGGCGGGGACGACCTCGAAGCGCGCCGGCGTCGTCCCGATCGGCTCTCCGTCGACCTCGAGCGGCAGCGGCTCCGCCGCCTCGATCCTCACGGTCGCCGAGCGGAGGAGCTCCACTTTCGGATGCGAGAGATACCGGCCGCTGTAGAGCTTCGGCGCGGTCGTGACGAAGTCGGGCTTCGTGACGTCGCCGATCAGGACGATGTCGAAGACGCCGTCGTCCTGGCGCGCGTCGGGAGCGAGCTTCATGCCGCCGCCGTGGTAGCGGCCGTTCGCCACGATCACGTCGTGCATCGCCCCTTCGCGGCGGACGCCGCCGTCCAGCTCGACTACGACGCGCGTGTTCTGCCAGGCGAGGAACTCCCGGGTGAGCGCGTAGAAGAACGTCGCGCGGCCGCCGAACGCCTTCGTCATCGAGTTCGCCCGGCGCGCGACCGAGCCGCTCATCCCGGCCGAGCCGACGTTGGCGAAGAAGCGACTCGTGCCGCCTTCGAGCTCGACGCGGCCGAGGTCGATCGTGCGCGTGTCGCCGCCGAGCGCCACGCGGACGGCCTCGTCGAAGCGGCCGGGGATGCCGTGCGTGCGCCCGAAGTCCTGGCCGGTGCCGCAGGGGAGCACTGCGATCTCGGCGTCTCTTCCCGCGGCGCCGTTGACGACTTCGTTCACGGTGCCGTCGCCGCCGATGACGACGAGGAGCGAGCCCTGCGCCTCGCGCGCCGCCTCCGCGAGCTGCCCCGGGTACTCCGACAGCACCTCCTCGCCGCGCAGGCCGAGCTCGCCCGCCCGCCGGCTCAGCTCGGCCCAGCGCTTGCCGGTCGCGCCGTTGCCGGAGGCCGGGTTGACGAGGAAGAGGATCGGCCGGGCGCTAATCGGCGGTGACGGTCATGAGCGCGACACGCGTCATCCGGTCGACCGCGGTCCGCAGCTCGTCGTCGGTGATCCGGGTGAAGACGCCCTCCACGACGATGTCCGAAACCGTCAGCAGGCAGCCGCCGTGGACGCCCTGCACCCGCCCGATCCCGCCGAGCGCGGCGACCGTGAAGAGGGCGGCCGCCTCCATCTCGACGCCGAGGACACCGCGGCTCGACCAGCGCTCGTACTGTCCCTGGTCGGCGTTGTAGAAGACGTCGCTCGAGACGATCGGCCCGACGTGCATCGGCTGGCCGAGCTCCTTCGCCGCGTGGACCGCGCCGTGGATGAGCTCCCAGGAAGCGGTCGGGCAGTGCGGCTCGCCGTCGACGAGATGCATCGCGGTCGAGTCGGCGGGAACGGCGGAGAGCGCCACCACGAGGTCGCCGAGCGCGTGCTGCGGCTGGAGGCCGCCGCAGGTGCCGACGCGCATCAGGCGCTTGCAGCCGAGCTGGATCAGCTCCTCGAAGACGATCGTCGCGCCGGGGCAGCCCATGCCGGTTCCCTGCACGGAGACCGGCTTGCCTTCCCACGTGCCGGTGTACCCGAGAAGCCCGCGCTCCCCGTTCACCTGCTTCGCGTCGTCGAAGTACGTCTCCGCGATGTACTTCGCCCGCAGCGGGTCTCCGGGGAGGAGCACGGCGTCCGCGTAGTCGCCGGGCTCTGCTCGAAGATGGATCGGCACGGACGCGACTCTATCCGGGTGGAACAATTTGGCCATGACGGCAACCGTCTCGCCGACGCTCGACCAGGTGCTCGAGTTCTGCGCCCAGGAGCCCGTCGAGCGCGTCTTCCTCGAGGACATCGCGCGGCGCGGGCTGGGGCGCTTCTCGGCGCTCGCGCGAGAGGACGGAGAGCTCGCCGCCCTGTGCCACGTCGGCGCCAACGTCGTCCCGTCCGGCAGCGGCTGCGCGGTGTTCGGCGAGGCGGCGGCTCGCACGGGCGCGCGAATGGTGATCGGCGAGGAACGCGCGGTCGGGGAGCTGTGGGAGGCGGCCCGGGGAGGCATGCCGCGGCCGCGCGACGATCGTCCCGGGCAGCCGGTCTACACGCTCCGCGAGGCGCCGGAGCCGGGAGGGACGGGTCTGCGTCCCGCGCGGCTGCTCGATCTCGATCTGCTCGTCCCCGCGTGCGCCGAGGCGCACCGCGAGGAGATCGGCGTCGACCCGCTCAGGCGCGACCCGGACGGATTCCGCTGGCGCACGCGCCAGCAGATCGAGGAGGGTCGCTCCTGGCTCTGGGTCGACGCCGGCGTGATCCGCTTCAAGGCCGAGGCGTCTGCCTGGACCCCCTCGGCCGTGCAGCTGCAGCAGGTCTGGGTCGACCCGCAGGCGCGGCGTCACGGCTACGCGCGCCGGGCGCTGGCCGACCTGTGCCGGCTGCTGCTCGAGCATGCGCCTGCCGTCTGTCTCTTCGTCCGGCCGGAGAACGAGCCGGCCCTGCGGCTGTACGACTCGATCGGGATGACGCGCGAGCTCACGTATCGCTCTCTGGTCTTCTGAGCGGCACAATCGGCGGATGGAGGAGTTGCGCGACCGCGTGGAGCGCTTCGTCCGCGAGCACGAACTGATCGAGCCCGGGGGCGACGTCACCTGCCTCGTCTCGGGCGGCGCCGACTCGACCTGCCTCTGGCATCTGCTCGGCTCGCTCGGCTACGCCGTCTCGGCGCTCCACGTGGACCACAAGCTGCGAGGCGCCGAGTCCGACGGGGACGCGCGCTTCTGTGCCGAGGCGCTCGGCGCGGAGGTGGTGGAGCTCGACGGCCGCGGCCTCTCCGAAGCCGCGCTGCGCGAGCAGCGCCGGTCGGTCGGGCGCGACCGCCTGCGCGCGACCGGGCACACGGCCTCGGACCAGGTCGAGACGGTCCTCTACCGGCTCGTCGCGCGTGGGGCGGCTACCGGTATCGCGCCTCGCACCGACGACGGCGTCGTCCACCCGCTCCTGCCGCTGTGGCGCGAGGAGACCGAGGAGTACTGCCGCGCCGCCGGCCTCGCGTTCCGGCTCGATTCCTCGAACGCCGCCACGAAGCGCGGCCTGATCCGGGACGAGATCCTGCCGCTCCTGCGCCGCCTCCACGCGGCCGCCGACGAGAACCTCCTGCGCGCGCTCGATCCCCGCGAGACCCTGCCGCCGGCGCTCGCCGAGCTGCTTGCGGCACCCGTCGGCTCGAAGCGCGTCGACCTCGGCGGGGGCCTCCAGGCGGTGCGCGAGCACGAGCGCCTCTGGCTCGAGCACGGCCCGGTCGACCTGAACGGCGAGATCCGCTGGGGCGACTGGATCATCCGCTCCGAGCTCGAAGGGCTTAGAGTGCGCGGATGGAGGCCCGGCGACCGGCTGGCGGGTAGGAGGCGCAAGATCCAGGACGTGTTCGTCGATGCGAAGGTGCCCCGCTCGGAGCGGGAGGCGTGGCCGCTCGTCGTGCGCGGCGACGAGGTCGTTGCCGTGCCCGGCCTTGTCGAGCATCCGGAGGTGCAAGCTGTCCGCAACTGAGCTCGAGCAGGCCGTCAGCGAGGTTCTGATCGAGGAGGACGACCTCCAGCGGCGCATCGCGGAGCTCGGCACCGAGATCTCTGCCGACTACGAGGGCCGCGACCTGCTGCTCATCGGCGTCCTCAAGGGTGCGGTCTTCATCCTCGCCGACCTGATGCGGCACCTGACCGTGCCGTGCGAGGTCGACTTCATGGCCATCTCGAGCTACGGCGCGTCGACCGACTCGTCGGGCGTCGTGCGCATCCTCAAGGACCTCGACATCAACATCGAGGGCCGGCACGTGCTCGTCGTCGAGGACATCATCGACTCGGGGCTGACACTCGGGTATCTGATGCGAAATCTCGAGGCGCGAGGCCCCGCGAGCCTCGAGGTCTGCACCCTCCTGACGAAGCCGGACCGGCGCGAGGTCGACGTGCCCGTGCGGTACACGGGCTTCGAGATCCCGAACCGGTTCGTCGTGGGATACGGGCTCGACTTCGCCGAGCGGTACCGGAATCTCCCCTACGTGGGCGTGCTCGACGAGGCGCTCGTGCTCGAGAGCGCGTAGCCACAGCCTTCGCGCCGCCGTTACACCGGTATGGCGCTGGTACCCTCAGGCGGGACCTCGTGAATCGCTTCTTCCGTAGCGCGCTCTTCCCGCTCGTCATCATCGCGGCCCTCGTCTGGCTCGCGTTGCAGACGCTCGGCGGCCACGGCGGCACGAATCGCTCCGAGACGACCTCCGAGTTCATCAATCAGGTCAAGACCGGCCAGATCACGCAAGAGGTCACGATCGACCCGAACAAGCAGTCGCTCTCCACCAAGATCGGCGGCCAGAACGTCACCGTCCACTACGCGACGAGCGCGTCGGAGTTCTCGATCGAGCAATTGATGCGGGGCCACCAGGTGGACTTCAACTCGAAGGGCGTCGGCTCCTCGCCGTGGTGGACGATCCTCAGCAGCCTGCTGCCGTTCGTGCTCCTGTTCGGCTTCTGGATCTTCCTCATGAACCAGGTCCAGGGCGGCGGCTCGAAGGTGATGAGCTTCGGCAAGTCCCGTGCGAAGCGCATGACGCCCGACGCGCCGAAGATCGGCTTCAAGGACGTCGCCGGTGTCGACGAGGCCGTCGAGGAGCTGCAGGAGATCAAGGAGTTCCTCGAGAACCCGAAGAAGTTCCAGGCGCTCGGCGCGCGCATCCCCAAGGGTGTGCTGCTGTACGGGCCGCCCGGTACCGGTAAGACGCTGCTCGCGCGCGCGGTCGCGGGCGAGGCCGGCGTGCCCTTCTTCTCGATCTCGGGCTCGGACTTCGTCGAGATGTTCGTCGGCGTCGGCGCCTCCCGCGTGCGCGACCTGTTCGAGCAGGCGAAGCAGGCGTCGCCGTGCATCGTCTTCATGGACGAGATCGACGCGGTTGGCCGCCACCGCGGTGCCGGCCTCGGTGGCGGCCACGACGAGCGCGAGCAGACGCTGAACCAGTTGCTCGTCGAGATGGACGGCTTCGAGATGAAGGACAACATCATCCTCATCGCCGCCACCAACCGGCCCGACATCCTCGACCCGGCGCTCCTGCGCCCAGGCCGTTTCGACCGCCAGATCGTCGTCGATCGGCCCGACCGCGTCGGCCGCCGCAAGATCCTCGAGGTTCACACGAAGGGCAAGCCGCTGGCGCCCGAGATCGACCTCGACACGCTCGCTTCGGGCACGCCCGGATTCACCGGCGCCGACCTTTCGAACCTCGTCAACGAGGCTGCGCTGCTCGCGGCGCGCCGCGGCAAGAAGATCATCGAGCAGGAGGAGCTGGAGGAGGGGATCATGCGCGTCGTCGCCGGCCCGGAGAAGAAGGCGCGGCTCCTGTCGGAGCACGAGCGCAAGATCACGGCGTACCACGAGATGGGGCACGCGCTCGTCGGCCACTACCTCGAGCACACCGATCCCGTCCACAAGATCACGATCGTGTCGCGCGGCCAGGCGCTCGGCCTCACCATCTCCCTTCCGACCGAGGATCGATACCTCACGACGCGCAGCGCGCTGATGCACCAGATGGCCATGACGCTCGGCGGCCGCGCCGCCGAGGAGATCGTCTTCCACGAGGTGACGACCGGCGCCGCGAACGACCTCGAGAAGATCACCTCGATGGCGAAGCAGATGATCATGCGCTTCGGGATGAGCGAGAAGCTCGGTCCGCGCGTGCTCGGCCGCGGCCACGACCAGCCGTTCCTCGGCCGCGACTACGGCGCCGAGGCCGACTACTCCGAGGAGATCGCGCGCGAGATCGACGACGAGATCCGGCGCGTGATCGAGGAGTCGCACGAGCTTGCGCTGGCGGTGCTGCGCGAGCACATGGAGGAGCTGCACAAGATCTCGGCGATCCTGATCGAGCGCGAGACGATCGACAGGGATCAGTTCGAGCGGCTGCTCGCCGGCGAGGACGAAGGCTCGGTCTTCCCGGACGAGTCCCCGGCGGAGCCCGAGACGCCGGAGCCGACGCCGGAGCCGAAGCGCGAACGCCCGCGCCCGCGCCCGTTCCCGCTCCCGGGCTCGGCCATGCAGGGCCCGGACCCCGCGAACAGCTAGCGCGAGGTCCCGCTAGGTCTTGCTCGGGCGAGAGGACGCTCGCCCAGCCGAGTGTTCTGAGCTCGGCAAACGTTAGAGCTGGTCGAGCCAGGAGAGCACCGCGGGGGTGGCCTCGTCGAGGTGGTCCAGCATGCCGTCGTGGTCACGGCCCGGGAACGACGCGTGCTGCAGCCCGCGCCGGTCGAGGCCAGAGGCGAGCTGCTCCGTACCCCCCGCGACGGCGATCTCCTCGTCCTCGTCGCCCCAGAAAGCGAACAGCGGGCACGGCAGGTCGGTGACCAGGAAGTCTGTCGGTAGCTCCGAGAGCTCACGGTAGAACGCCAGAGCGGCTCGGTGGTCGAATGTGTCCTCCAGATACGCCCAGGCCGCGGGATCGGACCGGGCCTCCTCGGTCCAACGTTCGATGTCGGCCCGGAGATAGCGATAGTCGCCGACGATGGGAAAACCGCCTGAGACGATCGCCTCCGCTCTGCCGGTGAGATGCGCGATCCACGGTGCGAATACTCCGCTGAAGGAGTAGCCGAGCACGAAGAAGCGATCGAACCCGACGGCCTGGACGACCGCGACCAGATCGTCGGCCATGTCGCCGACCCGATACCGCGCGTCTGCGCCGAACCGGCCGCTGCCGCGGAACCCACGTGGGCTGGCAGTGACCACGGTGAAGCGTTCCACGAACGGGGCGAGATCGAGACGGTCGGGCCAGGTGAAGTTCAAATGGGGCAGCAGTAGCGCCGGCCCCGATCCTCCATGCACCTCGTAGTGCAGCTCCAAGCCGTCGCGGACTAGCGTCGTCACCGAGCCGCGAGTCTACTGTCGGATGAACGGCCACCCCGCGCTCGGGGGTCATTCCGGAACACTGGCCCAGGGAGTGCGCTGTAGCCCGATGGAGGCTCAGCGTCGTAGTTAGGCGCGCCCGACCAGCATCCGCGCGCCGGTCCAGGAGAACTGCGGTGTCCGCGCGCGCCCCCGCCAGTGCGTCAACTGACGGACCGCGCGGCCGTCGGCCCGCATCACGAACACGTTCCCGTTGCCGCTGACACTGTCGCCGCTGAGGAAGGCGATGCCGGTGTCGTGCGGCAGCCAGACCGGGTTCCAAGCGACCACGCTCGGGTTCGTGACCGTGTGCGTGTCGCTCCCGTTTGCGTTCATCACCCCAATCGAACCTCTGCTCCCGTGGCGGGCGACGAAGGCGATGCGGGAGCCGTCGTGCGACCACACCGGAGCTTCATCCGAGAGCTTGCTGTCTGCGTGAAGCAGGTGGGCTGAACGCCCATCGGAGCGCATTACCCAGATCTGGCCGTGCCGCCCGTTGACCCAGTGGACGAAGGCAATCTGCCGCCCGTTCGGAGACCAGGTCGGGTGGGCGTCGCCCACCGCGTTCCCGGGGCGGTGGGTGAGCCGAATGGGTTTGCCGCCGCTCGCGCGCACTTTCCAGATCTCGCCACCGCCGCCGTCGTCGAAGGCGATCCACTTCCCGTTGGATGACCACGCAGGATCACCTGCGACGGACTCGGTCACTCTTCGGAACTTGCCGTCGCGCAGGTTCAGGACGTAAAGGGCGTAGCTGCCCTCGTTGAAGGGCTTGTAGTAGCCGCGAAAGGCGAGGAAGCGCCCGTGCGGCGAGAGCGCCGGGTCCCACGGCGTATGCGGCCCAAGCATGTGTCCCGCTGGTCCGCCGACGACTATGCCTCCGCTCTCGCTCCCCGGCCGGATCTGGGCGAGAGAGTCGAGGTACTTGAAGACGATGAACCCGTGCGACGCCCACCTGGGCACCGAACGCGCACTGTCGGATCGAGCACTGGCTCCGCTGGCCCAGCCTGCCACGAGCAGCAGGCTTCCAGCGAACACTGCAACAAGCCTCACCGTGCGAAACACCACCGCACCTACTACGCGCGATCCCGCATCAGCGGTCCGGACTTCCAGGGGTCATTCCGGAACACTCGTCCAGCCGCGAGCTGGCTCAATCCTTCGGCTCCTCCGGCAGATCGCCGGGCGCAAGGACGCCACTCCGGCCCAGATCGCGCTCGCCGGACGACGACATGCGGGAGATCGAGGCTGCGCTGCCCGCGGCGACCGGCGAACGCTACGGCCCGGCGACCGGCGGCTGATCGACCGTTGAGACCTCGGCCCCCGACGCTCGCAACCCTCGCGGACACACGGGAGTTCGTGTCGGCGGGGCCGCCTGGTCCGGGCTCACCAGAGGTCGCCGCCGGTCAGGACGTAGACGAACGGGACGATCGGGATGATCACGAACACCGCCCAGGCGAGCTTGTGCAGGCCGCCCAGGTCGCTCCGGCCGGCCAGGTTGATCCAGGCGAGCACGACGGCGAGCGGGTGGATGAAGCAGACGATGAGTTCGAGGAGCTTCTTCATTGCCTGCCGTTCCCCCGGTTCCGGCTGCGGTAATCCAGGGGCCTCTTCGCCGCGGCTGCGAGGATGGCTGGCGATGAGAGCGGTCGAGCTCGTCTTCGCCGTCGGCTGGGCGGCGTTCTGGCTCTACTGGATCGTCGCGGCGTTCTCGATGAAGAGGGGTCGCGTCCTGTGGTCGCGCGAGTTGCGGATCAGAGCGGTGATCGCGCTTCTCGCGATCGTCTTGTTCCGCCTCGGCGCGTTTCGGAGTCACGGCCTGAACACCGATCCGTGGCGTGCGGGCTGCGGACTCGCCCTCTTCGGGCTCGGCCTCGCGTTCGCCGTCTGGGCGCGCGTCCACATCGGTCGCAACTGGGGCACCCCGATGACACAGAAGAAGGACCCGGAGCTCGTGACGAGCGGCCCGTACCGCCTGGTGCGCCACCCGATCTACTCGGGCATCCTCGTCGCCGCGGTGGGGACTGCGGTGGCCCTAAGCTGGTTCTGGCTCGTCGCGGCGGCGCTCGCCGGGGTCTACTTCGTCTACAGCGCCACGGTCGAGGAGCGCTTTCTCGCCGAGCAGTTCCCTGACGCCTACGCCGCGTACAGGCGCTCGACGAAGATGCTCGTGCCGTTCGTCTTCTGAGAGCGGCTAGGGCGCCGACTTGCCGGGCGACCTGCTGGGCGTGGGCAGCGCGTCGTAGAGCCGCCGCAGCAGCGCGCCGAGATTCGCCTGGAGCGGCTTCGTGTGCGCGTCGCCGGAGAGGTTGTTCAGCTCCCAGGGATCTCGCCTCAGGTTGTAGAGCTCACGCCAGCCGTTCCTGTACTCGACGTACAGCTGCCGCCTCGTCTGCACGGCGACGTACGGCGGCGGCCCGCCGGAATGCAGCAGGTCCTTGCCGAGGTACTCCTCGAGCCAGGCATGCCGCCACGGGACCTGCTCACCGTGCAGGAACGGGACGATGCTGCGGCCGTCTTCCGGGAGCCCGGGCTTGATCCCCGCCAGCTCGCTGATCGTCGGCGCGAGGTCGATGTTGAGCACGGGCTGGTTGTTGCGCGCGGGGCCGGTCGTCCACGGCGTCCGGACGATCAGCGGAACATGGGTCGACTCCTGATACGGCCACACCTTGCCGCCGAGCCGGTGCTCGCCCCAGAGGAAGCCGTTGTCGCTCGTGTAGAGGATCACGGTGCGGTTGAGCTCGTGGCGTGCCTTGAGGGCCTGGACGACGCTCTTGACGCTGCGGTCGAGCGCGAGCAGCGACTCCTCCTGGCGGATCCGGACGTGGTTGATGTACAGCTGCGCGGCCGCGCTCAGCATGTCCTTGTGCCAGAACCGCCACGGCTCCTTGCCGACGTTCTTCTGGTTGAACGCGGGCGAGTGGATCGGCGCGATGTTCTCGAGCTTCCCCTGATCTCGCTTGTCCGGAATCGCCGGCAGGTGCGGCGCGACCGGGGCGAAGTAGAGGAAGAACGGGTGGCGCGCCTTCTGGATGAACTGGACGGCCTTGTCGGCGAGCACGTTGGTCGAGTAGTCCGACGGCTTGCTGCCGTAGTGCTCGAGACGGCCGTTGTCGTTGATCGAGTAGTTGTAGTACGCCTCCATAGGGATGCTGTCCATCACCTGCCAGTCGTCCCAGCCGGGCGGGATCTTGTGGTGGCCCGCGGCTCCCGTGTAGCCGTTGATGTACTTGCCGACCAGCGCGGTCTGGTAGCCGGCGCGGTGCATCCAGACCGGAAGATCTGCCCCTTCGTCGGCGAAGGCGGGATAGGCGTGGACGCCGAAGTTGTCCACCACGCCGGTGTGGTGGGCGTATTGGCCGGTGAGGATGCTCGCCCGCGACGGTCCGCACATCGACGTCGTGACGTGCGCGTTCGTGAAGTTGACGCCGTGATCGCCGAGCAGCGTCTGGACGTTCCTCATCACGGCCGTCCCGTCCGAGCGCTCGTCGTCGCTCAGGATCAGGACGACGTTGAGCCGTTGGTCCGTTGCGTGTCTACGCGCCGGAGCGGCAGCGGCGGTCCCGGCCGCGCCCGCCGCGCCGAAGACGAGCAGCAGCGCTGCCGTCACCCAAATCCACCATCCGACCCGCCGCACGACCGCTCGCAGGTTACGTCATTTTTCTGAGTTTGGGGTGAGACTCGCCGGGAGCTTTGCGAAGGATCACTAGCGGTCGTCGTCGCCGATCGCAACCGGCCGCACCGACGGATCCTCTTTCAGGCGAAGCATCGCCTCGACGTAGAGCTCGCGCACGACGTCCATGTTGGGGCGGGAATCGTTGCGCCACGAGGCGGGCAGCGAGTCGCGCAGCCGGGCCCGCGCGGCACTCTCGCGCTCCCAACGGTTGAGAAGACGGTCGTCGATCATCGCAAGGCCGTATGTCGGCACCTCGATGCGGGTGCTTTAGTTCTCCGCGTGATCCCGTTCGAGGAGCGCTTTCCGCGGCCGTCGGTGATGGGCGTCGTCAACGTCACGCCCGACTCGTTCTCCGACGGCGGCGTCCATCTCGATCCCGACGTCGCCGCCGCCGCCGCGCGCCGCATGCTGGAGGAGGGGGCGGCGATCGTCGACGTCGGCGGGGAGTCGACGCGGCCCGGCTCCGACGGCGTTTCCGTGGAGGAGGAGCTGCGGCGCGTCGTGCCCGTCCTCGATCGGCTCGGTGGCGACGTCGCACTCTCGATCGACACGTCGAAGGCCGCCGTTGCGCACGCCGCGCTCGACCGCGGCGCGATCCTCGTCAACGACGTCACCGCCCTGCGCGGCGACCCCGAGCTCGCCGAGGTCGTCGCCGGCTCGGGCGCCTTCCTCTGCCTCATGCACATGCAGAACGCCCCGCGGACGATGCAGGCGGAGCCGCGGTACGACGACGTCGCCGCCGACGTCGCCTCGTTCCTCGAGGAGCGGCTCGCCTTCGCGGTCGCCCACGGCATCCCCGAGGAGCGGATCTGTCTCGACCCCGGCATCGGCTTCGGCAAGACGGTCGCGCAGAACCTCGAGCTCGTGCGCCGCCTCGACGTCCTGCTTGCGCTCGGGCGGCCGGTGCTCGTCGGCTTCTCGCGCAAGAGCTCGCTCGGCCGGCTGCTCGGCGACCCGGCCGCGACGACCGGCTCGACGGCCGCGTCGGTGGGCGTCGCCGTGGCGGCGTTCGACCGCGGCGCGTCGATCCTCCGCGTGCACGACGTGCGTGAGCACGTCGAGGCGCTGACAGCGGCGAAGGCGGTGGCGCGCGCATGATCGTCGAGCTCGAGGGCCTGCGCCTGCACGGCTTCCACGGCGTCAACGAGATCGAGCAGCGCCTCGGCCAGACGTTCCTCTACGACGTGCAGCTCGACGTGGGCGAGCGCGGCGCCGACGACCGCATCGAGGGCGCCGTCGACTACCGGCTCGTCGTCGCCGCCGTCCGCGAGGTGAACGAGCGGCGCTTCGACCTGCTCGAGGCGCTGGCAACGGCGGTGGCCGACGAGCTCCAGCGGCGGTTCGCGCCGGCGTGGCTGCGGGTGCGGGTCCGCAAGCCCGAGGTGAAGCCTGCGGGGGCCGCGGTGACGCACACGGCGGTCGTGGTCGAACGACCCGCCGTCGAGCGGCCGTGACGGTCGCGTACGTCGGGCTCGGGTCGAACCTGGGC
>DASUHE010000072.1:0-17703 GCA_036273695.1 Gaiellaceae bacterium
GCGAGTTCGCGGTCTCCGTCCAGGTCGACCCGCCGCTCGGCGCCAATCCCGAGGCGCTGATCGAGACGGCCCGCGCCGTCCGCGACTCGGGCCGCGCGCAGTTCGTCGACGTCAACGACAACCCGCGCGCACGGGCGCGGATGAGCGGGGTCATGGCCTCGGTCGCGATCGAGCGCTTCACGGGAATCGAGACGATCCCGCACCTGACGCCGCGCGACACGACGATCGCCGGGCTCGAGTCGCTCCTGCTCGGCGCGCACGCCGAGGGCGTCCGGAACATCCTCGCGGTCACCGGCGACCCGCCCGAGGCGGGCGACTATCCCGGCACCCACGCGGTCTACGACGTCGACTCGATCGGCCTCGTCGAGCTGATCGCGAAGCTCAACGCGGGCGAGGACTGGCACGGGCGCGCGATCGACGCCCCCACGACCTTCTTCCCGGGCGCCGCGGTGAACCCGACCGCCGACGACCTCGGCCTCGAGGCGGACCGCTTCCACCGGAAGGTGGCGGCCGGGGCGCGCTTCGCCATGACGCAGATCATGTTCGACCTCGAGGCGCTCGAGGCGTTCCGGGAGCGGATCGGCGGCTGGCCGCTCCCGGTGCTCGTCGGCATCTGGCCGATCCGGACGACGGAGACGCTCGTCCGCGTCCACAACGAGGTTCCCGGAATCGTCGTCCCGGACCATGTGCAGGAGCGGTACCGCTCGGCGGGCTCCGGCGCGCGCGACGTCGGGCTCGCGCTCGGGCAGGAGCTGATCGAGGGCGCTCGCGAGCTCGCGAGCGGCGTCTACGTCATGGCGCCGTTCCGGCGGCCGCTCGACGTCGTCGAGCTCCTTCCCGAGCCGGCAGGCTAGGGCGCGCAGGCTCCGGTCGCCACGCGATGGGTTGCGGCGTGGGCGAGATCGCCGCGGATGATCGCCGGCGGCACGCCGTAGCCGCTAGCCGAGCCGAGCCGGGCGGCGAAGATCGAGGACTCGACCCGCCCCGCCTTGTCGACCGCCGGACCACCCGAGTCGCCGTGCTCGACCCTCCCCCGCACCGCCGTGATCGACCTCGCCACCGGCCCGTGACCGAGCGCGTCCTGCGTCAGCACCGTCGCCGTCAGGCCGATGCGGCCCGGCGTCGCGGTGAGTCCGCCGTCGAGCGGGTAGCCGAGGATCGCGACCGGCGCGTCCGGGCGCGGGTCGGCGAAGAGCAGCGGGGCCTCGCTCACTCCCGCGACGCGCAGCACGGCGACGTCGTTGTGGACGTCGAGGAGGACGACGTCGGCAGGAGTCGGGAACGGCCGTCCCGGAATGCGGACGATCGTGTCGCTCTCCCCGGCGACGACGTGCGCGGCGGTCACGACGAGGTTCCGTCCGGCGAACCAGCCGCTGCCCTCCACGCCGACGCCGCACGCCGTCCCGAGCACCTTGACGACTCGCGTGGTCGCGGCCCGAATCGACCGGTCGCGCAGGACTCCCCGGCTCGGCGGCAGCGACGGCGCGCGCGGCCCGACGATCGACGGGAACGGATCGATGCGCGCGAGCAGGTTGAGGAGCGTCCGCGGCGGCAGCGCGGCGTCGAGCTGCTTCACGATCTCCGAGCGCTCGACCTCCTGGCGGATCGCGGTGCGGCCGGGCGTGAGGAGCGCAGCCGACGCGCCGACCCAGACGATCGCCAGGCCGATGGCGGCGCCCAGGAGGAGCCCGCCCGCCGAGTCGATCAGCCGCAACGGCGCCAGCCGCAAGCCACCCCGGATGAACGAGCCGGCGACGAGCGCCCCGAACTGCAGGAGCATCGCGCCGAGCACCGCGCCGATCAAGCCGGCGACGGGCGTCCATCTCGAGCTCGACCCGCCGTGCAGCACGTGCGGCGCGAGCCGGGAGCCGACGTAGGCGCCGGCTGCGAGCCCGAGCAGAGACAACGCGCTGAGCACGAGGCCGCGCCGGAGCCCTCCGGTCGCCGAGACGAGCACGATCCCGATCGCGATCCAGTCGGCGAGGTTCAGCCCCACCGCCGCAGCGTAGAGGCCGGGCTACACTAAACCCCCCGCGGGGGCGTAGTTCAGTTGGTTAGAACGCCGGCCTGTCACGCCGGAGGTCGCGGGTTCGAGTCCCGTCGCTCCCGTCTCTCAACCATGCGGAGAGTGCGCCTTGCGCCGCTCCCTCGGGTCGTTCATGTCAGGCGTCGTCTCAGGATTGGCGATGGTGTGACGACATGACGTGCCGTGTCGTACTTCCGACGACATGAAAGCCACGGCTCTCGTCATCACCGCTACTGCGGGTCTCGCCCTCGCCGCGTGTGGCGGTGGCGCGAAGAACTCGACGCCGGGACCACGCGCCCCCATGACGTTCACCGCGCCCACGACCACGACGATCGCCAACCCAATGGAAGGCCAGGCGATGCGCTGCACCAACCACGGTATTTCATCCGGTGCGCGCGTCCCGTCTGCCGGTCGCGGAGTCAGCGGCGCCGCAGACGGCACGAAGGCCTCGGCAATCCTCACCCTCACTCGGAACAGCGCCGGGGTGCTCACCGTGACCTGCGTGCCCTAGCTCCAAGCCCCGGGTCAGGATCGCGCGACGGCCGCTGCGAGTGAGGACGCCCCGATGCGCTCACGGAGGTCGCCGGCGCTCGAATATGTGCGCGTAGACGTCGAGGGTGAGCGACGGACCGAGCGTGCCCGAGTTGCCGCTGCACGCGCACCGGATCGGGCCTGCCGAGGATGAGTGTCGATGCGAAGCCGTGCCGCAGCGTGTGGAACCCCACGCCGACGAGCCCGGCGGACTTCGCGGCCTTCGTGATCGCCCGCGCCGCGTTCCGCTGCGCGAACATGCGCGTCCGGTGTGCGCGAAGGATGTCCGCGAGGCGCTCGGAGAGGACCCGACGCGCGATCGCACCCGCCTTGACCGACCCGATCTTCGGCAACGCCACCAGCAGATCGCCGACCCTCGCCGTCCTCACGCACGCTGGTGGCCGAGCCAGGATCTCCAGCAACCCAACCTTGCCGCAAAGCGGGGCCTTGTTGCCGGCAGGTCGGCGTGATGACTTCGGCCTCTGCCGCTATTCAGGCGTAAGGAAGCTCTGGCACTTGTCACTCCTCGTGCAACGGCACATCGCGGCGGCTCAGCTTCTCAACTGACCGCCAACTCACGGCCCGAAATGCGGCGGAGCGCTCGCTACGCAATCTTCGTCAGCTGTGCGGCTGCTGGCTTCTCGGGCAGGACGCAGACCATTCCTTCGCTGAAGCCGGCGGACCCGATTCCGAACGCTGCGTTGAATCGATCGAGGTTGACGAGGGTGAGCAGTGCGGTCAGCTCGACGATTTGGTCGGTCGTGAGGTGCTTCTGCAGATCCGCGAACAGGTCGTCGGTGACCTCGACTGGCGTGCGCATCACGGCCACGGTGTAGTCGAGCGCGGCCTTCTCGCGCTCGGAGAACAGGTCGCTGCTGGCATACCGGGGGATGGCGAGCAGCTCCTCGTCGGAGAAGCCCGAGTTGCGGCAGATCTGCGAACCGAGGTCGACGCAGTACTCGCAGCCGATCATCGCGGCTCCTTTCAGCTCACACAGGTTGCGGATCCGCGGCTCGAGCGTTCCCGGCTTGCGGACGGCGCCGTTGAACTTGCCCATCGCCATCATCAGCTTCGGCTTGTGCGCCCAGATCTCCATGGGCTCGAGGCCGCTGCCGGTCGACGGTTGGCGGCCGGTCAGCTTCCGCATCATCCGCGGCCCGAGCCGGTAGAAGAGCTTCACCGTCGGGCCGGCCTGGTTCTTCTGCACACCCTGAATCCGTGCCATCACACGCTCCCGTCACATCGTGGTAGGTACCGGGGTCTTGGAGATATGACCCCGAGCGGGCGTTGGATGTGACGGATGGACGAAGTCGGGCTCGCCAACCGGTTCGACAGTGAGCGGACGCGCCTGCGGGCCGTCGCCTACCGGATCCTCGGCTCGCTGAGCGAGGCAGACGACGCGGTCCAGGAAGCGTGGCTGCGACTCCAGCGGGCTGACAGCGGGGAGATCGGCAACCTCGAGGGCTGGCTGACCACGGTGGTCGCCCGGATCTGCCTGAACGCGTTGCGCACGCGCTCGCGGCGGCAGGAGGAATCTCTCGAGGGGTTCGTGGCCGAACCGCTCGTCTCGCCGGCGACGGGCGAGGATCCCGAGTACGAGGCGCTGCTATCGGACGCGGTCGGGGTGGCGCTGCAGGTCGTGTTGGAGACGCTTGCGCCCGCCGAGCGAGTGGCATTCGTCCTGCACGACATGTTCGCGGTGCCCTTCGACGAGATCGCCTCACTGATCGATCGTTCGCCTCAGGCAGCACGTCAGCTGGCCAGCCGGGCGCGTCGACGCGTGCAGGACACGCCAACCGTGCCCGATGCCGACCTGCAAGAGCAGCGGGCGATCGTCGACGCGTTTTTCGCGGCAGCACGCGACGGCGACCTCGAGGCGTTGATCGCAGTGCTCGACCCGGACGTCGTGATCCGCAGTCACCATCGCGAGCATGTGACAGAGATGCGAGGCGCGGAGCGCGTCGCCCGCGGGGCGCTCCAGTTCAGCGGTTTCGCGCCGTTCGTGCGGCCGGCGCTGATCAACGGCGTGGCGGGGGTCGTCGCGTTCGACGGCGAGCAGCCGTTTGCGCTCCTCGCCTTCACGGTGCGACAGGGCCGGGCGGTCGCGATCGACGTCTTCAACGACCGCCAACTCGTGCCGAGACTCGTCCGGCATGCGCGGTAGCGAGCCGCCTTAGAGATCGACTCGGAAGACGATCTTGTCAACGCCGGGCCCTTCGTGATCTGGGTCCAGGCCGGCGAAGAAACCGAGCGCCGTGTGGAACGCGATCGAGCCCTCGTTCGTCGGCGCCGTGATGCAGGTGACGACGTCGCGGCCCGCGGCGCGGGCGAGCTCGAAGAATCGAGCGTAGAGGTCGCGGGCGAGGCCGGTGCGCCGGCGGTCGGACCTTGTCGCGGCCAGGTGGATATATGCCTCGTCCGGTCGTGATTGCGAGAGGAATCCGATCAAGAATCCGGCGAGCCCGAGGTCGTCGTCCGCGATCAAGCTGGTGTCGGCGAAGTGTTCGAAGAAGAGCCGCTGGGCCAGCCACGCAATGTGACAACCGCCCCACCACTCCTCGACGACCGCGAGCACACGCTGATGATCCGACTCCGTTGCGGCCCGGATACGCACGCCGCTCACGACGCCGCTCCGGTGTCTCGGAGCGGGTTGTCGATGGAGCAGACGCGGATGTCGTTGCCGTGGCGGTCGACCTCGCGACGCTCGAAGCGCATCCCGATCTTCTCCATGATCCGGCCCGAGGCGGCGTTCGCGGGTTGGTAGCGAGCAACGATGCGGTCGAGCTGGAGCCGCTGAAAGCCCTCCTCGATCAATGCTCCGGCAGCCTCCGTCGCGTAGCCCCGACCCCAGGCCGAGGGTAAGAGCAGCCAACCGATCTCGACCTCGGAGGGGTCCAGTTCGACGACGTCCGGCCGGGGATGCTGAAGAACGGCGTAGCC
Source organism: Gaiellaceae bacterium (assembly GCA_036273695.1). Classification (GTDB taxonomy): domain Bacteria; phylum Actinomycetota; class Thermoleophilia; order Gaiellales; family Gaiellaceae; genus Palsa-739. The sequence continues at coordinate 5,498 of DASUHE010000072.1, forward strand.
GATCCACGCGCTCGTGTCTCGGCGCATCGCTGCCCGGGCGCCGAAACCGTGCTCCCGCCAATGCGCGAGCTTCGCCGCGTGCTCCTGCTCGACTTGCTCCCGGGTCAGGGCGACTCGTGCGCCGACGTGGCGCATCACCTCCGGTCTCTGCGTCAACTCGCGAAGGCCGCCGAGGTCGTCGTCGCCCCAGCGGGCGAGGATCAGCCGCGGCGTCTCGATCGCGCTCACTCGAGGTTCTCGCGGTCGTGGCGGGGCGGGCTCGACGAGATGACCAAGAACTCGACTTCCGCCCCAGAATGGTTGCTGATCCGGTGCGGCGTCCTCGGCTCGATCACGAGCGCTTCGCCCGCACGCAGCGATTCCGAGACTCCGTCGAGGTCGACTGTCGCCTCGCCCTCGAGCACGAAGTAGACCTGGCGGACGCGCGCGTGGATGTGCAGAAGCTCGCTGGCGGCAGGCGGCATTCGCTCCTGGAGCAGGTGCAGGTCGGCGGCGTCGAGGAGCGTCCAGCCGTCGCAGACGTCCCGCCAGGTGAAGGACGGCGCGTTCTGCTTGGAGATCGTCATTCGGTTCCTTTCGCGGTGGAGATGTCGGTCGAGAAACGCGACCTCCGCTGAGACAACTGCTTCGTACTGCTCCAGGAACGGCGCGTAGTGCCACCCCGGGAGTCGCAGCAGCTCGGAGTTTGCCGCGGTCGAAGCCGCGCGCACAGCCGGGTCAGCGAGCACCGACCGTGCGGCAATGCCTGCATCCAGCCCGAGTACCGGCCGTCTGGATCGAGTGCCCGTGGCCCGTCCCTGATCGGCCGACCACGGCGGCTGTTCCGCTCACGGGCCAACGCCGGGCCATCGACGAACCGGCGCTTGGGCGATGGCGGCCGCGCGCGCAACTTCGCTCGCCGCTTCGAGGACGTAGCCGCCCCCGAGAGAAGCCCCAGGCCGCGATCCGGACCTGGTCGACCTCGGGAAGTCGATCCCGGGTAGTGCCACGCGCTGCAGCGGTCTCGGCCGCCCACGAAGGTCACCGCATTTCTGTTCACAGCCACCTCTGCCGGCCACGCTCTCCCATCGGCTGCGTCCACGTAGGTATGACCCCGCAGCAGACACAGCCGTGACTCACCGACGACAATCGTCTGAGGCAGCCCAACGCGCAAACACTCGTGCCACTGCTCGCCCGCTTCGCGAGCCCATGCTCGGGGGAAGGCGGCCACCCCGGGTCACATTTCGCTGCCGCGATCGGTCATTGAGGTGAGGTGAGACGAAGATGACCGAAATCGTGGCGAGTATCGAGATATCGCGCTCCCCCGTCGATGTGTTCGCATACGCCACTGACCTGTCGCGCTACGCGGAGTGGCAACCAGGAGTCACGGCGGCGCGTCTACAGGGCAGCGGGCCGATCAGGGCAGGGTCGAGAGCGGTAGTGACGCGTCGGGTCGGCCCGCGGACGGTCGAGTACATCGAGGAGATGGTCGAGCTAGACCCGCCGTGGCGCTGGACGGTACGCAGCATCGGCGGTCTCCCGGTAACGGCGACCGCAAGTGGGGCCATCGAATCCCTCGACGGCGGGCACCGGTCGCGGATCACGATAACGCTCGACTTCCAGGCACATGGGATCGGAAAGCTGCTCCTCCCGCTGGTCGTGCGTCGGCAAGCGCGAAAGACCCTGCCGAAGGAAGCGCAGGAGCTGAAACTGACACTCGAGCGTCCCGGCTCAGGGGTCACGTTGGACACTGGATGGGGCGACAGCTCAGGATCGCGAGGTGGTGAGGGCGCCAGCCGCGATCAGGGTGCGTGAGCCTCGGATCGTGCGCGGGGATGCGGTGGTCCTGCGGGGTCGAGCTGTGAGGTAGAATCGAATTACGATGTTCTTGGGTGGCCGAAGTGCTACCGGACGATGTACGAGCGCAGCCGCGCGACGGATTGCCGGCGAGGACTGCGACGGCGGGGCTCTGAGCGAGATCCTGGATGATCCGGATCTCGTCCGCGCGTGCGGCAGCGACAGCTTCTGCCGGAAGGTCGTCACCGATCCGCGCACGATCGACGGACTCGAGCGGAACGTCCGCAACGCCTTCGCCAACCTCCATCCCTGAGCTTCCCGACCTGCCCCGCTGGCCCGTCCTCGGCGCCGTCGTCATGGGTAGCGGCATCGTCTCGATCGCCCTCGACCTCGGCCACGAGACCACCCTGTCGCTGGCTCTGCTGGCAATCGCGCTCGTCGTCTTTGCCCTGCTCGCCTCGGAGATCGCCCACGACCTCGCCTGCGAGCGCCTGCGCCTCCAGATCGAAGCACGCTCGCCCGACTCGTTCACCGTCGTCGCCGCGACGGCGGTCATCGCGGCCCGGCTCATGCTGGCCGGCTGGAACGGGGGCGGCGAGTTCCTGCTCGTCGTGGCCTTCAGCGCTTGGATGGCGCTCCTCGCACCCGTCGCCCGTCACTGGACGACACCGACAACCGGAGCCTCCTTCCTGCCTATCGTCGCTACCGAGGCACTCGCCGTCGTCGCCTCCACCCTTGCCGGACACCTGCACGCCGAAGTGCTGGCCGCGGCGTCGCTCGCGCCGTTTCTGATCGGCCTGGTCCTCTATCCACTCGTGGCGATCCGCTTCGATCTGCGCCAGCTTCTCACCGGAGGTGGCGACCACTGGATCGCCGGCGGCGCGCTCGCCATCTCCACGCTCGCAGCCGCACACCTCGCGGCCACCGCACACTCGCTCGGCATCGACGCGGCCGGCGAACTCGTACTCGAGCATGCCGCCGTCGCTCTCTGGCTGGCAGCAGTGTTGTGGCTGCCTGTCCTGGTCACCGCCGAGGTGCTCCACCCACGTCTGCGGCACGACCGTCGCCGCTGGTCGAGCGTGTTCCCCATTGGCATGTACTGCACCTGCAGCATCGCCGTCGGCCGCCTCATCGACTCCGGCGCGATCGTCAGCGTCGCTCGCATATCTCTCTGGATTGCGCTCGCCGTCTGGTTGACGACGGCCGTGGCCGAAGTCCGATCGCTCGTCACGCGCTGAACGCGACCACTCGTCGCGTAGATTCCTGCCGCATCACGGCCCGCTAACGGCCGACGCGGCGGGAGCGTCTGGCTCGTACGCCGGCCGGAGTGCTGTTCGGTTGGCGGATTGCGTAGATGGCGAGTGCAAGCCAGACGAGGAGTGGACCGGTGCCGGGGTCAGTTCCCGATCCAGTGAGGATCCCGCCCATGCCCTGGCCGACGGCGAAGTAGATGAGCGCGAGCACCAGGGCGAGCGCAAGGGAATGCGTCGCCCACCGATTGAGGAACGCTGCGAGCCCTATCGCTGCTGAGAGCCCTGCGGCGGCGATCGCGATGACCAGACCGTGGCCTGCGGTCGCGGCGGCAACGGTCGACTGGATGCTCGACAGCCAGCCGGCGCCCGATGGTGCGCTTGCAATCTGGTCGCGCACCGCGTCGGCTGCGCGGTTGGCGGGCAGCAGCCAGAGTGCGGCCAATCCGAGCCAGAGAACCGACCAAGCAACGAGCATTCCGCGTACTGGACGTCTCGCTTGCAGCCGACCGTTTCCCGGCCACAGGATCAGGCCGGCGAAGACATAGAGCAGCGCCGCGCCCGGCGCTCCCGTGAGCGGGGAGGCCGCACCGGTAAACAGGCCGCCCAGCCCCTCGCCGATCCACCACACCCCCAACGCCCACGCAAAGGAGCTGAGCAGCGCCATCCTGACGGTAGGGCGATAGAGGAGGCCGAGGCCGATCAGGATCTGGATTGTGGCCGCGGAGGCGTTGAAGAGCGCTACGCGCGGTTCGATCAGATGTTCGGCCAGTGCGACCGGCCAGGCGACAAACCGCGGTTGATCAACTGCGTTCGTCGCGATGATCTGGGTCACGAACGAGCGCGTGAACATGAACGATTGGAGCTGCAGGACGCCATCGGCGAGCCAGATCAGACCGAGCGCGAGCCGAAGCCCTCGCTCGATACCCATTGTGGGGCCAACCCACGAGTGGGATGCGTGACCGGCGACGCGCGGCCGGACCCTGAATCTCCGGCCGGCCGCGGGGATTGCGGCCGGCCGGGGTGAGGTGATCGACATGGCGCCGATTCCCTGGTCAGCTGAACCGCGCCGGGAACTGCTGGATGATTCCGCGGCTGAGCATGTCGGCCATGTCGAGGATGTGATCGATGTAGACCTCGTACAGGCTGATCGCGGCCGAGTAGTGTCCCTGCAGCTGGTCGACGGCGAGTCCGATGACCTGGTTGAGGTGGACGCGCATCATCGTGCGCATCGCCGCAAGCGTCCAATGTCTCGGATTGGCCGCGTGCAGGAAGGCCGCGACTTGGTTGCCGTTGGCGTAGAACGCAGCCTTGGCCTTCGCGATGGCTTGGGCGTTGCCGGACTTGGCGGCCGCCAACACCGCGACGGCGTCGTTGATATGTGCCTTGAGCAGCGTGGTCAGCTCGTTGCCGCCTTTGCGCCCGTAGAAGGGCTTGACGGCGTTGCCGATGTCGGTCTGGTTCTGGAGCAGGCGGGCAACAACGAGCTTGGTGTCGGGAAGCCCGCCGACGTAGTCGACGATCGCGCGCTCTGTCCATGTGCCGTGGGCTTGCCAGAGTCCGCGCATAGCGTCGTGGAATGCGAGCGCCTTAGTGCTAACGGTGTGGCCCGCGGCGGTGGCGGGAGTGGCGCTGGCGGTGGATATCGACGCGCTCGACGCGAGCGCGACCGCAGTGATGACTGCCGCCGTGATGACGGCGACGGCCCCGCGGCGGGGTGAGATCAAGACGGTGCTCATGCGAGTTGCCTCCTCGTCGTTCTTCGAAGTCCTGCCTGTCGAATCCCCTTAGTGCGGCGAGGAAGCGGGTTTCTTACCTGGGCGTGCTCAGGTCACGAGCGCGTCGTACGCCGGCGAAGCCGCCAGGACCCACCCGAGGCGGGGGCATCGGTCCTCCCTGCGTGGAACGGGAGGTAAGGAACAGGCACCGAGCGACACGAAGTAGACATGGAGACGAAGACAACAACGACGCCAACACCGGATGCGACCGTCGACGAAGTTGCCCGCTGGCGGCAAGTACGACTGACGGGATCAGGCTTCTCGCTCGCGCTCGCTGCCGAGATCGCCAGCGACTCACGCTACGACCTGCACGCGCTGATCGAGCTGGTAGAGCGCGGCTGTCGCCCCGACCTCGCCGTCCGGATCCTCTCCCCGGTCGCGCACCAAAGAGCCGCATGATGAGCCTTGAGGAGGCTCTACGGTGAAGGCCGTTGAGCCCCTCGTTTCGCCGCTCGTCCAGCCCGCAGCGGCGGCGTCCGCGACACGCTTCGACGCCGAGTCGAGCGAGTGGCTGCGCTCACTGCGTGCGGAGGACGGTACCCGCGTGGCCGTGGTCGCGCGCCTGCACGCGCTGCTTCTACGCGCCGCACGGTTCGAGGTCGCGCGGCGCCGATCTACGCTCCCCCACCTGCGCGGGAACGAGCTCGAAGACATCGCGAACGAGGCTGCCGACGACGCGCTGATGAGCATCCTCAGGCGGCTCGACGACTTCCGCGGTGCCAGTCGCTTCACGACCTGGGCCTACAAGTTCGCCCTGCTCGAGGCTGCTGTCAAGCTGAGGAAACGCGCCTGGCAGGGACGCGAGATCCCCCTCGAGGACGACGGCTGGGACCTCGTCTCGAGTCGAGCGCTCGAACCGGATGCCGAGGCCGAGCAGAACGAGCTCCTCACCACGCTGCAGAGCGCAATCGGTGAGGTCCTCACTCCGCACCAGCGCACTGTCCTCGTCGCGCTCGCGGTGAACGGGGTCCCGATCGACGTTCTCGCCGAGCGCTTGAACACCAACCGCGGCGCCCTCTACAAGACGCTGCACGACGCTCGTCGCAAACTCCGCAAACACCTGACCGAGGCCGGACTCGCGCTCGACAGCTGGCTGAAAGAGGACTGATCATGACCCGAGCTGATCTGAAGCAAACGCTAAGGCGGCTCCTCGGACCCGCCGACCCCGAAGTGGGCTGCGATGTCTGCCTCCAGGAGCTCGATCGCTACGTCGAACTCGAGCTCGCGGGCGAGCCTGCCCACACGTCTCTGCCCGGCCTGCGCGCCCACCTCGAGGGCTGCCCGGCCTGCCGGGAGGAGCACGACAGCCTGCTCGAACTCATCGCGGGCGAGCAAGGTCGCTAGCGGATCTACCGAACCACGCGGCACGATCTGAATCCAGAAGCCAAAACCCTGTGAATGAGGGGGTTCGAGGCAGGTCGTCGTCGGGTCTCCGCGGCCGAAGAGGCCTGTCAGGCCGGAGGTCGCGAGTTCGAGTCCCGTCGCTCCCGTTCGAAACGCGGTCCTCCCGCCGCTACCGCACCGGATCCGCAAGCGTCTCGGCGACGAGCTCGTCCAGATCCAGACCGGCGGCAGCCTCGCTCGCCGCCGCAAGCTCTTCGGGGTCGAGCTTCGCCCGCAGCTCTTCGAGCGCCGGCTCCGCCACCTGCCGGTACGCCGCCGGCATCGCCTCGTGCCCGAGCGAGAAGAGCAGGACCTCCGCCGCCCGGCGATCCTGCCCCTCCCGCGCAAGGAGCACGCCGACGCCGCTGAGCGCGTGGAGGAGCAGTGACGTCGCCTGCATCGCTCGCGCGAGCTCCAGCGCGCGGCGCAAGTGCTCGAGAGCCTCGTCGAAGCGCCCGAGCGCCGCAGCCGCGAAGCCGAGCCGGCAGAGGGCGGCCGTCATACCCCAGCGGTGATTCGCGTGCTCGAATCCCTCGTACCCTGCGAGCGCATGCTGCAGCGCCTGCTCGTGGTCGCCGAGGCAGTAGGCGCTCATGCTGGCGCGACTCTGCGTGTAGCCCGCCCCCGCGTCGTCACCGGCTTTTGCGAAGAGCTCGCGGGCCTCGAGATGCAGACGGATCGCCGTCGCATAGTCGCCCTCGGCGTCCGCCAACAGCCCGAGCTTGCTGATCGCGAAGCCGAGCATCAACGGCCCGCCGAGCTCGGCCGAGACCTCGCGACACTCCTCGAAGGCCTCACGCGCCCCGTCCAGGTCGTCGAGCAGAAGACGGACGAAGCCGAGCCACGACAGTGAGCCCGCGACGACGAGGAAGTCGGCGGCCGCTCGAGCGACCTCGACGGCCTCCTCCAGGCTGACCGCCGACTCCGGGTAGACGTCGCGATAGCAGTCGTTCGTCCCGAGAGCCAGCAGACAGACGCCGAGCTCCCTGGTCAAACGCCGCTCGCGCAGCACCGGCAGACACGCTCGCGCGATCGCGTCCAGCTTCTCGTCGTAGCCGAGTGCGCTGCCGAGATACGCCTGGTACGCGAGAGCGGAGAGCAAGACGTTGCCTGCGTTCCGGACGTCGAGCGGCCCCCGCGGCGAGGGCTCGATCAGCTCTACCAGCTGCGCGAACGTCTGGGAGCCTTCGTGCCAGTCGTGCGCCCAGAAGAACGCCTGGAGAGACGAGAGAACGGCGCGCGCCTCGTCCTCGCTCCAGTTTGCGACGGCCCATTCCGCGGCGGCGCGAAGGTTGTCGATCTCCACGCGAAGCTCGTCACGCGCCTCCATCATGTTCTCGCCGAGCAGCGCGTCGCCCCGCTCGCCGAGCATCCCGACGTAGAAGCGCGCGTGACTCTCTCGCGCGTCCGCGAGCTCGACGCCCTCGGCCGACAGCTGCTCGGCCGCGTATTGGCGAAGCAGCTCGTGCAGCTCGAAGCGGCCGACGCCGGCTCGCCGCACCAGCGACTTGCCGAGCAGCGACTGGAGCTCGGCCAGGCGCGCTCCGGCCACCGCAGCCGCGGCGTCCCGCGCGAAGGTGCCGCGGAAGACCGCGAGGCGCGAGAACACCCGCCGTTCCTCGTCCGAGAGGAGCCTCCAAGACTGATCGAATGCGGCGCGGAGGCTGCGGTGCCGATCCGGCACGTCGTGCATCGAGGTCTCCAGGAAGCCGAGGTTCCGCTCGATCTCGTCGGCGATCTCGCTGCACGGAAGCGTCGACGCCCAGGCCGCGGCGAGCTCGATGCCGAGCGGCATCCCGCTCACGAGGCGACACACACGGTCGACGTGCGGACGCTCGGCGTCGGTCAGCTCGTATTCGCGGTCGACCTGACGCGCGCGATCGACGAACAGACGCACGGCGGCGCTGCCGCCCGCGCTCCCGTTCCCGTCGCCATTCGCGAGCCCGTCCACGTCGAGCACCCACTCGCTCTGCAGCTGCAGGCGCTCCCGCGAGGTCGTCAGGAGCTCCACCTGAGGCGCCTGTTCGATGACCTGACTGAGCACGTCCCTCGCGTCGAGCAGGTGCTCGAAGTTGTCGAGCACGAGCAGCGTCGCCCGCTCGCGGAGAAAGTCGACGAGCTGGTCGCGCGCCGGGATCGCGCTGTGCGCGTTGTCGACCTGGAACTGCAGGCTCTCGGCCAGAGCCGGCGCGAACAGGTCAGGCGCCGGAACCCCGACGAGCGGCACGAAGTGGACGCCGTGCTGATAGCGGTCGATCCTGCGAGCCGCCGCCTCGAGCGCCAGCCTCGTCTTGCCGACGCCGCCCGGCCCGACGAGCGTCAGCAGCCGGCAGTCGGGCTCGTCGAGCAGGCGATCGATCGAGGCGAGCTCGTCGGTGCGACCCACGAACGACGTGCGCGGAGCGGGGAGGTTGCGGATGCCCGCCTCGAGCGTCTTCAGGGGCGCGAACTCGGAGGGGAGCCCGTCGATCTCGAGCTGGAAGATGCGCTCCGGTACGCTCAGATCCTTGAGCCGGTGAGGGCCGAGGTCGCGCACCCCCGCGTCGACGAGGATGCGCGTCGCCTCCGACAGGAGCACCTGTCCGCCGTGGCCGACGGCGGCGATCCGGGCTCCCTTGTGGACGTCGAGGCCCACGTATCCCTCGTCGGTGAGCCGAGGCTCTCCGGTGTGCAGCCCCATCCGCACTTTGATCGGGCCGCCCGAGAGCGCCAGCTGCGCGGCCGAGGCGGCGGCGACCGCGTCCGATGCACGCGCGAACGCGACGAAGAAGGCGTCGCCCTGGGTATCCACCTCGTCGCCGTCGTGCGCGGTGAAGGTCTCCCTCAGCAGCCGCCGATGCTCGTGGAGAGCGCCTGCGTAAGCGTCTCCCAGCTCGTGCAAGAGCTTCGTCGAACCCTCGACGTCCGTGAAGAGCAGCGTCACGACGCCGCTCGGAAGCGCGGATGACACGGAGCCATCATCACGGGACGGGATCCGCGTGTCTACCCGCACGACCCTCGCGCCGGGGGATCGGCGGCCCGAGTCCCGCTGCGCCCTATGATTCGGCGTGTCCGAGAGAGCTTCTTCCCGGCTCGAGCTCGAGGCCGACTCGGGCGTCGTCCGGCTCGCCGGGACGCTCTGGAGCCCGGCCGGTGACGCCGTGGCCGGAGTGCTCATGCATCCGGGCTCGGGCCCGTCGGACCGCGACAACGACGTCCTCTTCCCGCCGATCAGGGAACACCTGCTCGAGGCGGGAATCGCCGTCTGCTCGTTCGACAAGCGCGGCGTCGGCGGGTCTACCGGGAGCTGGCTCGAGGCTGGGATCGCCGAACAGGCCGACGATCTCCTCGCCGGGCTCGCCGTGTTCGAGGCCGAGAGCGATCGCGGCCTCCCGATCGGCCTCTTCGGTCACAGCCAGGGCGGCTGGGTGGTCGTCGAGGCGGCCGCACGAGGCGTTCCCGTCGCGTTCGTGATCACCAACTCAGGGGGCGCGGTGTCGCCCGCGCGGCAAGAGCGCTACTCGCTGGCCAACAAGCTGGGCGGCGACCGCGAAGCCGAGCTGCTCGCAACGTACGACGCCGTCGTGGCCGTGCTGCGCGAGTGCCCGACTCTCGACGAGGGCCTGGCGAAGCTCGACGCTGCCGACGTTCCGTACCGGGAGCTCCCGGGGCTGGAGTTCATGTTCGAGGACGCGGCGATCTGGCACCTCAGCTCCGAGATCTTCGGCTACGACCCTGCGGCTGCGCTGGCGCGGATCACGGCACCGGCCCTCGCCCTCTTCGGTGCGGCCGACAAGGTGACACCGCCCGAGGAGAGCGTCGCGGCGTTGCGCGCCGCGGTCCGGCCCGAGCTTCTGCAGGTGGAGATCTTCCCGGAGGGCGACCACCGGCTCCGCCACGGAGATCCGCCCCGCTTCGTCGACGGCTATCTCGACCGCATCGCGTCGTTCGTCACCTCGCGCGGACGCCGCCTCCGGACTTGACCCTCACGGCCGCTCGGGGCCGGCGTGACGGACGATCGCTTCGGCTGTCGTGGCGGCGCCGAGCTTCTCACGCGCCGAGGCGAGACGGCGGTCGGCGGTGCGGCGGGAGAGGTTCAGGTCGGCTGCAGCCTCCCCGAGGGTCCAGCCGCCGACGAGCCGGTCGAGCAGCCGGCGCTCGTCGGGTGTGAGCGCAGGACCGGGCTCCGGCTCGGTCGTGCGGTGATCGACGGGCGCGAAGCGACGTAGATCGTCGACGAGCCTGTCGATGACGGCGCGGTCGGCGCGGGCGTGGACCACGAGGCCGGCGCCCGCCACGGCCGTGAGCAGCGCTGCGGCGGCGTCGGCCGCGTCGACGACCTCACCGACGCAGACGATCGACGCCTCCTGCCGCCAGCCGCGGACGACCTCGTGACCCTGGCGCTCGAGCGCACGCACGCACCGGTCGAGCGCGCGCTCGGAGCCCTCGATGACGACGAGCGGCCGGCTCACTGCCGTAGCGCCAGTGCGGCGGCCTGGGCCCGCGTGCCGGCGCCGAGCTTCTGCTGGGCCGAGCGAATGTGGCGAGCGACCGTGGGCCGTCCGAGTCCGAGACGCCGGGCGATCTCGTCGTTGACCAGCCCCTCGGCGACGAGCTCGAGGACTTCGAGCTCGCGGCCGGTGAGCGCGCCGGCACGCGCGCGTGGCGCGTCGCGGCGCACACCCGCGAGCCGCAGCGAACGCCGCGTCCGGTCGAGGAGCGGCCTGTGCGCGTGCCCGACGGCGCGCTCCTCGGCCGCGAGCAACCGCTCGACGGCGGTTTCCCGACCGGCGCGCCGGAGCGCCTCGCCTGCGGCCCAGAGAGCGCGTAGCTCGCCTCGCACGTGCCGGTGCGCCCAGCGCTCGGCGGCCTCCGCGAACAACTCGGCCGCTGCGTCGTCGCGACCCTGGGCGAGATGCCAGACCCCTTCGAGCTCGGGACGCGCGCCTGCGAGCAGCTGGGAGCGAGGCTCCACCGTGGGCCGCCCGGGGTCAAGGCCGAGGTCGGTGCAGGCCCACGCCCTCGCGAGGCGCGCGAACGCCGACGTCTCCTGCGGGAAGCGGGAGAGCAGCTCATCGGCGGCCGCCATCGCTTCGCGAGGGCGTCCGGCCCAGAGCTCTGCGTCGGCCAGCGTCCACAGCCGCTGGCGCTCCTGCCCTTCACCGGTCGCCCGCCGTCCGAGCTCGTCGATCAGCTCCCTTGCCCGCCGGTGGCGACCGAGGTCGATCGACGCCTGCGCGGTCAGATAGGCGGCGAGGAAGCGCTGCCACGGATCGAGAGCCTCGAGCAGGAGCGCCTCGCCGGCGTCGGCGCACGCGCGGAAGCGGCCGCCGTGCAGGTCGATCCACGCCACCCGCGCGAGCAGGCGCCGCTCCCAGCTCGGCAGATCGAGCTCGCGGGCCCGAGCGGCCGCCTCGGCCACGACGGCACGGCCCGCGTCGCCGCGCGCCGAGTCGAACAGGAACGCGCCCAGCGACTCTGCCGCCGCGAACTCGAGCCCGGAGTCGCCCGACGCCCCGGCTGCGGCGAGCACCTTGCGCAGGTCTGCATCCCAGCCCTCGCGCCCGGCGTCTCGCTTCGCCTTCGCGAGCGCGTACAACGCCTCCGCTTCGTGCAGTTGGCGCGAGCGCGCGAGTGCGTATGCCGCCGTGGCGCGCTCGAGCGTCTCCCCCGAGTCGCCGTGCTCGGCGAGCAGCAACCGGACTCGCTGGACGGCGAGGAGCACGTCGACGTCGGAGGCGGCCGCCAGGCCGTCGCTCTCGGCCAGCGCGGCTCGGCTCCCGGCGAGATCGTCGGCCGCCTCGCGCGCGCGGCTGCGAATCAGCGCGGACTCCGCCGCGAGCGCCGGATCGGCGAGCGGTGTCGCCTGGAGAAGAGCCTCCGCCGCCTCGTACCGTCCGGACTCCGCGAGCGCCGCCGCCGCGCGAACGCGAAGCGCCGCCGCCGCTGCGCCGTCGGCGTTCTCGGCGGCGATCTCGAGGTGAGCGGCCCGCTCCCCCGGCGTCGACGCGCTCGCGAGCGCGAGCAGCGCCTGCTCGTG
>DASUHE010000073.1:0-55472 GCA_036273695.1 Gaiellaceae bacterium
CCTTGCCGCCTCGCTCGGCAATCTCGGCACGATCGCCCAGATGCGTGGGGATCTGGAGACGGCGGCCGGTTATTACGCGGAGGCGATCGAGATCTCCCGCGAGGCGGGCGACGAGGACGGGAGCGCGGTCAACCTCCACAACCTCGGACGGACCGAGCTGGCGCTCGGCAGATCGGCCCAGGGGCTGGATGCGTTACGCGGGAGCCTCGCGCTCGCGCGGCGGCTCGGGTACCGCGAGGTGATCGCGTACTGCCTCGGCGGGTTCGCCGAAGTGGCGATGCTCGAGGAGAACGCCCTGCGAGCGGCGACGCTGCTCGGCGCCTGCGAACAGCTCTTCTCCGAGATCGGCGCCATTCCCAGTCCCGACGAGGTCGAGGCGCAGCAGCGCGTCACGGAGTACATCGTGGAGGCGTTCGGGCCGGAGCGCGCGGAGGAGCTTCGCGCCGAGGGCGCCGCCTCGTCGCTCGACGACGTGCTGGAAGACGTAGCCTCCCGGACATGAGCGACTACACGATCGTCAACCTCGGCGACGTCGAGAACGTCGCCCCCAGGTTCCAGATGCCCGACGGCATGGACGTCCGCTTCCCGAAGCGGCACCTCGGCTGCTCGGTCGGCGGTGTCGGGATCGAGAAGCTGCCGGCGGGCGTGCGCCAGCCGTTCGGGCACACGCACTCGAAGCAGGAGGAGATCTACGTGATCGCCGAGGGCTCGGGGCGGATCAAGCTCGACGAGGAGGTGCACGAACTGCAGCAGTGGGACGTTCTGCGGATCGGGCCGGGCGTGATGCGCAACCTCGAGGCCGGCTCCGACGGGATCACGCTGATCGCGTTCGGCGCGCCGATCGCCGAGGAGAACGACGGCGAGATCGTCCCCGGCTGGTGGACCGACTAGGCCCGAGCCCGCACCGCGTCGTACATCCCCCACTCCTCCCGCAGCGTCTCGCAGATCTCGCCGACCGTGCAGCGCTCGCGCAGCGCCTCGCGCAGCGGCGGGAGCATGTTCGTGTCGCCCTTCGCGGCCTCGCGCACGGCCGCGATCGCGGTCGCGGCCTCGGCGGCGTTTCGCTCGGCCCGCAGGCCGGCCGTCCGCGCGAGCTGGCGCTGCTCCGCGGCCGGGTCGATGCGAAGGAGCTCGATGCGCTCGTCCGAGTCGTCGAGGAACTCGTTCACGCCGACGATCACGCGCTCACCCGACTCGACCTGCTGCTGGAACTCGAAGGCCGCCCGCTCGATCTCCTCCTGCACGAAGCCCGACTCGACTGCCGCGACGGCGCCGCCGGCCTCGTCGACCTGCTCGATCAGCTCCCGCGCACGCGCCTCGAGCTCGTCGGTCAGCGCCTCGATGTAGTAGGAGCCGCCGAGCGGATCCGCGGTGTCGGTCGTGCCGGCCTCCGCGGCGATGATCTGCTGCGTGCGCAGCGCGACGCGCGCGGCGCGCTCCGTCGGCAGCGCGAGCGCCTCGTCGTAGCCGTTCGTGTGGAGACTCTGCGCCCCGCCCGCCACCGCCGACAGCGCCTGGATCGCGACGCGCACGATGTTGTTCTCCGGCTGCTGCGCCGTCAGGGTCGAGCCGCCGGTCTGGGCGTGGAAGCGAAGGGCGAGCGCGCTGGGATTCGTCGCCCCGAAGCGCTCGCGCATGATCCGCGCCCACAGCCGCCGGGCCGCGCGGAACTTCGCCACCTCCTGGAAGAAGTCGTTGTGCGCGTTGAAGAAGAAGGAAAGGCGCCCGCCGAAGTCGTCGGGCGACAGGCCGGCGTCGACCGCCGCCTGGCAATACGCGACGCCGTTCGCGAGCGTGAACGCGAGCTCCTGCACCGCCGTCGATCCCGCCTCGCGGATGTGGTAGCCGCTGATCGAGATCGTGTTCCAGCGCGGGATCCGCTCGGCGCAGTAGGCGAACAGATCGGTCGTGAGCCGCATCGAAGGCCGCGGCGGGAAGATGTAGTTCCCGCGGGCGATGTACTCCTTGAGGATGTCGTTCTGGACCGTGCCGCGGAGCGCGTCGGCGGGCACGCCCTGCTCCTCGGCGACGAGCTCGTAGAGGAGAAGGAGCAACGACGCGGGCGCGTTGATCGTCATCGAGGTCGAGACCTCGCTGAGCGGGATCCCGGCGAGGAGGATCTTCATGTCGGCGATGGAGTCGATCGCCACGCCCGTGCGGCCGACCTCGCCCAACGCACGCGCGTCGTCGGAGTCGTAGCCCAGCTGGGTCGGGAGGTCGAACGCGATCGAAAGGCCGGTCTGGCCGCGATCGAGGAGGTACCGGTAGCGCGCGTTTGACTCTTCGGCGGAGGCGAAGCCGGCGTACTGGCGAATCGTCCACGGCCGGCGGCGGTACATGTCCCGGTACGGCCCGCGGGTGAAGGGGTATTCGCCCGGAGGCTCGAGCTCGCGCGGCGCGTCGGCGGCGGCGTAGACCGGCTTCACCTCGATGCCGGACTCGGTGCGCCGGTCGCCGGTCGCTGCCACGCAGCAGATCGTAGGGGTCTAGGCGGCGTGCTGGCACCGCGAGCTCACCGGCCGCGGCTTGGTTGCCGCGACCGGTGAGCTCGCCGCCCGCGGAGGGGCGGGCAGAGGCGAGATGCGGTCGGCCAGCCCACGAAGAGCGGACGCGGCTCCCGTGCGGAGCGTGCCGGGAGCGCGCAGCCGCTGGGCCGCAGCATCGTCGACGAGCCGGCGGTGCTCGAGTGAGAAGAGGTCGAAGAACTCGGGCGGCTGGGGGATCATCGTGCGAACTCCTCCTGTTCGATGAATCTCATCTGTTCGAAGATTATCGAACAGCCTTGGCTGATGTCAAGCAGCGATTGAAACACGGCGGTATCATCCTGGGAGCAGTTCGATGACGATCGAAAACGTCAACCAGCCCCGGGGTATTCCCCCACCGCGCGTCGTCGACGTCTCGCGTCCGGGGCGTCCGCTCACGGTCGAGATCGACGCGTCGGAGGCGGCAGAGCTCGTCCTGACCGTCGCGACGGTGCTCGTCGACGAGGATCTGGACACGTACGAGCTCGAAGCGGCGAGGATCGAGGCGATCCGGGCGGCGACTCCGCCGGAGCTGCTTCGCCAGGGCGCCGAACTCCTGCCGGGCAAGACTTCGGCGCTGCTGCTCGGGCTCGTCTACACGACGCCGAAGCCGCGCACGGCCGCCGCGTTCCTCGAGCACCTCGCGGCGACCGACCCGATCGAGATCCGGTTGAACCTGCTCGGCTATCACGTTCGCGGCCACCACGTGACCGAGCCCGAGACGATCAGGCGCGCCGCCGAGGGAGATGCCCAGGCGATCGCCGAGCTGCTGGAGGCCGCCGCCGAGTACGTCGACGCGGAGAAGTGCGCGGCCATCGAGCGGGTCGTCCTCGCCGATCCCGCGGCAGGGAAGCACGCCCTGATCGACTTCCTCACGAGCTGGAACGAGCACGTCCTGCCGCAGATCGCGCCCGCCGACCCCTCGCTCGCCGAGCGGGACGCGGAGGCGAAGCGCGAGCTCGTGCAGTCGGTTCCGCCCGAGCAGGTCGTCGAGCGGCTGGCGCCGGGCATCCAGTGGGTGCCGGGGCCGGAGATCGACCGGGTGGTGCTCTTTCCTGCGTACGCGCCGCGCCCGTGGGTCTACATGAGCGAGTACAAGCGCGTGAAGATCTTCTGCTATCCGATCACCCTCGACCGTGAACGGACGCCGCCGGACGATCCGGCGGAGCTCGCGCGCATCTACAAGGCGCTCGGGGACGAAAAGCGGCTCAAGCTCCTGAAGCTGCTGCAGGCCGGGCCGACCTCGCTCACCGACGCCGCACACGAGGTGGGCCTCGCGAAGTCGACGACGCATCACCATCTCGCGATCCTGCGCCAGGCCGGATTCGTCCTGATCCGGGAGGGCGACGACACGTACAAGCTCCGCCCCGAGCTGCGTCCGGAACCTGGTGCGTTGCTCCAGCAGTACCTCGGTACCTGAGCCCGCAGGCAAGATCAGGGCGTGCGCGTGACCGTCCGCCTCTTCGCCGGCCTGCGCGAGCGCGCCGGACGATCGCGCCTCGAGCTCGACGACGTGGCGAAGATCGAAGACGTTTGGCCGGCGCTCGGTCTCGGCGCGGAGCCGCCCGGGCTGCTCTATGCCGTGAATCGCGAGTACGTCGAGCCGGGCCACGCGCTCGAGGACGGCGACGAGGTCGCAGTCATCCCACCGGTCAGCGGCGGCTCCTTCAGGCTCGTCGAGGGGCCGCTCGACGTCGCCGCGGTGCTGCGCGAGGTCGAGGACCCGGAGGCGGGAGCGCTCGCGAGCTTCGTCGGGACGGTGCGCAGGCGCTCGCGCGACCGCGACGTCGTCCATCTCGAGTACGAGGCGTTCGAGGAGATGGCCGAGCCGCTGCTCGCCCGTCTCGGCGCAGAGCTGACGGAGCGACACGGGCTCTGCGCGGTCGCGATCCACCACCGGCTGGGCCGCGTCGAGATCGGCGAGGCCAGCGTCGTCATCGCCGTATCCGCCCCCCACCGCTCGGCCGCCCTCGACGCCTGCCGGGAGGCGATCGAGACGCTCAAGACGACGATCCCGCTCTGGAAGAAAGAGGTCTACGCGGGCGGCGAGGAATGGATCGGCAAAGGCTCGTGAGCACGCAGGCACCCGAACAGCGCGGGATCGTCCGCCGCTCGCTCGAGCGGCTCCTCGGCTCGGGCGTCGTGATCGGCGGGGCCGCGCTCAAGTGGGGCTTCCTCTTCGCGAAGTTCTTCGCCTTCTTCATCTCGTTCGCCGCCTACTCGTTCTGGTTCGGCAGCTGGCAGTTCGGGCTCGGCTTCGTCCTGCTGATCCTCGTGCACGAGCTGGGCCACGTCGCCGAGGCGCGGCGCCAGGGGCTGCCCGTCACGCTGCCGACCTTCATCCCGTTCATCGGGGCGTTCGTCACCGTGCAGCACGGGAACCTGCCGCCGTGGCGCAGCGCGCTCGTCTCGCTCGCCGGCCCGTTCGTCGGCGGGCTCGGCGCCGCGGGAGTCTGGGCGGTCGGCGAGGCGCAGAACTCGACCTGGCTCGTCGTGCTCGCCAACCTCGGCTTCCTGCTCAACGCCTTCAACCTGGCCCCGATCGGCTTCCTCGACGGCGGAACGGTGTGGCGCGCCGTCACCGACACATGGCACCGGCCGCGCATCCGCTTCGAGAACGGCGTACCCGTGGAGGCGCTCGCCCCGGAGCGGGAGCGCGCCGTGCTCGTCGGGACGCTCTACGTGCTCCTCGCCGCTGCCCTCGTCGGCGCGCTGCTCGCGACGCGCCACAGTGGGATGCTCTAGCCCATGCAGGATCGCGACCTCCTCCGCACGCATCACACGCTCGAGCACCTCCGCCTGCGCTCGACGGAGATCGGCCAGGAGTTCCTGACCGGCTTCGAGGCCGTGGAGAAGATCGACCGCCCCGCGGTCTCGTGCTTCGGCTCGGCGCGCGCGCCCGCAGGGTCGCGCCCGTACGAGCTCGCGCGCGAGACCGGCCGCCTGTTCGCCGAGGCCGGGTGGGCCGTCGTGACGGGCGGCGGGCCGGGCGTGATGGAGGCGGCGAATCGCGGCTGCCGCGACGGCGGCGGACTCTCGGTCGGCTTCGGGATCGAGCTGCCGCACGAGCAGCAGATGAACGACTACATCGATCTCGGCCTCGTCTTCGACCACTTCTATGCGCGGAAGACGATGTTCGTCAAGGCGGCCGAGGGCTTCTGCGTCTTCCCCGGCGGCTTCGGTACGGCCGACGAGCTGTTCGAGTCGCTGACCCTGATCCAGACGGGCAAGGTCCTCCACTTCCCGGTGGTGCTCGTCGGCCAGGCCTACTGGACGCCGCTGCTCGAGTGGGTGCGCCGCAGCGCGCTCGCCGACGGGATGGTCTCGGCGGAGGATCTCGCTCTCCTGACGCTCACCGACGACCCGCGCATCGCGCTCGAGACCGTGCTCGACGCCTTCCAGGCCGCGGAGGGAAAGGCGAGTCCGCACGCGCCGGAGAAAGCCGACGCGCAGTAGCGTTCGCGGCCATGGAGCTGCGCGACCTGCCCTCGGTGGACGAGCTCGCGCGCGAGGCCGGAGACCCGCTCGCCGTCGAGGCGGCGCGCACCGTGATCGACCGCGCCCGCGCCGAGATCCGGGCCGGCGCGGATCCCGGCGATCTGGCGGCCCGCCTGCGCGACGAGCTCGCGGACTCGCGGCGCCCGCGGCTGCGGCGCGTGCTCAACGCCACCGGCGTCGTCGTGCACACGAATCTCGGCCGCGCGCCGCTCGCCGAGGACGCGATCGCGCGGGTCGTCGAGGCGGCAGGGGGCTACTCGAACCTCGAGTTCGACCTCGACGAGGGGAGTCGCGGCTCGCGCCAGGATCACCTCGCCGCGATCCTGCGCCGGCTGACCGGCGCCGAGGCTGCTCTCGTCGTCAACAACAACGCCGCCGCGGTGCTCCTCGCCCTCGCTGCCCTCGCGGAGGGGCGCGACGTAGTCGTCTCGCGCGGCGAGCTGATCGAGATCGGCGACGGCTTTCGCATCCCCGACGTGCTCGCGCGCTCCGGCGCGCGTCTCGTCGAGGTGGGGACGACGAACCGGACGCGAGCGAGCGACTACGAGCGCGCGATCGGGCCCGAGACGGCCGCCCTGCTCCGCGTCCACCAGTCGAACTTCCGCGTCGTCGGCTTCGAGGAACGCCCGCGGCTCGACGAGGTCGCCGCGGTCGCCCGCCGTCACGGCCTCCCGCTCGTGGACGACCTCGGCTCCGGCGCCGTCGCGCCCGTCGAGGCGGAACCAACGGCGCGCGAGTCGCTCGCGGCGGGCGCCGACCTGGTCTGCTTCTCGGGCGACAAGCTCCTCGGCGGCCCGCAGGCGGGGATCGTGCTCGGTCGCGCCGACCTCGTCGAGCGCCTGCGCCGTCATCCGCTCCAGCGCGCCGTGCGGATCGACAAGCTCTCGCTCGCCGCGCTCGAGGGGACGCTCCTCCTGCAGCTGGAGGCTCCGGAGCGGATCCCGGTGCTGCGCATCCTCGCGCAGCAGACGCATACCGTCCGCGAGCGCGCCGAGCGCCTGGCGGCGGCGATCGACGGCGAGGTCGAGGAGACGGTCGGGCGCGTCGGCGGCGGGGCCCTGCCGCTCGCCGAGCTGCCGAGCTTCGCGTGCGCACTGGAGGAGTCGCTCGCGGCGCCGCTGCGCGCCGGCGAGCCGCCGGTGGTGGGCGTCGTGCGCGACGGCCGCCTGCTCCTCGACTGCCTCACGCTGACGGACGAGGAGGCCGACGAGGCAGCTGCAGCCGTCCGCGCAGCGCGCGGATGACCGCCGGACGTAGCGGCATGCCCCTGACGGTGGGCACCGCGGGTCACATCGACCACGGCAAGACGGCGCTCGTCGAGGCGCTCACCGGCAAGAACACCGACCGGCTGCCCGAGGAGCACGAGCGCGGCATCTCGATCGACCTCGGCTACGCACCGCTCGACCTGCCCGACGGCACGAGCCTGTCGGTCGTCGACGTGCCGGGCCACGAGCGCTTCGTCCGCACGATGGTCTCCGGCGCGAGCGGCATCGACCTCTTTCTGCTCGCGGTCGACGCCGGCGAGGGCGCGCGGCCGCAGACGCACGAGCACCTCGCGATCCTGCGGCTGCTCGGGATCGAGCACGGCGTCGTCGCGTTGACGAAGGCCGACTCCGTCGACGAGGAGACGCTCGAGCTCGCCCGGGTGGAGGCGGAGGAGCTCGTCCCTGGGGCTCGCGTCGTGGCGACGAGCGCACGCACCGGCGCCGGTCTCGACGAGCTGCGCGCGGCGTTGGCCGAGGCGGCGGCTCACGTCGCACGGCACGATGCCGACGGTCCGGCGCGCCTGCACGTCGACCGCTCGTTCACGCTCCGCGGGATCGGAACCGTCGCGACCGGGACGCTGTGGTCGGGGGCGATCGGCGAGGGAGACGAGTTGCGCGTCGAGCCGCGCGGCCGGCCCGTGCGCGTACGGAGCGTGCAGGTGCACGACCGGTCGGTCGAGCGGGCCGCGGCGGGGCAGCGCGTCGCCGTCGCCCTGCCGGGCGTCGAGCGGCAGGAGCTGCGGCGAGGCGACGTGCTCGTCGCTCCCGGCTCGTTTCGCCCGAGCTTCCGGCTCGACGTGATCCTCGAGCCGCTCGCCGAGATCCCCGCTCGCGTCGTGCTCCATCACGGCACAGCCGAGACGACGGCTCGAGTCGCGCTCGCGGGCGAGCGCTTCGCCCAGCTGCGCCTGTCGCGGCCCGTCGTCGCCGCGCGCGGAGACCGCGTCGTGCTGCGCGCCGGCACGACGGTCGGCGGAGGAGTCGTCCTCGATCCCGCTCCACCGCGGCACGCGGACATCGCAAGGTTCGAGGCGCTCGAACGTGGGGAGGCATTCGTGTACGCGCCCGTGCTGGTGGACGGCGAGTGGCGCTGGTCTCCGGAGTGGCTCGACCAGCTGCGCGCCGAGCTCGAGCGCGGGATCGAGGCCGCGGATCCGCTCGATCCAGGCGTCCCAGTGCCGGCCGCCGAGTGGGCGAAGGCGGTCGTCCCGCACCTTGCGCTCGAACGGCGCGGCGCGAAGCTCTACCGGCCCGGCTCGGTCCCGGAGCTCGGCGACCGAACGGAGGCGGCCGATGAACTTGCCTCGCAGCTCGGGCTCGAGCCGGTGCGCGTTGACGACGCGCAGCTGGCTCGCTTCCTCGAGGAGCAGGGACGCCTCGTGCGCGTCGGCGACGGCTTCGCGATCTCGGCCGAGGCGTACGAGCGGGCGCGGGCGATCCTGACCGACGGGATCACGCTCGCCGGGTTCCGCGACGCGCTCGGGGTCGGCCGGAAGACGGCGCAGCTGTATCTCGAGCGGTTCGACGCCGACGGAGTGACCCGCCGGGTGGGCGATGCGAGAGTTCTCCGTCGCCGTTCCGGCGCCTGACGTCGCACACGCGCGGAGCGCGGCGGCGAACTAGGCTGTCCATGGTGGAGCCGGCAGCCGTCCGCGAGTTGATCGAGCGCTACAACGCCGCCTGGAACGCGCACGATCTCGACGCGATCCACGCGCTCCATCATCCCGACATCGTCTTCGACAACCACACGGCCGACGAGCGCGCGGAGGGCGCGGACGCGGTGCGCGAGCACATCGCGCAGATCTTCCGCAACAACGCCACGCTGCGGTTCGCGACGCGCTCGCTCTCCGCCGGGGACGACTTCGCGGTCTGCGAGTGGACGGCGACGGCCGGCTCGAAGGAATGGGACGGCGTCGATGTCTTCCCGCTCCGTGACGGGCTGATCCGGCGCAAGGACGTGTACTCGTCCTAGCACCGCCCGCGGGAGCTCTGAGCCCGGCCTCAGGAGGCGTGCGGAGCGGGCGTCGAATCGGCCGCGCGCGCTGCCGGATTGACGTCGAGGTGGAGTACGTCGGGCCGGCTGTAATGGCCGACCGGATCGAAGCGCTGGCGCTCGGCGAGCAGCCGCGCCGGGTCGAGCTCCGCGTAGAGGACCACCTCCTCGTCGTACGACGGACCCGCGAGATACGAGCCGTCGGGGGCGAGGATCGCGCTGCCGCCGCGCCCGATCGTGCCGGCTCCCTCGATCTCCGCGGCAAGCGGGAAGTCGTCGGGGTACGACGACTCCTGCTGGTAGTGCGCGGGCGCCACGACGTACGCGCGACTCTCGCGCGCGATGTGGACGAGCGTCTGCTGCCACGCGTCGCCGTCGTCGGCGGTCGAGGCGACGTAGATCTCGACGCCGGCCTCGTACAGCGCGACGCGCGCGAGCGGCATGTAGTTCTCCCAGCAGATGAGACCGCCCACCCGACCGAAGCCGGTCTCGACGGTGGTGAGGCCGCGGCCGTCTCCCTGGCCCCAGACGAGCCGCTCGTGGTTCGTCGGCACGAGCTTGCGGTGGTGGAGGGCGAGCTCGCCGGCGGGCGAGTGGAAGAAGAGCGCGTTGTAGATCGTTCCCGACCGCTCGGCGTCCACCTCGTTGACGCCCGTCACGATCCAGATGCCGAGCTCCCGCGCCGCAGCGCCGATGCGCCGCTCGGCCGGCGAGCCCACTGCGACCGACTCCTGCGCGAGGCGCGCGAACGTCTCCTTCGCGCCCGTCCCCTCCCAGCCGGCGAACGCCTTCGCCCAGCGTGACGACGGATAGACCGGCACGAACGTCTCGGGGAAGACGACGAGCTCCGCGCCCTCGCGGGCGGCCTCGGCAGCGACCGTCTCGAGCTTGTCGAGCGTCGCCTCCCGGTCGAGCACGACCGGCTCGACCTGCACGCACGCGACCTTGACCGGACGCTCCATGCCCGGAGCCTACTTCTCGACGCCGTGGCCGCCGCCGCCGGGCGTCTCGACCCGGACGATGTCGCCGGGCTGCAGCTGACGCGTCAGCTTCGGCGGCTGCTCCTCGCCGTTCACGAGCGTCCGGCCGGGCGCGCCGCCCTCCCCGCCGCCACGACCCGGCGGCGCATGGCGGCGCCGCTCCGCGAGTACCGAGAGCCGGCAGTCCTCAAGCACACGCAACTCGCGCACCACGCCGTCGCCGCCACGATGCTTCCCCGCGCCGCCGGAGCCGGGACGCAACTCCCACCGCTCGACCCGCAGCGGATACTCGAGCTCGATTGCCTCGGCCGGCGTGGCGAGCGTGTTCGACATCGCGACGTGCACGCCGCTGGGGCCGCCAGCGTCCGGACACGCCCCCTGACCGCCGCCGATCGTCTCGTAGTACGTGAACCGGTCGTTCCCGAACGCGAGGTTGTTCATCGTCCCCTGTCCCGCCGCGGGCACCGGCACGAGCTGCGCGAACGCGGCGAACACCACGTCGACGATGCGCGACGAGGTCTCCGTGTTGCCTGCGACGACTGCCGCCGGAGCCTGGGCGTTGACGAGGCAGCCGGCCGGCGCGGCCACGGCGACGGGCGCGAACGCGCCTCCCGAGGCAGGCAGATCCGGTTCGGTGAGGCAGCGGACGACGAAGTAGCAGGCCGACTTCGTCACCGCCAACGGGCAGTTGAGGTTGCCGTCGTACTGCGGAGCAGTTCCCGTGAAGTCGATGCGGATCTCGTCGCCGGCGATCTCGACGGTGCAACGAATCGGCACGTCCCCGTCGACCGCCTCGACGACGTCCTCCGCCTCGCTCCGGCCGTCCGGGAGGGCGGCGATCGAGGCCCGCACCATCCGCTCCGAGTACGCGTACAGCTCGTCCATCGCAGCCGCGACGAGGTCGCGGCCGCGCCGTTCGCACAGCGCCTCGAGCCGCCTGTCCGCGAGACGATGCGCCGAGAGCTGCGCGCGCAGGTCGCCCCGCCGCTCCTCCGGCTGCCGGGTTGCCTCGACGAACCGTTCGAGCACCTCGTCGGTCAGGAGCTGGGGCGGCAGGATCACGCCCTCCTCCTCGAGCGTGTGCGAGAACGCAGGTAGGCTCGCCGGCTCGATCCCGCCGACGTCTGCATGGTGAGCGCGCGAGACCGCGAAGCCGAGGGCGGTACGCGAAACGAGCGTCACGTCCGGCAGGTGCGTCCCACC
Source organism: Gaiellaceae bacterium (assembly GCA_036273695.1). GTDB lineage: Bacteria > Actinomycetota > Thermoleophilia > Gaiellales > Gaiellaceae > Palsa-739. The sequence continues at coordinate 11,462 of DASUHE010000073.1, forward strand.
CGTGTAGGGGTCGTTGAGAATCGCGACCTGGCCGGCCTCGAGCCCGAGGCGCATGACGGCCGCCACCGCGTCGGGCATCGCGCCCAGGTGGACGGGGATGTGCTCGGCCTGCGCGATCATCCGGCCGTGCTCGTCGAAGAGCGCGGTCGAGCAGTCGCGCCGCTCCTTGATGTTCGCGGAGAACGAGGAGCGGATCAGGACGGCCCCCATCTCCTCCGCGATCGAGCGCAACGCCGCCCCGAGCACTTGCAACCGTATTGGCGCGATCACGTCACTCACGTGTCACCACCCAGCTGAAACCATCCCTAACCCCCTCCCACCCGGGGGGAATCCAAAGAGTCGAGCCCTCCAGTTCCACCAACGCGGGACCGGAGCTGCGCCGGCCCTCCCCGCCCGGCAGCTCCACCGCGGGACCGCGCACCACTTCCGCAGTGCGGACGGCGACGAGCTCGATCTCTCGCTCGCGGTCGGCATAGCCGTAACGCTCCTCGTGCGCCCGGTGGAAGCGCGCCTCGAGGTCGCCGCCGAGCGGCACGGTCAACTCGAACGACTGGCCGCGGTAGCGGAGATCGGCCTCCCCGTCCGACGGCAGCTCGCGCATTTCCCTCAGCGGGCGAACGTGCGAGACGACGCGGTCTCGTCGCTCGTCGCCGGCGGCGAGACCGAGCGCCGAGAGGACACCCGCGGCGGCCGGCACGAGCACTGCCTCAATCCCGAGCTCCTCGGCGAGCGCGCACGCATGGAGCGGGCCTGCGCCGCCGTAGGCGACGAGGGCGAAATCGCGCGGGTCGTGTCCACGCTCGACTGAGACGACCCGCAGGGCGCGGAGCATCTCTGCGTTCACGACCTCGACGACCGCGGCTGGATCGATCCCCGCGAGCGCGGCGGCAGCAGCTTCGCCGTCCAACACGAGCCCGCCCGGCAGCTCCCGCGGAAGGCGTCCGAGCAGGAGATTCGCGTCGGTCACCGTCGGGCCGCCGCGGCGCCCGTAGCACGCCGGGCCTGGATCCGCCCCGGCCGACTCCGGCCCGACGCGCAGCGCGCCGCCCGCGTCGCGCCGCACGAGCGAGCCGCCGCCGGCGCCGACCGTGTGCACGTCCACCGAGGGCACCCTGATCGGCAGGCCGCCGACCTCGCGCTCGGAGACGCGTTCGGCTCGACCGTCCGGCAGGAGACAGACGTCGGTCGACGTGCCCCCCATGTCGAAGGCGATCGCGTGCTCGAAGCCTGCGCTGCGCGCGACGAGCCCGGCGCCCACGACACCGCCCGCCGGGCCGGAGATGAGCAGCCGCGCCGGGTGCTCCGCGGCCTCGCCGGCCGGGAGGACGCCGCCGGAGGAGAGCATCACGACAGGTTCGGGCAGCCGAGCCTCGGCCGCAGCGGCGACGAGCGCCCGCAGGTAGCCCACCGTCACCGGCGCGAGGTAGGCGTCGGCAGCGGTCGTCGACGCGCGCTCGTATTCCCGGAACTCGGGTGCCAGCTCGTGCGAAGCCACGACGTGGACGCCGGGGTGACGTCGCCGCAACTCGGCCGCGAGCACCCGTTCGTGGGACGGATCGCGGAAGGCGAAGAGGAGGCAGACGGCAACGGCTTCCGCGCCGTCGAGGTCGGGGAGCGAGTCGAGCTCGAGCGGTTCCAGCTCTCCCTCTGGGCCGAGCCTGCCGCGCACGCCGAAGCAGCGCTCGAGCGGCACGAGCGGCTCGGGATGCTCGGCACACAACCGGTAGAGGTGCGCGCGCGTCTGGCGCCGCAGGTGCAGCAGGTGCTCGAAGCCGGCGTTGCCGACGTACGCGGTGCGCGCTCCCCGCCGCTCGAGGAGCGCATTCGTCGCAACCGTCGTCCCGTGTGCGAAGCGCTCCAGGTCCACGGTGTCGGCGGCGACCGCGCGCGCCGCTGCGAGCACCGACTCCTCCTGCCGCCGCGCTGTCGGCACCTTGGCGGTCCGGATCCGACCCTCCTCGACGAGCACCGCGTCGGTGAACGTGCCGCCCACGTCGACGCCCAGGATCGCCACGTCCGTACTCTGCACCGGCATGACGGTGCGCGCGTTCCTCTTCGACTTCGACGGCCTCATTCTCGACACCGAGCACGCGGCGCGCACCGGCTGGGAGCACCTCTACCGCGAGCACGGGCACGAGCTGCCGACCGACCTCTGGGCGACGCTCGTCGGCACGACGCACGCACCGTGGGACCCGATGACGCATCTCGAGGAGCTCGTCGGGGAGCCGCTCGAGCGCGAGGCGCTGAACGAGCGGCGCCGGACGCACGAGCTCGCGCTCATCGAGGCGGAGGAGCTGCGTCCCGGCATCGCGGAGTACCTGGCGGCCGCCCGGGACCACGGCCTGAAGCGCGCGATCGTCTCCAGCTCGAATCGCGGCTGGGTCGACATGCACCTCGAGCGCCTCGAGGAGACGGTGGGCTGGGACGCGATCTGCACCGCCGACCGCGACCGCGCCCGGGCGAAGCCGTCGCCCACGCTCTACCTCGAGGCGCTCGACCTGCTCGACGTCACCGCGGACGAGGCCGTCGCCTTCGAGGACTCCCCGAACGGGGTCCTGGCCGCGAAGGCGGCGGGGATCTTTTGCGTCGCCGTCCCGAACGAGGTCACGCGCGACCTCGGCCTCGAGGACGCGGGAGCCGACCTCGTGCTCGACTCCCTCGCCGACCTGCCGCCGGAGACCTTGTTCGCCCGGCTCGCAGAGCGGTAGGGTCGCTCCATGGCTTCCTACGAGACGGCCCACATCGACGACATGGCGGCCAAGCAGTGGCCGCACTGGATCCCGATCCGCCACCACTTCGGGATCGAGACCTTCGGGATGAACGCCTACCGGCGCAACGCCGGCGAGTCGGCGGTGCCGGAGCACGACGAAACAGCGAGCGGAGCGCCCGAGCTCTTCTACGTCGCGAACGGACACGCGACCTTTTCCGTCGACGGCGACGAGATCGACGCCCCGGCCGGCACGTGCGTCTGGGTGAAGGACGCCGGCGCGAAGCGCGCCGCGACGGCGAAGGCCGACGGCACGCTCGTGCTCGCGGTCGGCGCGGCGGCGGCGGGCGAGGCGTATGCCCCCGCGGGCTGGGACACGCAGTACCTCGCAGGCGACAGCTAGCCCGCTAGCCTCGGAGCGGAGCGGCCGGGCCCGGTGGCCCAGCGGGTCTTCAAAACCCGTACGGTCGTGCAGCCCACGGCTAGGTCGGTTCGACTCCGGCGCCGCTCCGTCGAGTCCGAGGCGCAGTCGCGCGCCGCGGCAGAACGAAGAGCGGCCCCTTCGCGGGGCCGCTCTCGCTGCTCGGCAGAGCCGCGGTTACGGCTTGAGCGCCACCTGGGCGCTGAAGTCGAACTCGATCATGTCGGTCGGGGCTACCCCCTGGATGCCGAAGTCGGCGGCGGTTCCGACCTGAGGAGCCTCGGTGCAGTTGACCGTCTGCTGGTTGTGCATCCCCCGTCCCTGTCCCTTGGCCTGTGAGAACGAACCGAGCACCAGGCCGGTGGTCAGGTCGGTTGTGGTGCCGCTGAAGCTGACGGGAATGCCGTGCAAGGACGACGAGACCTTGCCGGTCCCCCAGGCCACCGAGTGGTCGTTCGTCGTATTCGTCACCGTGACGGTGATCGTGCCGAGCGTGTCACACGTGAGCTGTTGCTGAATCCGTCCTGCGTTGGCCGCACCGACCGCGAGAAGTCCGACCAACGCAACCAGTGGGAGAGCGAGAAGACGCCGCATGTTTTTCCCCTTCGTCGTTACCGATGACGCGCGGATTGTCGCCCGGACCGGGCGAAATCGAACCCCGGCGGGCGTTCGACGTTCACCGCATCGAGCGAGTTCGGCCGGCCGGGCGATGGCGGCTCCTTGAACCGACGACGGCTGATCGCAGGTTCGATTTCCCGCGACCCGGGCACAGCCGTGCCATGGGGTTTCTCGTCAGCCTCGTCATCGCCGCGGTCGGCTTCATCCTCGCGCTCGCCGTGCATCCGACGCACCCCGGCTCGGTCAACGTCAACACGGTCGGCTGGATCCTCGTCGTCTTCGGGTTGATCGCCTTCCTCGCCGACCTGCTGCTGTGGTCGTCGTGGGGGCCGGGCTACCTGCGCCGCACGACCTACGTCGATCGGGGACCCGGCTACGCCGCGTACCCGTCGCGCTGGGGCTACCCGCGCCGCCGCGTGGTCGAGGAAGAAGAAGCCGGCCCTCCAGGCCCCGGCTACTAGGTCCGCTACTCCGGGCGCATCTCGTCGAGGGCCGCTCGGCCCTCCTCGTGCACCTGCCTGCGTCGCTCCTCGGGCGCTGGCGGCTCGGGCTCCGGCGCCGCCTCCGCTTCGGGCTCGGGGGCCGGCTCCTCGACGACCGGCTCCTCGACGACCGGCTCGGAAGCGCGTGACTCGGCAAGCTTCGCGCGCAGTTCGTCGGCCCGGTCGTCCGGCTCAGCCGGAGAGGCCTGAGGCCGTCGCCGCAGCAGCCGGTACGCGGTGATCCCGCCGAGCGCACCCCCGAACCACCCCACCAGACGGCGCATGCGGCGATGCTACAGTGACCGCCGCTTCCTGCCCCGTCATCGCGCCGTTCTGTCCCGAGCGGCGCCGGCAGTCGGGGCCGACATCGAGACCATGGGAAGGGAGGACATCGGGACGTGACGACTTACGAAATCTTGCTCATGCTGGACCCCGAGCAGGCCGAGGCCCGCCAGGAGGACATCGTCGCCCGCGCGCGCGACCTCGTCGAGAAGGACGGCGGGGCGTGGCACAGCCACGACGCCTGGGGCCGGCGGCGTCTCGCGTATCCGATCGCGCACAAGGAGGAGGGCGTCTACCACCTCGTCGTCTTCGACGCTGAGGCGGAGACGCTCCAGGAGATCTCCCGCGTCCTCAAGATCGACGACGCCGTGTTGCGCCACCTGGCGACGCGCCACATCGCCGGCTCCCGCACGAGCGCGCCGCGCGACGAGGCAGCCGCCCCCGTGGCGACGCCCACGGAAGCGACGGCGCCCGAAGCGACGGCGCCCGAAACGACCGTTTCGGAAGACTCAGAGCCGGAGTACGCTGACGCCGAAGAGCAGGCTGACGAGCAGCCGGGCGAGGAAGAAGAGGAGTAGGACATGGCGAACATCAACCGCGTCGTTCTCGTAGGCAACCTGACGAAGGACCCGGAGTTGCGGCACACCCCCGGCGGCACGCCGGTCTGCAGCCTGCGGGTGGCGGTCAACAGCCGCCGCCGCGACGAGTCGGGCAGCTGGGTGGACAAGCCCAACTACTTCGACGTCTCCGTCTTCGGCAATCAGGCCGAGAGCTGCACGCAGTACCTCTCGAAGGGCCGCCCGGTCGGCATCGACGGCCGGCTCGACTGGCGCGAGTGGGATGCGACCGACGGCTCGGGCAAGCGGCAGGCCGTGCAGATCATCGCCGAGAGCGTCCAGTTCCTGGGCAGCCGGGGCGACGGCGACTCCGGCGGCGGCAATCAGTTCGTGCCCGCGGGCGCTGCGCAGCAGGAGAGCGCCGACTTCCCCGCTGCGGCCGACGACGACATCCCGTTCTAGGAGAGGCATGGCGAGAGAGAAGACCCAGCAACAGCGCAGGCGGCCCGGTGGGCCCGCCGGACAGATCAGGCGCCGCAACTGCTTCTTCTGCAAGGAGAAGATCGCGGAGATCGACTACAAGAACGTCACCCAGCTGCGCCGCTACATCTCCGAGAAGGGGAAGATCCGCAGCCGCCGCATCACCGGCGCGTGCCGCCGGCACCAGGTGCAGGTTGCGACGGCGGTGAAGCGGGCGCGGGAGATGGCGCTGCTGCCGTACGTCGCCGAGGGGGCCGATGACCGCGAGCGCGGCGGCGGCCGGCGTGATCGCGGTGATCGCGGCGACCGGGGAGATCGCTGAGCATGGAAGTGATCCTCCTCTCGGACGTCGAGCACGTCGGCCTGCGCGGCGACGTGGTCTCGGTGGCGCGCGGCTACGCCCGCAACTACCTGCTGCCCCGCAAGCTCGCCGAGGAGGCGACGCCGTCGCGGGTGGCGGAGCTGCAGAAGCGCGACACGCTGCGCGCCCGCCACGAGGCGAAGACCGCCGACGAGGCGCGCGAGATCGCGGATGCGCTGTCCAAGGCGGTGCTGCGGTTCGAGGTCAAGGCCGGCCCGACGGGCTCGCTCTTCGGCTCGGTGACGCCGACCGACATCGCCGACGAGCTCTGGAGCACGCAGAAGATCCGCGTCGACCGGCGCAAGATCGAGACCGATCCGATCAAGCGGATCGGCCGCTACGAGGTTCCGATCGGCCTGTTCGAGGACGTGCGCGTCGAGGTCAAGACCGAGGTCGTCCCCGAGGGCGGCGAGCTGCCGTCCGACGAGGAGCTCGCGGAGCTCGAGGCGGCCGAGCACGCCGAGCAGGCCGAGGAGCCGGCCGAGCCTTCCGTCGAGCTCGAGGAGATCCTCGCCGAGGTCGACGCCGCCGAGGAGGCCGAGGCCGGGGCGGCGGAGGCCGAGGAGGCCGAAGCCGGCGCGGAGGCCGAGAAGGACGAGGCGGACTCCGAGCCCGAGTGGCGGGCCGACGCCGACGCCGCGCTCGCCGAGGAATAGCCCGGCACCTTCCACACCGCCCTCTTGAGGGCTGTGGATCTCCATAGGAAGTTCCCGCTCAGAGCGGCTCTTCCATCCCCAGGCGCGCCGTCCGGCGCGCCTGCAACCATGCGGGTTTCTCCTGCAAATGACCGAAAACGACCTGTTCACAAGGGACATTCCCACAGCTGGAAACCCGGCCGACGGCGTGCTGGAATCGACACGCATGTCGCTCGCCCCCGTTCCCGCGCCCGCGTCCGTCCCCGGCGCCGTCCCGCCGCAAAATCTCGAAGCCGAGGAGTCCGTCCTCGGCGCGATGATGATCTCGTCGAACGCGATCGCGGCCGTGACCGAGATCCTCGACGCGAGCGACTTCTACCGCGAGTCCCACGCGAAGATCTACCGCGCCGCCCTCCAGCTGTACGGCAAGAACGAGCCGGTCGACGCGATCACGCTCACGAACGAGCTGGAGCAGCGCGGCGAGCTCGAGGAGATCGGCGGGCGCGTCCGGCTGCACGAGCTCGCGCGTCTCGTCCCGGTGACCGCCAACGCGAGCCACTACGCGGAGATCGTCCGCGAGAACGCGACGCTGCGCGGTCTGATCCTCGCCGGCGGCGAGATCGCACAGCTCGGCTGGGACCGCGAAGGCGAGCCGGCGGAGCTCGTTGCCCGCGCCGAGCAGCTCGTCTTCGAGCTCGCCGAGCGGCGCGCCGAGGGCGAGCTCGTCCTCTTCAAAGACACGCTCGTCGAGACGTTCCAGCGCATCAGCCATCTCTACGAGTCGGGCGCCGACGTCACGGGCCTCGCGAGCGGCTTCAAGGATCTCGACAAGATCACCGCCGGCTTCCAGCCCGCGAACCTCGTGATCATCGCCGCGCGCCCCTCGATGGGTAAGAGCGCCTTCGCGCTCGAGATCGCGAACCACGTCGCCGTCGACCTGCAGAAGCCGTGCGCGTTCTTCAGCCTCGAGATGTCGCGGCAGGAGGTCGCGCAGCGCCTCATCTGCTCGCGCGGCAAGGTCGACGCGCACCACATCCGCACCGGCAAGCTCTCGAAGGACGACTGGCCGCGCCTCGCGCAGGCGTGCGGCCAGCTCGAGTCGGCCCCGCTCTACGTCGACGACACGCCGGCCCTCAGCCTCCTCGAGCTCCGCGCCCGCGCGCAGACGCTGAAGCGCCGCGAGCCGAACCTCGGCCTCGTCGTCGTCGACTACCTCCAGCTGATGACGACCGGCCGCAGCGAGGAGAGCCGCCTGCAGGAGGTGTCCTCGATCTCCCGCGGCCTGAAGGAGATCGCGAAGGACCTCGACCTGCCCGTCGTCGCGCTCTCGCAGCTCAACCGCTCGCCCGAGCAACGCCACGACAAGCGGCCGATGCTCTCCGACCTGCGCGAGTCGGGCTCGATCGAGCAGGACGCCGACCTCGTGATGTTCCTCTACCGGGAGGAGTACTACGACCGCGACGAGACCGACGACAGCAACAAGGGCATCGCCGAGGTGATCGTCGCCAAGCACCGCAACGGGCCGACCGGCGACTTCAAGGTCGCGTTCATCAGCAAGTACGCAAAGTTCGCGAGCCTTGCCCACTAGCCTCACAGCGAAATGCCTCGGCTGTGGGCGCGAGTTCGAGACCGAGCAGGTCGTCCTCCTCGGCCAGAAGTTCCCGGCCGAGCGCTTCTGCGAGCTGTGCCGGGCGACGGAGGAGGTCGTCGACGAGCAGCGCAGGGCCGACGCGCGCTGGGCGCGCGTCCGCGTCCCGTCGGCGTACGACGACTGCACCTTCGAGAACTTCGAGCCCGTGCCCGACACACGCAACGCGCTCGCCGTGTGCAGGCAGTGGACGAAGGAGTTCCGGGCGGGCACCGACCTGCGCCAGGGCCTGCTCCTCCGCGGCAACCCGGGTGCGGGGAAGACGCATCTCGCGGTGGCGATCCTGCGCGAGGTCATCTGGAGCGACCGCGCACCGAGACCGACGGCCCTCTTCCTCAACGTCCCCGGTTGGCTCAACGCGCTGCGCGAGAGCTACGGCGAGGGCGAGCCGCCGCCGAACCCGAGCGGGTACGAAGTCGTCGTGCTGGACGATCTCGGGGCGGAAGACTGGTCGAGCTGGGCCCGCGACCGCATCTACAACCTCGTCAACCAGCGCGAGCAGCAGCGCCGGCTCGTGATCGTGACGACGAACCACGAGTGGCGGGAGCTCGCCGGCCGCGTCGGCGGCCCCACGGCGAGCCGGCTCCGTCGCCTCACCCGCGAAGTCCACGTTGACGCGCGCGACGACTTCCGCGAGCGCGAAGCCGCGTAGGCCCGCTCGCTATCGTCCGGGCGTGCCCGCAACCGTCATCGTCGGCGCGCAGTGGGGCGACGAGGGAAAGGGCAAGATCGTCGACCTGCTCGCCCAGAACTCGGACGTCGTCTGCCGCTACCAGGGCGGGCCGAACGCCGGCCACACGATCGTCGTGGGCGACGAGACGTACAAGATCCGGGCGCTGCCGAGCGGCATCGTCCGCGGCACCCCGTGCGTGATCGGCAACGGCTGCGTCGTCGATCCCGAGGTGCTGATCGCGGAGCTCGACGAGTTCGAGCGGCGTGGCCACCCCACCGGCGAGGTCTACCTCTCCGGCAACGCCCACCTGATTATGCCGTGGCATCTGGCGATCGACCAGGCGAGCGAGCACCGGCTCGGCAAGCTCGCGATCGGCACGACGAAGCGCGGCATCGGGCCGTGCTACGCCGACAAGGCGATGCGGCTCGGAATCCGCGTCCAGGACATCCTCGACCCGAAGATCCTCCGCCAGAAGATCGAGGTTGCGCTCGCCGAGAAGAACCTCTGGCTCGAGCGCGTCTACGAGACCGAGCCCTTCGAGCTCGAGACGGTCGCGGCGCAGTACGAGGGGTACGCGCAGCGTCTCCGCCCGTACGTCGCGGACACGTCGCTCTACGTCGACACTGCGCTGCGCGACGGCAAGCGCGTGCTGTTCGAGGGCGCCCAGGCCACGCTGCTCGACCTCGACCACGGCACGTATCCGTTCGTGACCTCGTCGAACCCGGTCGCGGCGAGCGCGGCGACCGGCGTGGGGATCGGACCGCGGCGCATCGACCGTGTCGTGGGCGTCACGAAGGCGTACGTCACCCGCGTCGGCGAGGGGCCGTTCCCGTCCGAGATCGCAGGCCCCGGGCAGGCGCGCATGCGCGAGCTCGGCGGCGAGTACGGGACGGTCACCGGCCGCGAGCGGCGCTGCGGCTGGCTCGATCTCGTCGCGCTCCGCTACGCGGTGCGCGTGAACGGCATCGACCAGCTCGCGCTGACGAAGCTCGACGTGCTCTCGCACTTCGCGGAGCTTCCGGTCTGCGTGCGCTACCGCACCCGCGACGGCTCCGAGACGCGCGACTTCCCCGCGCACCAGAGCGACTTCCACGCGGCCGAGCCCGTCTACGAGGTGCTCGAGGGCTGGGACGCGCCGCTCGACGGGTGCTCGTCCGTCGACGAGCTTCCGGACGCGGCCCGCGGCTACGTCGAGTTCGTGGAGCGCGAGCTCGACGTCGAGGTGACGCTCGTCGGCACGGGCGCGGAGCGCGCCGCGATCCTCAGCCGCTGACGCCGCGCACGGCCGCGGCGCGGCCCCTGAGCGCGTAGCGGCCGGACGGGTCGCCCAGCGCCTCCTCGAAGATCGCGCGCGCGGCGACGAGCTGCTCCGCAGAGAAGGCGTTCACGGCGGGGCCGCCGGGCCCGCCGACGTGGATCGCAGGCTCCCAGAGCTCGTCGACGCTCTCGTACTCGACCGCGACCTCGAGCCGCGTCGTCTCGACATCGCGGAGACCTGCCGCCTCGAACAGCGCTCGTAACGATTCCTCGTCGCGGAAGTCGGCCGAGGGGCTCCAGCCGCCCGGAATCAGGCGGCGGCGAACCTCGTTGAGCGCGTTCATCATCTCGACGCCGTCGACCTCCCACATGCAGGTCGCGACGACGCCTCCGGGGCGCGTCACCCGCGCGAGCTCTCGCACCGCCTGCGGCGCGTCGTTCAGGAAGACGACCACCAGCTGGGCGAGCGCGCTGTCGAAGCTCTCGTTCTCCCACGGCAGCTCCTCGGCCGGAGCCTCGCGGACGTCGACAGCGGGGAACCGCGTGCGCAGCGTGGCCGCGTAATCGGTCGACGGCTCCGCGGCCGCGACGTTCGCCTCGCCGAGGCGCCCGACGAGCTCGTCGGTCAGTGCGCCCGTGCCCGCGCCGACGTCGACCGCTCGTTGTGGCCCCCGCACACCGGCGAAGTCCGCGAACCCCGACGCGAGCTGCGTCGAATAGCGCCCCATGAAGCCGTCATAGGCGTCGCTCGAACCACCGAAGACGGTTCCGGTCACGCCACGGTCACCGCGGCGGCGAAGGCGCGCGCGCCGAGCTCGAACGGTCCCTGCGGACTGCCCAGCTCACGGAAGAGCTCGGCATGAGCCCGCTCGCGTTGCTCGGCGTCGAGCGACGCAAGCCACTGGCCCGCGGGGCCGACGCCGCGATCCATCGCCTGCCAGAACTCGGCGAAGTCCCGGTAGCCGGCGGTCACGTCGAGCTCGGCGGACTCGACCTCGCCATGCTGCGCGAGCAGCTCGTCGATTTCCCGCGCCGTCCGGTAGCGGCGCGGCTCCGTCGCACGCGACGCGCCGACCGCCTCCGCCGCGCGGTCGATGGCCGCGAACATGTCGACCTCCTCGACGCCCCACATACAGACCGCGACGCGTCGTGCCACCCGCGCCATCTCGGCGACCGCCGCCGGCGCATCGGACACGAAGGCGACGACGAGCTGGGCGAGCGCCACGTCGAACACGCCGGCTCCGAATGGAAGCGCTTCTGCCGGGGCTTCCTCGACCTCGAGATCCGGGAAGCGCCCGCGCAAGACGGCGACGAACTCAGGGGAGGGATCGACCGCTGCGACCGAGGCGCCGCGCTCCACGAGCTCGGCCGTGAGCGCGCCGGTGCCGGCTCCGACGTCGAGCGTCCGCTCTCCGCCCTCGACCCGTGCGAAGTCGGCGAACGCCCGCGCGAGGACCCTCGAATAGCGGCCCATGAAGTCGTCGTATGCGTCGCCGTCGACCCGGAAAGCGTCGTTGCTCACGGCGCGAGCCTATCGAGGTCGGCCCGCGTGTTCACGTTGGCGAGCAGCCGTGGCTCGAGCACGACGTGCGCCGTGTCGAGCCCGTGCAGGACGGTGCGCAAGCGGCGCTCGCCGGTCTCGAAGGCGGGCAGCGCCCGCCGGGCGATCGCACACGGAAGCGGCCCTTCCTGCGCGATCGCCGCGTCGCGACAGGCGCCGAGGAGCAGCCGGAGCGCCTCGGCGGTGAGGAGAGGCATGTCGACGGGAACGACGACCGCGACGTCGTGCGCCACCGCGCGCAGCCCGACGGCGATCGCCGCCACCGGCCCCGTCCCCGGGTCGGCGAGCGCCGGAAAGGGGAGCTCCTCGCAACGCCCGACGGCCACCCGCTCCTCGCACGTCTCGCCGAGCAGCCGCCAGGCGCGCGCCGCCAAGCTCTCCCCGCCGAGCTCCGCCAGTGCCTTCGGCGAGCCGAAGCGGCTGCTCGTGCCGCCGACGAGCAGGATCCCGCTCAGGCCGTGATGCGCCACGGCTCCGTGTAGACGTTGAGGGAGCCGCCGCGGACGAAGCCGCAGAGCGTGACGCCCCGGTCGCCCGCGAGCTCGACCGCGAGGCTCGACGGGGCGCCGACGGCGACGAGAAGCGGGCAGCCGGCGACGGCGGCCTTCTGCACGAGCTCGAACGAGAGCCGGCCGCTCACGCAGAGCACGTGCTCGGCGAGCGGCAGCAACTGCTCGCGGAAGGCCCAGCCGACGACCTTGTCCATCGCGTTGTGGCGGCCGACGTCTTCTCGCACGCACAGCGGCTCGCCGGCGGCGGAGAAGAGACCGGTCGCGTGCAGGCCGCCGGTCGCCTCGAACGCCGCTTGCGCCTCGCGCAGCCGATCCGGCAACGTCGCGACGAGCGACGCCGAGAGCTCGAGCCGCGACTCGACGCGCGGCGCCTCGACTGCGACCGCCTCGAGCGCTCCCTTTCCGCAGACGCCGCAGGAGGACGAGGTGTAGAAGCTGCGCTGCAGCCGCGTCGGGTCGAAGCCGGCGGCGTCGACCTCGACCGCATTCGCCGCGAGGTCTGCGGGAAGCCGCGCGCCGCCCGGTCGCAGCCCTTCGGACAGACAGAAGCCGAGCGCGAGCTCTTCGTCGTGTCCCGGAGTCCGCATCGTGACCGCAACCGGCCGGCCGCCGATCCGGATCTCGAGCGGCTCCTCGACGGCCACCCGGTCGCGCTCGGTCGCGCCGGCCGGAAGCCGGAGGACGTCGACCGCGGCGGCCGAGTAGGGCGGCGCGTCCATCAGCGCCCGCAGCGTAACGAGGTCGTCAGGCCTCTTCGGTGCCCAGCTGCTCCGAACCGGCCCGGCCGTCCGCGGCTGCCCGTGTGGCGACGAGATGGTCGAAGACGGCGCGGTAGCCGTTGATTGCGGCGGCCACGTCGCCCGGAGAGACAGCGCCGGCGTCGCGCTCCGTCGCCTCGACGACCTCGTGGGCGGCGAGGTACTCGGCCACCACCTCCCGCTCGTCGCCGTCGCCGACGACGGGGTCGGTGAGGTCGTAGCCGCTCTCGTCGAGCATCCGTGCCACGAGTCCGTCGAGCTCGGGCAGGGCCTGGGCGGGATCGGCGCGGAGATCCTGCTCGAGGGCCTCCCACTCGCTCTCCCATTCGTGACGATCGAGTCCGGGGTCGTACATGGCTCAATCCTGCGCACCGCTCCAGAATCGAAACGCGCCGCATAGGATCGCCCGGTGAGGGTGCTGGTCGTCGGGTCGGGGGGTCGCGAGCATGCGCTCGCGTGGTCGCTCTCTCGGAGCGCAGGCCTCGACGAGCTCCATGCGGCTCCCGGCAACCCCGGGATCGCGGAGCTCGCCCACTGCCATCCCGTGCGCGCGGACGACCAGGCCGCTCTCGTCTCGCTGGCCCTCGAGCTCCGGATCGACCTCGTCGTCGTCGGCCCCGAAGCGCCGCTCGTCGCAGGCCTCGGCGACGAGCTACGCCATCGCGGCATCGCCGTCTTCGGGCCGAGCGCTGCCGCCGCGCGCATCGAGGGCTCGAAGTCGTTCGCCAAGGAGGTGTTGGACGCCGCCGGGGTGCCGACCGCCGAGACGCTGCCCGTCGCCCGGCCGCCCTGCGTCCTCAAGCTCGACGGGCTCGCGGCCGGCAAGGGAGTCTGGGTCTGCCGCACCGAGGACGAGCTCCAGTCGGCGCTCCAGGACGCGCACGCCTTCGACCAGCCGTTCCACGTCGAGGAGCTGCTCGAGGGGCCCGAGCTGTCGCTCTTCGCCGTGGCCGCCGGAGAGGCCGCGGTCCCGTTTCCGCCGGCCCGCGACTTCAAGCGAATCGGGGACGGCGACACCGGTCCGAACACCGGCGGCATGGGCTCGTTCTCGCCGCTGCCCGACGTCGCCGACGACGCGGCGCAGGAGATCCTCGAAGTCGTGCATCTGCCGGTGCTGCGCGAGCTCGCGCGCCGCGGCACGCCCTTCCACGGCCTCCTCTATGCGGGGCTCATGCGGACGGAGGAAGGACTGCGCGTGATCGAGTTCAACTGCCGCTTCGGCGACCCCGAAACGCAGTCGCTCCTGCCGCGGGTCGAGAGCGACCTGCTGCCGTTGCTCGCCGGCGATCTCTCGCAAGCGCCGGCGGTCGCGGCTCGCGCCGCCGTCACGGTCGTGCTGTCGGGCGCCGCCTACCCCGAGCGCGGCGACCGGGGGACGCCGATCGACGGAATCGAGGCCGCGGCGGCCGCGGGAGCGCTCGTCTTCCACGCCGGCACCGCGCTGCACGACGGGCAGCTCGTCACGAACGGGGGTCGCATCCTCGACGTGGTCGGCCTCGGCGACACGGTCGCCGCGGCGAGAAGCGCCGCCTACGAGGCGGCGGCCCGCATAGATTTCGCCGGCATGCATCTCCGCACGGACATAGCGGCCAATGTCTGAGCAGCCGGTCTCCGACCGCGCGCGGATCGGGATCCTCGTCGGCTCGGAGTCCGACCGCGAGCGGATGCAGAGCGCGACGACGCTGCTCGACGAGGCGGGCGTCGGCTACGAGTTCGAGGTGCGGTCGGCTCACCGCACGCCGGACGCCGTGGCGGAGTACGCCCGAACCGCCCGCGGCCGCGGCCTGCGCGTCCTGATCTGCGGCGCCGGACTGTCGGCCGCGCTGCCGGGCGCGGTGGCCGCGCACACCGACCTGCCCGTGATCGGAGTCCCCCTCCGTTCGAGTCTCAGCGTCCTCGACGGCCTCGACGCGCTGCTCGCGATTGCGCAGATGCCGCCGGGCGTGCCGGTTGCGACCGTCGGCGTCGACAACGCCCGCAACGCCGCGGCGCTCGCGCTCCGGATCCTGCAGGCCTAGGACATCGCTCAGCCGACGATGTTCGTCCCGCCTGCGGGAAGCAGCACCTGGCCGACGCCCTGGGCGACGAGCGCCCGGGCGAGGACACGGTGCGCCGCAGGTGGGCGAAGCCCGCAGTTGCAGCTCGACGTTCCCTGCGTCATCACGCCCGCGAAGTGGACGGCCCGGTGGTAGCGGCCGCGGGCGATCCGGGCCAGCTCCGCCCACTCCCTCGCCATGGCCGAGTTGTAGATCTCGGGGAGCGCCTTGGTGTGGCGGAGGCCTCCGGCGACGTACCACGCCTGCCGCGCGCTCCAGATCGCACCGACTCCTCCGTCGAGCGAGCCGTAGTCGTACAGCGTGTGCCCATGAACCGCAGCGCGAAAGCCGTGGAAGAAGTGACGCGTCTTGCGGAAGGACCGATCCCAGGCCGGCTCGGCGTCGTCCGCCGCAGCCGCCTCGACGTGGGCGTCCAGTCCGTTGTGCGCGAGCTCGCGGCCGAGCTTGTTCGTCTCGCGGGCCCACCGGACCCCGGTCGTGTACGCGCTCGGCACCGCGGGGTGGTAGTTGCTCGTGCCGCGCGCGAGCTCGATCGACGCCGTCGAGCCCTGCGGCAGGCACCTGACGTAGCCACGCGCGTAGCCGAGCATTCCGGCCGTGAGCTTGTGGTTCGTGGCGAAGCGGCCGGAGAAGAGGATCGTCCCGTACCCGCCGTGCTCGAACGCGGGCTTGCCGAAGTCGAGCACGACCACCCCGTTCTCGTGCCGGTGCGCGGCCGAACAACCCTGGGCGGCGAGAACCGACCGCTTCGCGGTGTGCTCGTAGATCGAGAGCGTCGTGGCCCGCAGCCGATGCAACAGGCGGGGCTGACGCCTTGCGGCGCCCCGGTGAGCGGGTTTCGCGCGGTGCGGTGGGGTCGGGTTGCGGGGAAACTCCCTGAGCACCGTCGGCCAGACGCGCGGGTGCGGCGCGAAGCTCGGCACGAGGCCGTGACCCATCGTGTGGCCGACGCGGCGGGCGTGCCGCGCGGCGGCCCGGCGATGACCGCTCTTGGCCGACCGGTGGTGGGCCCCGGCCTGCGCGCGATCCGCGGCGGCGAGAGCGACCGCCAGGATGGCCGCAACGGCAAGAACATACCTCTTCAAAAGAACCTTCCTACAGATTTCGCGGGATAAATCCGCGCCAGAGTAGCGTCGGTTTCGAGCGTTCGCGCTCCCGCGTCGGAGAGGCGGGGCACCGGCGGACGAGGGCTCTAGACTGGAGCACGTGATCGCCCGCTACTCCCGCCCGGCCATGGCCAGGATCTGGTCGGACGAGGGGAAGCTCGCCGCGTGGCTCGAGGTGGAGGTTGCTGCGACGGCCGCCTGGGCGGAACTGGGAGCCGTGCCCGCCGCCGCAGCAAGACGCATCGCCGACGCGACGCCGCCGAGTGCGGCACGTGTGGCCGAGCTCGAGGCCACGCTCCACCACGACACCGCAGCCTTCGTCGACGCCGTCGCCGAGCAGCTCGGCGCGGAGGAGGGCCGCTGGTTCCACTATGGGCTCACGTCGTCGGACGTCGTCGACACGGCGCTGTCGCTGCAGATCCGGGAGGCCGGGACACTCGTCCTCGCCGGGATCGACCGCGCCTTCGCCGTGGTCGGGGCGCGCGCGGAAGAGCATCGCGAGACGCTGCAGATCGGCCGTACGCACGGCGTCCATGCCGAGCCGACGACGTTCGGGCTGAAGCTCGCGGGCTGGGCGTTCGAACTCGCACGCGGTCGAGAACGCGTTTCACGCGCGCTCGAGGGGATCCGCGTCGGCAAGCTCTCGGGCGCCGTCGGCACGTACGCCGCGACAGACCCGGAGCTCGAACGCCTGGCGTGCGAGCGGCTCGGCCTCGAGCCGGCCCCAACCTCGACGCAGATCCTGCAGCGCGACCGGCATGCCGAGCTGCTCGCGACGCTCGCTGTCGTGGCCTCGTCGCTCGACGCGTTCGCCCTCGAGATCCGCCACCTCGCCCGCACCGAGGTCGGCGAGGTGCAGGAGCCGTTCAGACGCGGACAGAAGGGCTCGTCGGCGATGCCGCACAAGCGCAACCCCGTGGTCGCGGAACGGATCTGCGGCCTGGCCCGTGTCGTCCGCGCCTGCTCGATCGTCGGCCTCGAGAACGTCGCGCTCTGGCACGAGCGGGACATCTCGCACTCGTCGGCCGAGCGCGTCGTGATCCCGGACGCGTTTCTCGCCCTCGACTACATGCTCGACCGCTTCGCGTGGCTCGTGGAGGGACTCGTCGTGCGGCCTGAGCGGATGCGGCGCAACCTCGAGGCGAGCCATTTCCTCTTCTTCAGCCAACGCGTCCTCAACGCCCTCGTCGAAGCGGGGCTCGCGCGCGACGACGCCTACCGGCTCGTGCAGCGCGGGGCGATGCGCGCTTGGGAGGAGGAGCTGGACTTCCGCGAGCTCTGCCGCGCCGACGAGGAGATCGCGTCCCGCGTCGACCTCGGCTCGACGTTCGACCTCGGCGCGTACACACGCCACGTCGACACCGTGTTCACACGTCTCGAAGCACTCAAGGAGGAGCCGCTACATGCCTGAGACCCACATCGCGTCCGGCAAGGTGCGCGAGATCTACGCCATCGACGACGAGCGGCTGCTGCTCGTCGCGTCCGACCGGATCTCGACGTTCGACGTCGTCCTGCCGACAGAGATCCCCGACAAGGGCCGCGTCCTGACGGGCCTCTCCGGCTACTGGTTCACGCTGCTCGGCCCGATCGTGCCGAACCACATGCTCGCCATCCGCGAGGACGGCCGCTCGATGGAGTGCCGCCGCCTCGAGATGCTGCCGATCGAGTGCGTCGTCCGCGGCTACCTCGCCGGCTCGGGCTGGAAGGACTACGCGGCGAGCGGCGAGGTCTGCGGCCACCGGCTGCCCGAGGGCCTCCGCGAGTCGGACAAGCTGCCCGAGCCGATCTTCACGCCGGCGACGAAGGCGCACGAGGGCCACGACGAGAACATCACGCGCGAGCAGGCGGCGGAGCTCATCGGCGAGGCACGGCTCCGCGAGGCCGAGGAGGTCTCGCTCCGGCTCTACAAGACCGCCGCCGACCATGCGCTTCGGGCGGGGATCATCATCGCCGACACGAAGTTCGAGCTCGGCCTCGACTCCGAGGGCAGGCTCGTCCTCGGCGACGAGGCGCTGACGCCCGACTCGTCCCGCTTCTGGCCGGGCGACACGTACGAGCCCGGCAGGGCGCAGGACAGCTTCGACAAGCAGTTCGTCCGCGACTACTGCGAGACGACCGGCTGGGACAAGACCGATCCGGGCCCGGAGCTGCCCGACGACGTCGTCCGGGTCACCCGCGCCAAGTACCACGAGGCCTTCGAGCGGCTGACGACGATCCCGTTCCCGGCGTATCTCGACGATCCGACCGTGGTGCTCGGGTGAGGGCCACCGTGCTCGTGCGGCCGAAGCCGGGCATCCTCGATCCGCAGGGGGAGGCGGTCGGCTCGGCGCTCGGCCACCTCGGCTTCGACGTGCGGGACGCGCGGGTCGGCAAGGTGATCGACCTCGAGGTCGAGGCGGCGGACGCGACGGCGGCCCAGGCGCAGGTGGAGCAAATGTGCGAACGGCTGCTCGCGAACCCTCTGATCGAGTCGTACGAGGTGGAGATCGTTGGCTAGCCCGCAGCCGAGGATCGGCGTGATCACGTACCCCGGCTCGCAGGACGACCGCGACGCGCTGTGGGCGCTCGGCGCCCTCGACGCGGAGGCGGTCCCGGTCTGGCACGAGGAGCAGGAGCTCCCGGACCTCGACGCGGTCGTCATCCCGGGCGGCTTCTCGTACGGCGACTACCTCCGCTGCGGCGCCATCGCCCGCTTCTCACCGGCGACGGCGTCGGCCTGCGAGTTCGCCGCGGCCGGAGGGCTCGTGCTCGGGATCTGCAACGGCTTCCAGATCCTCTGCGAAGCCGGGCTCCTGCCCGGCGCCTTGCTGCGCAACGAGTCGCTCCGCTTCGTCTGCCGCGACGTGCCGTTGACGGTCGAACGGACCGACCTCGCCTTCACCCGGCGCTGCACCCTGCGCCAGCGGCTCGTCCTCCCCGTCAAGCACGGCGACGGGCGCTACCTGCCGCCGTCGGACCTCGATCCGGCGCAGGTCGTGCTCCGCTATCTCGACAACCCGAACGGCTCGGTCGAGAACATCGCCGGCGTCTGCAACGAGGCCGGCAACGTCCTGGGCCTGATGCCGCACCCGGAGCACGCGGTCGACCCGCTGCTGGGCTCTGACGACGGGGCGCTGCTCCTCGCCTCGCTCGTCGACGCCGCCCGCGACCGGGTGCTCGCCGCCTACTGAGGCTCCAGTCCGAGCGCGCCCGCGAGCGCAGGATGTTGCGCGAGGGCGGTTCTCAGCCGTCCGATGTCTCGCTCTCGGAGGGTCACCGGGCCTCGCACCCCGCCGCCCGGGCCGGCGTAGGAGAAGCGGACGAGCCTCTCCCCCTTCGCCGTCTCCAGCAGCTGCACCTTCGACGCGAACCGCTTCTTCCCGGCCTGTTGCGGGACGGTCAGCTCCTCCACGAGATCCGCAGGTCCCCACGGTGTCGCCGCCCTCGTCGCCATGACCTGAAGCTAGCCCGGAAGGCGTGACGGCTTCGTCACGCCTTCCGGTCGGGGGAGGGAAATGTCGCTAGCCGAGCTTCGCGACGCAGGGATCGAGGTAGACGTCGTCCACCTGCCAGTTGCCCGAGCTTGCCTGCGAGGTGATCTGCACCTGTGCGGTCGTCGTGAGCAGCGGCAGAGCGAGAGCCGAGAGGACGCGCTGGGTGGGCTGCCAAGTCGAGAAGCCCCCCGGCGAAAGACTGCCGACGTTGAGCACGCCCGTCAGGTTGCCGAGGAGGCCGTGGAAGAGGACTCGCACGTTGAGCGAGCCGTTCGCGCCTGAGCTGCGCGCGAAGAAGCGGATCCACGGATCGAGGAGATTGACGGGCAACGACGAGCTGAGCGCCGTTGCGCCGGGACCGAGCTGCAGGGCGTGGATGCCGGCACCCGAGACGTGCCACGGCTCGTTCGCCGAGACGACCGACGCATTGCCCGCGAGCTTCCAGGACACCGCGCCGCTCTCGAAGCCGAGATTCGGGAACGCGCAGTAGGCGTCGTTGTCAGCCCAGGGCTTGAACGGATAGGTCTTCGCACCGCACGAAGGCAGGATGCTCGCGCTCCGGGCGGCCGAAGCCGCCGGTACGGAGAGCACAACCGCGACAACAGTTGCCACGGGGAACAGCCACAGACGCCTTTTGAACCGCATGTGATTACCTCGTCAAAGCCGCAGGAACAGTGCGCGAATCCTGTAGCGGCCGCGTGAACCCGGCAATCACTCCGCCGGGGGGCTTCGTTCCCTCGAACGAGGGTTCCTGCGCTCGGACTCAAGCACCAAGGGCGCGAGTGCCGATCAACGTTCCGTGACAGAGGCGATTGCAGCAACGGGCCCTCGCGCGACCGAGGATGCGGTTCTCCAGCTCCAGCGAGAGAGCGAATCGCAGCATCTGACGCGGGGCGGAGTGACCGGCCTGCTCGCGGCCGGGTTCGTCGTCGTCGCGCTCGGTGCGCTCCTGCTGCCGTCGCACCGGCCGCTCTCTCTCGTGGCGCTGGCGAGCGCGCTCGTCGCCTACGCGATCGCGTCGCGCGTCGAGGTCGAGTTCCCGGGCTTCGCGGCCATCCCGACCGAGGCGATCTTCGTCGTCTTGTGGTTCGTCCTGCCGCTGAAGACCATGCCGCTGGCGGTCGTGGCGGCGATGCTGCTCGGACGCCTCCCCGACGTCGTCCGCGGCCGGATGCCCGCCGACCGTCTGGCGCTCATCGTCGTCTCGGGCTGGCATTCGGTCGGGCCGGCACTCCTCCTCTACTTCGCGGGTACGCACGGACCGCGTTGGGACGACGTGCCGTATTACGCCGCGGCGCTCGGGGCGCAGTTCGTCTTCGACTTCGCCTCCACCTACGCACAGACGCGATCGGTCGTGGCCGTCTCGCCGAGCGCCCTGCTCGGGAGTCTCCGCCTCGTCTGGGGCTTCGATCTCGTGCTCGCGCCGCTCGGCCTCCTGGCCGCCTTCCCCGCGTATCGCCATCCGGCGGCGCTGCTCCTGCTGATGCCGATGGTGCTGATCGTCGCCCGCGTCGGGCGCGAGCGGCAGGAGAAGAACGACAAGGTGCTCGAGCTCAAGGAGGCGTACCAGGGAACGACCTACCTCCTCGGCGACATGATCGAGTCGGACGACGCGTACACGGGTTCCCACAGCCGCGACGTGGTCGAGCTCGTGCTGTCGGTCGCGGAGCGCCTCGGGCTCGACGGCGACGCGCAACGGATGGCGGAGTTCACCGCGCTTCTCCACGACGTGGGGAAGCTCCGGATCCCGACCGAGATCATCAACAAGCCCGGCCCGCTCGACGACGCGGAGCGCGAGCTCATGAACACCCACACGATCCTCGGCCAGGAGATGCTCGAGCGCGCCGGCGGGCTGCTCGGCGAGGTCGGCCCGTACGTCCGCTCGTGCCACGAGCACTGGGACGGGAACGGCTATCCAGACCGGCTCGCCGGCGAGGCCATCCCGCTCGTCGCGCGGATCGTCTGCACCTGCGACGCCTGGAGCGCGATGACCACCGACCGCTCGTACCGCAAGGCCCTCTCGCATGACGACGCGGTGGCCGAGTTGCGGCGGTGCGCGGGGACACAGTTCGATCCCGAGGTCGTCGACGCGCTTCTCGCTGCCCTCTAGCGCACCAGCAGGCCGCACACGTAGCCGGCTCCGATCGAGGCCGCCGGTCCGAGCACCCAGCCCTGGACGATCGAGACCAGCGTCGAGAGGTGCACCGTCTCGCGTCCGCGGGCGAAGCCGGCGCCGGCCATCGCGCCCACGAGCGCCTGGTTCATCGAGGTGAAGAAACCGAAGGCGACGGCCGCGAGGACGACTCCGGCCTGTACGAGCTGCGCGGCGGTCGCCATTGCCCGGTCGACCTCGACGATCTCGAACGCGACGCGGCGCAGCAGCGGCTTCCCCCACGTGAGCACGCCGAGCGCGATGCCGGCGCCGCCGACGGCGCCCGCGGCCAGCGGGCTGAACGTGCCGGTCCCGACGAGCGCACCGCTCGCGTTCGAGACGTCGTTCGCCCCCATTGCGAAGGCGGCTATCGCCCCGACCGCGACGAGCGCCGCGCCGATCCGGCCGCCGAGGGGCAAACGGTCGAGGACGAGCGTGAGCAGGAGACCGAGCACGATCGCCGCGACAGGAGCCGCCGCCCAGACGCCGACGAGGTGCTCGAGCGTGTGCGCGCTGACCCCCGTTCCCGTCGCCAGCGCGACGCCCACGACCGAGAAGACGAGGATCTGGATCGTCGAGGTCGGCATGCGAAACCGGTTGAAGAGGGTCGTGACCGCGAAGGCGACTCCGATCACGACCACCTGCTGCCTCACCGACAGCCGTCCGTCCGTGAGCCCGGAGCCGACCCTCTTCTCCACCTCGTGGCTCGCGAACGTGGCCCCGACGAACGCGAGCGGCGCCATCAGGAGCAAGGCAGGCCAGGAGCCGATCGCGCGCAGGGCGTGCGGCATCCCCATCACGGCGCCCGTGTAGTGGGCTCCGATGCTCCATGCGAAGCCGACCGCGAGCGCGATGAGGAGCGCCGTCACCGCGCTCGAGGCTACCTCCCTTGTCGGCTCGGCCTCCGACCCTGTACGGTCAGCAGCCATGGAGGGTCGCGACACGCGCGACCCGGGCTACGACGACTGGTTCGACGAGCCCGAGCCGCCTACCGAGACGCAGAGCGCCCTGAGCCGCGGCGCCTATGAGGACGCCGAAGAAGTCTGGGTGCTACCGGACGAGGACGACGCGGGTGTTCGCGGCCGCCGCGACATCGTCGTCGCCGGAAGGACGCTGACGACGACCCAGGCTGCGATCGTCGGCGTCTCCGTCCTCGCCGTCTTCTTCGCGATCCTCGCGGCGTTCGGCGTCTTCAACGGCAGCAAGCCCTCGCCGCCGCGGGTTGCGCCGCCGCCGAAGCACCTCACGACGACGACTCAGACCACGACGCAATCCGTCACGTCGCCCGCGGCGCAGGCGCCGTCGCAACCCCTGAACCCGGGCGACCAGGGCTCGCAGGTGAAGCTCCTCCAACAGGCCCTCACGAAGCTCGGCTTCTCGCCGGGCAAGGCCGACGGCGACTATGGGCCCGCGACGAAGATCGCGGTCGAGAGGTTCCAGCTCGCCAAGGGGCTCGGCGAGGACGGCATCGTCGGGGCGGCGACGCTCGCGGAGATCCAGAAGGACCTGTCGGGCTAACCGCCCGTGCTCAACCCGTTTCGCTCCTGCGGGATGAGCAGCTCGAAGCGAGCGCCCCCCGGGCGCCGGTCGTAGACGAGGTCGCCTCCGTGCGCCTGGGCGTACGCGCGGGCGATGGCGAGGCCGAGACCGTGGCCCGTCTCCGGCCCTCCGCGTGCGAAACGGTCGAAGATGCGCCCCTCGAGCTCCTGCGGCACGCCGGGGCCCGAATCCTCGACGGCGACCCGCAGATGACGGTCGCGCGTCTGCGCGACGATCCGGATCGGCGGCGCCCCGTAGCGCACCGCGTTCGCGACGAGGTTCGAGACGACCCGCTCGAGCACGAGCGGATCGACGACCGCGGCCAGGTCGTCGGGGATCTCGAGCTCGATCGAGTCGGTGACGGCGAGCGCGCCGTGGACGACGTCGGACAGGACCGCCTTCAGCACGACCGGCCGCGGCTCGACGTTGATCGCCCGCGCGTCGAGGCGCGAGAGGTCGAGCAGCTCCTCGAGCAGCCTGCGCAGTCGCTCGCCCTGTTCCACACCGACGCGCAGGAGCTCCTCGCGCAGCTCCTCGCCGAGCTTCGGCCCGCGATCGACGAGCGTCTTGAGCACGCCGTAGACCGCGGTGGCGGGCGTTCGCAGCTCGTGGGAGGCGATGGCGACGAAGTTCAGCTTCAGCTGGTCGAGCTGGATGAGCTCCTCGTGCACCTGCGCCCGCTCGATGGCGATCGCGACGCGCTCGGCGACGAGCTGCAGCAGCTCGACCTCCTCGCGCGCGAATTGCCGCGGTGTCAGCGTCCCGACGTGCAGCACGCCGAGCGAGGCACCCCGCACCAGCAGCGGCACGCCGAGCATCGTCTTGAGGTGCTTCTCGCGCAGGATCGGGTTGTAGACCTGGTACTCGTCGACGTCGATGATCATCGGCCGCGCCTCGGCGGCGACCCGCCCCGCGAACCCGGCGCCGAGCGGGATCCGCACTCCGACCTCCTCCTCGATCCCGAGCGCCGCGCGGGCGACGAGCTCCTTCGACGCCTCGTCGAGCAGGAGAACCGCGCACGTGTCGGTGCGCAGGATGTCGCGGATCCTCGGCAGGAGGACGTGGAGCAGCTCGTTCACCTCGAGGTGCGCGAGCGCAGCGTCGGTCACGGCCTGCACGTGCTCGATCCGCTCGCGCGCCGCGCGCTCGGCCTCGAAGAGGCGCGCGTGCTCGATCGCGAGCGCGGCGCGGTCGGCGACGAGCTGCAGCAGCTGGACCTCGTCGTCCTGGAAGTCGCGGTGGACGAGCGAGCCCACGTGGAGCACGCCGCGCACCTCTCCCTCCACGACCAGCGGGACGCCGAGCATCGACTTGATCCCCTTCTCCCGCAGGAGCGGGTTGAGCACGTGCGCGTGGTCGACGTCGTCGAGGATCACCGGACGCTTCTCGGCCGCGATCCGGCCCGCGAAGCCGCCGCCGACCGGCACGCGCACACCCTGCTGGACCTCCTCCTCGATGCCGAGCGCGGCGCGAGCGACGAGCTCGTTCGTGTCCTCGTCGAGTAGGAGGATCGCGCAGGTGTCGACCTCGAGGATCTGGCGGGTGCGCTCGAGGAGGGCGCCCAGGAGCTCGTCGAGACGCAGGTGCGCGAGGGCCGCGTCCGTGACCGACTGCAGACGCCGGACGTGCTCCGAGGTGGAACCCTCCGGCCACACGGATCGCGTAGTACCGCAAAGTGGGGAAACCTAGTCCTGGACGTCGCCGGCGCTGCGGAGCGCAAGCACCGCCGCGGCCAGCGCGAGGCCGGCCGCGACCTCTGCGAGCCAGACTGCTCGATGGTCGATCGGATCGATCGTCGCGCGCCGCACGACCGGCTCGAGGCAGAGTGCGGCGGCCGTGAGCAGCGCGCCGGCGATCGCGCGCCGCGTCCGCCACTGCTGCCCGAACCAGCCGAAGAGGGGCCCGGTCACGACGCCGCCGACGAGCACCGCGCGCTCGCTGGCGACGAAGCCGCGGACGGTCGCCGCGGTGAGGTGTGCGTGCTCGACCGGGCTGAGCGTCATCAGCCCGTAACCGAGGAGACCCGCGTACGTGCAGGCGAGGCCGACGACGGCGGCCCGCCGCGGCAGTCGCTGGGTCGCTCCGGCGACGAACGGCAGCACGAGCCACGGCGCCGAGAGGAGCGAGACGTCGCTCGACCAGCCCGCTGCCCAGACGTGGCCGGAGCCGGTCAGGCTGCCGAGGTACTGATCCCCGGCTCCGAAGGCCGCGGAGAGCACGAGCGCGACGACGACCGCCACGCCTCGATGCTACCGG
The DNA here is from genome assembly GCA_036273695.1 of Gaiellaceae bacterium. Lineage (GTDB taxonomy): Bacteria > Actinomycetota > Thermoleophilia > Gaiellales > Gaiellaceae > Palsa-739. Next base: position 36,997 of record DASUHE010000073.1, read on the forward strand.
CGCAATCCGCGGATCCGAGCGAGGCTTTCCGGGGGCCAGAGTGCTTCCACGTCGTAGTAGATCTCGAACGACGGGACACCCTCGGGCAGCGTCACCCACGGCAGCTTCGAGCGGGTGAAGATGTGCACGTCCGGCGAGACGGCGGCCGGCGCGTCGAGGGTCCCCGCGCGGACGAAGGAGACGGCCGGGTGCGTGTAGTGGCTGTAGATCGCGACGTGGCAGACGGGGCAGCGCAGGATCTCCTGGGTCGAGCCGTCGTCACGTGGCACCTCGACGGAGCGGGGCTCGCCCGCCGTGATCTCCACGCGGTCGGCTTCGATGAGGACGTTGATCACGAACGCGCTCCCCGTCTGCCGCTGGCAGCTGAGGCAGTGGCAGCAGTGCACGAAGAGCGGGTCGCTCGCCAGCCGGTACCGAACCGCTCCACACGAGCAGCCACCCTCGAGCCAGCCCCGCCCGAGCCCCATCCCGACCCGCGCTACCTGCCGCTGCGGTCGATCAACTCGATGCGGTAGCCGTCCGGATCCTGGACGAAGCAGATCCGTGAGCCGCCCTCGCTGACGCGGTAGGGCTCGCGCTCGGGCTCGATGCCCTGCTCCTGCAGCGCCGCAAGCGCCTCGTCGAGGTCGTCTGCGGCGATCGCGATGTGGCCGTAACCGGTGCCGAGGTCGTAGCTGCGGCCGTCGTGATTGAAGGTGAGCTCGAGCACCGAGGCGTCGTCCCCCAGCGAGAAGAAGTAGTTCGTCGCCTCCTTCTCGCCGCCTCGGACGATGTCCATCTCGCGCTCGAAGCGGAAGCCGAGGGCCTCGTAGAACGCGCGGCTCTTCGCCGGGTCGGTGATCCGCACCATCGTGTGCAGGAATTCGGCCATGGCTCGAATCTAGCGGGTCAGGCGGCTTCGCGCGCCTCGGCTCGACGGGCGCGCAGCGCGGCCAGCCGCACCGATCCCGTCGCCAGGGCGACGCCGCCGAGGATCAGGACGAGGCCGACGAAGGCGTAGGCGCCGAAGCGCTCGCCGAGGAAGATCGCGCCGTACGCGAGCGCGATCGGCGGTACGAGGTACGTCACGAGCCCGGCGTAGACGGGGCCGGCCTGCTGGATCAGCGCGAAGAAGAGGAGATACGCGACCGCCGTGCCCACGAGGCCGAGGACGAGGATCGCCGCGATCGTCTCCCCGTGCCACATCCCCGTCGGCGCTTGCACGATCCCGGCGGGAAGCGCGGCCAGCGTCGAGACGGCGGTCGAGCCGAGCGCGACGACCAACGGCGGCGTCCTGCGGAGGTGGCGGCCCGCGAGGAGCTGCCCGGTCGCATAACAGAACGCGACGACCACGACGGCGAACGCCGCGAGCAGCTTCCCCTGCGGCTGCGCGCCGACGAGCAGCGCAACCCCGACGAAGCCGACGACGAGGCCCGCGAGGCGCGCGCCCACCACGCGGGACTCGCGGAAGAAGCCGAACGCGAGGAGCGCGCTGAACATCGGCACCGCCGCCTGGAGGATCGAGGCGAGGCCGGAGTCGATGCGGGTCTCGCTCCACGAGAGGAGCCAGAACGGAAGCGCGGTGTTGACGAGCCCGACGACGGCGAGCCAGCGCCACCCCGCGCGCAACTCGGCGAGCGTCCGCTCCACGCCGAGGCGAAGAGGCGCGACGACCGCGAGCAGGAGGGTGGCCGAGCTGATCCTCGCGAGGATCAGCGTCGCCGGCGCGAGCTGCCGGTCGGCGATCTTGATCAGCATGAACGACGCGCCCCAGATGAGCGCGAGCACCACGAGCAGGACGGCCGGCCGACGCATCTCCCTAGTCAAACGCAACGCGACGGGGTCCCGTGAGATTCCGCCGCGGCCCCGGTTACACTGAATCACCTGACGGAGCTGGCCGCCCAACAGCCCCTGCACCGCTCCCTTGGTCTGACCGACCGGGAGGCGGACCGTATCCGGGAGCTGCTCGGCCGTGACCCGAACCATTTCGAGCTCGCGGTCTTCTCGCTCCTCTGGTCGGAGCACTGCGGCTACAAGCACTCGGCGCCGCTGCTCGAGCGGCTGCCGTCGGCGGGCGACCGCGTCCTCCAGGGGCCGGGCGAGAACGCAGGGGTGCTCGACCTCGGCGACGGGACCGCAGTCGCGTTCAAGGTCGAGTCGCACAACCACCCGTCGGCCGTCGAGCCTTTCCAGGGAGCCGCGACGGGCATCGGCGGGATCCTGCGCGACGTGATCGCGATGGGCGCGCGGCCGGTCGCGCTGCTCGACGGGCTCTGGTTCGGCGAGCCCGGCTTCGAGTTCCAGCAGGCCGTCGCCGGCATCGGCCACTACGGCAACTGCGTCGGCGTGCCGACCGTCGGCGGGCAGACGGTCTTCGATCCCGCCTACTCCGCGAACTGCCTCGTCAACGCGATGTGCGTCGGGCTGCTCGACGCCGAGCGGCTGCACTCGGCGAAGGCGAGCGGACCCGGCCGGCTCGTCGTCCTCTACGGCGCGACCACCGGCCGCGACGGCATCGGCGGCGCCTCGGTGCTCGCGAGCGCGGAGCTGAGCGAGAACGACGCCGACAAGCGCCCGTCCGTCCAGGTCGGCGACCCGTTCACCGGCAAGAAGCTGATCGAGGTCTCGCTCGAGCTCGTCGGCGCCGGCTACGTCGAATCGCTGCAGGACTGCGGCGCGGCGGGCCTCGCCTCGTCGCTCTCGGAGATGGCGTCCGGCGGTACGGGGATCGACGTCCACCTCGATCGCGTGCCGTTGCGGGAGGAGGGCATGGAACCGTGGGAGATCATGATCTCCGAGTCGCAGGAGCGGATGGTTGCGGTCGTGCGCCCGGAGATGCTCGACTCCGTGAGCGCGGTCTGCCGTCGCTGGGAGCTGCCCTGCACCGCGATCGGCGAGGTCACCGACACCGGCGCGCTGCGCGCGTTCCACGACGACGAGATCGTCGGCGACATCCCGGCCCGGCTGCTGACGGACGAGTGCCCGCGCTACGAGGTCGAGCAGCGGGCCGAGACGCGCGAGCCGCGGAGGGTCGCCCCGACGGAGTTCGACGTGCGCGAGGTGATTGAGCAATACGACCACCTCGTCGGCTCGCGGACGGTCCGCCGTCCCGGGCTCGACGCGGCCGTCCTGCGTCTGCGGCCGTCGCTGCGCGGGCTCGCGGTGGCGCTGCAGGGGCCGGCGCCCGGAGAGACCGACGGCTTCCGCGCGGGCGTCCAGGCGACGCTCGGCGCCGCCCGCAACGTCGCATGCGCCGGCGGAGAGCCGATCGGGCTCACAGACTGCCTCAACTTCGGCAACCCCGAGAAGCCGGCGATTGCGCACGAGCTCGCGCAGGCGATCGAAGGGATCGCGCAGGCGGCCGAGGCACTCGGCGTCCCAGTCGTCTCGGGCAACGTCTCGCTCTACAACGACGCCGACGGCGCCTCGATCCCGCCGACGCCGGTCGTCGGCTGCGTCGGGCTCGTGCCGGACGTGCGGCGAGTCCCCGGTCGCTGGCAGAGCGGCGACGCGGTGCTGCTCGCGACATCGCCGGACGGCTCGCTCGCGGCCGAGACCGCGCTGATCCGCTTCCTCTGGAAGGCGGCTCCACACCTGACGTTCTGCCATGATGTCGGCTGCGCCGGGATCGCGGCGGCGCTGGCGGAAGCCGCGGCGTGGAGCGACGGGCTCGAGGCCGAGGTCGAGATCCCGGCGGATTACGACTCGCGGCGCGGCGCGGCGATCCTCGCCTGCCGGCCGTCGCGGCTGCCGCGCCTGGGCTCGCGCGGCTTCGTCCAGATCGGGGCGGTTGCCTGATGTGCGGCGTGTTCGGCGTCTACGCACCGGATCGCGACGTCGCCCGGCTCGCGTACTTCGGCCTCTTCGCGCTGCAGCATCGCGGCCAGGAGTCGGCGGGCATCGCGGTCTCGGAGCACGGCCGGCTGACCGGGCTACGCGATCTCGGCCTCGTCTCGCAGGTCTTCGACGAGCAGAAGCTCGGCGGCCTGCGCGGCCAGGTCGCGATCGGGCACAACCGCTATTCGACGACCGGGTCGTCGCAGTGGGCGAACGCACAGCCGCTCGTCCAGCACGGCCGTGTCCGCACGGTCGCCCTCGGCCACAACGGGAACCTGATCAACGTCGGTGAGCTCCGCGACGACCTGCGCAATGACGGCGTCCCGCTCGGCACGACGTCCGACAGCGAGCTGGTCGCGGCGCTGATCGCGAACGACCCGGCTCCGCTCGAGGAGGCCGTCGCGAACGCGATGCGCCGGCTCGAAGGGGCGTACTCGATCGTCGCCCTGTCGGAGGGTCGCCTCGTCGGCTTCCGCGACGCGCACGGCTTCCGGCCGCTCGTGCTCGGGAAACTGCACGACGACTGGGTCATCGCCTCTGAGACGTGCGCGCTCGATCTGGTGGGAGCGGAGTTCGTCCGCGAGGTCGCGCCGGGCGAGGTCGTCGTGGTGGACGCCGACGGCCTCCACGCGACGCAGGCGCTCGAGCGGGGCAACGGCGGCGCGCTGTGCATCTGGGAGTTCTTCTACCTCGCCCGCCCTGACAGCCGGCTCGAGGGGATGGAGGTGCACAACGCGCGGGTGCGGATGGGCGAGCGGCTCGCGCGGGAGGCACCGGCAGAAGCGGACCTCGTGCTGCCGATCCCGGACTCGGGCACGCCTGCCGCGATCGGCTTCGCGCGCGCGCTCGGGCTCCCGTTCAGCGAGGGGCTGATCAAGAACCGTTACGTCCAGCGCACGTTCATCCAGCCCGACCAGGAGCTGCGCCGTCAGGGGATCAAGCTCAAGTACCACCCCGTCGCCGAGGTCAGCGGCAAGCGCGTCGTCGCGGTGGACGACTCGATCGTGCGGGGCAACACGACCCGCGAGATCGTGCGGATGCTCTTCGACGCCGGCGCGGCGGAGGTGCACCTTCGTATCTCGTCGCCGCCCGTGATCGGGCAATGCTTCTACGGGATCGACCTGGCCGACCCCGCGGAGATGATCGCCTCGACCCGGACCGTCGAGGAGGTGCGGGAGCACCTCGGCGCCACCTCGCTCGCGTACCTCTCCCACGACGGGCTCGTGGAGGCGACGCAGCGCCCCGCGTCGGCTCTCTGCCGCGCCTGCCTCACGGGCGACTACCCGACGGAGGTCCCCGCCGAGGCCGCGAAGCTCAGGTTCGAGCCGGCTCGCGCCTAAGTCTCGGCCGACGGCTGCCAGAGCTCGAAGCGGTTCCCCTCGGGGTCGGTCGCCCAGCCGAAGCGGCCGTTCTCGTTCTCCTCGGGGCCCTCGGCCTCGACGCCCGAGGCGCGCAGCTGGGCCAGCATCGCGTCGAGATCGCGCACGCGGTAGTTGACCATGGCCTGCCGATCGAGGGCGCCGAAATACTCGGTGTCCGCGGGGAAGAGCGCCCAGACGAGCGCGTCGCCGGCGTCCGGATGGAGCACGGTGCCGCCCCACTCTTCGATCGCGAGGCCGAGATGCTCGGCGTACCACGCAGCGAGCGCGGCGGGCTCGCGGGCCCGCAGGAAGACGCCGCCGATGCCGCTGACGCGTTCCATGCGGAGCCTTCGTACCATGGCCGACCGGTGCAACTCTTCCACTACCACCTCGTCACGAGCCGCGTCCGCGAGGTCGAGGCGCGCTACATCGGCAAGCTCGCGTTCGTTCTCGTCGCGCGGCACGGCCGGATCGGCGAGGAGCTGACGTCCTACGAGGCGGGAGTCGCGTGGAGCGAGCTCGACGCGCTCGGCTTCAAGCTCCGGCTGACCGAGCTCGAGAAGGGAGCCGTGAACGTCGTCGTCCAGCCCGGACAGTGGCCGACGCCGCGCGTCGACCACCTCGGCTTCGTGCTCGACGAGGACGAGTTCGAGACGGCCCTCGAGCGCGCCGAGCGGAACGACCTGCGGGTTCAGGAGCACGGCGGGCGGCGCACCTTCGTCTCCACGAACGCCGGCTATCGGCTCGAGCTCCATCCGCCGCGCGAATGGATCGACGAGCTGCTCGCGCAGGGCGACGATTTACGCCTCTCGGAGCTCCACCTGAAGGCGGACGATCCGAAGGCCAAGGCCGAGGCGCTGGCCACGATCCTCGACGCCGAGTACGACGGGGACACCGTGGAGGTGGGCGACACCGTCGTCCGGTTCGTCCGCGGCGGCCCGCAGGGCCGGCCCGAGCTCTTCGGCGAGCTGTTCGTCTAGCCGCGGCCTTAGACTCGCCAAGTGGCGGAGGAAGGACGGACGTACGACGCGGCCGGCGTGTCGCTCGCCACGGCCGAAGCCGTCGTCGACCGGCTGCGCGCGGCGGTCGAGTCGACCGGTGCGACCGGTTTCGGCCGGTTCGCCGCGCTCCATCCACTCGGCGACGGACGCTTCCTCGCCGCCGCCACCGACGGCGTCGGCACGAAGCTCGTCCTCGCCCGGCAGCGCGGCGCGCTTCGGGCCTGCGGCGCCGACCTCGCGGCCCACTGCATCAACGACGTGATCACGTGCGGGGCCGAACCGCTGATCCTGCTCGACTACGTCGCGGCGGCGAGCATCGACCTCGAAGAGGTTGCGGAGCTCGTCGAGGGCGCCGCGGAGGTCTGCCGTGCGGCGGGTGTCGCGCTCGCGGGAGGCGAGACGGCCGAGCTGCCCGGGATCTACCGCGACGGAGAGCTCGACTTCGCCGGCACCTGCGTGGGCGTCGTGGACGAGCCGCTCGACGGCTCCACGGTCGCTGCGGGCGACGTCGTCGTGGGGCTCCCGTCGGCCGGAGTGCACGCGAACGGCTTCACGCTCGCCCGGCGCGTCCTCGAGGTCGAGGACTACGACGGCGACGACCTGCTCGCGCCGACGCGGCTCTATCTCGACGAGGCGAGACGACTCCGGGGGCGGGCGCTCGCATTCGCCCATGTGACGGGCGGCGGCATCCTCGGCAACCTCGAACGCGTCCTGCCGGACGGGCTGCGCGCGGAGATCGAGTGGGACGCGTGGGAGCGCCCGCCGGTCTTCCACTGGCTCGCGCGCCACGTCGAGGAGGAGGAGCTGCGGCGCGTCTTCAATCTCGGCATCGGCTTCTGCGCGATCGTGAACGACGCCGAGCCCGGCGAGAACGTGATCGGGCGGATCGCGTGATCGGCGTGCTCGTCAGCGGCGAGGGGACGAATCTCCAGGCGCTGCTCGATGCCGGCCTACCCGTCGCGGCTGTCGCCTCGAACAAGCGCGACGCGCCGGCGCTCGCCCGTGCTGCGTGCCCGGCGGCGGCGTTCGAGCTCCGCGACTTCCCGGACCGTGCGGCGCGCGACACGGCCATGGCCGAGTGGCTCGCGCAGCGAGGAGTGCGCCTGGTCGTCCTCGCCGGCTACATGCACCTGCTGACCCCCGGCTTCCTCGAGCGCTTCCCCGGCGCCGTCGTCAACGTCCACCCGTCGCTGCTGCCGGCATTCCCCGGCGCGCATGCCGTCGAGGAGCAGCTCGCCGCGGGCGTCGCCGAGTCGGGAGCGTCCGTCCACCTCGTCGACGAAGGCGTCGACAGCGGCCCGGTGCTCGCCCAGGCGCGCGTGCCGGTCCTCGCAGGGGATACGCCCGAGACGCTGCACGAACGGATCAAGTCGGTCGAGCATCGGCTGCTGCCCGAGGTGGTGAGAGAGCTCTGCGCGCGCTGATCTCCACCTGGGACAAGTCCGGCCTGGACACGTTCGCGCGCGGCCTCGTCGCGCTCGGCTGGCGGCTCGTGGCGAGCGGCAACACCGCCGCGGCGCTGGAGGCGATCGGCCTGCCGGTCGAGAGCGTCGAGACGGTGACCGAGTCGCCGGAGATGCTCGGCGGGCGGGTGAAGACGCTCCACCCGCGCGTCCACGCCGGCATCCTCGCCCGCCTCGACCGGCCCGAGGACGTCGCCACGCTCGACGAGCACGGGATCGAGGCGTTCGACCTCGTCTGCGTCAACCTCTACCCGTTCGAGTCGTTCACGGCCCAGCGCGGCGCGACCGAAGCCGACGCGGTCGAGATGATCGACATCGGCGGGCCGTCGATGCTGCGCGGGGCGGCCAAGAACTTCGCCCACTGCGCGCCGGTCTGCAGCCCCGACCAGTACGGCCCGATCCTCGAGGAGCTGCGTGCGAACGGCGAGCTCTCGCTCGAGTCGCGGCGCCGGCTCGCAGCGGAGGCGTTCGCGCACACGGCCGCCTACGAGGCGGCGATCGCCACGTGGTTCAACGCCCGCGAGGAGTTCCCCGAGGCGCTCGTCGTCTCACTCGACAAGGTGCTGGACCTCGCGTACGGCGAGAACCCGCACCAACGCGCCGCGTACTACGCCGAGCGCGGCGCCCGCCGGCACCTCCTCTCACGCGTCGAGCAGCTGCACGGGAAGGAGCTCTCGTTCAACAACCTCAACGACTTCTCGGCCGCGCGCTCGCTCGCGGGCGAGTTCGCACTGCCGGCCTGCGTCGTCGTCAAGCACGCGAACCCCTGCGGGGTCGCGGTCGGCGCCACGCTCGAGGAGGCCTACGACAAGGCGCTCGCGTCCGATCCGACCTCGGCCTACGGCGGCGTCGTCGTCCTCAACCGCGAGGTCGAGGCGCCGCTCGGGGAGAAGCTCGCGGAGCAGTTCGTCGAGGTGCTGTTCGCCCCGGGCTACACCGACGACGCTCTCACGGCGCTGCGGCGGAAGAAGAACACGCGCATCCTGCTCGACGGGGAACGTCGAGGCGGCGAGCCCGGCGAGCGCAGCTACAAGCGCGTGCTGGGTGGGATGCTCGTCCAGGACTCCGACGGCGAGGTCGAGGACCGCGACAGCTGGGAGCTCGTCACCGGCGAGCTGAGCGAGGCGCAGTGGGGCGACCTCGTCTTCGCCTGGCGTGTGTGCAAGCACGTCGCGTCGAACGCGATCGTGCTCGTCAAGGACCTGCAGACGATCGGGATCGGCGCCGGCCAGATGAGCCGTGTCGACGCGGTGCGGATCGCCGTCGGAAAGGTGGCCGAGTTCGGGCACGACGCCGCAGGGTCGGCGCTGGCGTCGGATGCGTTCTTCCCCTTCCCGGACGGCCCGCAGATCGCGATCGAGGCGGGCACGAGCGCGATCGTCCAGCCCGGCGGCTCGCGTCGCGACGAGGACGTGGTCGCGGCGGTCGGCGAGGCCGGCGCCGCGATGGTCTTCACCGGGCGTCGGCACTTCCGCCACTGACGGGTGCGACCCGACGTCAGTGAGTCGCGCGCAGGCGCCCGATCTCCTGCTCGGCGTCGGCGTCCTTCAGCGGTCGCCGGACGCAGGCCTCCCAGCCGTCCACGGCGAGGCCCATCGCCCACATCGTCGTCAGCCAGGCGGGCCACGGATAGCCCTTCGCGGTGACGGCCCAGATCAGCCACACCGCGGCGTTGACGACCACGTACGCGGCGAGGTGGCGATGGAACTCGCGGCGCTGCCTCGACTCGGCGAGAGCCGGTTCGCGCGCGCCGCCCGGCGTCGACGTGTTCTCATCAGGCATGAGCAGACCGTGGTACGAGATGCGGCGCGTCGCGTCGGTGGTGGCCCGTAACCTCAGCGGCGGTTTCTACGGAGCGTCCGACGGCGCTGTCGATTTGAGCCGCGGCCGCACGTCTTCGTTCCGATGACCGTCGACAGGGAGGAGATCCGATGAACGTCGCCGAGCCCGATCCGCGCCGCTGGCAGGCGCTCGCACTGGTCTGCGTCGCCTTCTTCATGACCGTGCTCGACGTGTCGATCGTCAACGTCGCGCTGCCCTCGATCGGGCGGAGCCTGCACTTCTCGCAGACGGGCCTGCAATGGGTGATCACCGCCTATGCGATCACCTTCGGCGGCTTCCTGCTGCTCGGCGGCCGGGCAGGCGACATCCTCGGCCGGAAGCGGATGTTCCTGATCGGGCTCGCGCTCTTCTCGCTCGCGTCGCTCGTCTGCGGGCTCTCGGGGTCGACCGGCGTGCTGATCGCCGCCCGCGCCGTGCAGGGGCTCGGGGCGGCGATCGTGTCCCCGTCGACCCTGTCCATCATCACGACGACCTTCGACGAGGGCGCCGAGCGGAACAAGGCGCTCGGGATCTGGGGCGCGATGGGCGGCAGCGGGGCGGCGGCCGGTGTGTTGTTCGGCGGGATCCTGACGCGTTTCGCCGGCTGGGAATGGATCTTCTTCGTCAACGTCCCGGTCGGCGCGCTCGTGCTCGCGCTCGCCCCGCGCATCGTGCGCGAGAGCCGCGCACCGGACGCGGGCCGCACATTCGACCTCGTCGGCGCCTCGTCGGTCACCGGCGGTCTGGCGCTGCTCGTCTATGCGATCTCGAAGGCGCCGGTCGACGGCTGGAGCGACGCGACGACGATCGGCCTGCTCGCGGCGGCCGCGGTGCTGATCGCGTTCTTCCTCGCCTGGGAGAGGCGCGTCGAGAACCCGCTCATGCCGCTCTCGATCTTCCGCATCCGCACGCTCGCGGGCGCCAACGTCGTCGGCCTGCTGCTCGGCGCCTCGATCTTCGCGGACTTCTTCCTGCTCACGCTGTACGTGCAGAACGTTCTCCACTATTCGCCGCTCAAGACGGGGGTCACGTTCCTCGCGACCGCCGGCACGACGGTGCTTGTCGCCGCGCTCTCGCAGTACCTCTGCACGAGGATCGGTCCGAAGCCGGTCATGGCGGCCGGGCTCGCGCTGAACACTGGCGGCCTGCTGTGGTACGCGCAGATCCCGGTGCACGGCACGTACGTGCACGACCTGCTCGGCGGCTACCTCATGTTCGGCTTCGGGCTCGCGCTCGCGTTCATCCCCGTCTCGATCGCCGCGCTAGCCGGGGTGGGGCCGCGCGAGGCCGGGCTCGCCTCGGGGCTGCTCAACACCTCGCAACAGGTCGGAGGCGCGATCGGGGTCGCGATCGCGACGAGCGTCGCGGTCTCGCACGCGACGCACCTGCTGCGCACCGGCGACTCGCAGGCCGCCGCGCTGACGGGCGGCTACGCGCTCGCGTTCTGGGTCGTCGCCGGCATCGCCGCGGCCGCGGTCGTCGCCGCCCTCGTGCTCGTGAAGAACGAGATCCCGCGCGAGGAGGTTGCTCAGAGCTCCCCGGGCCTGGCGTAACGGACGAAGAACGGGCCGAGCCCGGCCTGGTTGACGGCAAACAGCAGCTCGAGGTGATCCTCGAGCATGCGCGCCCGGTCGAGCCCGCCGGCGTCGACCGGCTCGTAGCCCGCGTCCCGGATCAGGCGCTCGGCGACCTCGCGCGCCCCGTCCTCAGCGCAGTAGAGGTTGGACGGCGCGACGCGCTGGGAGCCGATCTGGTCGTAGATGTCGGCGAAGTTCAGGTTGAACGACTTCGCAGTCGGACCGCCGACGATCGAGCGGATCTCGTGAGCGTTCGACTCGAACTCCTCGTTGCGGCCGCGGACGGCGTTCGTCGCGTCGATCGTGACCTTGCCCTCGATGCCGGCCACCTTGCCGAGCGCGTCCGCGATTTGCGGCGAGGGGACCGCGACGAGCAGGACGTCGGCGTCCGACGCGTCGCCTCCCTCGCGGCCGAGCTCCTGCACGTCGTGGCCGGCGTCGCGCCACTTCCGGGCGAGCCCGCCGCCGACGTTGCCCCGTCCGATCACTGCAATGCGAATGGCATACCCTTTCGCTCGTGCCTCGCGACTACCCGACCGTCCTCGAGCTCGTGGGCTCGACTCCGATCGTACGGCTCGACAGGATGTCTCCGGCCGGCCACGCACGGATCCTCGCCAAGCTCGAATACCTGAACCCCGGCGGTTCCGTGAAGGACCGGATCGGGCTCGCGATGATCGAGCAGGCGGAGCGCGAGGGGAAGCTCAAGCCGGGCGGCACGATCGTCGAGCCGACCTCCGGCAACACCGGCGTCGGCCTCGCGATCGCCGCCGCGGGCAAGGGCTACCGCTGCGTCTTCGTCATGCCCGACAAGATGAGCCAGGAGAAGATCTCGATGCTGCGCGCGTACGGCGCCGAGGTCGTGATCACGCCGACCGCGGTCGATCACGACTCGCCGGAGTCGTACTACTCGGTCTCGTCGCGGCTGGCCGAGGAGATTCCGGGCGGCTTCAAGCCCGACCAGTACTCGAACATGGCGAACCCGCAGGCGCACTACGACGTCACCGCGCCCGAGATCTGGGAGCAGACCGGCGGCGAGCTCGAGGCGCTCGTCATCTCGGTCGGCACGGGCGGAACGATCTCCGGCGTCGGTCGCTGGTTCCACGAGCGCAAGCCCGAGGTCAAGATCGTCGGCGTCGACCCAGAGGGCTCGATCTACACGGCGCATGACGATTCGGAGCTCCATCCCTACCTCGTCGAGGGGATCGGCAAGGACACGTGGCCCGACACGATCGACCTGAAGGTGGTGGACGAGTGGATCCGGGTCTCCGACCGCGACTCGTTCCTGACGGCGCGGCGGCTCGCGCGGGAGGAGGGAATCCTCGCCGGCGGCTCCGCGGGCTCGACGATCTGGGGCGCGATCAAGGTGGCCGAGCGGCTGGCGGCCGATGCGACGGTGCTCGCGATCGTCCCCGACTCCGGCCGCTCGTACATGTCGAAGTTCTACGACGACAACTGGATGCTCGAGCACGGCTTCGTAGAGCGGCAGACGGCGCTGCCGACCGTCGACGAGCTGCTCGTCGCGAAGCACGGCGGCGAGGTGCCCGGGCTCGTCACGATCGCCGCGCACGCGAAGGTCGGCGAGGGAATCGACACGATGCAGCGGTACGGCATCTCGCAGGTGCCGGTCGTGCGCGACGGCCAGTGCGAGTCGCTCGCCGACGTGATCGGGTCGCTGCAGGATCGAGCGCTGCTCGAGCGCGTCTTCGGCAATCCCGACGCCGTGCACGAGGACGTCGCCGCCGCGATGCAGCCGCCGCTCGCCGCGGTCGAGGCCTCCGCGACGCTCGACGAGGTGTTCGCGACGCTGACCGGCGGAACGAACGCCGTCGTCGTCGCCCGCGAGGGAAAGCCGGTCGGCGTCCTCACGCGCTCCGACCTGCTCGAGTTCCTCGCCCACCGGGGCTCGTGATGCTCCGCGTCGTCGGCGCCGGCCTGCCGCGCACCGCGACGCACTCGCTGAAGAACGCGCTCGAACGGCTGCTCGGCGGCAGCTGTTACCACATGACCGAGGTGTTCGAGCATCGCGAGCACGTGCCGACGTGGCGCGCCGCGACGCGCGGCGACGAGGTGGACTGGCGCTCGTTCCCGCCGGACTCCGTCGCCGCGGTCGACTGGCCCGCCTCGGCGTTCTGGCGCGAGCTCGCGGAGGCGAATCCCGACGCCGTCATCCTCCTCTCGACCCGCGAGAGCGCCGCGAAGTGGTGGGAGAGCGCCGACCAGACGATCTTCCCGGTGCTGCGCGAGCCGGTCTCCCAGCCCGAGAACGAGGAGTGGCACGAGATGGTGCACGAGCTCGCGGAGCGCGAGATCGGCCCGGACTGGGACGACGCCGAGCGGGCGCAGGCGTTCTACGAGCGGCACAACGAGCGGGTGCGCCGCGAAGCGCCCGCAGATCGCCTCCTCGACTGGCAGGCCCGCGACGGCTGGCAGCCGCTCTGCGAGGCGCTCGGCGTGCCGGTGCCGGACGAGCCGTTCCCGCGGGTCAACACGCGCGAGGAATGGCTCGCGCGTGCCGAGCAGTGACCCAGTAGCGCACCGCTACTCTCAGGGCATGGCCGTCGACCGCCTCGAATCGCTGCTCCGCGACGCCTTTCCCGACGCACCCGACCTGCGCGTCGAGGATCGCACCGGCGGCGGCGACCATTTCCAGGTGACCGTCGAGAGCCCGCGCTTCGACGGGCTGCCGCTGCTCGAGCAGCACCGGCTCGTCAACGAGGCGCTGGCCGAGCCGCTGCGCGACGGCACCATCCACGAGCTTCGGATCAAGACGAGAGGAACCGCATGAGCGAGATTTCCCAGCGAGTCAAGGACGTGATCGAGAACGAGCCGGTCGCGCTGTTCATGAAGGGCACGCCGCAGTTCGTGATGTGCGGCAACTCGGGCCGGGCGCTCGAGGCGCTGCGGGCCGCGGGCGCGCCGGTGACGGCGGTCGACATCCTCCCGGATCCGTCGATCCGGCAGGAGCTGGCCGAGGTCTCGGGCTGGCCGACGATTCCGCAGGTGTTCGTCAAGGGCGAGCTCGTCGGCGGCGCCGACATCACGCAGGAGCTCGAGGAGAGCGGCGAGCTGAAGCGGATCCTCGAGGAGAAGCTCGGTGCGGGCTACTCCGACGGCGCCGAGGAGCGCGTCGTCGACGTGGTCAGCGGCGCGCGCGCCTAGCGCGTCGGGAAGCGAACGCCCAGCAGCCGCTCGACCCGGTTGACGAACGCATCGCGGCCGGAGGCGCCGTCGACGAGCGGCGGCTGTTGCGTTCCGCGGATGCTGAACGCGACCGCGTCGCAGAGGGTGGCCGGCCGCGACGGGACGATGGCGGTCGCGAGCCTTGCGCCGCCCGCCGAGCGGAAGGTGAACGTCACCCTCGTCGCGAGGATCAGCGGGCACTCGACCACGGGGTGGCCGGGCTGCAGCACGTCGAGCGCGTCGAACCAGCGAGTGATGCGGTCGACCTTCGCCCGGCCGACGACGCGCCGCGCGAGCGACCGATCACGGATGTCGATCTCGTGCGCCGCGGCCGGAACGACCTCGCGCGGCGAACGCGGGTAGATCCAGGCCACTCCCGCCTCGAGTCGAACGACAGTCCTCCCCGCCAGCTGCGCCAGGTCGACCGTGAGCAGCCGCTGTTTCGTCCCCGACACGCCGTTGTCGAAGTCGAGCGACCGGTACAGGCCACCGCCGCCGTAGTAGTGGAACCCGGCCGGCGCGTGAGCCTTGACGAACGCGACGACCGAGTCGAGCGGCCGAGGCACGCTGCGGAACGCGAATTGCCAGGCGAGCTCGTGGCTCAGGGAGATGCCGGTGTCCGGCCGGCCCAGCGCCGCGGGCCTGGCGATCCGGCGTGCGCCGCGAGGCAGGACGACGCGCCGGAGCAGCCGCCGTCCCTCCCGTTCCGCTGCCGCCTTTCGCGCCGCCGCGATCGCAGGCAGGCTCGGCGGAGTGTGCGCCGCGACGTTGGACAGCCGCGGCGCCGGCGAGGCACCGGCGCCGCAGGCTGTGACGACGAGAGCGCACGCAGTCCCCAACAGGAGCAAACGTCTCATCGCCGGCGTTATACGGCACCGGCCCCGCTGACCGTCACAGGCTCCTCGTCCCCGCGTCGCATCGTCGCCATGTCGCAACGCGACCGGCTGCGGGACGACCGGGGGCGAGCCGGCGGGCTAGCTCTTCGTCCCGGAGAGGATGAAGGCGACGAGATCGTTCAGCTGCGCGCCCTTGATCGAGCTGCCGAACGTCGTGGGCATGAGCCCTTTCTTGTACCCCTTCGCGATGTAGGCGTCCGGGTCGACGATCGACTGTTTGACGAAGGCGGCTAGGGCCATGTTGTGGTCGGCTTTCGCATCGGCCGCCGGTGCACTGTCGAGGTCCGGGCCGATCGTGCCGTTCGAGCTCGCCGGCTGGAAGGTGTGGCACGTGGCGCAGCCGTTCGAGGCGAAGACGGCCTTGCCGGCGGCGGCGTTTCCGCCGCCCGAGGAAGTCGTCGTCGCGCCGGTCGACGTCGCCGAGGTCGTCGGTGAGGCCGAGGTCGTCGCGGTCGAGGACGACCCGCCCCCCACCGTGACGGTGCGGACGCTCGAAGGCTTGCCGCCGAGCGACGTGTAGTGGCCTACCGCCCAGCCGGCGAAGCCTGCCGGGAAGAGGAGCGCGGCGAAGAGCACCCAGATCAGAACCTCACCGGTCGAGGTCCACGGATTGCGTCTCGGGCGCGGCACGGGCGTGAGGCTATCGAGTCGCGTGGCGCGGCGCAGCACCTACCTGCTAGGTAGAGCAGCCATGAGGACTGCCGCAGTCGAGCTCACCGCGATCCGGCGGCTCACCGTGTCGGCGCAGTCGTACGCGTCACGCTTCCGCCGCGCGCGACCCGGTCAGGCCGAGGCGGCGATCCGCAGGCTCAGCGCGGTCCAGCTCGACTCGATCACCGCGGTCGACCGAGCGCATCGCTTGACGCTCTCGAGCCGCATCGGCGCGTACGCGGAGGACGAGCTCCAGGGCCTGCTCGCGGCCGGCCGCATCTTCGAGTACTGGGCGCACGAGGCGTGTCTCCTCCCCATCGAGCTGTGGCCCCACTGCCGCCGCACGATGGAGGGCGACGGCCGCTGGCAGTTCCACCGGCGCGCCTTGCAGGACCACGCCGACCTCGTCGAGCCCGTGCTCGAGCGGATCCGCTCGGAAGGCCCGCTCGGCTCGCGCGACTTCGCAGGGGCCGGCGACGGCACGAGCATGTGGAACTGGAAGCCGGCGAAGGCGGTGCTCGAGGCGCTGTGGGACAACGGCGTGCTGGTCGTCGCGGGGCGCCGGTCGTTCCAGCGCCTCTACGACCTCGCGGAGCGCGTGATCCCGCGGGCGCTCCTCGAGGCGCCCGTGCCCGACGAGGACGAGACCCTTCGCACGCTCGCCCTGCTCGCCGTCCGCGCGCGCGGCGCGCTCACCGAGCCGGCGATCCGCGAGCACTGGCGGCTCAAGGGCGGCCGTGCGCGACTCCACCGGCACGTGCTCGCGCTCGTCGCCGACGGCCTGCTGCGGGAGGTGGACGCCGACGACGGCGGCCCGCCGCTCTACGTCGATGCCGACGCAGAGCTCGACGGCGAACCGGCGCCGCCCGCGCTCCTCTGCCCGTTCGACAACCTCCTGTGGGACCGGCCGCTGCTCGAGCGGCTGTTCGGCTTCCGCCACGTGATCGAGGTCTACAAGCGCGAGCACGAGCGCGCGTACGGCTACTACGTGCTGCCGCTGCTCGCCGGCGACCGGATCGTCGGCCGCGCCGACCTCAAGGCCGACCGGGCCGAGGGCGTGCTCCACGTCCGGCGCTTCCATCCGGAGCCGCGCGTGCGCGGCAACGTCGGCGCGAAGCTCGAGCGCGCGGCTGTGCGTCTCGCCCGCGTGCTCGGGCTCGAGCAGGTGCGCCATGCGTGAGGTCGCGGTCGAGGAGGCGCGCCGAATCGCAATCCGCGCCCAGGCCCTCGCCGGCCCGCCCGCCGGCGTGCTCGCGACCGTGCGCCGGCTCGGCTTCCTCCAGCTCGACCCGATCAGCTCGGTGGCGCCGCCGCAGCACCTCGTCCTGTGGAGCCGCCTGGGCCCGTTCGACACGGCTGAGCTGGAGCGGCTCGTCTGGCAGGAGCGGAAGCTCGTGGAGTGGGACGCCTTCCTCTACCCGAGCGAGGACCTGCCGATCCTCAAGGCGTTCATGCGCCGTCGCGACCGCGCCGTCGACCGGCGGATCCTCCGCTGGCTGAAGGAGCACGCCGCCTTCCGCCGCTACGTGCTCAGGGAGCTCCGCGAGCGCGGCCCGCTGCTCTCACGCGAGATCGACGACGCGCCCGGACACGAGCGCGAGGCGCACCGGTGGTGGGGCCAGCGGAAGATGGGGCTGATGCTCGAGTGCCTCAGCGCCCGGGGCGAGGTCGCGGTCGTCGGCCGCCGCGGCAAGCAGCGCGTCTGGGATCTCGCCGAGCGCTGGTATCCCGAGAGCGAGACGCTGCCGCTCCCCACGGCGCGGAAGCTCTACGACGAGAAGCGCTTCCGGGCGCTCGGAGTGCGGCTCGAGCGCGGGCGGCTCGTCGTGCATCCGGAAGCCGAGGACGGCGCGGTGCCTGCGCGCACGACGTTCCTCTCGCCCTTCGACCGGCTCGTCCACGACCGGGCCCGCACCGAGGCCCTGTGGGGCTTTCGCTACCGGCTGGAGATGTACGTCCCGGCGGCGAAGCGCGAGTACGGCTACTACGTCCTCCCCATCCTCCACGGCGAGCGGCTCCTCGGCCGCATCGAGCCCGTCTTCGACCGGAAGACCCGCAGGCTGGACGTCAAAGGCGTGTGGTGGCAGCCGGGCGAGAAGCCGCTCGACCTGACGGAGCCTCTGGACGACCTCGAGCGCTGGTTAGCATCGACCTGATGGACTTCGAGACCCGCGCGATCCATGTCGGCCAGGAGCCGGATCCGGCGACCGGCGCGATCATCACGCCGATCTACCAGACGTCGACGTACGTCCAGGACGCGGTCGGCGAGCACAAGGGCTACGACTACTCGCGCGTCGCGAACCCGACGAGGCACGCGCTCGAGACCGCGCTCGCGTCGCTCGAGTCGGCCGAGCACGGCATCGCGTACTCGTCCGGGCTCGGTGCGACGACGACGCTCATGCACCTCCTCAACCCCGGCGACCGTGTCGTCCTCATCGCCGACGTCTACGGCGGCGTCTACCGGATGACGTCGCAGGTCTACGAGCCGAAGGGCTACCGCTTCCACTACCTGCCGGCGGTGGACTTCCCGCAGCTCGCCGACCACCTCGACGAGTCGACGCGGATGGTGTGGATCGAGACGCCGTCGAACCCGATGCTCAACGTCGTCGACATCGCGGCCGCGGCCGAGGCGACGCACGCGGCGGGCGCGCTGCTCGTCGTCGACAACACGTTCGCGAGCCCGTACCTGCAACGGCCGCTCGAGCTCGGC
>DASUHE010000074.1:0-36195 GCA_036273695.1 Gaiellaceae bacterium
GGACCGTGTTCCGGATCCTGCTCGCCCCGGCGCGCGTGCGCGAGGAGGTGCCCGCAGCGTGAGCATCGCCGCGAACGGACACGGCGAGCGCATCCTCCTCGTCGATGACGATGCCGGCGTCCGCGACGTCGTCGCGTTCACGTTGCGGCGCGAGGGGTTCGAGGTGGACGAGGAGCGCGACGGACAAGCGGCACTCGATTCGGGCCGCTCGGGCCGCTACTCGCTCGTCGTGCTCGACGTGATGCTGCCGGGCCTCTCGGGAGTCGAGGTGTGCCGGGCGCTGCGCGCGGAGAGCGACGTCCCGATCCTGATGCTGACGGCGCGGGACGCGGAGTCGGACCGCGTGCTCGGGCTCGAGCTGGGCGCCGACGACTACGTGACGAAGCCGTTCTCGAGCGCCGAGCTGCTCAGCCGCGTCCGCGCGATCCTGCGGCGCCGTGAGCTAGACCGGGCCGGCGGCGGCTCGACTCTCCGGAAGCTCGGCGGGCTCCAGATCGACCTCGGCCGCCACGAGGTCCTCGTCGACGGCGAGCGCGTCCACCTGACGCTGTCGGAGTTCAAGGTTCTCGCGCTCCTCGCCGAGCAGCCGGACGCGGTCGTCTCGCGCCGCGAGCTCATGCAGCACCTCTGGGCGAGCGAGCACGTCGGGGACGAGCACGCGTGCGAGGTGCACATCTCGAACCTGCGCCGGAAGATCGAGCGCGACCCGACGCAGCCCGAGCGACTCGTGACCGTCCGCGGATCGGGCTACAAGCTCGTAGCGGCGTGAGTCTCCTCGAGACGCCGCTCTGCCCGCTGCTCGGGATCCGCTTCCCGCTGGTGCAGGCGCCGATGGCGAACAACGCGCCGCCGGCGCTCGCCGCCGCGGTCTCGGCCGCCGGAGGCCTCGGCTCGATCGCCGCAGCCGCACTCTCTCCCGCCGAGCTGCGCCTCGCCGTCCGCGAGGTGCGGGAGGCGACCGACCGGCCGTTCGCCGTCAACCTCTTCGCAGCGCCGTACCTACGCGAAGGCATGCTCGAGGTCGTGCTCGAGGAGCGGCCGCCCGCCTTGAGCTTCACGTTCGGGATCGTCGACCCCGCGCCGTTTCGGGAGGCCGGGATCGTCACCCTCGGCACGGCGACGACGGCCGAGGAGGCGGGCGCGCTGGCGCGCGCGGGAGTGGACGTGGTCGTCGCGCAAGGGGCCGAAGCGGGCGGTCATCGCGGCTCGTTCCTCGGCGGCTTCCCCCTCGTGCCCCTGGCGCAGCTCGTGCCGGCCTGCACGGCGGCCGTGTCGCTGCCGGTCGTCGCGGCCGGCGGAATCGTCGACGGTCGCGGGATTGCCGAGATGCTGGAGCTCGGGGCCGCCGGCGTCTCGCTCGGCACCGCGTTCCTCTTCACGCCCGAGGCGGGAAGGCCGCCCGAGCATCTCGAGGCGCTTCGCACGGTCGAGACCGTCGTCACGGACGCATACACCGGCCGGCCGATGCGCGCCGCCAAGACGCAGGTGCTCGAAGACCTGATGGCGGGACCGCCGCCGCTGCCGTTTCCCGCGCAGCGGGCCGTCGCGGCGGAGCGGGGGCCGTTGTTCATGGGCGGGACGGCGGCCGCCCGGGCGCGCGAGCTGCGAGCGGCCGACCTCGTGCGACTGCTCGTCGCCGAGGCCGAGGCTGCCGCAGGCTCCGCCCGGCTCGACTAAAATCCGGCTGTTCTTGCACGACGGTCGCCCGCTGCGAAGGCGGGCGGCTCCGAGGAAAAGGGGAAAACATGCGAATCACGGCATCTCAGCTGCGGCTGCCTGCAGTCGCGACCGCGCTCGCGGCGACGGCTCTGCTCGTCGCGGCGGCGCCTGCGGCGGCGAAGGGACGGCACCATCACCACAGCAAACGTCGTCACAGCCCGCCGGCGGTCTACGTCTCGCCGAGCGGCACGGCGACCGCGTCCGACAAGTCGTGCCGGCACGCGCGCTACACCTCGATCCAGGACGCGATCGAAGCGGTCCCGGTCGGTGGCACCGTCGTCGTCTGCAAGGGGACGTACCCCGGCGCGATCAACCTCGACCGACGCGCGATCCTCGCCGGCAAGCCCGGCGCGACGATCGACGCGACCGGCGACGCGTACGGCGTCGGCGTCAGCGCGTCCCACTCGGCGGTCGTCGGCCTGACCGTCGAGAACGCCAACCTGGCCGGCCAGATCGACGACGGGATCGTGACCGTCGGCTTCGACGCGACCGGTGCCCCCACCGGCGCCGCGAACCACGTCAAGGTCATCGGGGACGTCGTGACCGGCAACCTCGGCTCGGGGATCGACCTGAACAGCACGTCGTACTCGGTCGCCGTCGGGAACAAGGCCAACGGCAACGGCGTCGGGATCAACGTCGCCGACGACCTCGGGGTCGTTGCGTCCCACAACTGGATCAGCCACAACGTCGCCGACAAGAACTTCGGCGGCTGCGGGATCGCGCTCGCCGACCACTCGGGTGCAGGCGTGGTCTCCAATCTCGTCGACCACAACGTGGCGAACGACAACGGCCTGAGCACCCCGACCGCCCCCGACGCGTCGGCCGGCAGCGGCGTCATCCTGGCCAGCCCGGTGCCGAACGGCATCGTGAAGGGAAACCTGATCACGCACAACAAGTTCTCGGGCAACGGTCACGCGGGCGTCGTCGTCCACGCCCACGCCCCGGGCGCCGACTTCAGCGGCAACGTGATCTCGTTCAACGTGATCGGCACGAACAACGTCCGCACCGACGAGAACGACCTGCAGACGACGGGGATCTACCTCGGCAGCCTCTCGCCGCAGACGATCACCGTGAAGGGCAACCAGATCCACGACGACTACTACGGGATCTTCACGTCCGGGCCCGTCACGCTGACGGCTAAGCAGAACCTGTTTCACCACGTCACGACGAAGGTCGGCACCTTCCCGACCTTCTGACCGGAACGCAGGGGCCGGCGGGCGCACGCCGGCCGGCCCCTCCGTCGCCTTGATCCCCGCCGACCGCAGCGGAGAATGCACGCCGCGGTGGGCGAACCGACGGACGCGCAGGTTCCTGCCGCTCGCGACCTAGGCGCGGAGCACGGCTCGCCGCGGGCCCGCGAGGAAGCCTGCCTCCACGAGCAGCGGCATGACGAGCGTCTCGGTGACCGGCTCGCCGTCGAAGCGCTCGACCGCGAGGCGTGTCGCGCCGCCGCGCTTGACGAAGCCGACGAGCGCTGCGAGCGCCGGCCTCAGCCAATCCTCGTCCGGCTCGCGCAGCGGGACGAGCGAGCGGCCGCCGCGCTCGACGTAGAGCGACGGCTCGCCGCCCAGCAGGACGACGTGGGCCCCGGCGACCCGCGCAGCCCGCGCTCCGGCGCGCTTCGGCCAGGGGATGACGGCGCCGTACGGCTGCGCGGGGTCGGCGGCGGCGAGCACGAGCGGCTCCGGCTCCTCGCCCTCGCGCGGCCGTAGCTCGCGGAGGCGCTCGACGGCTCCGCCGAGCGCGAACTGCGCGCCGCCGAGCCCCTCGATGAAGTAGCCGCGGCGGCAGGAACCGAGCGTCTCGAGCGCCCGCAGCTCGCCGTACACGGCGCCGTAGCCGCCGGGGATGCCCTCGGCGCGGACGGCGTCGCGGGTCACGACACCGTGTCGTTCGAGGAGCAGCTCGGCGAGCGCGCGGCGGTCGGGCTCCCCGCCGGCGAAGAGCTGGGCGGCGAGCGACCAGCGTCCCTGCGTCGCCGTCGGGCGGTTCGCCCTCGCTCGCGAGAAGCGGCGTGCGCGACGGTCGGGGCGCGGCGGCTGGTAGCGGCGCTCTGCCCGCAGCGGCGCCCACGAGTCGTTCGTCGCCTCGCCGCTCCAGACGAGATCCCACAGCGCGGGCAGCGCGGTCTCCGCGTCGAGCCCGGTCGCCCCGAGCAGCCCGTCCCAGAACAGCGCACCGCCGGCGAGCGCGGCGCGGATCGAATCGTGCGTCTCTCCCTCGGGCGCGTTGGCCGCCGACGGCCGCCCGAGGAGCGGAGCGTCGTCGCGGAAGAAGACGGCGACCCGGTCGAGCCCGGCTCCCACCCAGACGAGCTCGCCGGAGGCGCACAGCTGGTCGAGCTGCTCGGGCCGATACTCGGGCACACGCCGCGGCAGGAGCTCGGTCTCCCAGAGAGCGACCGGCAATGCGAGCGCCTGGAGGGGAACGAGCGACTCGCGGAGCGACGCTCTGCGGTCGATGCCGTGCCAGCTCGGCAGGAAGCGGCCGAGGGACGCCTGCTCGACAGGCTCCACCTCGCGGCGCAACGCGGCGAGCGACGCCCGGCGCAGGCGCCGCAGGACGTCGGGATCGCACCACTCCCGCTCGGTGCCGCCCGGGCGGAGCTCGCCGCGGATGAGCTTCTCGTCGCGCTCGAGCTCGCGGAGCTCGTCCTCGGCATCGACGCCGAACCACGCCGACGCCTCGGCGGTCGTGAACGGGCCGCGGCCGCGCGCCCAGCGGGCGACGAGCGAACGGAGCGCGTCGGGAACGGGCTCGAGGAACACGTCGGGAAGCCCGGAGGGCGGGACGATCCCGAGCGCGTCGCGGTAGCGGCCCGCGTCCTCCGCCGCCGCCAGCCGCTCCTCGCCGGCGACGCGCACGCGGATCGCGCGCCGCTCGGCCTCGAGGATCGCGGCGTGCGCCTCGTCGAACTCGCCCGCGCGCAGATCGCCTCGCAGGCGCAGCAGGTCGTAGAGCCGCTCGGGATCGTCCGGGAACGGACGCAACGAGGCCTCGACCTGGCCGAGCGCGGCCGGATCGAGGAGCTCGCGCAGCTCCTCCTGGCCGAGCAGCTCCCGCAGCAGGTCGCGGTCGAGCGACAGCGCCTGCGCACGCCGCTCCGCGGGCGGCGTGTCGTCTTCGTACATGTACGTCGCGATGTAGTCGAAGAGAAGCGACGACGCGAACGGCGACGCGGTCGCGGTCTCGACGTCGACGAGGTCGATCTCCCGCGCGCGCAACCGGCCGAGCAGCCGCTTCAGCGCGGGCAGGTCGAACACGTCCTGCAGGCACTCGCGGTACGTCTCGAGCACGATCGGGAAGCTCGAGTACTTGCGCGCGACCTGGAGCAGGCCCTGCGCCTTCAGGCGCTGCTGCCACAGCGGCGTCCGCTCCCCGGGTCGGCGCCGCGGGATGAGGAGCGCACGGGCCGCGTTCTCGCGGAAGCGAGCGCCGAAGAGTGCCGTCTGCCCCACCTCTGCGAGCACGAGATCCTCGAGCTCGTCCGGATCGAGCATGAGCAGATCGGTGGCCGGCGGCGAGTCCGCGTCGGGCAGGTGGAAGGCGATCCCGTCGTCGGACCAGAGCGACTGCACCTCGAGCCCGAGCGATTCGCGCAGCCGCGCGCCGACGGCCATGGCCCACGGCGCGTGGACGCGCGCGCCGAACGGCGTGAGGATGCAGACGCGCCAGTCGCCGATCTCGTCGCGGAAGCGCTCGACGACGACCGTGCGATCGGATGGGACCGCGCCGGTCGCCTTCTCCTGCTCGCGCAGGAAGGCGAGGAGGTTCCGCTCGGCCCGCTCGTCGAGATCCGGCACCTTGGGCTCGCGCGCCGCGAGCAGCTCACGCGAGAACTTGCCGATTGCCTCGCCGAGCTCGTACGGCCGGCCGACGCCCTCGCCCTTCCAGAACGGCACCGCTCCCGGCACGCCCGGGGCCGGCGAGACGAGCACGCGGTCGCGGGTGATCTCCTCGATCCGCCACGAGGAGGCGCCGAGCACGATCACCTGGCCGGCGCGGGCCTCGTAGACCATCTCCTCGTCGAGCTCGCCGACGCGGCTCCCCGTCTCGCCCGCGATGAAGACGCCGAAGAGGCCGCGGTCGGGGATCGTGCCGGCGTTCGTGACGGCGAGCCGTCGCGCGCCCGGCCGGCCGCGGACGACGCCCGCGGTGCGGTCCCAGACGATCCTCGGCCGCAGCTCGGCGAACTCGTCCGACGGGTAGCGGCCGGCGAGCATGTCGAGCACGTTCTCGAGCTGCGCGCGCGAGAGGTCCGCGAACGGGTACGCGCGACGGACGAGCCGGTGCAGCTCCGCGACCTCGACCTCCTCGTCGGCGCAGATCGCGACCACGTGCTGCGCGAGGACGTCGAGCGGGTTGCGCGGGATCTGCGTCTCCTCGATCAGCCCGGCGCGCATCCGCTGCGCGACGACCGCCGACTCGAGCAGGTCGGCCCGGAACTTGGGGAAGATGCGCCCGCGCGAGACCTCGCCGAGCGAGTGGCCGGCGCGGCCGACACGCTGCAGGCCTCGCGCGACCGATTTCGGCGATTCGACCTGGATCACGAGGTCGACCGCACCCATGTCGATCCCGAGCTCGAGCGACGACGTCGCGACGAGGCACGGGATGCGGCCCGCTTTGAGGTCCTCCTCGATCACCGTCCGCTGCTCGCGGGCGAGGGAGCCGTGGTGCGCGCGGGCGATCTCCTCCTCGGCGGCCTCGTTGAGGCGCAGCGCCATCCGTTCGGCGAGCCGGCGGTTGTTGACGAAGACGATCGTCGAGCGGTGCGCGCGGACGAGCTCGACGAGCGCCGGGTAGATGGAGGGCCAGATCGACCGCGTCTCCCAGCCCTCCTCGCGGCTCTCGCCCGGCTCCCGCATGTCCTCGACCGGGACGACGACCTCGAGGTCGAGCTCCTTCGCGACGCCGGCGTCGACGAGCTCGATCGGCCGGCCGCCCGAGACGAACTTCCCGATCTCCTCGAGCGGACGCTGTGTCGCCGAGAGGCCGATCCGCTGCACCGGCTGGGCGGCGATCGCCTCGAGCCGCTCGACCGAGAGCGCGAGATGCGCGCCGCGCTTCGTCCCGGCGACGGCATGCACCTCGTCGAGGATCAGCGTGTCGACGCTGCGCAGCAGCTCGCGGGCGCGGGAGGTGAGGAGCAGGAAGAGCGACTCGGGGGTCGTGATCAGGACGTCGGGCGGCTCGCGCAGCATCGCCGCGCGCTCCTTCTGCGGCGTGTCGCCCGTGCGAACGGCGACGCGGAGCTCCGACCGGAGCCCGGCGAGCGGGCCGCGCAGGTTCCGCTCGACGTCGTAGTTGAGCGCCTTGAGCGGCGAGACGTAGAGCACGCGCAGGCCTGAGCCCGGGCTTCCCGTCAGCCGGTCGATCGCGGAGAGGAACGCCGCGAGCGTCTTCCCCGATCCGGTGGGCGCCTGGATGAGGACGTGGCCCCCGGCCGCGATCGCCGGCCAGCCCTGCTCCTGCGCCGGCGTCGGCGCGTCGAAGTTCCGCTCGAACCACGCACGCGTCTCGGGCCGGAAGAGCGTCAGCGGGTCCACGAATCGAGCCTAGCGCGGAACACGTGTTCGTGGTGGATGCCGCTTGCGGGGCGTACGGTATGGCCCATGATCACGTGTCCGTCCTGCGGCCAGGAGAACCCGGACGGCTTCCGCCTCTGCGGAATGTGCGGAGCGTCGCTCGCCCCCGCGGCGGCGCCGGCCCGCGAGGAGCGGAAGATCGTGACGATCCTCTTCACCGACCTCGTCGGCTCGACCGAACGCGCGGAAGGGCTCGATCCCGAGGACGTGCGCGCCACGCTCTCGGCGTACTACGCGCAGCTCCGCGCCGAGATCGAGCGGTTCGGCGGGACCGTGGAGAAGTTCATCGGCGACGCGGTGATGGCGGTCTTCGGCGCGCCGGTCGCACACGAGGACGACGCAGAGCGAGCCGTGCGGGCGGCGCTCGCGATCCGCGACTCGATCGGCGACGAGCTCCAGATCCGCACCGCCGTCAACACCGGCGAGGCGCTCGTGGCCCTCGGCGCGCGTCCCGGCGAGGGCGACGCGATGGTGGCCGGCGACGTCGTGAACACGGCCGCCCGGCTGCAGAGCGCCGCGCCCGTGAACGGGATCCTCGTGGGCGAAGGGACGTACCGCGCGACCCGGCAGGCGATCGAGTACGAGGAGGCGCCGCCGGTCGACGCGAAGGGCAAGGCCGAGCCGGTCCGGGTGTGGAAGGCCGTCTCGGCCCGGTCCCGCTTCGGGAGCGACGTCGAGCAGAAGCTCCGCACGCCGCTCATCGGGCGCGAGCGCGAGCGTGGTCTCCTCGCCGACGCGCTCGACCGGGCGCGCTCGGAGCAGTCGGCGCAGCTCGTCACGCTCGTCGGGGTCCCCGGGATCGGCAAGAGCCGCCTCGTCGCCGAGCTGTTCCAGATCATCGAAGCAGATCCCGAGCTCATCAACTGGCGCCAGGGCCGCTCGCTCCCGTACGGCGAGCAGGTGAGTTTCTGGGCGCTCGGCGAGATCGTGAAAGCGCATGCCGGGATTCTCGAATCCGACGACGCCGCGACGGCGGAGGAGAAGCTCGTCTCGATGGTCGAGGCGCTGGCGGAGGACGAACGCGAGGCCGACTGGCTCGCACGTCAGTCCCGGCCTCTCGTCGGTCTGGAGGGCGCGGAGCGGACCGAGCGGGAGGAGGCTTTCGCGGCCTGGCGCCGACTGCTCGAGGCGGCAGCAGAGCAGCGCCCGCTCGTACTCGTGTTCGAGGACCTCCACTGGGCCGACGACGGCCTGCTCGACTTCGTCGACCACCTCGCCGACTGGGCGACCACCGTCCCGATCCTGATCGTGGCGACCGCGCGGCCCGAGCTGCTCGACCGGCGGGCCGGCTGGGGCGGCGGCAAGCGGAACGCCTTCACGCTCTCGATCGGCGCGCTGAGCAACGAGGAGACGGCCGTCCTCCTGCAGCGGCTGCTCGACCGGCCGGTGCTCGACGCCGACGCGCAGCAGGCAGTGCTGCAGCGCGCGGAGGGAAACCCCCTCTACGCCGAGGAGTACGCGCGCATGCTCGCCGAGCACGAGGGAGGCGACCTGCCGCTGCCCGAGACGGTGCAGGGCCTGATCGCGGCGCGGATCGACGCTCTGGCCCCGGAACAGAAAGCGCTCCTCCAGGACGCCTCCGTGATCGGCAAGGTCTTCTGGCCGGGCGCGCTGCCGGGAGCCGATCCGCGGATCCTGCACGGGCTGGAGCGAAAGGAGTTCGTCCGCCGCGACCGCCGCTCCTCGATCGCCGGCGAGACCCAGTTCGCCTTCCTGCATGCCCTTGTCCGCGACGTCGCCTACGGCCAGATCCCGCGCGCCGAGCGCGCGGAGAAGCACCGGCGGGCGGCGGAGTGGCTCGCCTCGCTCGCCGGCGACCGCGCCGAAGACCACGCCGAGATGCTCGCGTACCACTACCGGGAGGCCCTCGCCCTGGCCGAGGCCGCGGGCATGAACCCCGCAGCCCTCCGCGAACCGGCGCGACAGGCCTTCGCGGAAGGTGCGCGGCGGGCGTTGTCCCTCGGGGCCGGTGCCGCGTCCCACCAACTCGCGCTGGAGGCGCTGGCGCTCACCGCTGCCGACGATCCCGAGCGGTCGAGCCTGCAGCTGCTCGCTGCGTACGGGGGGCGGCTGATCGGAAGCGACGACGCCGCGCAGCTCCTCGAACCGGCGATCGAGGGCTTTCTCGCCCAGGGCGAGCCCGGCAAGGCGGCGGAGACCGCGGTGCTCCTCGGCAGCCATTTCTACAACCGCGGCGAGATCTCGAAGGTGCGCGAGGTGCGCGACCGGGCGCTCGAGCTCGCACGCTCGGCTCCCCCATCGGCCTCCGTCGGACGCGCGCTCGCGAGTGTGTCCCGTTCGTACTCGATCATCGATCGCAACCTGGAGGGCTCGATCGCGCTGGCGCGCGAGGCGCTTGCGCTGGCGGACGAGTCGGGGGACGACGAGACAGCCTCGATCGCGCTCAACACCATCGGGATGTCGCGGGTGCTGCTCGGCGAAACCGAAGGGATCAACGATCTCGAGTCAAGTGTGGAACGGGCCGCAGGCAGCGGCTCCGTCTTCCACCTTCACAGCGCCCTCAACAATCTGGCCAACCTCCTACGCACGACCGGGCAGCTGGAGGAAGCATCCGCACGCCTCCACGAGGCAGGAGCGCTCTGCGAGCGGTACGGCTTCGCGAGCGCGCGCGCCTGGAACGACGCGGAGCTCGTCTACGACTGCTTCTTCCGGGGCGATCTCGAGGGGGCGATCTCCCGCGGCTCGGCCTTCCTCGCCGGCGACCACGACGAGGTCGGCTACCAGGTGCGAGGGGTCCTCTCGACCCGCGGGCTGGCGTTCCTCGCCCGCGGCGACCTCGACGCGGCGGTGAACGATGCCGAGCGTGCGCTCGCCGACATGCGCGAGGCGGGCGTCGACGCGCAGGCTCTGCAGTTCGTGCTCACCGACGTCTCCATGTGTCTCCGCGCTGTGGGCCGCACCGCCGAGGCGGACGAGCTACTTGCCGAGGTCATGGTCGGAGCGCCGGACGAGGACATCGCGGAGCTTCCGCTCGAGCTCGTCGAGCTGGGCCGAGGCGACGAGTACCTCGCCCTGACCGACGGGAAGCCCGGCCACGCGTGGCTGGAGGCGGGCCGGGCGGCCGCGAGCGGAGACCTCGGCCGTGCCGCCGAGATCTACGGACGGATCGGCGCCCGCTTCGCCGAGGCCTGGGCGGGGCTGCTCGCCGCCGAACGCGGCGACGCGTCGCATCTCGACGCCGCGCTCGCCTACTTCCAGGAGCAGCGCGCGACCCGGTACGTCCAGCGGTGCCGCGCTCTGCTGCAGGCCTCCGCGTAGGATCAAGCCGTGCCCGACGCGCTCTGGTTCACCGAAGACGACGCGGCCTGCCGCCTGCTGGCGGACGAGCCGTTCGCACTCCTCGTCGGCTTCGCGCTCGACCAGCAGGTCACGGTGCAGCAGGCGTTCCTCGGCCCGCTGCGGTTGAAGGAACGGCTCGGCACGCTCGAGCCGGCGGCGGTCGCGAAGACCGACCTCGAGCCGCTCTTCCGCGCGAAGCCGGCCATCCACCGCTTCCCCGGCTCGATGGCCGAACGGGTGCGCGAGCTCGCGGCGACCGTCGCGGACGAGTACGGCGGCGACGCGTCGCGCCTCTGGACGGAGGCCGCCGACGGTGCCGACCTGCGCCGCCGCATCGCGGCGCTCCCGGGCTTCGGCGAGATGAAGATCAAGTCGCTGGGGGCGGTGCTGGCGAAGCGCTTCGGCGTGGCCGTCGCGCAGGAGCTCGTGCCCGGCCACCCCACCCTCGGAGACGTCGACTCGCCGCAGGCGCTCGCCGACTACCAGGCCGCGAAGAAGGCGCACAAGGCGGAGTGGCGCGCGTCGAAGTCCGCACGCTGACCGACGGCGGCCAGCCGGCCGAGGCGACCGCGCACGCGCTCGCCGAGTTCGTCTCCGCCGCGAAGCAGACGCTCGAGATCGCGGTCTACGACTTCCGCCTGCCGCCGGACCTGAACGAGATCGTCTGCGGGACGCTCGTCGCCGCGCACGAGCGTGGCGTGGCCGTCCGCCTCGCCTACAACCTCGACCACGCGAAGGGAGTGCCGGTCCCGCCGCCCCCGGAGACGAACCCGGACGCGCTCGAGGCCCAGCCCTTCCCGACGGCGGCGATCCCCGGCGTGCCCGACCTCATGCATCACAAGTACGTGGTGCGCGACGCCGCCGCCGTCTGGACCGGATCGACGAACTGGACCGCCGACTCGTGGACGCGGGAGGAGAACGTCGTCGTGACCGTCGACTCCGCCGGGCTCGCCGCCCGCTACCGCGAGGACTTCGAACAGCTCTGGACGACGCGCGTCGTCGCCCGCAGCGGCAAGGTCGACACCGCGCCGGTCGACGGGATGCGCGCGTGGTTCTGCCCGGGCCGCGGCGAGAAGCTCGCGCACCGGATCGCGAAGGCGATCGGCGCGGCGCAACGGCGAGTCCGGATCGCCTCGCCCGTCATCAGCTCCGCGCCGATCCTCGGGACGCTGGCGCAGGTCGCCTCCGACGGCAAGGTCGACCTCGCGGGAGTCGTCGACGCGACGCAGATCCACGAGGTGCTCGCTCAGTGGCACGAGAACGGGAACGCCGAGTGGAAGGCGCCGCTGCTGCGAACCTCGCTCACGCGCGCGCCGTTCTCCGGCAAGGTGACGACGCCGTACGCGCCGGGCTCGATCCACGACTACATGCACGCGAAGGTGACGGTCGCCGACGACACCGTCTTCGTCGGCAGCTTCAACCTCTCCCATTCGGGCGAGCTGAACGCCGAGAACGTGCTCGAGCTCGAGGACGCAGACGTCGCCGAGCGCCTCGCCGCCTTCGTCGACGCGGTGCGAGCGCGCTACGCGCCCGTAGCGGTTTGAAGCCATAAACCCTCGTGTCAGGGGGCGACCTCTCTCTTGCCCGTTGGCAGCTTCGCCGAGGAAACCTTCGTGGCTGCGGCGCTACGGCTTTCCACCTCCCCATTTCGGGGGACGTCCCGGCCATACGAGACTCATACCGCCGCCACCCTCCGATTCATAAGGCGCCGGACGATTCTCTGGTCACCGGACACGAAGTCCGGCCGGTACGAAAACGACCAGAGGAGCACTTCAATGCGCAAGATTCGGACCGCCTCGCGGCTGACCAAGCTGGTGATCGCCGGCCTGGCCGCACTGACCGTCTTCGGGGGCGTCTACGGTTTCGCCGCCTCGCTCGGCCTGACCACGTCGGGCCTCGGCGCGGGCAGTAGCATCGTCGCCGCGTGCGGCACCGGCATCCAGGCGTCGTACACGACGGCGTACGCGTCGGGCATTCCCGGCTATGCCGTCAGCCAGGTGAACCTCGCCAGCATCCCGGCGACGTGCCTCAGCAAGTCGTACAAGATCCAGCTGACCGGCGCGGCCGGCGCCGCCGTGGGCTCTGAGATGAGCGGCACCCTCCCCGCCTCCGGAACCACGGCGTCGATCGCCACGTCCGGCAACCCCGACGCGAGCGCCGTCACCGGCATCTCGGTCGTCGTCTCGTAAGGAACGTCTTCGTACCGGCGGACCGCGAGCGGGGCACGAGCGACGTGCCCCGCTCCACTCCGGCCAGGAGGTGATGGCGTGAAGCGGCTGCTCAAGATCCTCGGCGCGGTGTCGACAGCGACGCTGCTGTCGGCCGGTATCGCCGCCGCCGCGAGCCTCACCTTCTCGACGGGGCTCCTCTCCGCCGGAAGCGCCGCGGTAACGGGCTGCACGTCCTCCGCTCTCACCGCCACGCGCAACGTGAACAACAGCAACAACGTGACCCAGGTCAACGTCCTCAACGTCCCGCAGGCGTGCGCCGGTCAGACGCTCGCCGTGACGCTCGAGAACAGCTCGCACTCGAGCCTCGGCGCCGCGTCGACGACCGTCGGGACGTGCGCCGGCGGTTGCACCGTGACGATCACCGGCTTCGGCACCGTCGCCGCCGCGAACCTCACCGGCTACGCCCTCTCGCTCAGCAACTGACGTATGCGCAACTTCCGCCTGACGCCGCTTCGCCTCGCCTCCGGGATCCTGCTCGGCTCGCTGTCGTTCGCGGGCGCCGGGTACGCCGCGAGCATCGGGCTCGGCTCGAAGAACCTCCACGCCTGGACGCAGACGCTGACCAAGGCGACCTGCAACCAGACCTCGACGACCGAAGACGACACGTTCGTCAACCAGGCGAGCCCCACGAGCACCACGGGCGGGACGGCGACGACGCTGGCGATCAAGCCCACCACGGGCGCGCAGGAATTCGCCTTCATCCGCTTCGACCTCAGCGGCTGCAGCCTCCCCACGACGGGCGGTGCCGACAGCGCGGTGCTCAGCGTCACGGTCACCACGAGCGGCAGCGACACGATCTCGGTCTTTCCGGTCACCTCGAGCTGGAGCTCGTCGACGCTCAACTGGAACGGCGTCAGCGGCCTCGCGGTCGGGACGACGGCGACCGGCACCTTCTCGTCGTCGACCACCGGCGTCAAGACCGTCACGGTGACGGCGGACGTGGACAACGCGATCAAGGCCGGCACGCTCTGGGGCTGGGAGCTGAAGGCGACCAGTGGCAGCGCGGCCGTCGCCATCGGCTCGGCGCAGAACGGAACCGCGGGCAACCGCCCCTCGATGACCCTCAGCGATGAGAAATAGCGCCGGGACACTCCGCCCCGGGCTGCAGCGGCCCCACGTGGCGCTGCCGAAGCTGCCGCCGATCCTGCTTCCGCTCGCGAAGCTCGCCGCCCTCGTCTGCCTCGTCGGCACCTGTCTCTGGTTCGGCCTGCCGCAAGGGGTCGGCGGCCGCGCGAGCTGGGTGCTCGTGAGCGGCACGAGCATGCTGCCGCGCCTGCACACCGGCGACCTCGTCCTCGTCGAGCACCAGTCGAGCTACCACGTCGGCGAAGTGGTGGCCTATCGCGTGCCCAAGGGAGAGATCGGCGCCGGGCACGTCGTGATCCACCGGATCACCGGCGGCAACGGCCGCACGGGCTGGACGTTGCAGGGCGACAACCGCACCGCGCCGGACCTCTGGAACCCCACGAATCACGACGTCATCGGCGCGAAGCAGCTGCGGATCCCGAACGCGTGGTTCGTGCTGCGCATCTTCCACATGCCGGTCCTGCTCGGGCTGGTCGCAGCCTTCGCCGTCTTCTGCCGGATCGCGCTCTCGATGGACGAGCGGGAGCCCGAGGAGGCCGAGTGAGATGAGCGTCGTTCCCGGCCTCTATCTCGTCGAGCGCCCGACGCTCGGCGGTCTGCGGTCGTCCGTCGCCGCCCTCGCGCGGAGCCGCAGGTTCATGGCAGGCGCTGCCGGCGTAGGGCTCCTCGTCACCTTCGCGGCGATGGTGGCCACCGGTGGACCGGGTCGCATCGGGACGATCTGGTTCATCCCGTGGGTCGCGCTCCTCGCGGCTCGCCTCGGGCCGGTCGGGGGCACCCTGTCGGGGCTCGCTGCGACGTCGCTCTATTTCGTGGCCGCGGCAGTGATCGCGGACGCCGACGACCCGCTGGCGCTCGCGCTGCGCGTGATCCCGCTCGTCGGGGTCGGCGTCGCGGTGGGCCTCTCGTCGCGGCGCATCTCGGCGGACGCGCTGGAGCTGCAGTCGACGACGGCGCTGCAGGAGGCGCTCCTCGACTCCACCGTCGACGGGATGTGCCTCACCGACGTGACCGGCCGCAGCGTGCTCGCGAACGCGCCGCTGCAGCGGTTCGCCGTCGAGCTCGGTCTGCCGCTGCGCGGAACGATCGCCGAGCGACTACTCACGCTCGCCGTCCGGACGACCGAGCCGACGCGCTTCGCCGACCGCATGCGTGACCTCGGCCGCGACCTCGCAGCGAGCGAGGACGAGTTCGAGCTCGCCGAGAGCGGACGTGTCTTCCGCTGCTACACCGCGCCCGTGACCCGTCGGGACGGGACCGTCGCCGGGCGGATCTGGACGCTGCGCGAAGTGACCGCCGACCGCCGACTCGAGCGGTTGCGTGCCACGTTCGTCGCCTCCGTCTCCCACGAGCTGCGCACGCCGCTCACGTCGATGTCGGGGTTCCTCGAGCTGCTCGTCGACGAGGAGCACGCACTCGGCCCCGCGGGCCGCAGGTACCTCGCGGTCATCCGCCGCAGCAACTCCCGCCTGCTCGGCGCCGTCGAAGATCTGCTCCTCGTCGCTCAGATCGAGGCGCGGAGGCTCGAGCTGCGGCCGGCACCGACCGATCTGGCGGCGCTCGCGACCGCCGCGGTCGAAGCGGCCCTACCGGCGGCAGCCGAAAACGGGATCGAGCTCCGTCTGGACGTCACGGACCGGCTTCCGCTCGAGGCCGACGCCGGGCGGCTCCGCAAGGTGCTGGACAACCTCGTCTCGAACGCGCTCAAGTTCACGCCGAACGGCGGTTCGGTGACCGTGGCGGCCCGCAACGGCGACGGCCCGCTGCTCGTCGAGGTGACCGACACCGGCATCGGGGTCCCGCAGGAGGAGCTCGGTCAGCTGTTCTCACGCTTCTACCGGGCCTCGACCGCCATCCGCCGCGCCATCCCCGGCACCGGCGTCGGCCTCGTCGTCGCCCGCGCCATCGTCGAAGCGCATGGCGGCACGATCTCTCTCGACAGCAGCGAAGGAGCGGGAACGCGGGTGACGGTGACCCTGCCCGCGGCTCAGGCCGCCGGCGGCGGCACGTAGCGGTAGCCGAACCCGCGCACCGTCTCGATCGGCTCGAATCCGGCCGTCTTCTGTCCGAGCTTCTTGCGCAGGTAGGAGACGTAGAGCTTCACCTGGTCTCGGGACACGCCGCCCGCGTGACCCCAGACGTGCTCGACGAGCTGCTCGGGCGAGAGCACCTGCCCTGCGTGCTCCACGAACGTGATGAGCAGCCGGAACTCGAGCGGGGTCAGGCGGGTCGGCAGGCCGCGGCACGTGACGAGCCGTCGGCCGTAGTCGATCGAGAGCGCTCCGTCGTCGTAGTGGTCGAGATGCGTCGACTCCGGCGTGCGCCGCAGCAGGGCCTCGATCCGGGCCAGCAGCTCCTGGCGCCCGAACGGCTTGACGACGTAGTCGTCGGCCCCTGCCCGGAACCCGCGCACCTTGTCGATCTCGCCGCCGCGCGCGGTGAGGAGGATGACGGGCACGTCGCTCAGGTCGCGGAGACGGTCGAGCGTCTCGAAGCCGTCGAGCTCCGGCATCGAGAGGTCGAGCACGACCACGTCGGTCGGGCGGGCATGGAACGTGCGGAGCGCATCGCGTCCGTCGCGCGCCGTCTCGACGCCGTAGCCGGCGCCGCGGAGCAGCTCCTCGAGCAGAAGACGGATGTCGTCGTCGTCGTCGACAACGAGCACCCGCCGCACAGGTGCCGTCATCACCGCGCTCAGTATGAGGCAGGCTCCGGCCGATGAGAGCACGATGAAGCGCGTCATTCCCGCGGCAGCGCTCGCAGCCGCACTCGCCGCCGTCCTCCTGACGGGCTCCTCCGCGCAGGCGCTGCAACTACCTGCGGCGCGCCGCTGCCCGCTCTTTCCCGCGAACAACCCGTGGAACCAGCGTGTCGACAAGCTTCCGGTATCGGCAGATTCGGCTCGCCTCATCAGTTCGATCGGCCTCGACGCACCCGTGCATGCGGACTTCGGTTCCGGCAAGTGGGACGGCGGGCCGATCGGGATCCCGTTCGACGTCGTCTCGCGCAGGACCGCCCGCCGTCGCGTCTCCTTCGAGTACGCCGACGAGTCGGACCGCGTCCGCTACCCGATCCCGCAGCACGTCCACATCGAGGGCGGCGCACGCTCGACCGGCGACCGGCACGCGATCCTCGTCGACAAGAGCTCGTGCCGGCTGTACGAGCTCTACGACCTGCGCCACACGGGGCACGGCTGGAGCGCCGGCTCCGGGGCCGTCTGGAACCTGCGCTCGAACCACCTCCGCCCCGCCGGCTGGACGTCGGCCGACGCCGCCGGCCTGCCGATCTTCCCGGGGCTCGCGCGCTGGGACGAGGACAAGCGTGGCCGGATCGACCATGCGCTCCGGTTCACCGCTCCGGAGACCCGCCGCGCGTACGTCTATCCCGCGCGTCACTTCGCGTCGAGCTCGACCGACCCGGCGTTGCCTCCGATGGGGCTGCGCGTGCGCCTGAAGGCGAGCGTGAACGTGGCGTCGTTCCCGAAGCAGGCCCGCGTCGTCCTCGTCGCGCTGCAGCGCTACGGGATGATCCTCGCCGACAACGGCTCGCCCTGGTACATCTCCGGCGCGCCGAACCCGCACTGGTCGAACGACGCGCTCCACACGCTCGGCCGGCTCACGGGCGCCGACTTCGAGGTCGTCGACACGTCCTCGCTGCCCGAGCCGGGAACGTAGCTAGCGAGCAGCCCAGTCGGCGCGCGGATCGGGCAGCGGCGTCAGCAGCGGCTCGACCTTGTCGCGCAGGTGCTCGAACGCCGGCGGCAGGATCAGCTTCTCGCCGAGGTGCGCAGGGTCCTCGTCCGTCGCGAACCCCGGGCCGAGCGTCGCGATCTCGAAGAGGACACCGGCCGGCTCGCGAAAGTAGATCGAGCGGAACCAGAAGCGGTCGATGATCTCCGTCGGGTGGCCGCCCGCATCCCGGACGAGGTCGTGCCACGCCTGCTGGTCCTCCATCTTCGAGGCCCACGCGACGTGATGGACGGTGCCGGCGCCGCCGACGCCGGGTGCCTCGGGCGGCTCGGCGTACTCGATCCAGCCGCCGCGCGAGTCGGCGCGCGTCTCCCAGGCGTGAGTCCGGACTTGCTCGAACCCGACCGCCTCGAGGAAGTCAGCAGAGCGCGTCTCGGGCGACCTGGTGTACGCGCGAACTCCCTCGAACCCCTGCAGGGCGAGCTCCTGCGGAATCTCCGGATGGTGAGCCACGAGCGGCCGGTCGTCGACGTGCGAGACGACGAGCTCGTGCGCGAGACCTTCCGGATTCGCGAAGCGGAGCGACTCGCCGACGGCCTCGACCTCGTGGCCCTCGGCGCTCAGCCGGTCCGCCCAGAACTCGAGCGCGTCCTGCGAGCCGACCCGCCAGACGACCGTGTGCACCATCCCGTCCCCGGCGTGGCCGGGTCGCGCGTTCGGGTACTCGAAGAACGTGATGTCCGAGCCGGCGTCGCCCTCTTCGTCCGCGTAGAAGAGGTGATAGACGGTCGGGTCGTCCTGGTTGACGGACTTCTTGACGAGCCGCAGGCCGAGGACGCGGGTGTAGAAGTCGACGTTGCCAGGCGCGTCGGCCGTGATGCACGTCACGTGATGGAAACCGTCGAGTCTCATCCCGCCCTCCCGAAGTATCGCGTCTTCTCGCCGGTGGGAACCGCCCGCAACGCGCACGAGCGTCCGCGAGCTCCAAGCCGATACTTCCAGGACCGGGACGCCCTCTGCGCGTCGGGCAGCGGTCCCGCGCGTTCACGGACGAGCTGTTGCTCCTCCACCGTCCAGCCGGCGAGCTCGACGGCCTTGCGCAGGCCGCGCGGGTTGAAGACGAACCACTCCCGCCCGTCGTGCCGCGCGTCGAGCCGCGCGAGCGGCGCCGGCACCAGCGCGAGCGGCAGCGAGACCGTCTCGAGCACGAGCAGATGCCCCGAGCAGACGGCGCGCAGGTGCTCGAGGGCGCCGACCGGATCGCGCACCATCTGCAGGACGTAGCCGACGAAGACGACGTCGAACCGGCCCGCGAGCTCGAAGAGGTCGCGCTCCTCGTACCCGACGCCCGAGCCCAGCTGCTCGCGCGCGTGCTCGAACCGTTCCTTCGCCCTCGCCTGGAACGGTGACGCGAGGTCGGTCGCGAGCACCGAGGCCGCCCCGCGCCGCTCCATCTCGAACGCCCAGAAGCCGTCGGCGGTGCCGACGTCGAGGCAGCGCTTCCCGGCGAGGTCGGGCCACGGCAGCTGGCGCGAGACCTCTCGGAGATCCCAGCCTCCGGGCGTCGCCGACCCGTCCGGCAGGTCGATCACGTGCCACCAGTCCGACATGCCGCCGGCTCAGGGCGCTGCGAGCAGCGCCTGCGCAGCCGCCAGGTCCGACTCGTGCACGAGGATCTCCTGCGCTCCCGCCTGGATGAAGTCCTCGAGCGAGGAGTCGACCTCGTCGGTGTCCCGATGGGCGCAGTCGATCCCGTTCGCCCGGAGCAGCCCGCACACGACCTCGGCCTCGGACGTTCCCGAGACGACCTTCGCCACCATGGTGCGCGCCGCGTCCACGCCCGAAGCCTACTGGCGGCGTGGCGGGCGGGCTCTCAGCCGACGCCGGCCAGCAGGAACGCGCGCGACTCACGCAGCATCTCGCGGGCGATCACGAGCCGCTGGATCTCCTGTGTTCCCTCGTAGATCTGCGTGATCTTCGCGTCGCGCATGAAGCGCTCGACCGGGTACTCGCTGATGTAGCCGTAGCCGCCGAGGATCTGCACCGCCTCGGTCGTGACGGCCATCGCGACGTCGCCGCACTTGAGCTTCGCCATCGCCGAGGCCTTCGTCAGCTCGGAGCCCTCGACGCCTTCGTCGGCCATGCGCCCGTAGCGGTAGAGCAGCCCGCGTGCGGCCTCGCACTCGGTCTCCATGTCGGCGAGCTTCGCCTGGATCAGCTGGTGCTGGCCGATCGGCTTGCCCATCGTCTCGCGCGTCTTTGCGTACTCGAGGGCGTAGTCGGTCGCTCCCTGAGCGATGCCGAGCGCCTGCGCGCCGATGCCCGGACGCGAGCGGTCGAGGATGCGCATCGCGATCCGAAAGCCGTCGCCCTCCTCGCCGAGCAGGTTCCCGGCCGGGATCCGGCAGCTGTCGAAGGTGAGCTCCCCGGTGGTGGAGCCGGAGATGCCCATCTTCGGCTCGAGCCGGGCGACTGCGAAGCCGGGCGTGTCGGCCTCCACGACGAACGCCGAGATGCCCGAGTGGCCCGCCTCGGGGTCCGTCTTCGCGAAGACCGTGTAGAGCTTCGCGAGGCCGGCGTTCGTGATGAAGCGCTTCGAGCCGTCGAGGACGTATTCGTCGCCCTCGCGCCGCGCGGTGGTGCGCATCGCCGCCGAGTCCGAGCCGGAGCCGGACTCGGTCAGCGCATACGCCGGCAGCCACTCGCCCGACGCGAACTTCGGCAGGTACCGCTCCTTCTGCTCGGCGCTGCCGGCGAGCTTGAGCCCGAGCGAGCCGAGCTCCTGCACCGCGAGGATCAGCGCGGACGTCGCGCAGACCTTCGCCACCTCCTCGATCGCGATCAGCGAGAGGAGCGCGCCGGTGCCGAGCCCCCCGTACTCCTCGGCGAAGAAGAGGCCGAAGATGTCGTTTTCGCGGTAGAGCTCGACGACGTCCCACGGGAACTCGTGCGACGCGTCGATCTCGGCGGCGCGCGGAGCGATCCGCTCCCGCGCGAGCTGCCGGACGAGGTCGCGCAGCTCCCGCTGCTCGTCGGTCAGGACGTCCCAGGGCACGCGCCGAGTCTAGTCCGGGATCGCCCAGCCAACTTGGCCGAAGGCCGTGTACGAGCGCGCGGTGTACCCCCCGTTGGCGATGAGCCGACCGCCCTTGCCACGGACGAAGACGTAGGCGCCCTCGATCCGGCCGAGCAGCGCGTCGACGAGCTTCGGAGCTCCGGCGACACGGACGAAGTTGCTCGGATCGTGGGGGCTGACGACGATGACGGGCGCGTAGGCCAGCGGGTGCAGGAGCTCGATACGGTCGATGTGCGCGCCCGCGCGCCTCGCCGCCCAGTCGATCGCTTGGACGACTTCTGCGCGGGACGCCGGCTTGACCTTGCGGAGCCGGTGCATCCCCGGATAGGCGCGCGCGCAGTTGACCGCGGGGAAGCCGAGCGTGACGTCACCCCTAGGCCTCGGCCGCACGAGTTTCACCGAGTGCAGCGGATACCCACGCGCGGCGTAGACGCTCGCCGCGACGTAGCCCTTCCACTGGGCCTCCTGCGAGGCGGCGACGATCACGGCCCGGCGCCCGCTGTCGGCGAGGTGGACCGAACCGCTCCGCGCGTGCATCGCCTGGACGGCTGCGCCGAGCACGTGCTGACGCGGGGTGGCGGCGGCGAGAGCGGAGCCGGAACTCACGGCTGCCGCGACCAGCAGGGTCGCAACAACTCTCATCACCCTGTTATACGCCGCCGGCACCCAATTGCGTCACGTTCAGCCGCGCGGGACGCCGAACTGCGCGAGGAAGTCCTGCGCGCTCTGCGTGTCCAGCCTGAGGTCGACGTTGGTCGCGGCGCATGCGGTGTCGCCCGTGATGGTGATCGCCGCGATCGTGTCCGAGGTGCCGATGAAGTTCGGCCCGCCGGAGTCGCCGAAGCACGTTCCGCCGGCGCCGACCGACAGGTTCTGCGTCAGGCGGAGCCAGCTCGTGTTGAGCGAGTTGAAGAACGAGGTGGCGTTCCAGCGGAAACCGTCGAAGAAGAACGACGGCTTGCCGCCGCCGACGAGCTTGCTGCCGTCGCCGTACCCGACCGCCGTGAACGCCGACGACTGCGTGAGCGTCTTGTCCGCCTTCATCGAGTCGAAGAGGCCGACCGGCGGCAGCGTGGCGGGCGTGACCCCCGCAGGGGCGCTGTCGAGCAGGATCGCCGCGATGTCGTTGCCGTTCTGCGCCGGCTTCCCGTTGTAGGCCGGGTTCTGCTCCATCGTCCCGTGGATGTACGGGCCCTCCGCGCTGTTCGGGTTGAACGTGACCCACACGTCGGTGAGGTGGAGGTCGTTGAGCAGGAAGTCGGTGCAGTGCGACGCGGTGAGGAAGACCTGCGGGGCGACGAGCGTCCCGCTGCACACGAGCTGGAGCGAGTTCCCGGCGGACGGGTCCTCGAACATCATCGCGCCGACATTCGGATGCGCGTCGCCGTCGTGCTGGCCGCCGGTGATCGCAGACGCCGAGCCGGCCACGACGAGTGCAGCCGCGGCTACGGCCGCAGCGATCAATCTCTTCGACAAGGAAGCCCCCTTCTCGTGATTGCCACCGGCGATCGTAGGCCAGGCTTGACTCTGCTCGTCCGAGAGTCGTACAGTCGCTTCATGTGTCTGAACCACGAGTTCAGATGACTGAATCGGCCGTCAGGACGTCTCCCGAGACGAACGGCGGTCTCGAGCTGGGCGAACGCCTGCGGGCGATTCGCGTGCTGCGGCGGCTGACGTTGCGCGAGGTCGCCGAGTCGGCCGGAGTGAGCGAGAGCTTCGTCAGCCAGCTCGAGCGCGGCCGCTCGAACGCGAGCGTCGCGACGCTGCAACGGCTCGCGGGCGCTCTCGGAATCGAGATCTCGGACCTCTTCGCCGGCGAGTCGCATTCGGGCCCGCGCGTGCTGCGGCGGCAGGAGCGGCAGCTGCTCGAGTGGGGGCACCTCGGCCGCAAGGCGCTCCTCACGCCGAAGCCGTTCCATTCGCTCGAGGTCGTCGCCGCGGCGTTCGATCCGGGCGGCTCCACGGGTGACGAGCCGTACACGCACGGCGACTCGGAGGAGGTTTTGCTCGTCATCGCGGGGCACGTCCACGTGCAGCTCGGCAGCGAGCTGCTGGAGCTCTCGGCCGGGGACAGCGTCAACTACCGCAGCTCGACTCCGCATCGCGTGAGCAACCCCGGCGACGAGCTCGCCGAGGTCCTGTTCGTGATCAGTCCGCCCAGCTACTAACGCCAACGCCCCAAAAGGAGGCGTCAATGGATATGGAGGGTGAACCATTTGACCGCAGGCTCTCACGGGCCGACATGCTGCGCCTCGCGGCGCTCGCGGCCGGAGCCGGTGTCGTCGCCGGGCCCGCTGCCGCGGCCAACGCCGCGGTCGCGCGGCTGACGAAGGAGTCCGGCCGTCTGCAGGTGCTGGACTGGGCCGGCTACGGGAACGACGGCGGCCAGTCGATGTTCAAGGCGTACGTCAAGCAGCACCCCCAGAACAAGCCGCAGTTCACCTATATGACGAACGAGGCGGACGCGCTCGCCAAGCTCCGGGCGGGCGGACACTACGACCTCTTCCGGCCGTACGTCGGCTGGGTGAAGTACTTCGCCGAGAACGGCTTCGTGGAGCCCTGGGACACGAAGCTGATCCCGAACTTCAAACACCTGAACCCGTTCATGGTCAAGGCGGGGCAGTACAAGGGCAAGCAGTACGGCATCCCCGAGGACTGGGGCTTCGACGCGATCCTCTATCGCAAGGACAAGGTGCACCCGAAGGCGCGGTCGTGGAGCCTTCTCTTCGACGAACGCTACAAGGGCAAGATCGCCTGGTTCGAGGACCCGGTCGAGAACTTCACCATCGCGGGCATGGTCCTCGGGTTCAAGAACCCCTGGAACCAGACCGACTCCCAGCTGCAGAAGTCGAAGAACTTCCTGATCGGCAAGAAGCACCTCGTTCGGACGATCTGGTCCTCCGAGACGGACCTGTGGCAGCTCTTCGGGTCCGGCGAGGTCTGGATCGCGCTCGCGTGGCCGAACGACTGGGTGCAGATGAAGAAGAAGCACCCGGTGGTCTACATGCACCCCAGCGTGGGGAAACAGAAGCCGATCGCGTGGGTCGGCAACTTCATGCTGCTCAAAGGGACCCCGCGCCGCCACCTCGCACATGCGTACGTCAACGCGTGGAGCTCGAAGAGCTCGGCGAAGTGGCTGGAGGACAACTACGGCTACGGCCACGCGAACCTCGAGGCGCGTCCCTCCTCGAGCGGGTTGCTCAAGGCGCTCCAGCTCACGAACCCGCGGGCGGTGACGCTGCCGAATGCCTACCTCGATCGCGACGTCCCGCGCCGCGCGGTCTACGCGCAGCTGTGGGACGAGGTGAAGGCGGCCTGACGCTCGACGCCGCAGCGACAGAAACGGCGGCGCCGGCTCAGCGGCGCCGCCGCCGCCGCCTCGACCTGACGACTCCGACGCTGCTCGGACTGCCGGTGTCGTGGCTGATCGTATTCTTTCTCGTCCCGATCGGAATCGTCGGCTACTACAGCTTCGGGCCGGCCCTCGCGTTCAGCCCGCATCCGCTGACGCTGAAGACGTGGCACGAGGCCGTCCACAGCGGCGTCTATCTGCACCTGTTCGTCAAATCGGCGGAGATGTCGCTCGCCGTCTCGGCGGCCGTGGTGGTCGTCGCCTATCCGCTCGCGTACTACCTCGCCCTGAGCGGAACGCGGCGGAAATACGTCCTCCTGCTCCTGCTGATCGCGCCGTTCCTGACCAGCTACCTGCTGCGGGTCCTCGCCTGGAAGGTGATCCTCGGGAACCAGGGGGTCGTCAACACGTTCCTCGTCTGGGCCGGTCTCCGCTCGGCGGACCATCCGCTCTCGTTTCTCCTCTACAGCCGCTTTGCCGTGATGCTCGTCCTCGGCTACCTCTGGCTGCCGTTCGTCGCCCTGCCGATCTTCGTCACGCTCGAGACGCTCGACCGGGGACTCCTCGAGGCCGCAAGCGACCTGTACGCGAGCCGGCTGCAGGCGT
Organism: Gaiellaceae bacterium; assembly: GCA_036273695.1. Lineage (GTDB taxonomy): Bacteria > Actinomycetota > Thermoleophilia > Gaiellales > Gaiellaceae > Palsa-739. Next base: position 24,645 of record DASUHE010000074.1, read on the forward strand.
TCGTTCGGGTGACGCTGCCGCTCAGCGCGCCGGGTGTCGTGGCGGCGTTTCTCTTCGTCTTCATCCCGACCGTCGGAGAGTTCGTCACACCCTCGCTCGTCGGCGGCACGGGCGGCTACATGTACGGAAGCCAGATCGTGGATCTCTTCGAAACGGGTTTCCCCGACTGGGAGACCGGCTCCGTGCTCGCGATCCTCCTCCTCGGCATCGTCACGGCCGTGACGCTCGTCTTCGTCCGCTTCCTCCGGGTCGGCGAGGGGCGCACCGCCTGATGGACGTCGCGCTCTCCCCCAACGGGCGTCGCCTGCTGCGCGTGTTCTTCGCGCTCGTCGTCGTCTTCCTCTACGCGCCGATCGCCGTCCTGCTCCTCTTCTCGTTCAACCGCTCGCCCATCCCCTCGTTCCCGCTCACCGGGTTCACCCTCCGCTGGTACCGCGACTTCATCGGCAACGGCGCCATGCGCGGGGCGCTCGAAACGAGCGCGATCGTGGCTGCGATCTCGAGCGTCGTAGCCGTCGTGCTCGGGATTCTCTCGTCGCTTGCGCTCGCCCGACGCCGCTTCGCCGGGAAGGGACTCGTGACGGCCCTGCTGCTCAGCCCGCTCGTGATCCCGTTCGTGGTGCTCGGGGTCGCGATGCTGCTCCTCTTCCACGTGCTCGGGATTCCGCTCTCGATCCTCACCGTCGCGATCGGGCACGTCGTGATCAGCCTTCCCTACACGATTCTCGTCCTGCTGCCGCGCCTCGAGCAGATCGACGCCGCGCTCGCCGAGGCGGCCTACGACCTCGGAGCGCGCCCCCTGGCGACGTTCAGGTGGGTCACGTTCCCGCTCATCCTTCCCGCCATCGTCTCGGCGTTCCTGATCGCCTTCACGACGTCGTTCGACGAATACGCGGTCGCGTCGTTCCTCGTCGGCACGAGGCAGACATTCCCGATCTTTCTCTACTCGGCCCTGCGCTTCCCGAACGACCTGCCGCAGGTGATCGCCGTGGCGGTGGTGGTGCTGACCGTCTCGCTCCTCGTGATCATCTCGGCCGAGGTGCTGCGCCGGCGCGCCGAGGCCCGGCTCGAAGCGGCCTGACGCACTACGCTCGGCTCGTGCTCCTCGAGAACGGGACGATCCGCACCCTCGACCCGTCGCTGCCGACGGTGTCGTCGCTCTGGATCGCCGGCGAGCGGATCGCCGGCGGCGTCGGCGTGCACGAGACGTCGCTGCCGAGCCCGGACACGGTGAACCTCGGCGGCCGCTGCGTCCTCCCCGGCTTCACCGACTCGCACGTCCACTTCCCCACGTGGGCGCTCGCGCGAGGCGACGTCCGGCTGCACGGGTGCGGCTCGCTCGCCGAGGCGCTCGACTGCGTGCGCGGCGCGCCGAGGGAGGGGAGCTGGCTGCGCGGCCAGGGCTGGCGGGACGCCGACTGGCCCGACGGGCCGCCGACGCGTCAGGCGCTCGACGAGATCGAGCCCGAGCGGCCGGCGATGCTGATCTCCAAGGACTACCACGCGCTCTGGCTCAACTCGGCGGCGCTCGCTCTCGCCGGCGACGACCTCGAGGTCGAGGGCGGCGTCGTCGTGCGAGACGAGAGCGGCGAGCCGACCGGCGTCCTCTACGAGCGTGCGGCCTGGCGGTTCAAGGAGCTCCACGCCCGGGCGCCGGACTCCGAGTACGTCGACGCGATGCGCGAAGGCGTGCGCGTCGCCGCCGCGCGCGGCGTGACCGCCCTGCAGGACAAGGACGGCTGGCTCGGGGCGATCGGCCTCTGGCAGCAGCTCGAGCAGCAGGGCGGCCTGCCGCTCCGCGTCTGGCAGTCGACCCCCGCCGACCAGCTCGGCCACCTGCGCAGCGTCGGCCTTCGCAGCGGCGCCGGCTCTCCCCTCCTCCGCCTCGGCTACCTGAAGACGTTCATGGACGGCACGCTCGGCTCGCAGACCGCCTGGCTCACGGACGGCAGCGGGGTCGTGATCACCTCCAGCGAGGAGCTCGAGGAGATCGTGCGCGAGGGCGCCGAGGCGGGCTGGCCGGTCGGCGTGCACGCCATCGGAGACGCGGCGAACCGCGCGGCGCTCGACGCCTTCGAGCGCTCCCGGGAGGCCTGGCAGCCGCGCGGCCTGCGTCAGCGGATCGAGCACGCGCAGTGCCTCGCGCCCGAGGACGTCGCCCGCTTCGCCGAGCTCGGGATCGCGACGTCGGTCCAGTTCTCGCACGCGCCCTCCGACGAGGAGCTCGCGAAGCGCTACTGGGCCGACCGGCTCGACGGCACGTACTCGTTCCGCTCCCTCCTCGACTCCGGCGCCCTGCTGGCGAACGGCTCCGACGCGCCGGTGGAAGAGCTCGAGCCCTGGGCCGGCGTCGTCGCCGCCGTCCTCGACCACTGGCGTGACGACCAGCGGCTGACGCTCGAGCAGGCGCTCCATGCGGTCTGCGTCGCTCCGGCCTGGTTGTCGCACGACGAGCGCCTGCGCGGGACGCTCGTGCCGGGCCGCTATGCCGACCTCGTCGTCCTCGACCGCGATCCGTGCGCGTGCGAGCCGGAGGAGCTGCGCGAGGTGCAGGTCGTGGCGACGATGCTCGGCGGCCGCTGGACGCACAATCCGCCGCCCTGGGATTGATCAGACCACCTTCGGTGCGAGAAGATCGCGGCACCGGTCACGAACCACGGGAGGGACAATGGAGGCTGCATCCGCCAGCGGCGGCCGCTTCGAACATTTGCGCGAGCACTCGATCGGCCTGCCGCAGGTTCTGTTCCAGTCGATCACGCACATGGCGCCTGCGGCGGCGGTCGCCTACTCGATCTTCATCTCGGTGCCGTACTCGCAGCAGGCCCTGCCGCTGTCGGTGGGACTCGCCCTCATCGCGTGCCTCTGCGCCGCGACGGCGATCGGGCAGCTGGCGAAGCGATTCCCGTCCGCCGGCGGGATGTACACGTACACGGCGCGAACCCTCGGTCCGTGGGCGGGCTTCCTCGTCGCCTGGCTCTTCATCCTGTTCGAGCCGCTCGTGGCGCCGTTCCTCTACCTCGAGTTCGCCTGGGCGATGACCGACGTCTTCCAGAACTCGATCGGCTGGCACTACACCGGCCAGTGGTGGATCTGGGTCGTGATCATGACGGTGTTCGTGTTCCTGCTCACGTACCGCGACATCCGCCTCTCGACGACCGCCGGCGTGATCCTCGGTGCGTTCGAGATCCTGATCTTCGGCGCGCTCGCTCTCTGGATGATCTTCTCGAACACCGGCCACCTGAACCTGCAGCCCTTCAACCCGCACCACGCGGTGAACGAGTGGAGCGGCGTGTTCAAGGGGATGGTGTTCGCGATCCTCGCGTTCATCGGGTTCGAGGCCTCTGCGCCGCTCGGCGAGGAGGCGAAGAACCCGCGCCGCACCGTGCCGATCGCGGTGGTGGGGTCGGCGCTCGTGATCGGCGTCTTCTACATCCTCTGCGCGTACGCCTGGGTCTTCGGCGCCGGGTTCAACAGCTTCGTCAACCAGGCGACGACGAACGCGGATCCGTGGCGCAGCCTCGGCAAGGCGTTCTGGGCGGGCGGCTGGGTGCTCGTGTTCCTCGCGATCTGCAACTCGATCGCGGCCAACTCGAACGCCGCCGTGAACGCGGCGACCCGCGTCTTCTACGCGCTCTCGCGAAACGGCCTCGCGCCGAAACGCCTGGGCCACATCCACGAGAAGTTCCGGACGCCGGACGTCGCCATCTTCGGAATGTCGACGTTCGCCCTCGTCATCTCGCTGCTCTTCGGCTGGAAGTGGGGACCGCTCAACGGCTTCTTCACGATCGCCACGATGGCTGTGCCGCCCGTGATCCTCGTCTACATGCTCGTCTCGGTCGGCTCGATGGCGTACTACATCGGCCCGCTCCGCCGGCACTTCAACGTCGTGTTGCACGTGCTGATCCCGGTGGGCGGAATCGTTCTCTTCTTCTTCCCGCTCTACTACCAGTTCGTGAAGTACCAGCCGGTCTATCCGGAGAAGTACGGGAACTGGATCGATTACGCGTGGGTGGGGATCGGGGTCGTGTTGACGATCCTTCTCGTCGCGCTGCGACCGGACAAGATCGCCGACATGGAAAAGGTCTACGTCGACGACGACGAGGGGGCCGGTGAAGCAATACCGACTCCCGTCTAGCGAGGTCATCTGGTCGTTCGGGCCCGACCTCCGGCCGGCGCTGGAGGTCGAGCCCGGCGACGTCGTCACCTTCGAGACGAACGACTGCTTCACGGGCCAGATCCGCACCGAGGACGACCTCGTGACCGAGATCGACCTCTCGCGGATCAACGGCGCGACCGGCCCCGTGGCGGTCAAGGGCGCCGAGCCGGGCGACTCGCTCGTGGCCGAGATCCTCGACGTCCGCCCGATCGAGTGGGGCGTCGCGACCCTCATCCCGGGCTTCGGCCAGCTGATCGACCGCGTCCAGTCGCCGCTCACACGGCTCTTCGAGGTGCGCGACGGCGTCGTGAAGATGAACGACCGCGTCTCGTTTCCCGCGCTGCCGATGGTCGGCGTCGTCGGCGTGGCAACGGACGGCGAGGAGCTCTCGAACGGGCTCGCCGGACGCCATGGCGGCAACCTCGACGACCACTGGCACGGAGCCGGGGCCAAGATCTTCTTCCCCGTCCGGCAGCCCGGCGGCATGTTCGCGGTCGGCGACATGCACGCGGCGATGGGCGACGGAGAAATCTGCTTCACCGGCGTCGAGATCGCAGGCGAGGTCGACATCCGCTTCGACGTCCTCAAGGGCAAGCAGGCGACGTGGCCCGTGACGGAGCTCGCCGGCCGGTGGCTGCCGCATGCGACCGCGTACGAATACGACGAGGCGCTCGCGCTCGTAGCCGAGGAGGCGGCGCGCCTGCTCGTCGACGAGCACGGCTTCACGCTGGAGGACGCGTTCATCTTCCTGTCGGTCGCGTGCGACGCGGGCGTGGCGCAGGCATGCAAGCCGGCCGAGGGGTTCGGCACGATCGCCCGCTTCTCGATCCCCAAGATCGACGCCTGCCCCGCCCCGTTCGCCTCCTAGACACGCGGCGTACAATCAAATCCATGGCCGCCCGGACGATGAACCCGGTTCACGTGGCAGGCACGTGTGCGGTCGCCGCCACCGCCGAGATCGTCGGCGCGAAGTGGACGGCGCTCCTCGTGCACGACCTCTCCGAGGGACCGCGCCGCTTCTCGGAGCTCGAACGCTCGTGCCAGGGCATCAGCCCGCGGACGCTCGCGGAGCGCCTCCGCGCGCTCGAAGCCGAGGGGATCCTGCAGCGGCAGAGCTACGCGGAGACGCCGCCGAGGGTCGAGTACTCGCTGACGGCGAAGGGCGAGTCGCTGCTCCCGATCATCGACGCGATGCGCGAGTTCGGGCACGACTGGCTCCCCTGCGGGCGCCAGCACCCGCACGCGCTTTAGTCGAACGCCGTAGCGCCGGCGAGCGGATGCGCGCCTGACCGGAAGAGCGCGCGCTCCTCGGCGATCCATTCGGCCAGCTCTCTCGCGACGTCCTCGACCGGCCGGCTCGAGGTGTCGATCACCCGGACACGCCAGCGCGGATCGCCCGAGCGCCAGGTGCTCCAGCGCGACCACTGCATCTCGTCCAGCGTCGCTTCGTGCTGGATGACGTCCACGCGCCACGCTGGATCCGCGACGTGGCCTCTCATCCAGGCAGCCCAGTTGAGGTAGTCCTGCAGATCGGCCGCCGTGCTCGCGAACCACTCGGGGCCGCGCGCCCGGAGGCGTGCGACTCGCGTCTCGTCGTCGCAGTCGACCAAGCAGGCCGAGATCGCCTCCAGCCGCACAGCTGACGGCGACGCGAGCAGCTCGCCGAACGGCGTCTGGCCGGCCAGGAGCAGATCCGTTCCCTCGGCTTGGTATTCGAGCGCACGACCGAGCCACTCCTCGTCGGCGCGATGGCGCCATGCGGTGTCGGCGCCCGGCGGTACGCCGATCTCGTCGAAATCGTGGATCGCGAGGTCGGCGACCAGGCCACGTAGCCCCTCGAGCGCGAACGTCTTGCCGGCAGCACTCGATCCGAAGAGGAGGAAGAGCACGTCCCCGAACCCCGCTACGGCTAGTGGTTCAGGCGGCCGAGCGCGCTGAAGAGCGCCGCGACCGTGTCGATCCCGGCGGCGAAGTACTCGACGAGGAAGCGCTCGTTCGGCGAGTGCACGTTCGACTCAGGCAGTGCGAAGCCGCTGAGGATCGTGTCGATGCCCCTCTCGGTCAGGGCGGGCATGAGCGGGATCGAGCCGCCGACGCGCGTGAGCAGCGGACGCACTCCGAGCACCTGCTCGAACGCTTCGAGTGCGAGCTGCACCGCCGGCGCGTCCCCCTTGACCAGGCCCGGGTTCGAGCCTTCCACCGTGATCTCGAGCTCGGCCCCGGCGGGAGCCGCCTCCCGCAGCAGCCGCTCCGCAGCGGCGCCGACCGTCTCGACGTCTTGGCCGGGCGCGAGACGAATCGAGAACTCGGCCGAGGCGGCGATGCTGAGCGTCGTGTTGCGGATGCCGGGCTTGCCGCCGACGATCCCGTTCACGTCCGCCGACGGCTCCGCCCAGGTGCGGACGTAGAACGCCTCGGCGGCCTGCGGGTCGAGCGGCTGCGCGCCCGCTTCCGCGAGCGACTCGGCCCCCGGCGGGAGCTTCGACCACGCCTCGAGCTCCTCGGCCGTCGGCGCCGCGATGCCGGCGCGCAACGGCTCCGGCAGCAGGCCGTTCGGCCCGGCGAGCACCGCCTCCAGGCAGTGGAGCAGAACGTGGATCGCGTTCAGGGCGGCGCCGCCGTACATCCCGGAGTGGAGGTCGCGCTCGCCGGTCCGCACCTCGACCTCGACGCCGACGAGGCCGCGCGTCGCGAGCTCGATCGTCGGCACGCCGCGCCGCAGCATGCCGCCGTCGAAGATCACCGCCGCGTCCGCGCCACGCTCGTCCTGCTCGATCCAATCGGCGATCGTGTGGCCGCCGACCTCCTCCTCGCCGTCACACGCGAAGCGAAGGTTGACCGGCAGCGCGCCCGCCTCGACGAGCCGCTGGGCTGCCTTGAGGACGAGCCAGAGCTGGCCTTTGTCGTCGGCGACGCCGCGCGCGTAGGCCCATTCCCCGCGGATGTCGAGCTCGAACGGATCGGACTCCCAGAGCTCGAGCGGTGCAGGCGGCTGCACGTCGAAATGGTTGTAGACCAGGACGGTCGGCGCGTCGCCCGCGCCGTTCGAGGCGGGAATCTCGCCGAGCGCGAGCTCCTTCTCGCCGAACGGCGTCAGCTCGGCGGTGCCGCCGCTGCGGCGGATGAACTCGCAGACCCACTCACCGGCGCGCTTGACGTCCTCCCGGTGGGCCGGATCCGCGCTCACGCTCGGGATCGCGATCAGCTCTGCCAGCTCGGCGCGCCAGGCCTCATCCACGAGGAGAGACTCTACGGAGATAGTGCGCGCCTCCGCCGAGCGAACTCGCCTCGTCCGCCGGATTGAGCAGCGCGCACGTGCGCAGCGAAAGGCAGCCGCAGCCGATGCACGTCGTCAGCCGGTCGCGCACCGACTCGAGCGTCGCGATGCGCTCGTCGAGCTCGCGTTGCCAGCTCCGGGAGAGCCGCTCCCAGTCGCGCTTCGTCGGGGTCTTGCCCGCCGGCAGCCCCTCGAGGGCGGCCCGGATCCGCTCGAGCGGGATGCCTGCGGCCTTGCCCGCCTGCACGACCGCGATGCGGCGCAGAGTGACGGACGGGTAGCGGCGCTGGTTGCCGTCGGTACGCCACGCCGAGATCAGCCCTTTCCGCTCGTAGAAGCGGAGCGCCGACGGCGAGACACCGCTGCGAGTCGAGAGCTCGCCGATGGTCAGTTCTCTCGTCATTTGACTTGAACCTTAGTTTAGGTTCTACGGTGTGCACATGGCCATCACGACGACACGCGGCTACGACGACCTGCCGGCGCTGCTCGCCCGGCTGACCGGCGACGGAAAGCACGACAGGAGCGCGTTCTCGACCCTCGACGTCCTCTGGGTTCTCTACGACCGCGTCCTTGGCGAGGACGACCGCTTCGTCCTCTCCAAGGGCCATGGCCCCGCGGCGTATTACGCCGTGCTCGCGGCGAAAGGGCTGATCCCGGCCGCGCTCCTCGACGGGTTCGGCAATTTCGAGTCGCCGCTCGGGCACCATCCGGACCGCGCCCTCCTGCCGGGAGTCGAGTTCTCGAGCGGCTCGCTCGGGCACGGACTCGCAGTTGCGGCCGGCCGCGCGCTGACGGGCCGGCGCGTCTTCTGCCTGCTCGGCGACGCCGAGCTCGAGGAAGGATCGAACTGGGAGGCGGTGCAGTACGCCGGGCGCGTGGGGCTTGCGTCGCTGACGGCGATCGTGATCGACAACGACTCCTCGTCCCACGGCTGGCCGGAAGGCGTCGAGCGCCGCTTCATGCTCGAGGGCTGGGTCGCGCGCAGGGTCGACGGGCGCGACCACGAGCAGCTCGCGGCGGCGCTCGCACCGGACTCGGGCGGCACGCGGCCGCGCGTCGTCGTCGCTGAGGTGGAGCCGAGATGACGACGATGCGGCAACGCTTCTACGAGGTCCTCCGCGAGGCGCTCGACGAGGACGAGCGGGTCGCCGCGGTCACCGCGCAGATCGGGACCGACGCGATCGGCGAGCACCCGCGGCACTTCGACGTCGGCATCCGCGAGCAGCTGATGATCGGCGTCGCCGCCGGCCTCGCGGCCGAGGGCTACCGGCCGGTGGCGCATTCGTACACGCCGTTCCTCGTCGAGCGGCCGTACGAGATGCTGAAGCTCGACCTCGGCCACAACGACCTCGGCGCCGTGCTCGTCAGCATCGGCGCGTCCTACGACGCCGCCCGCGAAGGGCGCACCCACCAGGCTCCCGAGGACGTCGCGCTCGTGGCGGCGCTCCCCGGCTGGACGATCCACGTGCCCGGCCACGTCGACGAGCTCGACGTGCTCCTCCGGCAGGCGCTCGCGGCCGACGGCCGGATCTACCTGCGGCTGACCGAGGAGACGAACCACGCCCGCGTGGACGGTGGCGGCTTCACGGTCCTGCGACGCGGCTCGCCCGGCGCGGCGCTCGTGCTCGCCGTCGGCCCCACGCTGACTCCGGTGCTCGAGGCGACGGTCGACCGCGACGTCACCGTCGCGTACCTCGCGACGGTGCGCCCCTTCCCGCACGACGACCTGCGCGCCGCGCTCGCCGACGGAACGGACGTCGCCGTCGTCGAGCCGTACCTCGCCGGCACCTCGTCGTCCGAGGTCGCCGTCGCGCTACGTGACCGCCCGCACCGCCTGCTGGCGCTCGGCGTCCCGAACGCGGAGTTCCGCCGCTACGGGAACGGAGCGGAGCACCGGGCCGCCCACGGGCTCGACGCCCCCGGGATCGCACGCTCGCTCGACGGCTTCCTCTCGTAACCTTCCGCCATCGGCTCCTTCCTCAAGCGGACAGTGCGCGCGGTCAGGCTCGTCGCCCAGCACGGCGGGATCCCGCGACCGCTCCGCTGGCTCGCCGCCGTCGGCCTCCTTCCGTTGCCGGGGCCGTTCGACGAGGCCGTGCTGCTGCTCGTCGGCGCGATCCTGTTCGCGTTCTACCGCCGCCAGCTGCGGGAGGCCTGGGAACGCAGCGCGTAGCCGGGCTCAGCCCAGCTCGTCGGCGAAATCCCAGCCCCGAAGCTCCGCCGGCTCCAGGCGGACGAGCACGCTGCCGTCCCCGGCGGTCGCCGCGTACGCCGGCCCCTCGTCGGGACCGAGGTAGCGCACCGCCATCGACGCGATCGCCTCGGTCGCTGCCCCGGGCACGAGGCGTGCCTCCCCCCGCGCCTCCAGGCCCCGATACGGAGGCTGGTAGTCGTAGACGAGGACGCTCAGACGCGGGTCGCGGCCCAAATGCCGCAGCTTGACGTCGTTCGGGCCGACGGCCACGTCGAAGCCCCCGTCCCGCCAGCGATGCCAGACCGGGGAGAGGAGGACGCTTCCGTCCGACCGGTACGTCGCCATGACCGCCACGAGCGGCAGCTCGAGCAGGTCGCCGAGCTCGGCGGCACCGAGGTTCCTGCGCACCGGCCGAGTCTACGCCGGGATCTACGCGACGTCTCTGAGCGAGTCCGTCACGGCGAGCGCGCGGAGCTTCTTCAGGCTCTGGTTCTCGATCTGGCGGATCCGCTCGCGCGTCACGTTGAAGGCGCGGCCGACCTCGTCGAGCGTCCGCGGCTGCTCGCCGTCGAGTCCGTAGCGCAGCTCGAGCACCCGCCGCTCCCGGTGCGACAACGTGCCGAGGATGTTGCGCAGCAGCTCCTGGCGCAGCGTCGTGTCGGCGGCCTCGTCGGGCAGCGGGGCGTTCTCGTCGGTGAGGAAGTGGCCGAATTCCGACTCCTCCTCGTCGCCGACCGGCTTCTCGAGCGAGACGGGCGCCTGGGAGGTGCGGAGGATCTGCTCCACCTCGTCGAGCGGAAGGTCGACGTCGGTCGCGATCTCGACCGGCGAGGGCTCGCGGCAGAGCTCGCCGCGCAGCTTGCGCTCGGAACGGACGATCTTGTTCAGCTTCTCGACCACGTGGACGGGCATCCGGATCGTGCGGCCCTTGTCCGCGAGCGCGCGGGCGACCGCCTGGCGGATCCACCACGTCGCGTACGTCGAGAACTTGTAGCCCTTGCGCCAGTCGAACTTCTCGGCGGCACGGACGAGGCCGATCGTCCCCTCCTGGATCAGGTCGAGGAACGGGAGGCCCTGGTTGCGGTAGCGCTTGGCGATCGAGACGACGAGGCGCAGGTTCGCCTCGACCATCTCCTGCTTCGCGCGATGGTCGCCGCGCTCGATCCGCTTCGCGAGCTCGACCTCCTCGGCCGCGGTCAGGAGCTCGACCTTGCCGATGTCCTTGAGGAAGAGCTGGAGCGCGTCGGTCGAGACCTCGCGCGCCGTCTCGTCGAGCCGCGCGGGCTCGGGCTTCGGCTCTGCCTCGGCCGGCTCGCCGTCGACGATCTCGATATGCAGCTCCTCGAGCGCGCGGTACACGTCCTCGAGCTGAGCGGGCTCGAGATCGAGCTCGTCGAGCGCTAGTGCGATCTCCTCCGCGCTGATCCGCCCGGCGGCCTGGGCGGCCTCGAGCATGGTCCGCGCTTCGTCCGTCTCGAGAACGTCTGTTGCCGACGTCCCCTCTGTGGCTGTCGCAGCCATGTCCCCCTCCCTCGCGATGCCGGAGGATGCCATGCGCGGAGCCGCAGGCGCCATAGGCCGTTCGGCTCATATTTTCTTTACTTGGGCCTAGTGGCGTGCAGACGCGCAAGCAGTGCTCTCGCGTCTTTCGAGTAGGAAGAGCCCGGCTGCGCGGCGGCCGCGAGCCGGAACTGCGTGAGGGCCTTCTTCGAGTCGCCGTTCCAGAGCAGCAGCAGGCCGAGCTCGAGGCGGACGACGGACGACTTCGGAAAGACGCCGGTCAGCGGTCCGAGCCGGCCGAACGCCTTCGCGGGGTCGGCCTTCGTGAAGGCGCCGACAGCAGCTGCGGTACGCGCCGCCGGGTCGTGCGGCGCGAGCCTGGCGGCTGCGACGAACTGTCGCTCGGCGGAGATCGGCCGCTGGA
>DASUHE010000075.1:0-59670 GCA_036273695.1 Gaiellaceae bacterium
GACGAGCTCGAGCCGCGGGTTCTCGCGCAGGTGCCGCCCGAACTTGCCCGACGGCTCTCCGTCCGTCACGACCACGTCGGCCGTGAAGTCGTTGGCGCCGCGGATGAGCGACGAGCCGACCCCGTACGCGTCGACCGGAACGCCGCGCTCCTCGAACACCCGGATCTTGCCCACGGTGAAGCCGCCCGAGACAACGATCCGCACGTGCCCGAAGCCGGCGGCGTCGAGCGCGCCGCGGGTCTTGCGGACGAGCTGCTCGTTCACGCCGGTCGGCGTGAAGTCGCCGAGCTCCGGCCAGAGGGAGCGGTCGACGAGAGTCTCGGACGTGTCGAGACGGACGCCCCAGAGCCGGTCGCCGAGCGCCTCCGCGACCTCGAGCGCCGTCTTCACGGAGTCGTTCTCGAAGTCCACGAGCACGGTCACGGACATGTCGGGCGGCGCCCACTCCGCGAACTTGCGTGCCGCGAGCACGGTGTCGCCGCCGTAGGCCGCGATCAGGGAGTGCGGCACGGTGCCGAGCGCACGCCCGCCCCACCACGACGCCTGCTCGTCGCTCGTGACCCCGATCTCGAAGCCGGTGACCCGGCCGGCGACGTACGCGGCGTAGCCGTCGCCGGCCTGCACCCGGTGGTGGTCGAAACGGGCCGGCATGAAGATGATCTGCTTGCCGTTCGCCGCCTCGAGCACGCGTACGACGTTTGTCGTGATCAGGGTCCGGCGCGCGAGCGTCCCGAGGTAGGCGGTCTCGAGGTGAGCGAACGTCGTGTAGTCGCCCTCGATCGTGAGCACCGTCTCCCACGGCCCGACCCGGTCGCCGTCGTGGAGCGCGCGGATCGTCAGCTCGCCCGGCTCGTGGGAGCACAGCCGGAGGATCGCGATCGCCTCGTCCATCCCGCCAAGCCATGCGTCGTTCTTCTGGAAGACCTGGACGACGACGCGCGGGTGGCGGCCGTCGGCGAGCAGCGCGGCGCGCGCATGGTTGAAGTAGGCGTCCGTGTACCAGCCCGCGCGCATCTTCTCGACGGGGAGATCGAAGACCTCCGGGCTGAGCCGCTGCCTACGCGGCTGCGGCATGCTCGAGCTGGAGGCACGCCTTGAGCGCCGCCTCGGCCACCTCGAGCTGCTCGGCGCTCGGCTCCGCCGTCGAGAAGCGGTGCTGGAGCTCGTGCCCCGGCTTCGCGAGCGCCCGCGCAAGGGGATGCGACGGATTCCGCGTCATCCAGCCGAAGAGCTCGGTGGCGGCGGCAATCGCACCGATCTGGGCGACCGCCTGCGCGTGCTTCTTCGTCCGCTCCGGCGCGAGCCCGGCCAGGACGTTGCCGACCGCGGACGTCGCGAGGAGCGGCCCGACGAGATGGCCGCCACAGCGCTCGTGCTCCCGGGTCGCCTTCTTTCCGTGCTCGTAGCTCCCGATCGAGATGTGCTCGGCCCCGTGGTACGCCGCGAGCTCGCCGGAGCGAAGCGCAAAGACCGCGGGCGCAATCGAGGCGACGGAGGCCAGGAGCTCCCTGGCTACGGGCCTGAGCGCCGACTCGCGAAGACCCTTGACGAATACCGCCGCGCCCAGCATCGACGCCAGGGCGCGCGGGCTCTCCAGCGGCAAACGCGCCGACGGGAGCTTCGCCTTGATCTGGGGCAGCAGGAGGAGTGCTTCGGCCAGGCGCGCGGGGCCGCGCAGCAGCGGGTTCTGGATGCGCGACGCCTGCAGGCGCTTTCGCGCCGAAGCGACCTCGATCCGACCGTCGTCGTGCCGGATCGCGCACGCCCACGAATGCGGTCCATGCACGAGCACGCCGTTCGGAAGGGCCATGCCGCCGAGCCGAATCTTCTCCTTCGCCATCGGTCGAAGGGTAGTCGGCGGTGACGCCCGGCCGAGCGGCGCCGTATGTGCGGAGACATGCGTGCCGTGAAAGCAGCGGCCGTTCTGGCCGTCGCCGCTCTGGCCGTCGCAGGCTGCGGCGACTCCCACAAGAAGGTCGCGCACTCCGGGCCGAGCCGCGCGGCGTTTCTCCGCCGCGCCCTCCAGGTCGCCCGGGCGTCGAACAGCGAGCTCGCGAACTTCCCGCCCGGCTACGGCCACGGGGAGTGCTCGATTCCGCGGACTCTCGGCGGGATCCACGCAAGCGTCGCGCCTCTGCGGGGGACCTGCCGCACGCGGTGGGAGACCGCGATCGACTCGCACGAGCCGAAAGCGGTGGTCATCTTCACCGAGCGCTGGCGATGGCCGCCCTGCCTTCCGGGAGAAGACTGCGTCGCCGGCGGTCGGCTGCTGCGCCACACGTGGACGGTGACTGTCGAGCGGCCCGTCGCGGCCGGGCAGAGGCCTTCGATCCTGGCGACGCACCAGACGGGAGCGCAGGCTCCGCAGGCTCCCAAGCCCTGACCCGCGTCAGCCGAGAATGGCGTGCGCCGCGTGCCGCAGCCAGCTGACCCCGGCCTCGAGATCGGAGACCGGGATGCGCTCGTCGGCCGAGTGCACGAGCCCGGCGGCGATCTCGGGCGGCAGCTCGCCCGTGGTCGGGAAGAACCCGTAGGCCACGGTGCCGAACGCCTCGCGCAGCCAGTGGCTGTCGGTGAACCCGACACACGCGAGCGGAGCTGCGATCGCGCCCGGCTCGGTCTCGGCCACCCACTCCTCGAGCGCGCGCCAGAGGGGCGTGTCGAGCGGCGACCGTGTGCCGCCGTGCGCGCCCTCGACCCACTCGAGCTCGTACTCGACGTCTCCGCCGAGCACGGCTCGGATGATCGGCTCGACGTGCTCCGGATGCTGGCCGGGCAGGAGCCGGCAGTCGACCTCGACTGCGCAGAGCGCCGGGACGACGTTGCGCTTCTGCGAGGCCGAGATCATCGTCGGCGAGAAGGTCGGTCCGAGCAGCGCGTCGAGGACGGCCGCGACGACCGGTGACAGCGACGCGAGGCGGTCCACGACCTGGGCCGCGGGCGGCACCTCTCCGAGCACCGCCTGCATGAAGCCCTCGACCTCCGGTCCGAGCTGCGGTTCGGGCCGGTAGCCGGCGAGCCGGTCGATCAGCCGCGTGGCGTTGACGAGCGCGTTGTCGGCGATGCGCGGCATCGACGCGTGCCCCGAGCGGCCCTTGACGAGGATGCGGAACGGAGCGGTCATCTTCTCCGCCACCGTCGCCTGATAGATCGGCCGACCGTCCGCGAGCTCGACCCGGTCGCCGCCTCCCTCGTTGATCGAGAAGTCGCAGCGGACGGCGTCGGGATGCGCCTCGCAGAGCCATTCGAGGCCGAAGCCGGTGCCGTTCTCCTCGTCGGCCGTCGCCGCGAAGATCAGGTCGCCGCTCGGCTGGAACCCCTCGCGCGCGAGCGACGCGAAGGCCACCGCGTTCGCCGCGACCTGGCTCTTCATGTCGAGGGCCCCGCGGCCCCACACCATCCCGTCGCGCAGCTCACCCGAGAACGGCGGCAGCGACCATTCGGCCGGGTCGGCGAGGACGACGTCGGTGTGACCGAGGAAGAGGAGCGACGGGCCGTCGCCGCCCGGGATCCGGGCCACGAGATTCGCGCGCTCGGGCGTTCTCGCGATCAGCTCGCAGTTGTCGACGCCGCTCGCCTCGAGGTAGTCGCGCAGGAGCTCGGCGGCCGCCGTCTCGTTGCCGGGCGGGTTCGTCGTGTCGACGCGGATCAGGCGCTGCAGGAGGTCGGTGACCTCGCCGCGCAGCGTCGTCGTCGTGCTCAAAGGCGCGTCCCCACGACGAGAACGTACTCGCGCTCGAGCACGCCGGGCGCGAGGAACTCGAGGTAGACCCGCTCCGCCTGCGCCCGCGCCTCGTCGCTCTGCTCGGCGAGCCAGGCGCGCAGCGGCGGCATCGAGTTGGAGAGAAGATCCCAGAGCGCTGCGGCGGAAGCGGCCTCGATCCGCCACACGCCGGTCTGCAGCTCAACGTCGAACGCAACGCCGAGCAGCTCGCGGACATGCTCCTCCTGCGACCACTCCCGCGCGTCGGCGTCGAGCGAGAAGGTTCGCCCGGCCTTCGCGTGCACGTCCGACCAGTCGTCCTTCTGCCACGCGGTGAGGACGAGCCGGCCGTCGGAGCGGCAGACGCGGGCGAGCTCCGCGGCCGTGCGCGCGTGGTCCGGGGCGAAGATCGCCCCGAAGGCGGAGGCGACGGCGCCGAACGCCGCGTCTCCGTACGGGAGCTGCTCGCAGTCGCCCTCGTCGAGCTCGATCTCGAGCCCTGCGTCGACCGCCGCGCGGCGCGCCTTGGCGAGCTGATCCGCCGAGATGTCGATCCCGACGACCTCGGCGCCTGCACGCGCTGCCCGCAGCGCCACGCCGCCCGTGCCGCAGGCGACGTCGAGGACGCGCGTACCCTGCTCGGGCGCGAGCAGGGCCACCACCCGGTCGTGGATCGGAGCGAAGGTCTCCGCGAGCCGCTCGTACGTCGCGCCGCTCCAGATCTCGGCCGTGGATCCGATCACCGGCGGAGCATACTGGCGGCATGGGAGACCTCTTCTCCGATGCAGCCGACCGCCGCGGCGGCGAGGTTGCGCCGCTCGCGCAGCGGCTCAGGCCGTCGACGCTCGCGGAGTTCGTCGGCCAGCAGCACGTGGTCGGGGCAGGCTCGGCGCTGCGGCATGCGATCGAGGAAGACCGGGTGCACTCGTCGATCCTGTACGGCCCTCCCGGCAGCGGCAAGACGACCCTGGCCCGGATCGTCGCGGCGTCGACGGGTGCGGCGTTCGAGGAGCTGTCGGCCGTGTCCGCGACGGTCAAGGACGTGCGCGAGGTCCTCGCGCGGGCGCGCGAACGGCTGGGCACCACCGGCACGCGCACGATCCTCTTCCTCGACGAGATCCACCGCTTCAACAAGGCGCAACAGGACGCGCTCCTGCCCGGGGTCGAGTCGGGCCTCGTGACCCTGATCGGGGCGACGACCGAGAATCCGTACTACGAGGTCAACTCCGCGCTGATCTCGCGCACGCAGGTGTACGAGCTCGAGCCGCTGACGCCCGAGGAGATGGCGGTGGTCGTGCGGCGCGGGCTGAGCGAGGTCGGCGGCGAGGCGGCCGACGACGTCGTGGAGCTGATCGCGCACCGCTCGGGCGGCGACGCGCGGAGCGCGCTCAACATCGTCGAGCTCGCGCACGAGACCGCCGCCGGGCCGATCACCGCGGAGAACGTCAAGGACTCGGCCCGCAAGCCGCCGCTCGTCTACGACAAGGCGGGCGACGCGCACTACGACTACACCTCCGCCTTCATCAAGTCGATGCGCGGCAGCGACGCCGACGCGGCGGTCTACTACCTCGCCGCGATGCTCGAAGGCGGCGAGGACGCCCGGTTCATCGCGCGGCGCATGATCGTGCTCGCGTCCGAGGACATCGGCAACGCCGACCCGCGCGCGCTCCTCGTCGCCGTCGCGGCGGCGCAGGCGGTGGAGCACGTTGGCCTACCGGAGGCGCGGCTCAACCTCTCACAGGCGGCGATCTACCTCGCCCGCGCGCCGAAGTCGAATGCGAGCTACACGGCGTTGAACAAAGCGGCTGCCGATATCGGGGAACGCGGCCTCGCGCGGCCGCCGAAGGCGTTGCGGGACGGCTCGTGGTACGGCCGCAGGCTCGGTCACGGCGAGGGCTACGTCTACCCGCACGACGATCCGCAGGGCTTCGAGAACAGCTACCTGCCGGAGGAGCTCGAGGGCCGGCGCTACTACGAGCCCTCCGGCAACGGCGAGGAGTCGCCCGACCGAAGCTAGAGGATGCGCGCGCCGAGCGCGGACGCGACGAGCTCGACGGCGAGCTGCCCGGTCGCGTTCTCGCGATCGAGGATCGGATTCACCTCGACGACGTCCATCGAGTCGAGGAGCGCCGACTCCGCGACGGTCTCCATCGCAAGGTGCGCCTCGCGGTACGAGAGCCCGCCGCGCACCGGCGTGCCGACACCGGGCGCATAGTCGGGATCGACCACGTCGATGTCGAGCGAGACGTGGAGGAAGGCGGCGCCGGACGCGTGCGCCAGCGCCTCGCGCATGCACGGCTCGATCCCGATCCGGTCGACCTCGCTCATCGTGAAGACCATCGCGTCGAGCTCGTGCAGCAGCTGCCGCTCTCCCTCGTCGAGCGAACGAACGCCGACGAGCGCGACCTTGTCCAGCTCGACCGCCGGGAGCGGCCACCCCTCGCGCCGGAACCGGTCGCCGGCGCGTCCGAGCGCCGCCGCGAGAACCATCCCGTGCACGTTCCCCGACGGCGACGTCTCGGGAGTGTTGAGGTCGCCGTGGGCGTCGACCCATACGACGCCGCCCGGACCTCCCCTCGCCTTCGCCATCCCCACCAGCGACCCGAGCGCGACCGAGTGGTCGCCACCGAGGACGAGCGGCAGCGCTCCGGTGCCGGCGGCTTCGGCCACCAGCAGGGAGAGCCGGTCGCAGAGGTCGAGGATCTGGTCGAGGTACCGCGCGTGAGAATCGCCCATCGACGTCGTCTCCGCGACGGGAGAGATGACGTTCCCGACGTCGGAGATCCGCACGCCGAGCTTGTCCGCGAGCTGCTGCTCGAGCCCCGCATAGCGAATCGCGGAGGGCCCCATGTCGACGCCGCGGCGGCCCGCGCCGAGGTCGAGCGTCCCTCCGATCACCGTCACTTCGCGGGCGACTTCGTCCACACTCACGGCGGGGAGGCTAACGCTCCTGGTGAAGGCGGCCTGGCTACACTGACCGCCGCCCAGCCGCGGCGAGGTAGCTCAGCTGGTAGAGCACTCGGCTGAAAACCGGGGTGTCGCCGGTTCGAGTCCGGCCCTCGCCACTCCCTCCTCCCCCGCGAAGAAGGCCGCAAAGTGCGGCCTTTCGCCCGCCGGGGCCTTGATCCGTCCGAAGCGCCTTCTTAGCTTCTTCGTCACGGGTGGGTAACACGCCAGGGGAGGACACGAGAGAGATGAGCACGCTTGCCGCGACGCCCGGAGGCGAGGGCCTCCTGGAGCGCTACTTCGGCTTTGCCGCGCGAGGCACGACGTTCGCGCGGGACACGATGGCCGGCGCCACGACCTTCGTCGTGATGTCGTACATCATCTTCGTCAACCCGCTGATCCTGACGAGCGTCACGCATCCGCCGCTCGGCCAGGCGCTCGCATTCTCGGCGGTTCTCACGAGCACGTGCCTCGTCGCCGGCGTCATGTCGATCCTCATGGGACTCGCGACGAACTACGCCTACGCGATCGCGCCCGGACTCGGCCTGAACGCAGTCGTCGCCTTCGGCCTCGTCGCGAGCGGCAAGGCGAGCTACCCCGAGGCGATGGGGCTCGTCGTGCTCGAGGGCGTCGCGATGGTGGTGCTCGCCGTGAGCGGTCTGCGGGAGCTGATCTTCAAGGCGATCCCGCTGGAGCTGAAGAAGGCCATCGCGATCGGCATCGGGCTCTTCATCGCCTTCATCGGCCTCTTCAACTCCGGCATCGTCGCCTCGGTTCCGTCGAGCGGCACGCCCGTCCAGCTGGGCAGCTTCACGACGTGGCCGATCTTCGTCGCCGTCTTCGGCCTCGTCTTCACGTTCGCGCTGCGGGCGATCCGCTTCCGCGGCGACCTGATCGTCGGGATCATCGGCGCCACCGTCCTCGCGACGATCATCAACAAGGCGACGAGCTACTCGGCCTTCGGACACGGGACGGACGGGGCGGTCTGGCCGGGCTGGCATCACCTCTACGCCGGCCCGAACTTCCACCTGCTCGGGAAGATCAGCCTCCACTCGTTCTCGAGCACGCAGCTCGGGATCATCGCCTCGATCGTCTGGGTGTTCTCGCTGTTCCTGAGCGACTTCTTCGACTTCTCGGGTACGGCGATCGGCGTCGGCAAGCAGGCCGGATACGTCGACAGCGACGGGAACATCCCGAATTTCAAGAAGGCGCTGGTCGTCGACGGGCTCGCGGCGGTCGCGGGCGGCGCGGCGTCGTCCTCGTCGGCGACGACGTTCATCGAGTCCGGCTCCGGTGTGGCAGCCGGCGGGCGCACCGGCTGGGTCGCCGTCGTCGTCGGGCTTCTCTTCTTCCCGTTCATGTTCATCTCGCCGCTGATCGGGATGGTTCCCAAGGAGGCCACCGCGGCCGCGCTCGTCGTCGTGGGCTGGCTGATGATCTCGACCCTGACCGAGATGGAAGGCGAGGCTGAGGGCCGGTCGGCCTCGAAGCTCGCCGGCATCGACTTCCACGACCTCGCGATCGGCCTCTCGGCGGCCCTCGCGATCATGATCATGCCGTTCACGTACTCGATCACGAACGGGATCGGGTTCGGCTTCATCACGTACACCGTGATCTGCGCGGCGCGGCGCGAGTGGAAGCGGATCCACCCGTTCATGTGGGTCGTGTCGGCAGCGTTCGTCCTCTACTTCCTCGTGCCGGTCCTGCAGCAGCACGTCAGCTGGTTCGGCGGACACGTGTAGCACCGCAAAAGTGAGGCCCCCGTGGACGCCTGCGCGTTCTCGGGGGCCTCGGGTCGTTCGGACCGGTGCAACCGTGTCGCGGACGACCGTTGGCCGGACCCTAACTCCTCGTCGCGCGCAGCGCCGTGGCCGGCTCGGCCGAAAACTCCGCAAATTCGGCGAAGTCGCGGCGCCCCAGTTCCGCGCGCAGCCGGTCGGGCGAGACGTAGATCGGCGTCTCGGCGCCGCGTGAATACGAGAACACGAGCGTGCCGCCCGCCGCGACGACCCGCGAGAGCTCGTCGTAGAACGGGATCATGTTCGAGAGCACGACGAGGTCGAACGCGCCGTCCGGCGAGGCGAGCGCCGCGGCGTCGCCGACCTCGAAGCTGAGCCGGCGGGCGAGATCGGACGGCAGCTGCCGCCGCGCTTCCTCGATCATCCCCGGACTGAGGTCGACCCCGAGCACCTCAGCGCCGGGGTACCGCTCGGCCAACGCTTTCGCGACGACTCCGGTTCCCGTGCCGAGGTCGAGGACATGCGCCGGTGCAGGCAGGCCCTCGAGGGCGAGGTCGAGCGCCCAGAGGTGATGGGGGCCGATCCGCGTGTCCCACGTGGGCGCCAGCCCGTCGAACATCCGGCGCAGGGGCAGACGGAGGATCCCCCAGACCGCCGGCCGCCGCACGACGACATCGGTGACGAGCCTCGCGAAGCGCTGGGCGTCGATCACCGCGCCGCAAGATCGAGGACGATCTCGCCTCCCTCCTCGATGCGCAGCAGCTGGGCCGCGCTTCCCCTCGAGACCGCGAGAGCGAGGCTGCCGTAGCTGTCCTCGTAGAGGATGAGCGAGCCGCGCGGCGCGTCCGCGAACGTCCGCGCGGACACCGCGTAGAACCGGTCGCCGCGAGTGAGGAGCTCGATCCGGGTCCCGGCGGCCAGCTCGGCGTGCGCGAGGTGTTCCGGGCGCAGGTTGAGCGTGACGTTGCCGAAGCGATCGACGCCGAGGGCGACGGCGCGGATTCGGTTCTGCCCCACCTCGGGCTCCGGGATCTCGATCCGCACGAGCTCCTCGGGATCGACCGGCGGGCCGAGCTGCTCGAGCGCGACTCCGGCGGCGAGGTGCGCGGCGGCGGGCGAGAACAGGTCACGGCCGTGGAACGTGCGGGAAACGGGCTGCAGGGAGTACTCCGCGTTCGCGAGCTCGTGCGCCGCCGCGACCCCGCCGAAGCGGTCGGCGGCCGGCAGCAGGAGCCCGTTGTCGGGGCCGACGTGGAGCCGGCCCTCGGCATCGCGGATGGCAAGAGCACGCCGGCCGCTTCCCACGCCGGGGTCGACGACGGCGAGATGGACGCCCGCCGGCGTGTACGGCAGCGTGTTCGCGAGCAGGAGGGCTCCCTGGAGCACATGGCCGGGCCGGACGCCGTGCGTGACGTCGATCACACGGGCCTGGGGCGCGATCGTCGCGATCACGCCGTGGCACGTCCCGACGAAGTCGTCCTGGAGCCCGAAGTCGGTCAGGAAGGTGATGACCACGGCAGGGAACGTACTGCGTCGACGAGACCTTCGAGGTCGTGATCGACCGCGACCGCGGCGACGTCCAGGCCCGCCGCCCGAGCCTCGGCCGCGGTCTGGGGGCCGATCGCGACGACGGGCACGCGCTTCCCGGTCGCGGCGAGCGCGCGGGCCGCGGAGCCCGACATGAGCAGCGCGACGTCGGCGTCGGGCGGCTCGGTCGCCAGCTCGACGGTGCGGTAGAGCGGCAGGAAGTCGGCGTCGAGAACGTCCCGGCGCGCGCCCTCCGCGGCGGCGAGCAGGAGCGTCCCCTCCGGCAGCTCGTCGCGCAGGCCCTCCTGCGTGTGCGTCGCGGCGACGAGATCGACGCGCAACCCATGCGAGCGGAGCACCTCGGCGGTCGCCGGCCCGATCGCCGCGATCCGGTTCGCGGTCACGCCACGCCGGCCGAGCTCGTGTGCGCCGTTGCGGCTCGTGACGACGAGCCAGTCGTACGCCCGGGCGTCGACCGGGTCGTCGGCGAGTGGTACGACGCGGATCAGCTCGCAGAGAACCGCCTCGTGCCCGAGCGCCTCGACGCGGGCGACGAGCTCCTCACGCGTGACGAGTACTCGCATCCGCCAGCTTCGCCCCGAGCGCTGCCGGGTCGTCGCCCGTGTGCCGCTCGATCCAGGATCCATCCTCCGCCGCCACGAGCCCCGTCAGGGCGCGGCCGTCGTGATGCGCGGCGACCGGAGCGAGACAGCCGCCGCCGACCGCCGCCACGACCGCACGCTCCGCCTCGACCCGCTCGCGCGTCTCGGAATGGTCGGCCGCGCTCACGAGCTGCTCGTCGCCCGCCCGGACCTGCAGCGCGAGAGCGCCCTGCCCCGCCTCGGGAAGCATCGTGGCGGGGTCGAAGCGATGCCCGATCTCGGCGCCGAGGCCGAGCCGATCGAGCCCGCAGGCCGCCAGCACGATGGCGTCGAGACCACGCTCGCCGCGCTTTCGCAGGCGCGTGTCGATGTTGCCGCGCAACGGCTCGATCGAGAGCGTCGGATCGAGCGCGAGCAGCTGCGCCTTCCGCCGCACGGAGGCGGTGCCGATCCGCATCCCCGGCCGAAGCTCGGCGGCGCCGCAGAGCGCATCGCGCGGATCCTCGCGCCGGAGGTACGCGCCCACGACGAGCCCGTCCGGATCGGACGCGGTCAGATCCTTCGCGGAGTGGACGGCGACGTCGATGCGCCGGTCGAGCAGCGCCTCCTCGAGCTCCTTGACGAAGACGCCGCGAGAGCCGATCTCGCCGAACGGACGGGAGCGGTCACGGTCGCCCGCAGTCGTGATCGGCACGAGCACGAGCTCGATGCCGGGCGCCCGCAGCGACGAAAGCGCGCGCTCGGCCTGAGTGAGGGCGAGCCTACTGCCGCGACTGCCGACGCGGACGAGCACAGGCGAGTCGTCTCCGCACGGGTGGCCGGCAACCGACACCGCGCGGCCGGACCCGGATGAACGCCGTCGGCACCTGCAGCGGCAGCGGACGGCCGGTTAGCTGCCCGAGCTTCAGCGCTCGTCCTCGCCGAGACCGAAGAGGTGCCGCACGGCCTCAGCATAGAGGACCCCATCGGCTGCCGCGGCCGCCTGTTTCAGCCGCACGGTCGGCAGATGGAGGAGCTTGTTCACGATCTGCGCGGTGACCGCCTCGACGGCGCGGCGCTGGCTGTCGTCGAGCTTGCCGAGCAGAGATTCCGCCTTCTGCAGCTCGGCTTCGCGGATCTCCTCGGCCCGGGCGCGGAGCGAGGCGATCGCGGGCACGACGTCGAGCGAGGCGTGCCATTCGTGAAACTTCTCCACCTCGGCGGCGACGATCGACTCGGCGCGTTCGGCCTCCTGCCTGCGCCCCGACAGCGTCTCGGCCACGATCTGCTCGAGGTCGTCGATGTCGTAGAGGTAACAGCCGTCGAGGTCGCCGGTCGCGGGATCGACGTCGCGCGGAACGGCGAGGTCGACGAGCAGCAGCGGCCGGCCTTTGCGGCGTCTCCAGGCTTCCTCCACGGTCGCGGACTCGAGCACGAGCCCGGTCGCGTCCGTCGACGAAATGACGACGTCGACCGTGGTGAGCTCCTCGTCGATCCGCTCGCGCTCCGTCTTGCTGTTCGCGACGAGCGCGATCTCGGCACCGCGGCTGCGGAGGTTGCGAGCGGCCTGCCCACTCACCTTGCCCGCGCCGAGGAGCAGGATCGATCGGCCCTCGAGGCTGCCGAACACCTGCTCGGCGAGCGCGGCCGCAGCAGACGAGACCGAGGCAGGGCTCTCGCCGATCGCGGTCTGCGCCCGCACCTTCCGACCCGCATGCAGGGCCTGCCGGAAGACCCGGTCGAGCAGCAGCCCGGTCGTCCCGAGCTCGTACGCGACCCGGACCTGGCCGAGAATCTCTCCCTCGCCGGGCACGAGCGAGTCGAGGCCGGCGGCGACGCGGAACAGATGATGGGCTGCGGCCCTGTCGTGGAGCCGATAGAGGGCCGGCTCGACCTCCGGCCCGAGCGTGGCGAGCTGGGCCACCGCCTCCCGCTCGGCCTGCTCGGCTTCGTCGGCGGCGAGGTAGAGCTCGGTGCGGTTGCAGGTCGAGAGGCAGACCGCCTCGAGCCCGCTCGCGGCGAGACGCGCGGCGAGCGCCTGCGCCTCCTCCCGCCCGAGCGCGACCTGCTCGCGCAGCTCGACCGGCGCGTGGTGGTGGGACGTGCCGACGAGGACGAGCCGCATCATGCGAAGTGGGTGGCGGGCAGGGCCAGCCGGACGACGACGACGAGAGCGAACCCGGCCAGTGCGACGTACGCGGCCCGCCGCCCCGTCCAGCCGGCGACGAGGCGCAGGCCGAGGTAGGCGCACCAGACGAGCCACGTCGCGGCGGTCACGGCGATGAGCGCGTCGAGCCTGTCGCCACGGGCGACGAGCCGCACGACCCCGACCGCCGCGCCGAGCGTCAGCAGCGGTACCGACCACGCCACCGTGCGCAGCGCGAGGGAGTCGAGCGTCGCGAGCGCCGGCATCTGCCTCCGCAGGATCGTTGCGGGACGCGTCTGCAGCCGCCGCTCCTGCCAGATGTACAACCCGGACAGCGCCGCCGCGAGCGTGAAGCCCGCGAACGCGGCGAGGACGAGCCCGACGTGCACCACGAGGAAGAGGTTCGAGTAGTGGCTTGCGCTCCCGATCCCCGTCCCGCCGCCGGCGCGCGCGACTGCGAGCAGCGCGACGGCGAGCGGCATCACGACGAGACCGAGCAGCCGGTACGGGCGCCGGCAGCCCCAGATCAGGTACGCCGAGACGACGAGCCAGACGAAGAGATCGAGCGACGACGCCCACGTCCCCCACGGGAAGCCGTCGTCGCGCGCGGCCTGGACGCCCAGGAGCGCCGTCTGCGCGAGCCAGCCGAGCCGGACGCCCCATGTGGCCGCCCGCCCGGCGCGACCCGGCCGCCGCACGTCGCCGAAGTAGCCGACGGCCGCCTCGCCGTAGAGCAGGAGGGCGGGCCAGAAGAGGAACTCAGCCAACGCGCGCCGGCTCCCGCGGCGCTTCTTCCTCGCCCGCGTCGTCCGCGGGCATCCGGCCGGCAAGAGCATCGACCTCGTGCTCGAGACGCTGCAGCTTGAGCGCCATGATCAGGAGGTAGACGAGCACGACGGCGAACACGACGCAATAGGCCGCGGTGACGTACTTCTCGGTGGTGGTCAGACGAGCACCTCCCTCAGCCGGCGCAGCCGCAGGTCGAGCAGCTTGGCGCCGAGCTCCAGTCGGTAGAGCGTGTACGCGAGCACGAGCATCGCAGCCTGCGCGACGCAATAGGTGACGAGAATCCAGCCGCCGAAGTTCGGGCCGTGCAGCGTGAAGACCTCGGGGTGGAAGTACGCCTTGGCGAGCCGGATCGCGGCGAAGCTCACCGGGATGAGGACGACCCCGAAGAGCGCGTACACCGCGCTCAGGTTCGCGCGCTGCGGCCCGGGATCGACCGAGAAGCGGAGCATGAAGTACGCGCAGTAGAAGAGGTAGAGGACGAGGAACAGCACGAGCTCGTCCTCGCTCCAGATCCACCAGCGACCCCACGCGATCTTCGCCCAGATCGAGCCGGTGAGCAGCACGAGCGTTCCGAAGATCAGCCCCTGGTGAACGCAGACGTAGCTCTCGAGATCGGCGCGCGGGTCGCGCTTCCAGAGGTGCCTCAGCGCGTTCCAGGCGCCGCCGGCAAAGCAGGCGTATGCGGCGAACGCGATCGAGACGTGGAAGTAGAAGATCCGCTGCGCGAAGCCGAGATCGCTGGCGTCGTTCGGCGCGACGAAGAACACGAGCACGAGCGCCGTCGTGACGAGCACGAGCGAGCTCGCGGCGAGCGCGGGCAGGGGTATGCGGCGAGCGCGACCCACGCCCGGGATTGTCGCAGCAGCAGGGCTATTCCGCGACGACATACTCGAACGACGCCCAGCAGACCACGGCGAACAGGAGGTCGTAGAGGGCGAGGAACCCGAGGTAGCGGCCGGGCGAGTCGACCACGCTCGCCCCCACTGCGCCGACCACGATCGGCATCGCCAGCGGCAGGAAGAGGAGCGGCAGCAGCAGGTCGCGCGCCCGCGTCGCGACGGCCATGGCGCCGAGGAGCGTCCCGACGCCGCAGATCCCGAGATCGGCGAGGAGGACCGCCGCGACGGTGGCGCCACCCACGCGATGGAAGAAGAGCGCGTAGAGGGGCAGCGCGACGACCTCCGCCGCGACGAGGAAGGCGAGCGTCGCGAGCGACTTCGCAAGCCAGATCGCGCTCCGGTCGCACGGTGCGAGTACGAGCCCGTCGAACGTCTGCTGCTCGCGCTCGGGGACGAAGGCGCGCCCGAGGCCGAGCAGCGCCGTGAACAGGATCGCGACCCAGAGCAGGCCGCTCGTCTCGAGCCGAGACGGTGTCCCGGGCAGGGCGAAATGGAAGACGACGAAGACCGCGGCGACGAAGAGGAGCATCGCCGGCAGCGTGTCCCGGGCCCGCAGCTCGAGCAGGAGGTCCTTCCGCGTCAGCGCTCCGACGTCGCGGACGTAGCTCATGCGGCGAGCGCGAGCCGGCCGCTCGCGAGCGGATCGACGCGGGCCGGGTCGTGCGTCGAGAGCACGAACGTGCAGTCGCCGCGGAGCTCGGCGAGCTGCGCGTCGAGGAGCTCGGCGCCGGCCTCGTCGAGCGCGCTGTACGGCTCGTCGAGTACGAGCAGCTCCGGCTCGTGGAGGAGGACCCGGCAGAGCGCGAGCCGCTGCGTCATGCCTCGGGAGTACGAGCCGACGCGGTCGTGCCGCGCCTCCCACAGACCGAAGCGCTCGAGCACCATCCCGATCCGCTCGCGGCGCTCGGGCACGCGATAGAGCCGGCCGTAGAGCTCGAGGTTCTCGAGCGCGGTCAGCTCGCGGTAGACGAGCGGCTCGTGCGCGAGGTAGCCGACCTGCGCCCGCTCCGCTCCGCGCTCGATCGTGCCCTCGGTCGGCTGCGCGAGCCCGGCGCAGATCCGCAGCAGCGTCGTCTTCCCGGAGCCGTTCGGCCCGGTGACGACGAGGAAGCCGCCGCGTGGGACGACGAGGTCGATCCCCCGCAGCACGCGCTTCTCCCCGTAGCGCTTGCCAAGCCGACGCGCGGTGAGCACGCGGCCAGCATAGGCCGCCTCGCGCGCTTTACCGCCGTTTTACCCCGGCCTTGCTCAAACCCGTACACGGCTCATGCCTTATTCCGACTGCCAACGAGATCGACCATCGCGACCAGGAGGGAACCATGACAAGGAAGCGACTCGCGCTGTTGGGGGCCATCGCGGCCGCGGCTCTCGCCGCCGCAGGGGTCGCCGCGGCGCACCGCGGGGCACCGTCGGTGCAGTCGGTCACCGCGACGTTCAACGCCACGACCGTCACGCAGCACTCGCTGACGACGTGCTCGGTCAACGGCGGCGACACGTTCCAGGCGACCAGGGCGACGTACACGGGAACCGCGACGAGCGCGGATCCGCGGCTCGCCGGCACGCTCACGATCCGTGCCTGGAGTCTCGTCGACACCACGAACGGCGTCGGCCACCTGTTCGGCAACTTCCGCATCGTGGGCGCCGGGCGTGATCGGGCCCACGGAACGCTGAACGCCGCGATCGCGGGCGGCAACGCATCCGGCTTGGCGCGCGGCTTCGTGCGCGGCAAGTGGGGACATGTCGTCGCATCGCTCGGCTCGGCGTTCAGTCCGACCACGGGCTTCTCCTCGGGCTCGATCGGGTCGAGCACCGTGGGCGCAGGCTTCCTCCGCTCCGGTCGCTGGTGCCACCCGGCGAACTGGCCCGCCGGGCAGGGCGCGTAAGGCACCGACCGAGACTGCCGGGGCGTCGCCCGCGCGGCGCCCCGGCCCGCTCAGCTGACGGCGTCGGCGATCACGAAGACGGCGAACGCGACGCTGATCACGCCGTTCATCGTGAAGAAGGCCGTGTCGAGCCGGCGCAGGTCGCCGGGCCGCACGAGCGAGTGCTCGTACGCGAGGAGCAGCGCGACCGCCGCGACACCGAGCCAGTAGAGCGCACCGACGGAAAGCCCCAGTCCGGCCGCGACGAGACACGCGACCGTCGCCGCGTGCGCGAGCCGGGCGCCGAGGAACGCGCCGCCGACGCCGAAGCGCGTCACGATCGAATGCAGACCTTCCCGCCGGTCGATCGTCTCGTCGAAGAGCGCGTAGAAGAGGTCGAAGCCGGCGACCCAGAGCGCGACGGCGGCGCCGAGCACCCACGCCTGCCATGGCAAACGGCCGGTGATCGCGACCCAGGCTCCGACGGGCGCCAGGCCGTCGACCGCGCCGAGCCAGAGGTGGCAGAGCCACGTGAACCGCTTGAGGTACGGATAGACGACGAAGCCGACGACCGGAATCGGCCAGAGCCGGTGCACGAGCGGATCGAGCTCCCAGACGGCGGCGAGGAAGAGCGCGAGCGAGGCGAGGCAGAAGACGACGACCTGCGCGACCGAGAGCTGGCCGCTCGGGATCTCCCGTCCGGCGGTGCGCGGGTTCCGTGCATCGATCCCCGCGTCGATCAGCCGGTTGAGCGCCATCGCCAGGGAGCGGGCGCCGACCATGGCGAGCGAGATCCAGAGCAGGTCGTGCCCGCTCGGCGTCCCGCCGACGGCGAGGAAGGCGCCGACGTACGCGAACGGCAACGCGAAGACCGTGTGCTCGATCTTGACGAGGCGAGCGAACCTCGCCGGCAGCGGCGACGGGGCGACGCCGGCGGTCATGTCTGCTCGTGGGCGGTGGGGGCGTCGGCCAGCAGCTCGAGCGCGTGCGCGAGCGCGGGCCGAAGGACCGCGAACCCGTCGCGGCAGCCGCCGGTCGAGCCGGGCAGGTTGACGACGAGCGTCGAGCCGAGGACGCCGGCCGCGCCGCGTGAGAGAAGACCGTGCGGAGTCTTGGCGATCGAGTCGGCGCGCAGCGCCTGCGAGATCCCCGGCGCTTCGCGCTCGAGCACGTCACGCGTCGCCTCGGGCGTCACGTCCCGTGGCGCGAGCCCCGTACCACCAGTCGTGAGGACGAGCCGGGCCGACGCGGCCAGCTCGCGGATGGCCGCGGCGATCTCGACGCGCTCGTCCGGAACGACGCGGCGCTCGACCTCGTAGCTCTCGCCGCGGAGCAGCTCGGCGAGGGCGTCACCGCTTCGATCCTCGCGCGTGCCGCTCGCGACCCCGTCCGACACGGTCAGGACCGCAGCCTTCAGGCGACTGGCTCCTTCGTCTTCTCGACAAGGACGATCTCGGCGATCCGCATCTGCTTGTCGACCGCCTTGGCCATGTCGTACACGGCGAGCGCCGCCACCGACGCCGCCGTGAGCGCCTCCATCTCGACGCCCGTCTGGGCGGTCGTCTCGGCACTGGCCACGATCTCGACCGACTCCTCGCCGACCTCGAGCGACACCTCGACGTGCGTGAGCGGGAGCGGGTGGCAGAGCGGGATGAGCTCGCTCGTGCGCTTCGCCGCCATGATTCCGGCCAGCTGTGCGGTCGCGAGCGCGTCGCCTTTCGGCAGGTCGCGCAGCCGGCGAGCGGTTGCCGCGGCCATCCGCACCTCGGCTCGCGCAACGGCTCGGCGGCGCAGCGGCTCCTTGCCGCCGACGTCGACCATGCGGACGGCGCCCGACTCGTCGACGTGCGAAAGGTCGCTCATGCGGAGGATCGTACGGCGTCGAGGTCGGCGAGCTGCGCGTCGACCCACTCCGTGATGTCGTGCTCGCGGACGTGCGCTCGGATCGCGTGCGCCCGCCGTCGCCGCTCGGCCCGGTCGAGCGTGAGCGCCTCGTACAGCGCGTCCGCCTGGCCGGAGACGTCGACGGGGTTCACCGTCAACGCCCACTCCCCGAGCTCTGCGTGCACGCCGGCGTTCTCGGAGAGCACCAGCACGCCGTCGCGCTCGTTGACGAGGAACGCCTCCTTCGTGACGAGGTTGAGGCCGTCGAAGACCGGGTTCACGAGGAGCACGTCGAACTGCTTGTACCCGGCGACCGAGCGGAAGAAGTCGTCGGCGAGGTCGAGCTCGACGGGCTGCCAGTCCTCGCGCCCGAACCGCTCGTTGACCGCGCGCGCAGCCCTCTCGACCGCGGCGAGGTACTCCGCGTATTCCGGAATGTCCTGCCGCGACGGTGCGAGCAACGCTGCCATGCCGACCCGGCCGTGCAGCTCGGGATGCCGCTCGAGGAGGAGCCCGAAGGCGTGGAACCCGCGAACGATGTTCTTCGAGGGATCCGTCCTGTCGACACGCAGCACGAGCTGCTCCGGCCGCCGGGCGACGAGAGCGGCCTCGCGCTCGAGCACGGCCGGCTCGGTCCGAAGCCGGTCGAACTCCGCAGCGTCGACGCTGATCGGCCGCGCGACGACACGCGTCGTGTGCCCGTGGTGGTCGACCACGCCGGCCTCGTGGTCGACCTGCGCGCCGAGCAGGCTCTCGGCCGCGAGCAGGAAGGCCCGCCGCCAGCGCTCGGTGTGGAAGCCGACGACGTCGTTCGCCAGCAGCCCCTCGTGCACGGCCACGCGCAGGGCGGACGGCAGCGCGTGCCAGTAGTCGGCCTCCGGCCACGGGATGTGGACGAAGTGCGAGGTGACGACGTCGGGGCGGCCCTCCCGCACGAGCCGCGGCGCGAGATACAGGTGATAGTCGTGGAACAGCACCGCCGCGTCGGGCTCCCGCTCGAGCTCCTCGAGCGCCGCGGCGGCCAAACCTTCGTTGACCGGGACGTACCCGTCGCTCCAGGCCGCGTGGAGCTCCGGACCGAGCTCGGGAGCCGATCCGAGACCCCATAGGTAGTGCTGGAGGAACCAGAGCGTCGGGTTGGCGAAGCTCGCGTAAAACCGCTCATATGCAGCAGGATCGTGTGAGACGAGCCGCAGCCGGTACGAGGCTCCGTCGGCCGTCTCCTCGACGAACGACCCGCCTCGCTCGGCGGCGACGGCGCGATCCTCGTCGCTCATCGCACTCGCCACCCACGTCACGTCGTGGTGCGCGAGCAGGCCGCCGAGCGCGGTGACGACGCCGCCCCCGCCTCGCCGCGCGACTCGCTGCCCGTCCTCGCCGCGCGTGTACGACACGGGAGCGCGGTTGACGACGACGAGGAGCCTGCGCCGCACCGTTGTCGATCTTGCCAACAATCAGACGGGCTGGCGCAGCCGCTTCACGAAGCGAAGCCGCGAGCCCCGGACGCCCGGCCGAGAGTGCAGCTCGAACTCGTCGGCGATCGTGCGGATGATCGCGATGCCGAGACCGCCTTCCGTGAGCTCCTCGCCCTCGAGCGCCGGCGGGCGCTCGGGATCGAACCCCTTGCCGTCGTCGACGACCTCGACCGCGAGCGTGTCGCCGGTGAGCTCGTAGGCGATAGAGACGAAGCCGGCCCCGTCCGCATACGCATGCCGGACCGAGTTCGACACCGCCTCCGTCAGTGCGAGCTTGAGATCGGCGAGCAACTCGTCGGGCAGCGCGACGATGTCCGCGAGGCCGCTGAGCGCGAGTCGGGCGAGGGCGACGTACTCGGCGCGGGCGGGCACCCTGAGCCGGACGGTGCGCATTCCTTCGCGCTCCTCGCCGGCCGTGTCGACCAGTGTCGCCTCGCCACCCATCGTTCAGCTGCTCGCCATATTCCCTCAGATTCCTAGGCCTAAACCTGTCGCTTTCTACCAGTAGCCACGCGCCTGCTCGATCCGCACGAGGTTCACTCCCGCTCCGCCTTCCCCGCGGGCACCAGGCGTAACCTCTTTCGTTTCCACGGGAAAACGGCCGCCCGGGCTCGACCCTAGACTGGACGGCTGTGACGGCCGCACCGCCCGCACACGAGCGTCGAGCGCCGCGGCCGGGGTCGCTCGAGCGTCCGGTCAACGCCCGCCTGTATCGGGGCACGTGGCTGCTCGTCGGGCTGCCGCTGCTGTTGCTCGCGTTCAGCGTCGCCCGCCCGCCGGCACTCAAGACGAGCTCCAACTTGCCACCCGCGTTCGACCGGGACCAGGCGGCGTCGCTCGCCGAGGACCTCACCTCGAGCGATCCGGCCCGGGAGCCGGGAACTGCCGGCGCCGCCGGAGCGGCGGCGTGGTTCCGTGACCAACTCACGCCCTACGGCTTCCACGTCCATTCCGACCGGTTCGCGGCGACGATTCACGGGCGGCGCACGACTCTCGTCAACCTCGTCGCCGAAAAGTCCGGACTCTCTCCGCAGGGAGAGATCGTCGTCATGGCGCACCGCGACGACAGCGGCCTCGACAACGGCCTGAACGACAACGCGTCGGGGACTGCGGCGCTCATCGAGCTGGCCCGGTCCTACGCGCCGACCGCGGCGGCGCAGCGCGTCGCCCTCCCGGTCTCGCTCGTCTTCCTCTCGACGGACGGCGCGGACGACGGCGCTCGAGGCGCCGCGCACTTCGCAGCGCTGCAAGAGGCGCGCCAGAACATCATCGCCGTGGTCAACCTCGACTCGATCGGAGGACGCGGGACGCCGAGGCTCGTCTTCGGCGGCAACACCGCCCGTTCCCCCGCGCCCGGCCTCGTCGAGACGCTGCGCGCCGCGTTCGCAAGCCAGGGCGGCACCGATCCGGCGCGGCCGAGCGGCCTCCAGCAGCTCGTTGGACTCGGGTTCCCGTTCAACCCGTACGAGCAGGCGCCGTTCGTCAGCCGCGGAATTCCCGCGGTGACCGTGACGACGGCCGGAGCGCGGCCGCCCGCGGGACAGCGGCACGGCGAGAACCGGCTGGACGTCGAGCACCTCGGCGCGATCGGGCTCGCGACGCAGGAGACGGTCAACGCGATGGAGGAGGGCGTCGCGCTCGCGCAGGGCCCGACGAGCTACGTCTATCTCGGCCAGCGGCTCATCCGCGGCTGGGCGATCGAGATCGTGCTCGTCGCCATGTTGCTCCCCTTCCTCGCGGCTGCAGTCGACCTCTTCGCCCGCTGCCGGCGGCGGCGGATCCGCGTCGCGCCGGCCGTCCGCAGCTACCGCAGCCGGCTCTACTTCTGGATCTGGGTCGGCGCGCTCTTCCTCGTCTTCGGAGCCCTCGGCTTCTGGGGAAGCACCGACGGCAGCGCGCCGCCGCTCGCGAGCGTCTCGTGGCCGGGCTCCGGGCTGATCGCACTCGTGCTGCTGTCGGGAGTCGGCTGGATCGTCGCGCGGACGCGCCTCCTGCCTCGGCGGCCGATCCAACCGGAGGAGCGACTCGCGGGTCACAGCGGCGCGTTGCTGGCGCTCGGGGTCGTCGGTCTGCTGCTGGCGGCGACGAATCCCTTCACGCTGATCTTCCTGCTCCCCTCGCTCCACGCGTGGCTGTGGCTGCCCCAGGTGCAGTCGCGGCACCCGTGGCTGCGGGCGGGGGTCTTCTTGGCCGGTTTGGCCGGCCCCGGCTACCTCGTGTGGACGTTCGCCACCCACTACGGGCTCGGCTGGGACGCCCCCTGGTACATCGCGAAGCTCTTTGCCAGCGGTTACGCACCGCTGTCGCTCTTCGTGATCGGGCTCGGCTGGCTCGCGGCCGCAGGACAGCTCGCCGCGCTCGCCTCCGGTCGGTACGCGCCGTACCCCGCTCCGCAGGAACGTCCGCGCCGCGGGCCGGTGCGGGAGCTGATCCGCACGCTCGTCTTCGCGCGTCGGCGGCGGGCCTCGGTGACCGAAGCGCGCCGGGCGGTGAACGAGTAGGCCGCGGTCAGGCGCCGTCGAGGCGGAGCCAGCGCACCGTCGAGCCTGCCGCGAGCTCGCCGTTTCCACGTGGAACGTGGATGAGCGCGTCGGCAGCACCGGAGCGGACGATCATGTGGGACTCCTGGCCGACGATCGGCTCGAGCGTGAGCACCTCGCCCTCGACTCGCGACCTGGCGCGGACGAACTCGTCCCGTTCCTCGTTGCGCCGGAGGCCGGCCGCGAGCCGGCCGGGCTCGAAGCGCGGCAGCGGTTGCGCCAGGCCCTGCAACGCCCGCAGGGCGGGCTTGACGAAGAGCTCGGCGCCGACGAGCGCCGACACCGGGTTGCCGGGTAGCCCGAAGACGAGCGTGGCACCGCGGACGCCGAAGGACACGGGCTTCCCGGGCTTGATCGACACGCGCCAGAAGACTTCCTCGACCCCGAGCTCGCGCTCGGCCGCGCGGACGAGATCGTGCTCGCCGACCGAGACGCCGCCCGAGGTGACGAGGACGTCGGCCGCGAGCCCTCGCTCGAGCGCCTGCCGGAGCGCTGCCTCGTCGTCGGGCGCGGGCGGCTCCTGCGAGACCTCGGCACCGACCGCGGCGAGCGTCGAGGCGAGCATGAGCGTGTTCGTCTCGTAGATCTGCCCGGCCCGGAGCGATTCGCCGGGGGCGACGAGCTCGGTGCCGGTCGCGAGCACCGCGACCCGAGGCCGGCGCCGGCACGGCACCTCGGCCACGCCGGCCGCTGCGACGGCCGCCAGGCGCGCGGGAGTGAGCCGCTCGCCGGCCGCCACCACGACCTCACCGGCGGCGAGGTCGCCACCGCGGGGCCGGATGTGCACCCCGCTCTCGACGGAAGCCGTGATCTCGACGGTGTTCGCTATTATGACAACACGCTCGATCGGGACGACGGCGTCGGCGCCCTCCGGAACGACGGCTCCGGTCGAGATTGCGACGGCCGAGCCCGGCTCGAGCCGGCGCGCGAACGGCCGGCCGGCGGCGGACTCGCCGCTGATCCGCGGCGTTCCGGGGAGATCGGCGGCGCGAACAGCGAAGCCGTCCATGGCGGAACTCGCGAAAGGCGGAAGGTCGACGCGCGCCCGCGCGTCCTCCGCGGCGACGCGGCCGGCAGCCGCTGTGATCGGCACGGACTCGGCGGAAAGCGGGCGCGCGAGCCCGAGCACCCGCTCCTGCGCCTCCTCGAGCGTGAGTAGGGAAGCCACGGTGGGTGCATACCGTAGTAGTCGTGAGACCGGGAGACGAAGTCGCCGGACGCTACCGGCTCGACGAGCTGCAGGGGCGCGGCCCCATGTCGGAGGTCTGGCGCGCCCACGACAGCACGCTCGACCGCACGGTCGCCTTGAAGCTCCTCTCGCCGACGGCGGATCTCGGCCGGTTCCGGCGCGAGGCCCAGGCGCTCGCCGCGCTCGCGCACGAGAATGTGATGCGCGTCTACGACTACGGCGAAGACGATGCCGGGCCGTTCATGGCGCTCGAGTGGCTGCACGGGGGAACGCTCGAGGAGCGGCTCCAGCACGGGCCGCTGCCGCCGGGCGAGACGCGGCGAATCGCCCAAGGCATGGCCGCGGGACTCGCGCACCTGCACGCGCGCGGTCTCGTCCACCGGGATCTCAAACCGGCGAACGTCCTCTTCGACGAGGAGAACCGGCCGAAGCTCGGCGACTTCGGGCTCGCGCGACGCACCGCGGGCTCGGGGACCCTCACCGACGCGGGAACCGTGCTCGGCACGGCCTCGTACATCTCGCCGGAGCAGGCCGCGGGCGAGCCGGCCGTGGCCGCAAGCGACGTCTACTCGTTCGGCGTCATCCTCTTCCGGATGCTGACCGGGGCGCTGCCGTTCACGGCCGACAACGCGGTCGCCCTCGTCGACATGCACCGGCGCACGCCGGCGCCGGCGGTCGAGTCGCTGCAACCCGGCGCGCCGCGCGATCTCTCCGCGCTGACGGCGGCGGCAATGCGCAAGGATCCCGCGCAGCGGCCGGCCGACGGCGAGGCGCTGCTCGGCGCACTCGCCGACGCGCCGGCAACGGCCGTCCTGTCGCAGGACACGCAGGCGACGCAGGTCCTCGCGGCTCCAGTGGTTCCTCCGGACCGCCGTCCGGCGAACGCCCGCCGGCGGCAGGCCTTCGTCGCCGCGGCGATCGTGGTCCTCGCGCTCGCGGGGGGAGTGTTGGCCTGGGCGGTGACGCGGCCCGGCTCGGCAACGCCCGCGGTGAAGCGGACGACGAGCTCGCATACCGGCACGCGGACGCGGGGTCAGAGGGGCACGACGAGCGCCGGATCGACGGCGCGCACACAGGCGACGACACGGCAGCAGCCTCCCACGACCACGGCCGGCCACACGACGACCAACCCGACGACGAGGCCGGCCACGACGATTCCGACGACGACACCGACCACCAGCTCGCTGCCCACCACCACGACCGTTCCGACCGTCACCGCACCGACGACGACATCGGCCA
Organism: Gaiellaceae bacterium; assembly: GCA_036273695.1. GTDB lineage: Bacteria > Actinomycetota > Thermoleophilia > Gaiellales > Gaiellaceae > Palsa-739. Next base: position 24,520 of record DASUHE010000075.1, read on the forward strand.
TCGGCACGACGACGACTACCGGGACGTCGTCGCGGACGGGTAGGCGTACCGCCCGGCCCAGGACGTGAACTGCGCGGGCGACAACGCGGCGGGGAACGTGTCGTTCTCGGCGCCCTCGAGCGCTCGTTCCATGAACAGCCGCCAGGCCGTGGCCGGCAGCGTCGGGCCCGAAACGGCGCCTCCGTGCACGTCGAGCATCGGGGTCTCGGCTCGCGGGTAGCCGATCCACACCGTGGCCTCGAGCGCCGGCGTGTATCCGCAGAACCAGGCGTCGGCGTAGTTGTCGGTCGTGCCCGTCTTGCCTGCGTCGGCGCGGCCCGGAACGTGGGCACCGACACCTGTCCCGTGGAGCATGTTCTCCTCGAGCACGCGGGTCACGGTCGCCGCGACCCAGTCCGGGATCACGCGCTCGCGCCGCGGTTGTCCCCAGGCGGAGTCGACCTTGCCGCCGGGGAACGCGACCCGCGTGATCGCGAGCGGCCGCGAGTACACACCGCCCGCCGCGAGCGTCGCATAGACCGAGGCCATGTCGAGCGGGGTGACCGCGGCGGTGCCGAGAGCGAGGGCCGGAGCGGGCTGCAGCCGCGTCTGCACGCCGAGCTTCCGTGCCATCGTCGCGATCGCGTCGGACCCGACGTCGAGCGCGAGCCGTGCATAGACGGTGTTGTCGGAGTGGATCGTGGCCGCGGCGACCGTCTCCGGGCCCGCGTAGGCGCCGTCGTACGTGCGGACGCGCCAGCCGAGGGGCGCGTAGTAGAACGGCGCCGAGAGGTAGCGCGTCGCCCACGGGTTCATCCCCTCGGCGACCGCGGCGGCGAGGACGATCGGCTTGAAGGTCGAGCCGGCCTGCCGTTCCGCCGTCGTCGCGAGATTGAACTCGTTGCCGGGAGTCGCCGGAGTCGCGGCCGCCATCGCCCGGATCGCGCCGGTAGCGGGATCGATCGAGACGATCGCGGCCGCGGGATCGTGGCGCTCGTACACGACCTGCGACAGCGCGTGCAGCGCGGCGCGCTGCAGGCGCGGCTGGATCGTCGTGTGGATCTGCAGCCCGCCCGCGCGGACCGTCGCCGCGCCGTACGTCTGCTCCAGGAGGTTCTCGACGTAGCCGACGAAGTACGGCTCGCGGCTCGCGTATGCCTGGCTGGGACGGAGATGCAGGCTCCGGTCGCCGACCGCGGCGGCATACCGCGCACGGGTGATCGACCCGCTCCGGAGCAGCGCGCCGAGCACCTCGTCCCGGCGGCCGAGAGCCGCCGTCGGGTTGTGCAGCGGGTCGTAGTAGGAGGGCGCCTGCGGCAGGCCGGCGAGCACGGCGGCCTGTTCCAGGTTCAGGCGGCTCGCAGGCAGGGAGAAGTACGTCTCGGCCGCCGCCTGGATCCCGTAGGCGTGGTTGCCGTAGTACACGTCGTTGAGATAGGCGGTGAGGATCCTGCTCTTGGGCCAGGCCCGGGCGAGCTTCACGGCGAGACACGCCTCCACGACCTTGCGCTGCAGCGTCTTCTCGCGCGAGAGGTAGAGGTTCCGGACGAGCTCCTGGGTGATCGTCGATCCGCCCTGGACGAAGTGGCCGGCGCTCACGTCGGCGACGAGCGCGCGGAGGATCCCGACCGGATCGATGCCGCCGTGGTCGTAGAAGCGCCGATCCTCGATCGCGACCGTCGCCTTCGGCAGCCACGGGCCGATCGCGGCCCGCGCGACCGGCGTCCTGTTCTCGACCGCGGGCAGCACGCCGATCAGGCTGCCGTTGGCGCCGTAGACGAGCGAGCTGTCGGTCTGCCGCACGGGACGCAGCGCGCTCAGATCGCAGCTCGAGCCGAAATAGACCGCGCCGCCGGCCGCAGTCATGGCGAGCAGCGCGAGCGGGATCGTGGCTGCGAGAACGGCGACCAGGCGACGGCGCCGACGCGGTCGCCGCTTCGGCTTCTGCTTCCGCTTGGCGCTCACGTCCAGACGCCGAGCGCCCGCAGGCGCCGGTGGGCGCGCAGGCGCAGGTCGTGCTCGAGCCGCTCGGCGGCGAGGTCGTCGGCCGCGGCGGCCCGGACCGTGACGGTTGCGGGATCGGAGAGGGCGCTCACGTAGACCGTCGCGTCGCGCTCGCCGGCGACGTCCTGGCGCAGCGCGTCGAGAGCGGCCTCGAGATCGGCGGCGAGCGGTATCGGGACGGAGACCTCGGCGAAGGTCTCGCGACTACGGATCGAGGCGTTGACGATCGTGTCGGACGCGAGCTTCTCGTTCGGCACCACGATCCGTCGCCGATCGCTGGCGCGGATGAACGTGTAGGTCAGCCCGATCTCCTCGACCACCCCGGCTGCGCCCTCGTACTCGACCCGGTCGCCGATGCGCACCGGCTGCGCGAGCGCGATCAGGATCCCCGCGACGAAGTTCCCGAGCGTCCGCTGTGCGGCGAAGCCGAGCACGATGCCGAGCAGCGCCGACGACGCGAGCAAACCGCCGGCGACCGCCCTGATCTCCGGAATCGCGAGCAGTGCCGAGAAGAGGCCGACCATGAGGATGACCACGCTCACGGTGCGCCGGAAGATGCGGTAGCGCGTCACCGCCTCGGGTGCGAACGGGCGACGCTGCAGCCACCAGTCGATCGCGCGTGCGAGCAGCGAGACGACGGCGAAGATCACCGCCGCGATCACGATGTGCTTCCAGAACGGACTCATGCCCCGCTCGAAGTTCGTTGCAGACCCGCGAACTCCTCAATCGAGCGGGAGCGGGCGGCGGCCTGCGAAGCCGTCGTCGATGCGGTGCCACCAGCCGATCTCGTCCTCGCCGAGCTGCCAGCAGAGCAGCACGGTCTCGCCGCGGCGCAACGCAGGGAAGTCGATGAGGCCGCTGTCGAGATCCTTCACCTCGGCGCCGTGCTCGGTGATCTCGTCCACGAGCCGCGCCAGACGCCGTGCGACGGCGTCGACCTCGGCCGTCGCGGCTGCCAGCTCGGCAGGCGGGATGCCGCCTCCGTTGCCGCGGATCTTCCGCTCGAGCTCCTCCTGGCGCTCGAGCGCAGCAGTGTGCTCCTGCTTGCCTGCCACGAGCTGCTCGACGAGCGGTCGCACGTGCTCGAGCTCGGCATTCGCCTCTTCGGGCGTGAAGTGGCGCATGGCCCCCAGCCTATGCTCCGCGGTCGTGGAGGCCGAAGCCGGCGAACCGCGGCAGATTCCGAATCCCAGGCGGGTCCTCGCGTGGGCGATCCTCATCGGCCTGATCGCCGTGGTCAACTACGCGTCGCGCTTCTCCGGCGGCGGCCACGGCGGCAGGGGCGGGGCCGACAAGGAGCTCTACTCGTTCTCGAGCTTCGCCGGCGGCACGATCGTCTACGCGATCTGGCTGGGCGTCGTGCTCCTGATCTGCGTCGACCGCTTCGACCTGCTCGCCTTTCGGCGAGCCCGGAGCTGGTCCGGCGCGCTCGGCTCGGCTGTCGCGGTCGTGGTCGCGATCTTCGCCTGGGAGTACGTCACGTCGTTCATCCCGCTGCCCGAGAGTCCCGGCAAGGAGCAGGGGATCACGAACGTCGCCTGGGAGCCGAGGCACGCCGCCGCCTTCGCGGCCAACTTCGTCCTCTTCGCGGCGATCGCGCCGTTCGTCGAGGAGCTGACCTTCCGCGGCGCCGGCCAGTCGCTGCTGCGCTTCCTCGGCCGCTGGCCTTCGATCGTCCTCGTCGGCGTCGCCTTCGGCCTCGCCCACGGCCTCGTCGAGGCGCTGCTCGTCCTCGTCCCGTTCGGGATGGCGCTCGCGTGGCTCCGCGACCGCACGGAGAGCGCCGTGCCGGGGATGTTCGTGCACGCCCTCTTCAACGGGGCGGCCCTCGCCTACGTCGTCGTCCGCTAGCTACTGGTCCTCGTCGCCGTTCTCGACGACGAACTGGTCGGGCGTCACGTCCTCGAGAAAGCTGCGGAACTTGAGCACCTCCGCCTCGAGCTGCTCCTCGTCGACTTCCTCGCCCTCGAACTCGATCGCCGACTCGGCGATCACGTCGTCGGCCGCGAAGATCGGCGCCTCGGCCCGAATCGCGAGCGCGATCGCGTCGGAGGGCCGGGAGTCGACCTCGATCTCCTGGCCGTCCTGGAGGACGGTGATCTGCGCGTAGAAGGTGTTCTCGCGCAGCTCGGTGACCGTGATGCGGCTGATCGACACGCCGAGCTGTTCGAGCATGTCGCTGACGAGGTCGTGCGTCATGGGTCGCACCGACGTCTGGCTCTGCAGCTTCATCAGGATCGCGGCCGCTTCCGGATGCCCGATCCAGATGGGCAGGAACTTGTTGCCGTCGGCGGTCTTGAGGAGGACGATCGGCTGCTTGCCGACCAGATCGAAGCTGACGCCGTAGATGAGCATCTCCTGCATCCGCCCGGGCCTCGTCTCGAATATAGCTCAGGCTGCCTAGCCGAAAACCCGGCGTAACCCCGGTTGCGCGGGTGCCGTTTGACACACGTGCGCACGCTTTGGCTGGATGACATGGAGTCGCTCGAGGCGATCTCCCAGAACGAGGACGCCCGCCGGATCTTCCTGCGGATGGCGTCTCTCTCGCAGACCGGGCGGACGCCGAGCTTCGTCGTGGAGGTCGCTCTCGACCGGGATCTCGACGCCGCGACGAAGGGCCGGCTCGTCGAGCTCGCCCAGGACGCGTCCTTCCTGCTCGCGGTCGAGGATTACCTCGTGCGCACGCACCGCCTCCATTGAACGGCCGGCACGGAGAGATGGGCGATCCTGGATTCGAACCAGGGACCTCCGCCTTATCAGAGCGGCGCTCTAACCAGCTGAGCTAATCGCCCGCGCGGGGGCTGATTGTAGCCGCGTTCTCGAGCGCCTCGGCCAGCTCGGCGAGGTCGTGCTCGTCGCCGAACGGCAGCTCGACCCGGCCCGGCAGGACACGCGCGTGACGGCCCGTCAGCTGCTCGAACGCGCTGCGCACGCGATCCGCCAGCGCCGGATCGACCGGAGCCGAGTGCGTGCGCGGCCGCTGCTTCGCGCCCGCCCACTTCGCCCGCTGCTCGGCGGCCCGCACCGAGAGGCCGCGCCGGACGATCTCGCGCGCGAGCCGGCGGCGCCCCTCGTGGTCGGGAACCGCGAGAACGGCGCGCGCGTGGCCTTCGCTCAGCTGCCCGCGCTCGACCATCCCCAGCACGTCCTCGGGCAGCTCGAGCAGGCGGATCCGGTTCGAGACCGAGGGCTTCGAGCGGCCCACCCGCTCCGCCACCTCGCCGAGCGAAAGCGAGAACTCGTCGATCAGGACGGCGTAGGCACGCGCTTCCTCGATCGGCGTCAGCTGCTCGCGCGCGACGTTCTCGACGAGGCCGAGCAGGAGGGTGTCGCGGTCGTCGGCGGTGCGGATCACGGCGGGCACGGTCGTGCGTCCGGCCTCGCGCGCCGCCCGCCACCGGCGCTCGCCCGCGACGATCTCGTAGCCGCCGACGCCTCGTGGCCGAACGAGCAGGGGCTGGATGACGCCCTGCCGGCGCACGGACTCCGCCAGTCCCGACGCCGCCTCCGGCTCGAAGCGGCGCCGCGGCTGCTTCGGGTTCGGGTGGATCGCGTCGACGGGGATCTCGAGCAGCTCGGTCGGGACCGGCTGCCCGCCGATCAGCACTTCGAGGCCCCGGCCGAGGCCACGGCGCTGCGGTGAGGACTCAGGCGCGCTCGACAAGCTCCATCGCCACCTTCCAGTAGGCGTCGGCTCCGGCGGAGCGACGGTCGTAGGCAATCGCGGGAAGTCCGTAGCTCGGCGCCTCGGCGAGGCGCACCGAGCGCGGAACGGACGTGCGGAAGACGAGCGGCCCGAAATGCCTGCGCACCTCGGCCTCGACCTGCTGCGCGAGTCGCGTCCGACCGTCGACCATCGTGAGCAGGACACCTCCGATGCCCAGGCTCGGGTTGAGCCGGCGGCGGATCAGCTCGACCGAGTGGAGGAGCTGCGTCAGGCCCTCGAGCGCGTAGTACTCCGCCTGCACCGGGACGAGGACACGGTCGGCCGCGGCCAGCGCGTTGACCGTGAGCGGGCCGAGCGACGGCGGGCAGTCGAGGAAGACGAAGTCGTAGCGCTCGCTGCCCGAGGCAAGCGCCTGCGCGAGATACCGCTCGCCGTCGTCACGGCCCGAGAGCTCCACCACCGCGCCGGCGAGATCCGGCTTCGCCGGGACGAGGTCGAGATTCGCGAACGCCGTCGAGTGGACGAGCTCCTCGAGCGGGGCGCCGTCGAGGAGGTCGTAGCTCGAGGTGCCGTTCGCGCGCATCCCGAGTCCCGAGGTGGCGTTCGCCTGGGGGTCGAGGTCGATCACGAGCGAGCGCTCTCCGGCCTCGGCGAGACAGGCGGCGAGATTGACGGCGGTCGTCGTCTTGCCGACGCCGCCCTTCTGGTTTGCGAGCGCATAGATCCGGGACATCGCCCGGCCATTGTCGCTACGCCAGCGGACGCTTCTTCGCAACCCCGGTGCGGCGCGGGAAGCCGGGCGGCGTAGGCGCGACCTTCGGCAGGACCGCGAGCCCGCCGTGAAGCTCGGGACGGCCGCCGCCGAGGCGGTCCGAGGCGGACGCGAGCGCCTCGAGGTCCGCGTGCTCGCCGAGCCAGAGGATCGCCGCGCCGCCGGTGCGGACGAGCGGCAGGCACAGCTCCGCCGCGACCGGAGGCCGGGCGAGCGCCTTCGCAAGGGCGACCGCCCAGCGCTCGAGCGGCTGCTCCTCGGCGCGACCCCATACGACCTCCGCGTTCGGCGGCGCCCAGCGGCGGAGGAAGTCGCACTTCCGCTGCTCGGCGTCGAGCAGGGTCGCCTCGCGCTCGGGCAACGCGGCGGCGAGCGGGATCCCCGGCGAGCCGCCGCCGGAGCCGACGTCGATCAGCGGCCCGTCGTACGCCTCGACGAGCGGCAGTGCCCGCAGCGCGTCGTCGAGCAGCATGGCCCGCGGGCCCTCGCGATCGCGGAGCGCCGTCAGGCCCGGCGTCTCGAGGACGGCGGCCAGCCAGTCACTCAGGAACGACGACGACGTAGCGGTTCGGCTCCGTGCCTTCGGAGGTCGTGCCGACGCCGGCGGCGTCCTTGAGGTGCAGGTGCACGACCTTGCGCTCGACGGCCGTCATCGGCTCGAGCTCCTCACGCTTGCCCGACTCCCGCACCTGCTCGGCGACGCGCTCCGCGAGCGTCTCGAGCGTCGCCCGGCGCCGGGCGCGGTAGCCGGCGGCGTCGACGGCGACGTCCTTCTTGTCGTCGCCGTGGGCTCGATAGGCGATCACGTTGAGGAGGTACTGGATCGCATCGATCGTCTGGCCGTGCCGGCCGATGAGCAGGCCGACGTCCGGCCCCGAGCAGGTGACGACGATCGCCTCCGGCTCGTCCCGCGCGATCACCTCGGCGTCGACACCGAGCGTCCCGACGATTCGAGCGACGAGAGCTCGCGCCTCGCCGGCCTGGCCGCTGCCGTCGCTCGCGGCCGCAGTGGCGGTGTCGGCTGCCTCCGCGGCCTCGGCCGGCAGATGCGCGAGGACCCGCGCCGGCTCGTACCCGACGCCGAGAATGCCGCGCTCCCCCTCGGCGACGATCTCGAATTGCACGGCGGCCTTGTCGAGACCGGGATGCCGGCGCTCGAGCTCGCGCAACGCCGCCCACTTAGCCTCGCCGACCGTCTCCCCGGTCGCCTCGGTGGTCAGATCCGCGACGTCGTTCATCTGCGGCTCGTGCGCTTCTTCTTGCGCCGCACCTGGCGCGGCCGCTGCGAGGCGGAGGGAGCGGGCTTCGGCGACGGCGCTTCGCTTTTCGCGCCGTTGCCGCTCGAGCCGTCGTCCTTAGGCGGTGTGCGCGAGCTCCGTCGCTCGAGCGCAGGCGCAGGCGTCTTGGCCACGAGACGACGCGTGATCAGCCCCTGCCCGACCGTCCAGAGGTTCGTCGTCACCCAGTAGAGAACGAGGCCGGCAGGGAAGCGCGCGATGATGAAGACGAAGAACAGCGGCATCACCATGAACAGCGTGCGCTGCATCTTGTCGGTCGTCGTCATCATGAAGAACGACGACGCCATCTGGCTCGCGACGTAGACCACGAGCAGCACGTAGCCGCCCCAGTGCGTCGTCGTATGCGCCTGGATCGACGGGATGAAGTGCAGGAACGAGAGGTCCGTGTGCTTCCCGACGTGGAAGTTCGTCTGGAAGTGCTTGAGCGTGTAGTAGAGAGCGATGAAGACCGGCAGCTGCAGGAGCATCGGCAGGCACGAGGCGGCCGGGTTGATGTTGTTCTCCCGGTAGAACTTCATCAGCTCCTCGTTCTGCTTCTGGCGATCCTGCTTGTACTTCTTCTGGATCTCCTTCATCTGCGGCGCATGCTTCTGCAGCGCCTGCATCGAATGGATCTGCCGGATCGTCAGCGGCACGAGGATCACCCGCACGACGATCGTCGTGGCCACGATCGACCAGGCCCACGGCAGGCCGATGTTCGAGTGGAAGAAGTTGAGGACGTGCTTCATCACGTCCTCGAGCTGGCTGAAGATGGGGATCGTGGAGACGATCATCGGACCGGGTCGAACCCCCCTCGGCTCCACGGATTGCACCGCAGCAGCCGCCAGCCGGCGCGCGCGCTGCCCTTGACGAGGCCGTGGCGGCGGAGGGACTGCACCGCGTACTCGGAGCACGACGGGTGGTACTTGCACGTGGTCGGGAAGAGAGCCCCGAACGTCAGCCGCCAGAGCCAGACGAGGGCGACTCCGAGCAGCGACGGAACACGCGTCACGGCGCTCATGCCGCGAGAGCCCCGGTCTGCTCGAGCAGCTCGTCGACTCGCTCGCCGAGCCATTCGAAGCCGTTCGCCTCGGCCGCCTCGACGAGGCCGGGCCGGACGATCAGGACGTAGTCGTGACCCGTCGGGACGCGCCCGAGCCGCGCGTGCCAGACCTCGCGCAGCCGCCGCTTGATCCGGTTCCGCTCGACCGCGCCGCCCGCTGCGCGCGGCACCGCAAACCCGATCCGGGGCTCCGCCGGCTCGTCCTGCGGCAGCCAGTAGAGGACGAGAAAGCGAGACGAGACGGAGCGTCCGCGGCGATGCACGGCGTCGAAGTCCCGGGAGCGGGACAGTCGGTTGGCGCGCTTCACGGGTGCAGCTTAGTGGCTCGGTCCCGGCGAGCCGACTAGGCCGAGAGGCGAGCCCGGCCCTTGTCGCGGCGGCGCTTGAGGATCGCCCGGCCGGCCTTCGTCGCCATGCGCGCACGGAACCCGTGCTTGCGCTTGCGGCGGCGGACGTTGGGCTGATAGGTGCGCTTCACGACTGCGAAAGGCTCGTCTTTGCCAGAAAAATCCCCGCCGGCGGCGGGGCGCGACGTCAGTATAGCCACGCTTCGTCCACCGGCTTGTCCACAGCCGCGCACGGCTCGGGCATGCGGCTGGAGGGAGTTCCCCCCACCTCTGTCCACAGCTGTGGAGGGAATCCGGCTGATCGGAAAATGCCTGCAAATCCAGCAATTTGGCCCCCGTCGAAGCCGCTGTTATGCTGGCCGCCGGGCCGGAGACGGGGAGGAGTCAGGGCGTCGGTGGAGCACCAAGTCGAGCTGTCAGCAGATGCCCTCTGGGAGGAGATCTCCGGGCGGCTCAAGGAAGCGCTCAGCGACGGGACGTACGCCAAGTGGTTCGGTGACGTCCGCGACCTGACCGTCGACGGCAACACCCTCGTCCTCACCGTTCCGAGCGATTTCACCCGCGACTGGATCGAGGGACACTTCCTCGGGCTGATCGGCGCCGCCGTGCGCGACATCACCGGCGTCGAGCGCCGCCTGGAGCTCCGCGTCGCCGACGGGACGGCAGCCGCGACGGAGGGCCGCGCGGGATCGGAGGGCGTCGTTCCCATGGTCCAACGCATGCCGGGACGCCCCGAGAGCGGCGGCTTCAGCGAGAAGTACACGTTCGACTCGTTCGTGATCGGCTCGTCGAATCGCTTCGCGCACGCGGCGGCGCTCGCGGTCGCCGAGGCGCCGGCGCAGGCGTACAACCCGCTCTTCATCTACGGCAACACGGGCCTCGGCAAGACGCACCTGCTCCAGGCCGTCGCGCAGTACGTCGCCGAGCACTCGTCGGAACTCTCCGTCCGCTACGTCACGAGCGAGGCCTTCGTCAACGACTTCATCAACTCGCTCCGCGACAAGCGGATCGAGGGCTTCAAGCAGCGCTACCGGGCCTACGACGTCCTGCTCATCGACGACGTCCAGTTCTTCGAGGGCAAGGAGCGGTTCCAGGAGGAGTTCTTCCACACGTTCAACTCGCTGTACGAGGCCGGCTCGCAGATCGTGCTGTCCTCCGACCGGCCGCCGCGCGACATCGCGACGCTCGAGGAGCGACTGCGCAGCCGGTTCGAGTGGGGCCTGATCACCGACATCCAGCCGCCCGATCTCGAGACGCGAATCGCGATCCTGCGCAAGAAGGTGAAGGTCGACGGGATCCACGTGCACGACGAGCAGGTGCTCACGTTCACGGCGGGACGCGTCTCGACCAACATCCGCGAGCTCGAGGGCGCGCTCACCCGTGTCGTCGCCTTCTCGTCTCTCACCGGCCGGCCGATGACGGTCGAGCTCGCGCAGGACGTCCTGCGCGACGTCTTCCCGCAGGGCGAGGCCGCCGAGGTCTCGATCAAGCGGATCCAAGATCTCGTCGCCGACCGCTTCGAGCTCTCGCTCGAGGAGCTCTGCGGCGAGAAGCGTTCGCAGAACATCGTCTACCCGCGCCAGGTCGCGATGTACCTGTCGCGCGAGCTCACCGACTCCTCACTGCCGAAGATCGGCAAGGAGTTCGGCGGCCGCGACCACACGACGGTCATCCATGCGACCTCGAAGATCTCTCGCTTGATCCGTGAGGACAGGTCTGTGTACAACCTCGTGCAAGAGCTCACCGCACGTGTGAAGCAGGTCCGCTGACGCCTGACGCCTGTGGGACCTGCCGAATCGTCCACAATGAAGCTCCACACGCCGACCGCAGGCAGGAAGCGCCCGGAGGCACGTCTTCCCCGTCGTCCACACTCCCTATGACTTCTACGAGAATCCCTAGATGATCGAGAGTGACATCGCAGTAGGTGCCGAGCTGAGGATCACGTGCACGAAGGACGAGCTCGTGCAGGGTCTCGCGCTCGTCGGCCGCGCGGTCTCGAGCCGCACGGCGATCCAGATCCTGTCCGGGGTCCTGCTCGAGGCGCACGGCGACGAGCTCCGCCTCGCGGCGACCGACATGGAGCTCTCGCTGCGCGCGACGGTGCCGGCGCAGGTCGAGGGCGACGGCGCGGTCGTGCTGCCGGGCCGGACGCTCGTCGACATCGCGCGTCTGCTGCCCGGCGACGAGGTGAGGATCGAGCATCGCGCCTCGGAGTCCGTCGTGCACGTCGCGTCGGGCACCGCGAGCTACACGCTGCACACGTACAACGCCGAGGACTTCCCGCGGCTCCCGGAGTTCACCGACGCCGAGCTCTTCACCGTGGATCGCGAGCCGCTGCTCGAGACGATCTCGCGCGTGGCGCGCGCGGCCTCCCGCGACGAGGCCCGTCCCGTACTCACCGGCGTCCTCGTCCAGTTCGCCGGCGACAAGCTCGTCATGGCGGCCACCGACTCCTATCGCCTCGCGGTCAAGGAGACGCAACTCTCCTCGTCGCCGCCCGAGCTCGAGGCCATCGTCCCGAGCCGCGCGCTGCAGGAGCTCGCGCGGATCCCGGGCGACGGCGACGAGATCGCGGTCGGCGTGCAGGAGAACCAGGTCCTCTTCTCGGTAGGCGCGGTCTGGCTGACGACCCGGCGGATCGACGGCCAGTTCCCGAACTACCGGCAGCTGCTGCCCGAGACGTTCGAGCACGAGTTGACGATCTCGCGTCCTGAGCTCCTCGACGTCGTGCGCCGCGCCGCCGTGATGATCCAGCGCGCGACGCCGCTGCAGCTGCGCTTCGCCGACGGCGAGGTCACGGTCGTGGCGCGCACGCACGAGGTCGGCGAGTCGAAGGAGTCGATGCCCGTCGCCTACAACGGCGAGCCGCTCGAGATCGGCTTCAACGCGGAGTTCCTGCGCGAGGGTCTCGAGTCGGTCGAGGGCGACGACGTGCGGATGAAGCTCATCAGCCCGCTGCGCCCGGCGATTCTCACCGACGAGGCGGACGACTTCACGTACCTCGTCATGCCGATCCGCCTGCCCGGCTGAGAGCCGACAGGGCAAGCACAGGCTGATCGTCGATTCCGTCTCGCTCCGCGACTTCCGCTCCTACGAGCGGCTCGAGCTGGGACTGCAACCGGGGCTCGTGCTCGTCGTGGGGCCGAACGGCGTAGGCAAGACGAACCTGCTCGAGGCGACGCACGTCGCGGCTCAGGGATTCTCGCCGCGAACGCGTACCGATTCGCAGGTCGTCCGCTTCGGAGCCGACGGCGCACGCGCGGCGGTCGCGGGCCGACGGGCCGAGGCCCGGCTCGAGCTCGAGGTGACGGTGCGGCGGGGAGAGGGCAAGCGCGCCCAGCTCAACGGGGCGCCGCTGCGGGCGGCGGAGCAGCTGCGCACCATCGTCTCGGTGCTCGTCTTCACGCCTGATCGCCTCGGCGTCGTCAAGGGGCCGCCGGCCGCGCGCCGCGCCTACTTCGACCGTGTGCTGGGCCGCTTCTCGCCCTCCCGCGCCCCGCTGCCGGCGGAGTACGGCGGCGCGGTGGCGCAGCGGAACGCGGCGCTGCGGCGGGCTGCCGCGAACCTCTCGGGCCGGGACGCGATCGAGCCATGGAGCGAACGCGTCGCCACCCTCGGCGCCGAGCTCGTCGCCGCTCGTCTCGAGACGCTCGCTCTGCTCCAGCCGGCCTTCGCGGCCCGCGCCGACGAACTGGGCCTCGGAGAGGTGTCGCTCCGTTACGAGGGGGAGCCGCCGACGCTCGCAGGCCTCGGCGCCGCACTCGGCCGCGATCTCGAGCGCGGCGTGACATCGCTCGGACCGCATCTCGACGACGTCGTGCTCGCCGCGGCCGACCGCGACCTCCGCAGCTTCGGCTCGCAGGGCGAGCAGCGGCTCGCTCTACTTGCGCTCCTCCTCGCCGAGGCCGAGACGATCGCCGACCGAACGGGCGTCGCGCCGCTCCTGCTGCTCGACGACGTCCTCTCCGAGCTGGATCCCGGCCGGCGGCAGATCCTCGCCGCGCGGGTGCGGACCGTCGGACAGGCGCTCGTGACCGCGACCGACGCGGCGATGCTCCCCACGGCGCCCGATCAACTGCTCGAGGTCACGCCGGGAGCGGTGCTGGAGGCGGTCGCCTAGGTGGAGCCCCTCGGGGAGCAGATCAGGGCCGAGCTGAGCCGGGTGGGCGCCGACAGCGGCGCCGGCGACGCGGTCACGGCCTGGCCGGCGGCAGTCGGCGAGGAGATCGCCCGCCATGCCTGGCCGGCACGGACGCAACCCGACGGGACGCTCGTCGTCCATGTCCGCGACGCGATCTGGGGCTTCGAGCTGACGCAGCGCGCCGCGGAGATCTCGGGGCGGCTGCCCGGCCGGCCGAGGCTGCGGTTCACGCCGGGGCCCGTCCCGGACGCCGCTCCCGAGCCGCCGACCGCACCGCCCGTCCGGGCTTCGCCCGAGCACGAGCGGGAGGCGGCCGCGCTCACTGCCGGGATCGCGGACGAAGAGCTGCGCGAATCTGTCGCGAAAGTCATAAAAGCGGCGCTCGCTCGGGCGCCCGACAACCGCTCCGTCTGATACACTTACGTCTGCCCGCAAATGCGGAATTTGCAGGGCTTTTTTCATGACCGAAACGGACTACACAGCGAGGGACATCACCGTCCTCGAAGGCCTCGAGCCGGTCCGGCTCCGGCCGGGCATGTACATCGGCTCGACGGGGCTCCGCGGCCTCCACCACCTCATCTACGAGGTGGTCGACAACTCGGTCGACGAGGCCCTCCAGGGACGCAACGAGCGGATCGAGGTCACGCTCCATCCGGACAACTCGGTCACGGTTCAGGACTGGGGCTCGGGCATCCCAGTCGACGTGATGCCGGACCAGGGACTGCCCGCGCTGACGGTCGTCCTCACGAAGCTCCACGCCGGCGGCAAGTTCGGCGGCGACGGCTACAAGGTCTCGGGCGGCCTGCACGGCGTCGGCGTCTCGGTCGTGAACGCGCTCTCCGAGCGACTCGTCGCCGAGGTGCGCCGCGACGGCCAGATCCACCGGCAGGAGTTCGAGCGCGGCGATCCCGTCGGCGAGATGGAGGTCGTCGGCGAGATGGCCGCTGACGACCCGAGCGGCACGACGATCACGTTCCTCCCGGACTCCGAGATCTTCGAGGAGCTCGACGTCGAGGCGTCCACGATCACGCAGCGTCTGCGCGAGACCGCGTTCCTCACGAAGGGCCTGCACATCAAGCTCGTCGACGAGCGCGCAGACGGCAAGACGGTCGAGTTCCACTACGAGGGCGGGATCCGCGACTTCGTCTCGTACATCAACGAGGCCAAGGACGCGATCCACAAGCACATCGTCTATTTCGAGGGCGACACCGAGCAGGGCGCCGTCGAGGTCGCGATGCAGTGGAACTCCTCGTACCAGGAGTCGGTCTTCACCTTCGCCAACAACATCAACACGGTCGAGGGCGGCACCCACCTCTCCGGCTTCCGCAGCGCGCTGACGCGGACGCTGAACGCGAAGGCGCAGGAGCTCAAGCTCCTGAAGGAGAAGGAGAGCCTCGACGGCGAGGACGTACGCGAGGGCCTCGCCGCCGTCGTGTCGGTAAAGCTGCGCAACCCGCAGTTCGAAGGCCAGACGAAGACGAAGCTCGGGAACCCGGGCATCGAAGGTCTCGTCCAGACGACGGTCAACTCCTCGCTGTCGCGGTTCCTCGAGGAGAACCCGCAGGATGCGCGTGCGATCTGCACCAAGGCGATCGCGGCCATGCGCGCCCGGCTCGCGGCAAGGCAGGCGCGGGAGCTGACGCGGCGGAAGTCGGCGCTCGACGGTTCCTCGCTGCCCGGCAAGCTCGCCGACTGCTCGATCCGCGACCCGTCGCTCGCCGAGCTCTACATCGTCGAGGGCGACTCGGCGGGCGGCTCGGCGAAGACGGGCCGGGACCGCACCTATCAGGCGATCCTGCCGCTGCGCGGAAAGATCATCAACAGCGAGAAGAACCGCATCAACAAGGTGCTCTCGAACAACGAGATCCAGGCGATGATCACCGCGATCGGCACCGGGATCGGGGACGAGTTCGACATCGAGAGCCTCCGCTACCACCGGGTCATCGTGATGACGGACGCCGACGTCGACGGCTCGCACATCCGGACGCTCGTCCTCACCTTCCTCTACCGGCACATGCGCGAGCTCTTCGAGTACGGCCACATCTACATCGCCGTGCCGCCGCTCTACAAGGTGAAGCTCGGCAACCAGGAGTTCTACTTCGAGAAGGAGTCCCAGCTCGAGGAGCTGCTCGTGCGCGAGCGCTTCGGCGAGCTCGAGGTGCGCGACCGCGGCGACACCGACGTGAAGCTGACCGAGGCGCGCTGGAAGCGGTTCACGGGCGCGCTTGCGGAGTTCGAGGGCTGGTCGGCCCGGCTGCGCGCCGACTTCGGGCCGCACGCGGCCGAGCTCGTCATCGCGCACCGGCTCGTCGAGCTCGACGTGACGACGCCGGCCGAAGCCGAGAAGGCGATCGCCGCGCTGCCGCCGAACGGCTACACGCTCTCCGTCCTCGAGCGAGGCGAGTCCGGCCTGCAGGTCAAGGTCGTCGAGGAGGAGACCTCCGCGGCCCGGACGATCGGGCTCTCCGCCGAGCTCCTCGGGTCGCCGATCTACGCGAACCTCCGGCGGGCGTACGAGAAGCTCGTCGAGGTCGTCGGCCCGCCGCCGTTCACGCTCGCGCTCGGCAGACACACCGCCGCGCCGCAGACATTCTCCGAGTTGCGGCACGGCGCGCTCGACCTGGCCAAGGAGGTCGGAACCCAGCTCTCCCGCTACAAGGGCCTCGGCGAGATGAACCCGGAGCAGCTGTGGGAGACGACGATGGATCCCGCCAAGCGCCTGCTCGTCCGGGTCGACGTCGAGGACGCGAGCGCCGCCGACCAGCTGTTCTCGATGCTGATGGGCGACCAGGTCGAGCCGCGCCGCATCTTCATCGAGGAGAACGCGAAGGACGCCTTCCTTGACGTCTAGGGGCACAGTTGTCTGAGGTCGAGACCGGCGCTCTGGGGCCGGGACGGATCGAGCCGCGCGAGCTCGAGCAGGAGATGCGCTCGAGCTTCCTCGACTACGCGATGTCGGTCATCGTCTCGCGCGCGCTGCCCGACGTGCGCGACGGCCTGAAGCCGGTTCACCGCCGCGTCCTCTACGGGATGCACGAGGCCGGCCTGCAGCCGAACCGGCCGTACAAGAAGTCCGCCTCGACGGTGGGTGCCGTGATGGCGAACTACCACCCGCACGGCGACTCCGCGATCTACGACACGCTCGTGCGGATGGCGCAGCCGTTCTCGCTGCGCTACCCGCTCGTCGACGGCCAGGGCAACTTCGGCTCGATCGACGACGATCCGGCCGCCGCGATGCGCTACACCGAGGCACGGCTCGCCCGGATCGCGACCGAGCTCCTGCGCGACATCGACGCGAACACCGTCGACTTCGAGCCGAACTACGACGAGTCGCGCCGGCAACCCTCGGTGCTGCCGTCCCGCTTTCCGAACCTGATCGTCAACGGCTCGACCGGGATCGCGGTCGGGATGGCGACGAACATGCCGCCGCACCACCTCGGCGAGACGATCGACGCGGTCGTCGCGATGATCGACGATCCCGAGATCTCCGTCGAGGGCTTGATGAAGCACGTCAAGGGCCCCGACTTCCCCACGGGCGCGATCGTCGTCGGCCGGAGCGGGATCCGCGACGCGTATCGCACCGGCCGCGGCCGCATCGTCATGCGCGCGCGCGCCCACATCGAGGAGCTGCGGGGCGGCCGTTCGGCCGTCGTCGTCACCGAGCTCCCGTATGGCGTCAAGAAGGGCGGCAACACGGGCGTCATCGTCAAGATCGCCGACCTCGTGCGCGACAAGGTGCTGACGGAGGTCTCGGACCTGGCCGACCACTCCGACCGTACCGGGATGCGCATCCAGATCGAGCTCAAGCGCGACGCGATCCCGCAGGTCGCGCTCAACAAGCTCTTCAAGCACACGCCGCTGCAGTCGACGTTCGGCTACAACGCCGTCGCGCTCGTCGACGGCGTCCCGCGGACGCTCTCGCTCCTCGAGCTCGTGCGTCACTACCTCGAGTTCCAGCGCGAGGTCGTCACCCGCCGGTCGAAGGACGAGCTGCGCAAGGCGGAGGCCCGCGCGCACGTCCTGCAGGGCTACCTGATCGCCCTCGACAACATCGACGCGATCGTCGCGCTCATCCGCGCCGCAGCCGACCGCGACGAGGCGCGCGAACAGCTTATGCAGCAGTTCTCGCTCTCCGAGATCCAGGCTGAGGCGATCCTCGAGATGCGGCTCTCGCGGCTCACCGGCCTCGCGCGGAGAGAGGTCGAGGCCGAGCACAAGGACCTGCAGGAGCGAATCGCCGAGCTGCGGGCGATCCTCGGCGAGCCGGCGAAGATCGACGGTCTCATCCGCGACGAGCTGCTCGAGATCAAGCAGATCTACGGCCGCAACGACGACCGCCGCACCGAGATCGTCGCGGCCGAGGAGGAGCTCGAGCTCGAGGATCTGATCGCCGAGGAGGACATGGTCATCGCGATCACCCGGTCGGGCTACATCAAGCGCCTACCGGTGACGACGTACCGCGAGCAGCGGCGGGGCGGCATCGGCGTGATGGGGATGGAGCTCAAGGAGGACGACTACATCGAGCACCTGTTCGTCGCGTCGACGCACGACTACATCCTGTTCTTCACGAACGTCGGCAAGGTCTACCGGCTGAAGGTGCACGAGCTGCCGCTCGGCTCGCGCCAGTCGAAGGGTCGCGCCATCGTCAACCTTCTCCCGTTCCGCCAGGAGGAGCAGGTGCGCGCCGTGATTCAGACGCGCGACTTCGAGGAGGCGAAGTACCTCGTCTTCGCGACGAAGAACGGTGTCGTCAAGAAGACCGAGCTCGCCGCGTACAACACGCCGCTCAAGGCCGACGGGATCATCGCGATCAAGATGCGCGACGGAGACGAGCTCGTCGGCGTCCGTCATTCGTCCGGTGAGGACGACATCCTCATCGTCTCGAAGAAGGGGCAGGCGATCCGCTTCCACGAGACTGACGCCCGCGCCATGGGCCGCGACACTTCGGGCGTCGCCGGCATGAAGCTGCGCAAGGGCGACGAGGTGATCTCGATCAACATCGCCGAGGACGACGCGGATCTCCTGGTCGTGACCGAGAACGGCTTCGGCAAGCGGACACGTGTCTCCGAGTACCCGGTCAAGGGCCGCGGCGGCATGGGCGTGAAGACGGTGCAGCTGACGGAGGCGCGCGGCTACCTCGTCGGCTCGCGCGTCGTCCGCGACGGCTACCAGGTGATGATGATCTCCACCGCCGGGACGGTGATCAAGGTGCCGGTCGAGGACGTGAAACGGCTCGGTCGCTCGACGCAGGGCGTGATCGTGATGCGGCTCCGCGGCGACGACGAACGGGTCTCGGCGCTCGCGCCCGTCGTCGAGGCGGAGGAGACGAACGGCGATGCCGAGCCGGCCTCCGAGCCGTCGGGCGAGCAGCCGGCCGAGCAGCCCGCCGCCGAGTAACGCGGGCGCCCCCTTCCAAAACGGGCCCGAGGGCTTTATAACTCTCGGTCGGGGTCAGCACCCGACGCGGTGAGGGCAAATGGCGGTAAGCAGGCAGGTCGATCTTCTCGAGCGGATCAATCTGGCCGAGCATCTCGACAAGGTCGAGCTGTACCTCGGCCAGGTCTGCCAGATCGCCGGCATCTCGAAGATGCAGCTCGACTACTGGACCAACAAGGCGCAGATCCCGACCAAGGGCAAGAAACAGCGGATCTACGACATCGACGCTCTCGAGACCGTGATGCTGATCAAGCAGGCCAAGGACAAGGGCTTGAATCTCGGCGCCGCGATCGAGGCGGCGCGGAACTTCCGCGAGCAGGACCTGCCGAGCTAGCCCGGCTGCGGGCGGTTCGTGTGCAGCCGCTGCCAGTCGTCGTAGCCGCGCTCGAGTTCGCCGAGGATCACCGCGAGGAGTGACGCGCGCGGCCACTCGCGACCTGTCTCGATTCGCAGCGAGGTGGGCGGTTTCGCCGTCTCGGCCGGCAACTCGTCGGCCGTCTGGTTGACGTTGAGGCCGATGCCCAGCACCACCCTGCCGGTGCTCGCCTCGGGCAGGATCCCCGCGACCTTCCGGCCCTCGATCAGTACGTCGTTCGGATAGCGCAGCTCGGCGGCGACGCCGGTCTCCTCGCGCAACGCGGCCGCCACGGAGTCGCCCGCGACGAGCGAGAGCTCGGGCCAGAGCGCCATCGGCGGCTGCGGGCGCAGCAGCACCGAGAAGAGCAGCGCGCGCCCTGCCGGCGCCTCCCACGTGCGGCCGAGACGGCCCCGTCCCCGCGTCTGCAGGTTCGCGGCCACCGTCGTCCCCTCGTGCTCGTCGGCGTCGAGCAGTCGTTGGGTCGAGGCGCACTCCTCGACGAAGCGGTACGGGCGGCCGAGGCGCCCGCGTAGCAGCGGCTCGACAGAGGCGGAGGAGAGATCCGACACCCGCATCTAGACTAACGCCGCCGTGGGGAGGATCAGCCAGCCGCTGCGCGAGCGCAGCCTCGACTACGCGAGTCTCAGCGACGCCGTCCTCGTCACGCGCGCGAAGGCCTCCGACGCGCGGGCGCTCGAAGCGCTCTGTGTGCGGCATGCGCCGAGGGTGGAGCGGCTCGCGCGGCATCTGCTGCGCGATCCCGAGGACGCGCGCGACGCGGCGCAGGAATCGCTCGCCAAGCTCTGCGTGCGGCTGCGCCAGTTCCGCGGCGAGTCGCAGTTCTCGACCTGGCTGCACCGGCTCGTGGTCAACACCTGCCGTGACGTCGCCGAGCGCCAGCGAACGCGGGTGCACGATCCCCTCCCGGAGGACCTGGGTGCCGACGTCGAGCACGACCCGACCCGCGGCGTACGGATGACCGAGCTGCGGCGTGAGCTCTGCGACTCGCTCGCCGAGATCTCGCCCGAGCAGGCGCAGGTGATCGTGCTCAAGGACGCTCTCGACTACACGTTCGAGGAGATCGCGGCCGCCGCCGGCATGCCGGTCGGGACGGCCAAGTGCCATGCGCATCGAGGCCGCAACCGGCTCCGTGAGCGCCTGGAAGACCGAGACGTCGCCTGACGTGCCGGACCTGCAGCCGCCGTTCGGCCGGCAGACGATCGAGTCGATCATCCCGCACCGGCCTCCGTTCCTGCTCGTCGACGAGGTGCTCGAGCTCGACCCGGGCCGGCTCGTCCGGGGGCGGTATCGCGTCCCGGAGGACGGCTGGTGGTTCCAGGGGCACTTCCCCGACCGCCCCGTGATGCCGGGCGTGCTGACGATCGAGGCGATCGCGCAGTGCGGCGCGGTCGCCGTGCTCGCCGCCGAGGTGAACCGCGGCAAGATCCCCTTCTTCGCCGGAATCGACGACTGCCGCTTCAAGCGCGTCGTCGGGCCCGGAGACGTCCTCGACCTCGAGTGCGAGTTCGTCCGCGTGCGCGGGCCGATCGCAAAGGGCCAGGGCCGCGCAACCGTCGAGGGAGAGGTCGCCGTCGAAGCCATGCTCACGGTCTTCGTCGGAAGCGAGGAGTAACCGGGTGATCGGCAGCGGCCGCAGCGACATCCACGTCACGATCACGGGCCTCGGCGCCTACGCGCCGGAGCGGGTGATCACGAACGACGAGCTCGCGAAGATGGTCGACACCTCGGACGAGTGGATCATCGAGCGCACCGGCATCCGCGAGCGCCGGATCGCGGCGGACTCGCAGGCTCTCTCCGACCTCTCCCTGCCCGCGGCGCGGCAGGCGCTCGAACAGGCCGGCAGCGACGGGACGGATGTCGACCTCCTGATCGTCGCCACCGTCACGCCCGACATGATGTTCCCCTCGACCTCGGCGATCCTCGCCGACCAACTGGGAGCGAAGGACGCGGGGGCCTACGACCTCTCCGCGGGCTGCACGGGCTTCATGTATGCGCTCGTACAGGCGTACGGCATGGTCGCGGCCGGGCTCTCTCGGCGGGCGCTCGTGGTCGGCGGCGACGTGCTCTCGCGCATCCTCGACTGGAGCGACCGCTCGACGGTCGTCCTCTTCGGCGACGGCGCCGGTGCGGTCGTGCTCGAGCCTGCGGACGAGGACGGCTTTCTCGCCTTCGAGCTGGGCGCGGACGGAGCGGGTGGCGAGCATCTCTGGCTCCCGGGCAGCGGCTCACGTCGCTTCGACGATCCGGACCGTTTCGTGAAGATGAACGGACGCGAGGTGTTCAAGTTCGCGACGCGCGTCCTCGTGCAGTCCGCCGAGGACGTCCTCACGCAGTACGGCGCGAGCATCGACGACGTCGACGTCTATGTCCCGCATCAGGCCAACGTTCGCATCATCGAGCACGCAACCAAGAAGCTCGGGATCCCGTCGGATCGGGTGGTGATCAATGTCGACCGCTACGGCAACACGTCCTCCGGCTCGATCCCGCTGGCGCTCGCCGACGCGCAGTCCGACGGGAGGCTTTCGTCCGGAAGCCTCGTACTCATGACCGGAATGGGCGCGGGCCTCACCTGGGGAAGCGCTTTGATGCGGTGGACGATGGGAGCTCCGACATGAGCAAGATCGCGTTCTGCTTCCCCGGCCAGGGCTCGTTCGAGTCGGGCATGGGTCGCGACTTCGCCGAGGCCGTGCCGGCCGCGCTGGACGTGTTCCGGCGGGGGAGCGCGGCGAGCGGTCTCGATCTCGAGCGTCTCTGCTTCCACGCCGAGGCCGAGGAGCTGCTCGACACCGCCGTGCAGCAGCCCGCCCTCGTCGCGACCTCGCTCGCGGTGCTGGCCGCGCTGCGCGAGCGCGGCATCCAGGCAGATTTCGTGATCGGCCACTCGGTCGGCGAGTTCGCCGCGCTGGCCGCCGCCGAGGCGATGACCATCGAGGAGGCGATTGCGCTCGTCCGCGAGCGCGGCCTGGCCATGGCCGACGCGGCAGCGCGCAACCCCGGCTCGATGGCTGCCATCCTCGGGCTTGCCGACGAGGTGGTCGAAGGCCTCTGCCGCAGGATCCTCGGCGTCTGGCCGGCGAACTACAACTGCCCCGGCCAGATCGTCGTCTCCGGCGAGAACCCGGCCGTGGACGAATGCATCGAACAGGCGCAGAGCGAGGGCGCCCGCCGCGCGGTCAAGCTCCAGGTCTCCGGCGCGTTCCATTCGCCGCTCGTCGCCCGCGCCGCCGACCGGCTGCGGCCGGCGACCGAGAAGATCCGCTTCCAGGAGCCCGTCTCGCCATTCATGTCGACGGTGACCGCGCGCGTCGAGTCGGCGCAGCGGATCGGCCCGCTGCTCGTCGACCAGCTCACCGCTCCCGTGCGCTTCACGCAGTCCGCGACCGAGCTCATCCGCGACGGCGTCCGCACGTTCGTGGAGGTCGGGCCGGGCAACGTGCTCTCCGGCCTGGTCAAGCGGATCGACCGGAGCGTGAAAGCCGTCTCGGTGAACAGCATCGAGGCGCTCGAGCGGCTTCCGGAGCTCCTCGCCGACAGCTCGTGACGTTCGCTTCGCTCGAGGGCAAGCGCGCGCTCGTCACCGGCGCGTCGAAGGGGATCGGCCGGGCGATCGCCGAGGAGCTCGCGCGGGCCGGCGCCGAGGTCGTCGTCGGCTACCGCACCGGAGCCGAGGAGGCTGACGCGCTCGCGCGCGAGATCGAAGGCCGCGCTGTCCAGGCCGACGTCTCGAGCGCCGAGGAGGCCGCGAAACTCGTCGCGGAGGCGGGCGACCTCGACATCCTCGTCAACAACGCGGGCCTCACGCGCGACGGGCTGCTGGCCCGGATGTCGGACGACGACTGGCGCACGGTGATCGAGACGAACCTCTCCTCGGTCTTCTACACGTGCCGCGCCGTCTGCCGGCCGATGATGAAGAAGCGGGCGGGCGCGATCGTCAACGTCTCCTCCATCGTCGGCGTGCACGGCAACTGGGGCCAGACGAACTACGCGGCGTCGAAGGCCGGGATCATCGGTTTCACGAAGTCGCTCGCGCGCGAGCTCGGCAGCCGCGGCGTCCGGGCCAACGTCGTCGCCCCCGGCTACGTGCGCACCCGGCTCACCGACGTCCTCCCGGAGGAAGCGACCTCCGCCATGCTCGGCAACACGCCGCTCGGCCGCCTCGGAGAGCCGACTGACGTGGCGGGCGCGGTACGCTTCCTCTGCTCCGACGAGGCATCGTTCATCACGGGCGATGTGCTTCTCGTCGACGGCGGACTCGGGATGTAGTGACGACAACCAACGGCTCACTCAACGGACGGCGTCGCGTCGTCGTGACCGGCCTGGGCGCGGTGACGCCGCTCGGTCTCGACGTCGAGTCGACGTGGTCGAGCTTGCTCGCGGGCGAGTCCGGGGCAGGCGAGATCACCGCTTTCGACCACAGCAACTACCCCGTGCACTTCGCCTGCGAGGTGAAGGGTTTCGACGCGACCGACTGGGTCGACCGCAAGGCCGCCCGGCGCATGGACCGCTTCACGCACCTGATCCTCGCGGCGGCGCGCCAGGCCGTCGCCGACGCCGGCCTCGAGATCGAGAAGGAGGCCGATCGGACCGGAGCCGCGATCGCCACCGGGATCGGCGGCCTGCAGTCCTTCCAGGAGTGCCACGCGGTCCTCGTCGACCGCGGCCCGGACCGCGTCAATCCGTTCTCGATCCCGGCGATCATCCCGAACCTCGGCGCGGGCTGGGTCTCGATCGAGCTCGGCACGCGCGGGCCGCTGCTCTCGGAGTGCACGGCGTGCGCCGCTTCGAACATGGCGATCGGCGACGGGACGGACGCGATCCGGCTCGGTCGCGCCGACGTGATGCTGTGTGGCGGCACCGAGGCGGCCGTCTGCGAGGTGGGGATCGCCGGCTTCGGCGCCATGCGCGCCCTCTCCCGGCGCAACGACGACCCCGTGCGGGCTTCGCGCCCGTTCGACGCCGAACGCGACGGCTTCGTAATGGGCGAGGCGGGTGCGCTGCTCGTCCTCGAGGAGCTCGAGCACGCGAGGGCCCGTGGCGCGAAGATCTACGCCGAGGTGGCGGGCTACGGCCTCTCGTCGGACGCGAAGCACATCACCGACCCCGACCCGACCGGGCCTGTCACGGCCCTGAAGATGGCCCTCGGCGACGCCGGGGTCGGCCCCGACGAGATCGACTACATCAACGCGCACGCGACCTCGACCCCGGTCGGCGACTCCTCCGAGACGCAGATGCTCAAGTACGCGCTCGGCGAGGAGAACGCCTACAAGACCCCGGTCTCCGGCACGAAGGGAGCCACGGGACACTGTCTCGGCGCGGCGGGCGCGATCGAGGCGACGTTCACCGTGCTCTCGATCCGCGACGGCAAGCTGCCGCCGACGATCAACTACGAGGTCGAGGATCCCACCTGCGATCTCGACTACGTGCCGAACGAGTCGCGCGACGCCGACGTCAAGGTGGCCGTGTCGAACAGCTTCGGCTTCGGCGGCCACAACGCCTGCGTCGTCTTCACGCGGTTCGAGGAGTAACCCACCGCGGAGGTAGGTTCCCGGCGTGCAGGACCGCTGGGCGACCTTCGACTGCTACGGCACGCTGATCGACTGGAACGGCGGGATCGGCCGGGAGCTCGAGCGCCTGTTCGGCGCGGCGCGCGCCGGCGAGCTGCTCCGCGCCTACCACGAGCTGGAGCCGCAGATCCAGCGTGAGGACCCGACCCGGAGCTATCGCGAGGTGATGGCCGCCACGCTCGCGCGGCTCGGGGCGCCGGCCGACGAGGAGGACGCGCTCGGACGGTCGCTGCCGCGCTGGGAGCCGTTCCCCGAGGTGCCGGCGGCACTCGAGGAGGCGCGCGCGCACGATTGGCGGCTGGCCGTCCTCTCGAACACCGATCGCGACCTCCTCGACGCGTCGCTCGAGCGGATCGGTGTGGAGTTCGAGCAGACGATCGTCGCCTCGGAGATCGGCTCCTACAAGCCGGCGCCCGCGCACTGGGACGAGTTCTTCGCCCGCAGTGGAGCCGATCGCGGACGTCACGTGCACGTCGGTGCGAGCCTCTTCCACGACGTCGCGCCGGCCGGCGCGCTCGGCCTGCGGACGATCTGGATCAACCGCCTCGGCGAGGAGGCCGAACCCCAACCCGACGCCGAGCTCCACAGCCTCGCCGGGCTCGCGGAGAGCCTCGAGGCGCTCGTTCCATGAACACCCGCCCGATCACGCCCGACGATTTCCCTGCTCTGGCGGCATTTCTCGCCGAGGACGAGACGCATCTGTTCGGCCGCCCGTCACGGGTCGGCCTCGTAGACATCACGGCCTGGCTGGTCGGGCCGGATCTCTCGCACGACTCCTGGCTCTTCGAGGAGGAAGGCGCGATCGTCGCGGCCGGCTGGGTCGAGCAGCACGAGGACACGGGCGTGGCGATCGGCATCGTCCATCGCGAGCGTCGCGGCCGCGGCCTCGGCTCGGAGCTCGTCGAGCGCAGCGAGCGGCGCCTCGGCGCGCTCGGCGTGAGCCGGATCCATGCGGTGACGCTGGCCCCGGACGTGGAGGCGGAGCCCTTGCTGACCGGTCGCGGCTACCGCGAGGTGCGGCGTTTCTGGGAGATGACGATCGAGCTCGGCGACGAGCCGCCGTCCGAGCCGCGGCTCCCGGACGGTCTCTCGATCGAGCCGTTCTCCGCCGAAACCGCTCGGGCGTTCCACCGCTCGCTCGAGGAGGCGTTCGCGGATCACTGGGAGCACCAGCCGACGCGGTTCGAGCAGTGGTGGGAACGGCAGGTCGCGAAGCCGGACCACGATCCGTTGCTCTGGTTCCTCGTCCGCGACGGCGAGGAAGTCGCCGCGGCGACCCGCAACGACCCGGAACGGTCCGGCGGCGGCTGGATCGGCGCCATCGGCGTCCGCCGGGCCTGGCGCGGCCGCGGGCTCGCCAAGGCCCTGCTGCTCCACAGCTTCCGCGAGTTCCACCGGCGCGGCGAGCGCAGGGTCGGCCTCGGCGTCGACTCCGAGAATCCGACGGGCGCGACCAAGCTCTACGAGAGCGTCGGCATGGTTGTTGACTCCGAGCAGGTCGTGTGGGAGAAGGTGCTCGCATGAACGTTCGCCCCTACGTCGACGACGACGCGCCGACCGTCGCGGCGCTCCTCTCCGCCGAGGAGGAGCGTCTCTACGGCCCGCGGCCGGGCGGGCTCACCGCCGACGACATCCGCATGTTCCTGCAGTGGAGCAAGGAGGCGTGGATCTGGGAGGACGGCGACCGCGTGGTTGCGAGCGCGACGTTCGGCCTGCATGGCGACGCGGCGAACATCCGCGGCGTGGTGGCCGAGAAAGACCGCGGCATCGGGACGCAGATCCTCGAGCGCGGCGAGGCGTTCGCCGCCGCCGAGGGAGCGAGGAAGATCCTCACCGGAGCGCCCGAGCCGAACGCTGCCGCTCGTGCGCTCTTCGAGTCCCGTGGCTACCGGGCGGTGCGGCGGTTCTACGAGATGGCGATCGAGTTGACCGAGGAGCCGCCGCCGGCGGTCGTCCCGGCCGGGCTGATGGTGGACGAGCTGCGCGACGACGAGTACGAGGCGTTCTACGACGCGCTGAACGAGGCGTTCGCCGAGCACTGGGAGTGGCACCCGCAGCCGTTCGACGAGTGGCTCGAGCGCCGGCAGGGCCAGCACCGCGACGAGCACGGGCCCATCTGGTTCGTCGTCCGCGACGGAGACGAGCTCGCCGCCGTCACGCGCAACGACGTGAAGGTGGCCGGCGCAGGCTATGTCGGCGCGATCGGCGTCAGACCGGCCTGGCGTGGCAAGGGTCTCGCCAAGGCGCTGCTCCAGAGGACGTTCGCCGAGTTCTGGCGGCGGGGCACGACGCGCGTCACGCTCGACGTCGACGCCCAGAACGAGACGGGCGCCGTCCGCCTCTACGAGCGGGTGGGCATGGTCGTGGAGACGTGCGGCGTGGCCTACGAGAAGGCGCGCGAATGAGCCTGCTCCGCGCGAGGTGTCCCGCGTGCCGCACGTTGACCGCGGTCGCGATCGACGACGGCTACGAGTGCCACAGCTGCGGCCGCTCGTTCAGCGCCGGGCTCGTCCGCGTCCCGCGGGCGTGGGGCGACGGTGGCGAGGCGATGGTGGAGGCGGCGTCGCTCGCGCTCGACTACCCCGAGGTGGCGGTCGTCGAGGAGGAGACGCTGGCGATGCAGACGCTCGCGGTGGCCTCCGACCTGCCCGCGCGGCCGCTCGTGCTCGGCGGGTGCTGCTGCTCTCACGTCGGCACGGTCGAAGGGCTCGCGGCGCGGCACGGCCGCGTGGCCGTCCTCTGGCTCGACGCGCACGGCGACCTCAACACGCCCGAGACGTCCCCGTCCGGCAACGACTGGGGAATGCCGCTGCGCATGCTGCTCGACCGGGGCACGATCGCCGCCGCGGACGTCGTGCTCTGGGGCGCGCGCAACCTCGACCCTCCCGAGGTGGAGTTCATCGCGTCGGCCGGGATCGGCGACGACCCCGGCGTCCTGCTCGACGATCCACGAGCCGACGCGGTCTATGTCGCGCTCGACTGTGACGTCTTCGCGCCGGACGAGCTCGCCGTCTTCATGCCCGAGGCGGGCGGGCCATCGTTCACGGAAGTGGAGCAGCTGCTGGCGCGCGTCCGGGCCAGCGGCAAGCTCGTCGGCGTCGGGTTCACCGGGCTCGCTCCGGACCCGGCGAACGTCGGCAAGGTCGAGCGGCTCGCAGCGGCGCTCGGTTACTGACGCAACCGCCTCCGGCGGCGGTAGGTCTAAGCTGGCGCCGTGGCCAAAATCGACGTTTCGGTCGAGACGAACGACGAGCCGACCCCTCCGCCGAGTCACCCGAACACCTGTCCGAGCTGTCACTCGCACTACCGCGACGACGAGCTCGAGCAGAGTCAGTGGGTGTGCGAGCAGTGCGGCCACCACTTCCCGATGCGAGCGCCCGCCCGCATCGCCTCCCTCGCCGACCCCGGCTCGTTCGTGGAAGAGGCGACGGAGCTGCGCTCGGAGGATCCGCTCGGCTTCTTCGACCTCCGCCCCTACACCGAGCGTCTCGCCCAGGCCGAGATGGAGACCGGGCTCGCCGACGCGATGGTGATCGGCCGCGCCGCGATCGAGCAGCGGCAGTGCGAGCTGGCCGTGATGGATTTCGCGTTCATGGGCGGCTCGATGGGCAGCGTCGTGGGCGAGAAGTTCTCGCGCGCCTGCGACTCCGCGGCCGAGGCGCGGATGCCGCTCGTCGCGGTGACGAGCTCGGGCGGCGCGCGCATGCAGGAGGGGATCCTCGCGCTCATGCAGCTGCCGAAGACCGTCGCGGCGGTCGAGGACCTGCACGACTCCGGCCAGGCGCTCCTGTGCGTGATGGCTCACCCCACGACCGGCGGCGTGCTCGCGAGCTTCGCCACCCTCGGCGACATCGTGCTGGCGGAGCCGAATGCGCTCATGTCCTTCGCCGGTCCGCGCGTCGTGCAGGAGATCACGCGCGAGAAGCTGCCCGACGACTTCGGCCGGGCCGAGCAGAATCTGCGCTACGGCCAGATCGACGCGATCGTCCCGCGGCCCGAGCTTCGTCCGACGCTGGCCCGCCTGCTGAGGCTGTTCGATGCCCCCGACTGAGCACGAGCTCCGACTGCGCGAGCGGCTCGGCCGCTTGAGGAACCTTCCGCTCCTCGGCGGCGCGCGGATCTCCGGCGAGCTCGATCGCCTGCAGCGGCAGATTGCCCGCATCGGCGAGGAGGCGACGGACGAGGAGATCTGGCGCAAGGTCGAGCTGGCGCGCCACGACGATCGCCCGTACACGCTCGACTACGTCGAGCGCCTGTTCGACGAGTGGTTCGAGCTGCACGGCGACCGGGCGCTCGCCGACGACGGCGCGATGATCGCCGGTCTCGGCAAGCTCGACGGCCGCACGGTCGTGCTCGTGGGCCAGCAGAAGGGACGGGACATCCACGAGCGTGCGAGCCGGCGCTTCGGCATGCCGAACCCGGAGGGATACCGCAAGGCCTGGCATGCGATGGAGCTCGCGGACCGGCACGGGTTTCCCGTTGTCTCGCTCGTCGACACGCCCGGCGCGTACCCCGGGGTGTTCGCCGAGCAGCACGGCCAGGGCGCGGCGATCGCGCGCTCGCAGTCGATCATGGCGCGGCTGAAGGTGCCGACCGTGGCGTGCGTGATCGGCGAAGGCGGGTCGGGCGGGGCGATCGCGATCGCACTTGCCGACCGCGTCCTCATGCAGGAGAACGCGATCTACTCCGTGATCTCGCCGGAGGGGTGTGCGTCGATCCTCTGGCGCGACGCGGGCCAGATGAAGAAGGCGGCCGCGGCCTTCCGGCCCGACGCGGTGCACTGCCTCGAGCTCGGCGTGATCGACGAGATCGTCTCCGAGCCGGTCGGCGGAGCGCACATCGATCCGGACCTGGCCGCACGGCAGCTGGGGCAGGCGCTGCGCTCGTCCTTCGCCGAGCTCGACGGCATTCCCGGCGACGATCTCCGGCGCCGACGCCGCGCGCGCTTCCGGTCGCTCGGTGTCTTCGCCTAGTCAGCTTAGTGCAGGTTGACTGAGGTTTTTGCGCTTTGCGCCCCAACTCTGTCCACACCGTCCACAGGCTTATCCCCGCCATGTATTCATTGTGTAAACAGCAGGCATACGACTTGGAACCGGGAAACAGGGGGTCGAGGCGCGCACGCGCCACAACCGCTTCGTGAGCAAGAAGCTCTCGGAATACGAGCGCAAACGCAACCCGAAGCAGACGCCGGAACCGTTCGGCGGCAAGGGCGGAAAGGCGAAGGCGCCGATCTTCGTCGTGCAGCGGCACGACGCCCGGCGCCTCCACTACGACTTCCGCCTCGAACGCGACGGCGTGCTCGCCTCCTGGGCGGTGCCGAAGGGCGTGCCGCTCGAGCCGGGCGAGCAGCACCTCGCCGTCCATGTCGAAGATCATCCGCTCGAGTACGGCAGCTTCGAGGGCGAGATCCCGAAGGGGAACTACGGCGCCGGCACGGTCGAGATCTGGGATCGCGGCACGTACGAGCTCGTCGAGGAGAAGCGCGACGGCGGGCTGACGGTGCGGCTGCACGGCGAGCGGCTCGACGGGACGTGGACGCTCGTGCCGGCGCATCTGTCCGGCGACGAGAAGAACTGGCTCATTCTCCGCAAGCGCGACGGCGCCGCCGCGGCGGCTGCAGAGCAGCGGCGCTATTCGCCGATGCTTGCGTCGCTCACCGAGCGGCTGCCGACGGGCGAGGGCTGGCTCTTCGAGCCGAAGTGGGACGGCTACCGCGCGCTCGGCTACGTCCGCGGCGGCGACGCGATGCTGCGCTCCCGCCGAGGCAACGACTTGACGAAGCGCTTCGAGGTGATCGCGAAAGAGCTGCCGAAGGCGCTTCGCTCGCCGGACGCCGTCGTCGACGGCGAGGTCTGCGCGCTCGACGAGCAGGGGCGCCCGAGCTTCTCTGCAATGCAGCAGGGGAAGGCCGGGACGCCGCTCGTCTACGAGGTGTTCGACCTGCTCGAGATCGACGGCGAGCCCCTCGTCGACCGGCCGCTGGCCGAGCGGCGGGAACGCCTGGAGGCGCTGCTCGCGCCGTCGCGGGTCGTCCAGATGTCGGGCGCCTTCCAGGACGGTGAGGCGCTGCTGGAGGCGGCGAAGGAACAGCGGCTCGAGGGCGTGATGGCCAAGCGCGCGGCCTCGCGCTACCAGGCGGGCAGCCGCGGCCGCGACTGGCTCAAGGTCAAGACCCACGGTCGGCAGGAGTTCGTGATCTGCGGCTGGACGAAGGGCCAGGGACGACGCGAAGGAACCTTCGGCTCCCTCGTGCTGGGCGTCCGGCGCGGCGCACAGTACGCGTGGGTCGGCAACTGCGGCACGGGGTTCAGCGAGCGGGACATCGAGGAGCTCCTCGCGAGGCTCACGCCGCTGCGGCGCGCGACGTCGCCGTTCCCGGTGGAGCCGAAGATGGCGAAGGTCCGCAAGGGGGACGTCGTCTGGGTGGAGCCCGAGCTCGTGTGCGAGGTCGAGTTCGCCGAGTGGACGCACGACGGCCATCTGCGCGCGCCGTCCTTCCAGGGGCTCCGCGACGACAAGCCGGCGCGATCGGTGCGCCGCGAAAGTCCCGTCGAGGCGACCGAGGCCGGCGTCAAGCTCTCGAACCTCGACAAGCCGTTCTGGCCCGAGGACGACCCCGGCGGCCCGATCACGAAGGGCGACCTGCTCGACTACTACCGGGCCGTCGCGCCGGCCGTTCTGCCGCATCTGCGCGGACGGCCGTTCACGATGCGCCGCTACCCCGACGGCGCGTACGGCAAGGCGTTCTTCCAGAAGGACGCCCCGAAGGGAATGCCGGAGTGGGTCGAACGCTTCCGCGTCCAGGTCTCGACCCGCGAGCGGCCGCCGAAGCGCAGGTGGATCGACGCGCCGCTCGTGAACGACGAGCGGGCGCTGCTGTGGGTCGTGAACATGGGCTGCATCGACCTCAACGCCTGGTACTCGCGCGTCGACAAGCCCGACCGCCCGGACTTCGTCCTCTTCGACCTCGACCCGTCACCCGACGTCGGCTTCCCGGAGGTCGTGCAGGTCGCGTGTCTCGTCAAGCAGGCGCTCGACGCGCTCGGGCTCGCCGCCTTCCCGAAGACGTCGAGTGCGGAAGGGATGCACGTGCTCGTACCGGTCGAGCGGCGCTACACGTACGCGCAGACGCGTGAGTTCTGCGAGATCGTCGCAGGCGCGCTTGCGCGCACCCACCGCGGGCTCGTCACGACGGAATGGTCGAAGGCCAAGCGACGCGGCGTTCTCATCGACGCGAACCAGAACGGCGAAGGGAAGACGATCGCGTCCGTCTACTCCGTGCGGCCGCGACCGGGCGCGCCGGTCTCGACCCCGCTTCGCTGGGAGGAAGTGAACGAGACGCTCGATCCCACGACCTTCACGATGGACGTCGTGCTCGAGCGGCTCAGCCGGCACGGCGACCTCTTCGAGGGCGTCCTGACCACCCGCCAGCGACTCGAACCGGCGCTCCGCGCGCTCCGCTAAGGAATGCCCCCCTTGCTGCCGATGAGACGCTGAGATGGTGGGGCACTGGTTCACTGAGGCGGCGAACTTCGCCATGAACTATCTCGGGCTGGCGTTCCTCGTGCTCGTCGCCTTCATGTGCTGGCTCCTCTGGAAGACCATGGGGATGATGCCGCGCACGACGCCGGCGAACCTCGTCCACGGCAGCAAGTCGAAGACGAGCTGGGCGGACGTGGCCGGCGTCGAAGAGGTCCGGGGCGAGCTGATGGAGGTCGTCGACTTCATGCGCGAGCCGAAGCGCTTCGAGCGGCTGGGCGCGAAGGTGCCGAAGGGCCTTCTGCTCTACGGCCCGCCGGGCACGGGCAAGACCCTGCTGGCCAAGGCCGTCGCCTTCGAATCCGGTGCGAACTTCTACAGCGCGTCCGCCTCGTCGTTCGTCGAGATGTTCGCGGGCCTCGGCGCCTCCCGCATCCGCAAGCTCTTCGCCGAGGCGCGGAAGAACGCGCCCGCGATCATCTTCATCGACGAGCTCGACGCCGTCGGCGCTCAGCGTTCCGGCCACGGCTTCAACCGCGAGCAGGATCAGACCCTCAACCAGCTGCTCGTCGAGCTCGACGGGTTCGAGGGCGCCGAGCAGGTCGTCGTCATGGGCGCCTCGAACCGGATCCAGGATCTCGACCCGGCGCTGCTGCGCCCCGGCCGCTTCGACCGGCAGCTCCTGGTGCCTCCGCCGGATCTCGCAGGTCGCGAGGCCATCCTCCGCGTCCACACCCGCGGCAAGCCGCTCAACATCGACGACGTCGATCTCGGCACCGTCGCCAGGCAGACCTCCGGCCTGACCGGCGCCGAGCTCGCGAACATCTGCAACGAGGCGGCGATCAAGGCTGGCCGCCGCAGCGACCTCACGATCAGCCAGGCCGATTTCGACTGGGCGCTCGAGCGGGTCGTCGCCGGCCTGCAGCAGCGCAAGGTGCTGACCGAGAAGGAGCGCCGCATCCTCGCGTACCACGAGGGCGGGCACGCGCTCATGGGCCATCTGATGGGCTCGGTCATGGAGCTACAGAAGGTGACGATCGTCTCGCGCGGGAACGCGCTCGGCTACGCCTTCTACCTGCCCGAGGAAGACCGCTACCTCCACACGAAGGAGGAGCTCGTCGACCGGATGATCGTCGCGCTCGGCGGTCGGGCCGCCGAGGAAGTCGTCTTCGGCCGGGTCACGAACGGTGCCGCGAACGATCTCGAGAAGGTGACGGAGATCGCCCGCTCGATGGTCTTCGAGTGGGGCATGTCCGACATGGTCACCTCGAGGACGATGCGCGCCGACAACTACGCGCTCTCGGAAGCGACGAAGCGGCTGCGCGACGAGGAGCAGTCTCACCTCACCGACGGCGCCTACGAGGAGGCCGTGCGGCTCCTGCGCAAGCATCGCGCGTCGCTCGACCGGATCGCGGCGGCGCTGCTCGAGAAGGAGACGCTCGTTCGCGAGGAGCTGCAGGAGCTCGTCGCCGACGTCGAGCCGGAGTCGCGGGCGTCGGAGACCGTGGGCGTGCCGCGCGTCGTCGCGAGCGAAGCCGGCGAGCTGCCTGCGTAGTCCTCGCGGCGAGCCTTTCACATACGATCGACCCCGTGGACACGCCGAATTCGGTGCATCACGTCGGTCTCGCGGTCGAGGATCTCGATGGCGCACTCGACACGTACGAGCGCCTGTTCGGCGCAACGCTGGAGCAGCGCTCGCGCGTCGAGGAGCAAGGCGTCGAGGCGGCGTCGATCCGGGTCGGCAAGAGCCGGCTCGAGCTGCTGGGCGCGCTCGGCGACGACACGCCGGTGGGTCGCTTCCTCGCGAAGCGCGGCCCCGGGATGCATCACGTCGCGTACGAGGTCGAGGACCTCGGCGCCGCTCTCGCGCACCTGTCCGACTCCGGCGCCGAGCTGATCGACGAGACCCCGCGCCGCGGCATGTTCGGTCTCGAGGTCGCGTTCGTCCATCCCGACTCGGTCCACGGCGTGCTCTCCGAGGTGGTGTGCGCGAGTGGCTGACGAGCGCGTGCGGGTCGAGATCGGCTTTGCCGGCGGCCAGATCGTCGGGAGCTTCGTGGAGCCGCGCTCGGCCGACGAGCTCGAGACGGCACTCGGCTCGACCGGCGCCGGCAAGCCTGTCGTGGTGCTCGAGACCGAGGACGGCCCGCTCCACGTGGTCGTCACGCACGTCGCGTATTTCAAGCGCATCGTCCGGGCCGGCCGCGTCGGGTTCGGCTCCGGGTAGCGGAGCCGCGTGAGTTAGCTCCGGTGGGGTCTCGGGAAAATGACGGCGGGATGACTTCCCCCGGCGAGGATGCGCCTGCGCGCGAGTCGACCGAGCACGTGCGGGAGCTCGTCGGGCGCGGCCAGCAGGGCGACCGCGACGCGCTCGAGGAGCTGTACCTCATCCATTTCGACCGGATCTACAGCTACCTCCACGTCAGCGTCGGCAACCGGTACGACGCCGAGGATCTGACGACGCAGACCTTCCTCAAGATGCTCGAGAAGATCGGCAGCTTCAAGTGGCAGTCCGCCCCGTTCTCGGCGTGGCTCTTCCGCATCGCGCACAACCTCGCGATGGACCACTTCCGCGCCCGTCGCCGCTGGCAGCCGGAGGAGGAGGTTCCCGAGCCGCCGGGCGAGGAGGAACCGTCCGCCGAGCTGCTCGCGATGCACACGATCGGCCGCGAGTCGATGCTGAAGCTCATCGACCGCCTCTCGTCCGAGCAGCAGCAGGTGCTGACGCTGAAGTTCGTCTTCAACCTCCCGAACGCGGAGGTGGCGTCGATCCTCGACAAGACGGAGGGCGCCATCAAGTCGCTCCAGCACCGCGCGCTCGTCTCCCTCCAGAAGCAGGTCGAGACCTCAGCTAGCTAGCCTCCGCGCGTGGCGCTGGAGGTGGGAATCGTCGGGCTGCCGAGCTCGGGCAAGACGACGCTCTTTCGCGCGCTCACGCGCGCCGAGACGCACGGCTCCGGCAAGGAGCACGTCGGGATGGCGCAGATCCGGGACGAGCGGCTCGACCAGGTGGCCCGAACGGTGGGCGCCCGAAAGGTCACGC
>DASUHE010000076.1:0-43107 GCA_036273695.1 Gaiellaceae bacterium
CGACGCCGCCTCCCCTCCGCCCGCGAGCAGCGTGAGGCCGGCGGCAAGGGCGAGCGCGAGCGGGAGCAGCGAGTGGCGCAAGACGCGGCATGGTACGCGCGTTCGGGGCGGTTCGGGCGCTCCCGCCGCGGCTACACTGTCGCTCCGCGCGGATGTGGCGGAATTGGTAGACGCGCACGGTTCAGGTCCGTGTGGGCTTCGGCTCGTGGAGGTTCAAGTCCTCTCATCCGCATCGCCGAAACGGCAGCGAACGACCCTTCCTCCGCGGGTCTCCACCCGGCGCCGAGTAAGCCCACGGAAGCGGGCGCTGCGAAGGTCGAGCGCCCAAACGGTGCCGCAGGGGTAGGCACGACGCCGACCTCCGTCTAGAACCTCGACTACGCGTTCAAGAGTTGCGTCATCGACGAGGAGATCCTCTTCCGGCCAGGCTTGGTCAGAGCGTTTCCTCCGACATCCGGCGCGACCCCTCCGGGGCATCTCCACCGAAGCGGCCCGGCCTCGAACGCCCGGGCCGCTTCGCCTCCTTCACACGAACGTCGGCTAGGCGGCAAAGGGCTCGACGACGAGCACGTTGCCGGGCGAGTCGGCTCGGTCGGCGACGGCCCAGTCGACGACGAGCCATGGGCCCGACCCGTCCGGCAGGCGCAGGATCTCGCCGAGCTTCGGCTCGTGGACCGGATTGAGCGAGCGATAGCCGTTCATCAGCTCCGGTGCGTCGAACTCGCCGGCTCGGCCCTGCCTCACGCTCCACTTGACGTGGCCCACGGCCGAATCTTGGCACGGCTTGCTTCTGCCCGAGTCGCCCGGGTTGGGGGAAATTCGCGCCGGCGCCTCGCCCTCGGCGGGCGAGTTCGGGCGCAATCGCCGCCCGAGTTGTCAGGGGGCCAAAGGAGAATCCTGACTCGCTCGCGTTTGCGGCGACGCAAGCCCGAGGAGACTCCGACCCCCTGACACAAAGAGGATCGGGAGTTAGAGCGCGATCCTTGAGCGGAGGCTCGCGTTCGGTCAGGAAACCGCTCTGCCGCGGGAGTCGAGCTTGGACTCGAAGGCACGGCGCAGCAGCTCTCCGGTCATGTCGCCCGTCCGGCGCGGGATCGGTTTCGGCTCCACTCGAGCGACGCTCACGATCTCGCCGGTCCGCTCCCCGTAGCTGCGAGCGTACGCCTCCGCCTCTCGAATCGGGGAGGCCTCGTCTCGCCGCCCGCGGCGGAAGAGCGAGGAGAGCCACCGGAGCACGCGACTAGCGTCGCAGAAACAGGGGACGGCGCCTAGTGGCGGGAGGTCAGCTCAGCGCGAGCTCGACCTCGGCGTCCGGGTACAGCACGCGCCAGACGCGGAGATAGAGCTCGAGCTCGAGATGCCGGGCGTCGTCGGGGCTCTCGTCGATGTCGATGCGGTCCGCCGCGCCGACGACGGCGCGCCGGCCGACACTCGTCAGGAAGGCCGCGAGCCGGTCGGTGTAGGAGGGATCGTGCAGAAAGAGCTGCATGGGCCGCAGGTTCGATCCTCACGCGGCGAAGCCATGGCTGGAATCCCCACGCCGGGGGATTTCTGTCCTCAGTGCGACGTCAGTGCCGCGAGCACGTCGGCGGCGTGCGTATCGGGCTTCACGTTGTGCATGACCTTTGCGACGGTGCCGTCGGGTGCGATGAGGAACGTGGTCCGGCTGACGCCCAGGTAGGTGCGGCCGCGATAGCGCTTCTCGCCCCAGGTGCCGTAGCGTTCCGCGACCTCGTGCTCGGGGTCGGCGAGCAGCGTGAACGGGAGCTCGTACTTCTCCTTGAACTTCACGTGCGCGGCCTCGTCGTCGGGCGAGACCCCGAGCACCACGGCGCCCGCGCGCTCGAACTGCTCGTACGCGTCGCGGATCCCGCAGGCCTGCGCCGTGCAGCCCGGCGTGTCGTCTCTGGGGTAGAAGTAGAGAACGACGGGGCGGCCGCGAAAGTCGGAGAGGCTGACGCGCTCGCCGGCGTCGGTCGTGGCGGTGAAGTCGGGTGCAGGTTCGCCCTCGGAGACCACCTCGGGAGCGTAGTCGCCGTCGGGCCTCCAGCGCTTGGAAGGCCGAACGCCCAGTTTCAACCCCTCGCCGCGCGCGCCTACTACGGTTGGAGCGAGAAGGACAACTGCCCGAATCCACAGGGGAGGTACTGAATGAAACGGGCACTCGTGGCCGCCGTCGGTGCGGTGGCCTTCATGGGCGCCGGAGCAACCGGAGCTCTGGCCGGCGAGGTGAAGGGACCGCCGGGCGTCCCGTGCGGTACCGGGACGGACAATCCGGTCTGCATTCACAACACCAACGAGACCGGGGCCTTGGACCACGCCAACTCGGCGTGTGCGGCGAGCGGGCTGAACGACATGGACCCCGCCGCGGGACAGACGGTGTCGAAGGTTCAGACTGCTGCAGACTCCTGGAAGTACTACGGCCTGCCCAAGGGCGCGCCCGGCAAGCTGGGCCTCTGCAGGGGCGGAACCGGCGAGAGGTGAGCTACGCGGCCGGAGGGAGCGACTCGCCGTCGCTCCCTCCGGCCACCGACCGCGAGAAGCAACCGGCCGCCCGGGAGGGGGCGGCCGGCGTCGTCGGGAGACGACCTTGTGCGGGACCCCGGTGGAGGCGTCCCCCGAGCCTCGATGCTTTCCACGTTTCAAGTTGTAAACGCCGCGCGGTGCGGCGCGGTTACGGCCGGTCAGCCGAGATGCAGCAGGTGGAGGTCGGGGAGCTCGCGGTACCGCTCCTCGAGATCGAAGCCGTAGCCGACGTACAGCTCGTCGGGGACGACGAAGCCGACGTACCGCACAGGCAGGTCGTCCACGAGCCGGCGATACGGCCGGTCGAGGAGCGTGACGGCCGCGACCGAGGCGGGCCCGCGAAGGTCGAACGTGCGGACGAGGTAGTTGAGGGTCAACCCTGTGTCGACGACGTCCTCGACGATCAAGACGTCGCGGCCGCGAACGTCGAGGTCGAGATCCTTGAGCACGCGGATCTGCTGGTGTCCGCCCATGACCGCGCTGCCATAGCCTGCGAGCTCGACGAAGTCGAGCGCGTGGTGGATCGGGGTCGCCCGCGAGAGATCGGCGGCGAAGACGAGGCTGGCCTTGAGCGAGGCGACGAGCACCGGCTCGCGGCCCGCGTAGTCGCGGGCGATCTCCGCCCCGAGCTCCCGGACGCGGGCAGCGATCGCGGCCGCGGAGAGATGGATCTCTCCGATCCGGTCGTCGCGCGGGCGGTGGCCCGGCTCAGCTGGCGAGGTCGAGGTGGAAATGCTGGGCGAGGCGCTCGAGGTCGCGCCGGTAGAAGAGCTTGATCCGGACGTTCGGGTACCGCTCGCGCAACTTGCGCAGCTTCCGGTTCTTGCGGGTGACGAGCGATTGCTTCATGGCGGTGATCTCGACGTAGAGGTCCTGCTCGGGAAGGTAGAAGTCGGGAGTGAAGGCCTCGGTCACGCGCCCGTTCTCGTCCTGCTCGAGCACGAACGTCCGAGGTTCGTATTCCCAGGCGACGTCGTAATAGTCGAGCACCTTCGCGCACTCGAGTTCTGCGGGACTCGCAAACCGCGGCGGCTCAGCCCCGCGATATGCCCGAAAGACCGGGAACTCCAGCTCCATCGCCGACCACGGTAGCGGCGGCATCGGACGCCGAGACGATCCGCACGAACGCTCTCCGCGTTTCCGCGCGCCGAGTCGTGATAGACAACCGCGTGCCGTGGCGCGCATTTCGCTGATTCCGCAGAAGCGCGAGTTCTTCGAGCTCTACAACCGATCGGCCGAGAACATCGTCGCGATCTCCGATCGGCTCGTCGAGCTGCTCGACCGCTTCCCCGACAGCGCGGACGGCCTCGTCGCCGACGTCAAGCAGCTCGAGCACGAGGGCGACCGCCTCACGCACGAGCTCGTCGACCTGCTCAACCGGACGTTCGTGACGCCGTTCGACCGCGACGACATGTACCGGCTCGCCGGCGCGCTCGACGACATCTGCGACCACGTCGACGAGGCGGCGGGCAGGATCGTCTCGTACGGGGTCACCGAGATTCGCCTGCAGGCGCGCGAACAGGCGAAGGTCATCCGGAGCTCGGCCGGGAAGCTCGCCGACGCGGTCGCGGTCCTCGAGGGCTTCCAGGACTCGCGCCGGCACCTCGACGAGTTGCGCGAGCTCGAGGACGTCGGCGACCGCATCCTGCACGACAGCGTCTCGAGCCTCTTCATGGCGCGAGTCGACCCGCTCGAGGTGATCCGCTGGAAGGACATCCACGAGAGCCTCGAGTCGGCCGTCGACGCGTGCGGGTACGCGGCCAACGTGCTCGAGGCCATCGTCGTGAAGAACCGGTAGCCCGCCCTCGGCATGGGGACAACGCTGCTCGTCGTCGTGGTCGCGGTCGGCCTCGCGTTCGACTTCACGAACGGCTTCCACGACACGGCGAACTACGTCGCGACGTGGGTCGGGACGCGCGCGCTCTCGCCACGCTGGGCCGTGCTCGTCTCGGCGGCCGCGAACCTCGCGGGTGCGTTCGTCACGACGGCCGTCGCGAAGACCGTCGGGCAGGGAATCATCGACACCGGCTTGGCCACCGAGCACACCGTGCTCGCCGCGCTGCTCGGCGCGATCGCCTGGAACCTCCTCACCTGGTGGGTCGGCCTGCCGTCGAGCTCGACGCATGCGCTCATCGGCGGCCTCGTCGGCGCCGCGCTCGTCCAGTCGGGCTCGAAGGGAGTCGACTGGTCGGGGATCTGGCAGAAGGTGATCCTTCCCGGCGCCGCCTCGCCTCTGATCGGCTTCGCCGGCGCGTTCGTGCTGCTCGTCGTGATCTACCGGCTCTTCCACCGGCTCACGCCGGGCGTCGCGAACCGCGGCTTCCGGCTCGGACAGCTCCTGTCCGGCACGTGGGTCGCCTTCACGCACGGAGCGAACGACGCGCAGAAAACGATGGGCGTGATCGCGCTCGCGCTCTACACGCACGGCTCGATCGCGAGCTTCTACATCCCGACGTGGGTCAAGATCGCCGCCGGGCTGACGATCGCCGCCGGAACGTACGCCGGCGGCTGGCGCATCATCCGCACGCTCGGCCAGCGCATCTACGGGCTGCAGCCGGAGCACGGCTTCGCCGCCCAGATCGCCGCGGGATCGACGCTGTGGGCCGGCACCCACTTCGGCTTCCCGATCTCGACCACGCACGTCGTCTCCGGCTCGGTGATGGGAGCGGGGGCGACGCGTCGCGTCTCGGCCGTCCGCTGGGGCGTCGCCGGCAACATCGTCGTCGCCTGGCTGCTGACGCTGCCGGCCGCCGGGCTCGTCGCGGCCGCCCTGTACTACCCCGTGAGCTGGATCTTCTGAGGCTGGATCTCCCGAGCCGCGAGTGAGACGATCGCGGCGTCGTGCCGTTCGCAGACCTCGCCGACGCCAGGCTGTACTACGAGCGAGCCGGGACGGGAGCCCCGGAGCTGCTGTTCGTCTCGGGCTGGTGCTGCGACCACACCGCGTTCCAGCCGCAGTTCGACCACTTCGCGCGTGCGCATGCCGTCACGTCGTACGACCTGCGCGGAGTCGGACAGAGCGACCGGCCCGCCGGCGGCTATTCGATCCCCGGGCTCGCCGACGACGCGGCGGCGCTCTGTGCGGCGGTAGGGATCGAGAGGCCGGTCGTGGTGGGGCACAGCCTCGGCGGGATGATCGCGGTCGAGCTCGGCGCGCGCCATCCGTCGCTGGCGAGCGCGCTCGTGCTCGTCGATCCCGGGCCGATCGCCCCGGCGCCGGAGACCGTCGAGTTCTTCCGGGACTTCGCCGACCGCCTCGAGGGGCCGGACGGCGAGGAGATCCGCCGAGAGTACGTGCACGACATGGGCGCCCGCGACGAGGTGACCGCGAGCTGGATCGTCGAGCTCATGTGCGCCACCCCGCAACGTGTCGCCGCGGCCGTCATTCGGGGCGTCGGGGAGTGGAACGGCCGCGGTCCGCTCGCTCGCTGCAACCTGCCCGTCCTGCTGATCCGGGCGGAGGTGGACGAGGACACCGACGTCTTCCGTTTGCGCGAGATCAAGCCGGATCTGGCCGTCGGGATCACCGTCGGAGCCGGACATTTCCAGCAGATCGAGGCGCCCGAGCAGGTGAACGCGATGATCGAGCGTTTCCTCGCGTTATCGCTTTGAAGCGCTGACCGCGTAGCCTTCGCGCGATGTTCAGGATCGTGCAGCTCTCGGACCTGCATTGCGGGCAGCAGTTCTTCCTGCCCCAGCACCTCGAGCGCGCGATCGCCGAGGTCAACGAGCTGGAGCCTGACGTCGTCGTGATCTCCGGCGACCTGACCTCGCACGGGTTCAAGGACGAGTACGTGCTCGCGCGCGACTACCTGAACCGCGTCGAGTGCGAAGCGATGGTCGTGATCCCGGGCAACCACGACTCGCGCAACGTCGGCTACGTCCATTTCGAGGAGCTGTTCGGCGCCCGGAACTCGGTGCTCCAGGTCGGCGAGACGAGGATCGTCGCGGTCGACTCGAGCGAGCCCGACCTCGACAACGGCCAGATCGGCCGCGGCCGCTACCGCTGGATCGAGGAGCAGTTCGCCGCGCCGGCCGCGCTCCGCGTGTTCGTCCTCCACCACCACCTGCTGCCGGTGCCCGGCACCGGCCGCGAGCGCAACATCGTCAACGACGCCGGCGACACGCTCGAGTGCCTGCAGAGCGCCGGGGTCGATCTCGTGCTCGCCGGCCACAAGCACGTCCCGTACGCCTGGCGGCTGGAGGATCTCTTCGTCGTCAACGCCGGCACGGTCTCCTCGTCGCGCCTCAGAGGCAAAGGGCGGCCCTGCTACAACGTCGTCGAGGTCGAGGGCACCCACGTCGACGTGTGGCGCCGCTACCCGTTCCACGGGCAGGAGCGGATCATCCAGTTCTCGACCGACACGAAGACGTACGAGAAGTACACGGCCCGCATCGAGGACGAGGTGCGCTCGACATGACCGAGCGGGCACTCGTCCTGATCGACGGCGAGCACTACGCCGCGGTCGTCCGGGCTGCGCTCGGGACGCTCCCGTACGACGTCGTCGGCGCGCTGCTCGTCGGCGGGGACGAGAAGCTGCGTGGGGGTGAGGACTACGGCGTTCCGCTCGTCGAGGCGCTGGACGCGCTGGAGGCCGATCTCGTCGTCGACCTGTCCGACGAGCCCGTGCTCGGGCCGCGCGAGCGGATGCTGTGGGCGTCGCGCGCCCTCGCGCTCGGGCTGCCGTACGTCGGTGCCGATTTCCGCTTCGATCCGCCGCCGCTCGACCCGGTCGAGGTGCCCTCGCTCGCCGTGCTCGGCCTGGGCAAGCGGGTCGGGAAGACCGCCGTGGCCGGGCACGCCGCGCGCGTCCTCGCCCGGCAACGGCGGGTCGTCGTCGTGGCGATGGGGCGCGGCGGGCCGGCCAAGCCGGAGCTCGTCGAGGAGCCGCCGTCGCTCGACGCCCTGCTCGCGCTCTCGCGCGCCGGCAGGCACGCGGCGTCCGACCATCTCGAGGCCGCGGCGCTCGCCGGCGTCCCGGCCGTCGGCTGCCGGCGGGCCGGGGGAGGTCTCGCCGGCGCGCCGTTCGCGTCGAACGTGCTCGCAGGGGCGCAGCTCGCCGTCGCGCAGCTCGAGCCGGAGCTGCTCGTCTTCGACGGCAGCGGCGCCGCGCTGCCGCCGGTCGACGCGGATGCGCGCATCCTCGTCGTGAACGGGAGTCATGACGCTCGTGCCGGCCTCAATGCCTACCGCGTCCTCGTTGCCGACCTCGTCGTGGACACGGGCGGCGCCGATCGCGAGGCGATCCGCTCGATCTCCGATGTTCCGATCGTCGCGGCCGAGCTGCGCCTCCGGCCTGCCGAGCCGCTCGCGGGCCGCCGCACCGCCGTCTTCACGACCGGGCCCGCACCGACCGACGGCCTCGACGCCGAGATCGTCCACGTCTCCCGCAACCTGGCGCGGCGAGACGCGCTGCGGGAGGAGCTCGAGCGGGTCGACGCGGAGGTGTTCCTCGTCGAGCTCAAGGCCGCCGCGATCGACCTCGTCGCCGAGGCGGCGCTCTCGCGCGGAGCCGAGGTCGTCCTCGCGGCGAACGACGTCGTCTCGGCCGAGCTCGACGAGCGCCTGCTCGCGCTCGTCCCGGACCGGAGCCGCGCATGAACGAGCCGCGCCGGATCATGCCGCTGCCGCTCGGCGGAGGAGAGCTCGGGCTCCCGTACTCGCGCGGGCTGATGGCGCGCTCGTTGATGGCCGCGGGCGTCGCGGGCCATCGCGCGTACGCGCTCGCAAGCCGGGTCGGCGACGAGCTGATCGAGCGCGGCCTCGGCGAGATCGAGGTCGAGCGGCTCGAGGATCTCGCAGTGGACGTGCTCGGCGAGGAGGAGGGACGCGAGTCGATCAAGCGCCTGCGGCGCTACCAGGAGCTCCGCGAGCTCGACCTGCCGATCATGGTCTTCATCGGCGGCGCGACCGGAACGGGCAAGTCCACGGTCGCCTCGGAGCTCGCGTATCGCTTCGGCATCACGCGCGTCACCTCGACCGACTTCGTGCGGCAGACGATGCGCGCGTTCTTCTCGCGGGCGTTCATGCCGTCGATCCACCAGTCGAGCTTCGAGGCGGGCGACGTCTACCCCGACGCCGACGACCCGCTCCCCTTCGGCTTCCTGCAGCAGGCGAGGAACGTCCTCGTCGGCGTCGGCGCCTCGTCGGACCGCGCGCTCGAGGAGGGCTGGTCGCTCGTGCTCGAGGGCGTCCACCTCGTTCCCGGGATGGTGGAGTTGCCGCGGCCGGAGCTTGCGGTCTCGGTGTTCGTCGTCCTCTCGATCAACGACGCGGAAGAGCACCTCCGACACTTCCACTTCCGCGACGAGGGCTCGGAGCGGCCCGAGTCGCGCTACCTCGAGCGTTTCGACGACATCCGGCGGTTGCAGGAGGACATCGTCGGGCGGGCGCGGCGCGCGGGCGTACCCGTGATCGAGAACGAGAACGCGGACAAGGCCGCACGGACGGTCGCGGATCTCGTCCTCGACGCCGCCGAGCAAAGTCGTACGGTGACGCGGTGAGCGAGACCGTCGAGTACGCCGCCGAGGAGGAGCTGCCGTGCCAGTGCCAGTCCTACCTGCGGGCGACCGAGCGGGCCGCGCTCGCGTCGGCCCGCTGGCTCGGACGTGCCGACGAGGACGCGGCCGAGGAGTCCGCCGCGACCGGGATGCGGGCGACGCTCGACGTCCTCCCGCTCAGCGGCCGAGTCGTCTTCGGCTCGCTCGACGACTCCGGCGGCCTCACTCCCGGGGCCATCGTCGGAGCCGGCGGGAAGGAGGTC
The DNA here is from genome assembly GCA_036273695.1 of Gaiellaceae bacterium. Taxonomy (GTDB): domain Bacteria; phylum Actinomycetota; class Thermoleophilia; order Gaiellales; family Gaiellaceae; genus Palsa-739. Next base: position 9,291 of record DASUHE010000076.1, read on the forward strand.
GACCTCGCGCTCGACCCGCTCGAGGGCCGCGGCGTCGTCGCGCGCGGCGGTAACGGGGCGATGTCGATGGTCGCCGTCGGCGATCCGGGCCGCTTCACCACGCTGCCCGACATCTACATGCGGAAGATGGCGGTCGGCCCGCGCGCGCGCGGCGCCATCGACCTGCTGCGTCCCGTGGGCGATAACGTCGAAGCCATCGCCGAGGCCTTCGGGCGACGCGTCAACGACGTCACGACGATCGTCCTCGACCGCCCGCGACATCACGACCTGATCGAGGAGATCCGCAACTCGGGGGCGCGCATCAAGCTGATCCAGGACGGCGACGTGACCGCGGCGATCTCGGCCGCGATCCGCGGCACGAACGACCACCTTGCGATCGGGATCGGCGGCACACGACAGGCGGTGCTCTCGGCCGCCGCCCTGCGCTGCCTCGGCGGCGAGCTCCAAGCGCAGTTCTGGCCCACGTCGCGCCGCGAGATCGACGAGCTTCGCGAAGCCGGGATTCACGACTACGAGCGCGTCTTCCGCACGGAGGATCTCGCGCCCGGCGAGGTGATCGTCGCCGCCACGGGCGTCTCGAACGGCGATCTGCTGCGCGGCGTGCGTTTTCTCGCCGACAGCGCCCGCACCCATTCGCTCGTCATGTGCACCCGCTGCAACTGGGTGCGGTTCGTCGACGGCATCCACTTCTTCGCCCGGGAACGGCGGGAAGAAGTGCGTCTCCCCGGCGTCTAGTAGGCAAGTGGTTCCATTTCGCACATGGGCGGCGTAGCATCGCCGCAAACGACTCGGGAGGGTAGAGAGATGGCTGTTTCGGTCGAGGGCCTGGCGTCGGCCGTGAGGGGCCGCGTGGTCGACACGGACTCGTCCGACTACGACGAGTCCCGCGCGCTCTTCAACGCGATGATCGACAAGCGTCCGGCGGCGATCGTGTACTGCGTCGACGAAGCAGACGTGGCCGCGGCGATCGGTTACGGCCGCGAGCGAGGGCTGCGGATCGCGATTCGCGGCGGCGGGCACAACGGTGGCGGCCTGGGCTCCGTCGACGACGGTCTCGTGATCGATCTGTCCCAGATGAACCAGGTTACGGTCGACGAGGGCCTGGCGCGCGTCGGCGGCGGCGCCCTCTTGAAGGACCTGCTCGACACGACGCACCAGTACGGGCTCACCGTCCCCGTCGGGATCATCGGCACGACCGGCGTAGGCGGGCTCACGCTCGGCGGCGGCATCGGGCACTTCTCCCGCTCGATGGGCCTGACGATCGACAACCTCGTCGCGGCGACCGTCGTGCTCGCCGACGGCTCGATCGTCCAGACGGACGCCGATCGCGAGCCGGATCTCTATTGGGCGCTCCGTGGGGGCGGCGGCAACTTCGGCGTCGTGACGGAGTTCACGTTCCGGTGCCATCCCGCGACCACGGTGCTGGCCGGCCCGGTGCTCTACGACATCGACGACGCCGCGGACGTGCTCCGCTGGTATCGCGACTTCGTGCCCGCGCAGCCCGACGAGCTCGGCATCTGGTACGGGCTCGTCTCCGTGCCGCCGGGACCGCCGTTCCCCGAGGAGCTGCACCTGCGCAAGACGGCGGCGGTCGTGCTCACCCAGGTCGGCGAGGAGGAGTCCGACGCGTTGCGCGAGGCGCGCTCGTTGGGCACGCCGCTGCTCGACGGCGTCGGGCCGATGCCCGTGCCGGTCTGGAACACGGCCTTCGACGGCGTTTACTCGGCCGGCGACCAGTGGTACTGGCGCGGCGAGTTCGTCGAGGAGATCTCGGACGACGCGATCGACGTCCACCTCCGGTTCCACGAGAGCGTGCCGACGTGGAAGTCGACGATGCACCTCTACTCGATCGACGGAGCCGCGTCCCGCTTCGGCAACGACGAGACGGCGTGGGGCTACCGCCACGCGAAGTGGGGGCAGGTCGTCGCCGGCGTCGATCCCGACCCGGCGAACGCCGACGCGATCAGCGAGTGGGCGCGGTCGTACTCCGACGCGCTCAAGCCGTACTGCCTCGCGGGCGGCTACTCGAACTTCGCGATGGACGAGCCGGACCGCGTGCGCGGGATGTACGGCGCGAACTACGACCGGCTCGCGCGGATCAAGGCGCAGTACGACCCGGAGAACGTCTTTCGGGTCAACCAGAACATCGCTCCCGCCGCGTAGCGGGGGAGCTCAGTAGCCGGGCGGCGGGCGACGCCCCGCCGCCCGCTCTTCCTCGTCGTAGCGCTTGCCGGCGCGCAGGAACCACCACGCGAACCAGGCCATGAAGACGACCGGCCCGATCGCCGCGAGCAGGAGCAGGACGGTCATACCGACGGTGCCGACGGAGCCGAGCACGTCACCATCGTACGCGCCTCTACACTGGTTTCATGGCGACGCGCGAAGAGGTGCTGGAGATTCTCCGCACGGTCGAGGATCCAGAGCTCGGGATGGACATCGTCGACCTCGGACTCCTCTACGAGGTGGAGGTCGAGAGCTCGACGGCGAAGATCACGTACAGCTTGACCTCGATGGGCTGCCCGGCGGGCCCGCTCATCGCCCAGGACATCGAGGGCGCCGCGCGCCAGGTCGACGGGATCGAGAACGTCGAGCTCGAGCTCACCTTCGACCCGCCGTGGACGCCGGACAAGATGTCCGAAGACGCGAAGTTCATCCTCGGCTTCGGCTGAGCCCGCGGTGAGCTAGGCCGCTACCGCGGGAAAGCGCTTGCGCGCCCGTTGCCGCGCTCGTTCCGCCTCGACCTCGCGGTTCCGCGGCGGCGCCGACGTCACGAGCGAGTGGAGCAACCGCATCGACGACGCCGTGACCTCCTCGACCGCACGCTCAAACGCGGCCTCGTTCGCCTTGGACGGCTTCGTGGCGCCGCTGATCTTCCGCACGTACTGCAGCGCCGCGGCGCGAATCTCGTCGTCGGTCGCCGGAGGCTCGAAGTTGTGGAGTGTCTTGATGTTTCGGCACATGCACCGAACGTTAGCCGCAGGACGGATGGACGAACGGCTCGCTCCCGCGCCAGCCCGACTGGAGGACGCGCACGCTCGTCGCTGGCGTGAGGAGCGGCGCTCGGCCGCTCGCCGGCCGGCGGTCGGCATACCCCGCCGGAGTCCAGCGCAGGAGCTCGCCGCCCAGGACGAGCCACGGCTCGTCGTCCACGAGGACGAACGCGCCGTCCGGAAGGGAGGCGACGTCGCGCTGGGGCTTCGGGCCGAGCCGCTCGCCGTGCAGCCGGCCGTCGAGCTCGCCGGCTCCGGACGCGCCTGTCAGGGCGAGGAAGCCGCGGTAGTCCGCGTTCCGGCACTCGGCACACGGTCGGTGCCCGGCGGCGAGCGCCGTCGCGTCGTCGAGGAAGAAGAGGCCCGTGTAGCGATCCGGCGCCATCGGCCCGCCGGTGCGGTAGCGGCCGCGGAACTCGAGGCGGCACGAGATCCACCGCTGCAGCTGCCACTGCCGCCGGATGACTCCGTGCTCGTCGTGCAGGCGGCCGCGGTTGCCGTAGACGAGGCCGCGCTCGGGCGTCGCGACCAGCTCGCCCAGCGGCGTGACGCGGTTCTGGAACGGCATCAGAGCGTGAGGACGATCTTGCCGAGCTGCTCGCCGGCCTCGAGCCGCTCGTGCGCGGTCCGGATCTCCTCGAGCGGCAGCACCGAGTCCACCACCGGCAGCGCACGCCCGCTCGCCACGAGCTCGTAGGCGCCGGCGAAGTCCTCGCCCGTTCCCATCGTGGAGCCGAGGATCGTGAGCTGCTTCCACCAGACACGATGCAGCGCCGCGGGAGGGTTCGGCCCGCTCGTCGCGCCGCAGACGGCGATCCGGCCGCCCGGCGCCGCGACCTGGAGCGAGGTCGCCCACGTCGCTTCGCCGACGCTCTCGACCACGACGTCGACGCCGTGACCGCCGGTCGCCTCCTGCACCGCCGCTTTCACGTCGCCGGTCACGTGGTTCACCGTCGCATCCGCTCCGAGCTCTCGCGCTCGGTCGAGCTTTGTCTCGCTGGACGACGTCACGAGGACGCGTGCGTCGACGGCCTTCGCGATCGCGAGCGCCGCCGTCGAGACGCCGCCGCCGATCCCCCACGCGAGCACCCACTCGCCCTCGCGCAGGCCCGCCCGCGTCACGAGCATCCGGTAGGCCGTCTCGAACACGAGCGGGAAGGCCGCCGCTTCCTCGTAGCTCAAGCCGTCGGGAATCGGGTGCACGTTCGTCGCCGGCACCGCGATCAGCTCGGCGTTCGTGCCGTCGCCGTGCTCGCCGATGACGTGGATCCGTCCGCCGCCGGCCTCGATCCCCGGATTGAGCACCACGCGCTCGCCGGGCTCGAAGCCGGTCACTCCGTCGCCGAGCGACTCGACCACGCCCGCTCCGTCGGCGCCGAGGATGCGCGGCTTCGGCACCGACGGAAGCCCTTTGCGGATCCAGACGTCGAGATGGTTCAGCGCCGAGGCGTGCAGGCGGACGAGCACCTCGCCCGGGCCGGGCTCCGGATCGGGCGCCTCCTCGAGGACGAGCACCTCGGGGCCGCCGTCCTCGTGGATCCGAACCGCGCGCACCGCGGCAGACTATCCGCGTGACCCCAGGGGAACTCGACGCTCTCGCGCACGAGCTCGGGCTGGACGCCGTCGGCGCCGCGCCGGCCGAGCCGTACGCGGCGACCGAGCGCCACATCCGGGAACGGCGCGAGCGCGGGCTGTTCGCGGACATGCGCTTCACGATGGCGCGGCCGGAGGAGTCGTGCCATCCCGAGACGCTCCTGCCCGGCGCCCGCACTGTGATCTCGGCTGCGCTGTGCTACTGGCTGCCCGAGCCGGAGCGCCCGCGAGGCCATGGGCGCCTGCCGCGCTACACCTGGTTCGACGCCTACGCCGAGCTCCGGAACAGGCTCGACGTGCTCGGCCGGAGGCTCGGCGGTGCGTACCGCGTGCTCGTCGACGCGAACCAGCACGTCGACCGCGAGGCGGCCGCGCGGAGCGGCGTCGGGTTCTACGGCAAGAACACGCTCCTGATCACGCGCAGGCACGGCTCCTGGGTCGTGCTCGGCACGCTCGTCACCGACGTTGAGCTCGAGCCGACGCCGCCGCTCGATCTCGACTGCGGCGAGTGCAGGCTCTGCATCGACGCGTGCCCGACGGGCGCGCTCGACGAGCCGGGGACGCTCGACTCGACACGCTGTCTTTCCTACTGGACGCAGGCGACGCGGCCGCCGCCGGTCGAGTACCGCCGCGAGCTCGGTGCGCAGGTGTACGGCTGCGACATCTGCCAGGACGTCTGCCCGTGGAACCGCGGGGTCGAGAAGCGCCGTGCAGGCGAGAGCCTGCCCGACGACGCGACTCCGCACGTCTCCCTCGTCGACTGGCTGCGCAGCGATCCGGACGAGCTGAGGCGCCGCTTCGAGCGGCTGTACGTGCCGCGAAACGACGGCCGCCGGTTACGGCTGAACGCGCTCGTCGCGGCAGGCAACGTGGGTGGAGACGGCGAACGGGACGCCGTGACGGATTTGCTCGACGATCCGGACGAGGCCACGCGCGAGGTCGCGGCGTGGGCGCTCGCCCGGCTGGAGGAGCGCGATGCTTGATCGTCCCGGCCGCTGGCTCGTCCTCCTGCGCGGGGCCCTGGTGGTCGCGGCGGCGGTTGCCGTCGGCGTCACGAACTTTCCGCCGTCGTACACGGCGTGGGCCTGGGCGGTCGTGGGGTTCTTCGCCGCCGTCACCGTCTTCTCCGGGTTCCTCTCGGTCGTCGAACTGGGGAGGGTGGCACGCGTCCGGGCGCGCGTGCTGCTGCTCGCCCTCGACGCGGCGGCCGCGATCGGGTTCGTCGCCGTCTTCTCGTACCAGACCGGCGAGCCGTGGCGAGCCCTCTACCTGATCCCCGTCGCCGCTGCGGCGTTGCGCTTCGGCCTCGTCGGCGGTCTCGTCGCGGGAGCGGTGATGACCGGCGCGACGATCGTGATCGACGACCTCGGGCCGGGCCTGCAATGGAAGACGGCGTTCGCCCGGGTGCTCGTCGGCGTGCTCTCGGGCGTCGTCATCGGCCGCCTACGGGACACGATCACCGCCGAGCGGAGCCGTGTCGAGGCGCGGGCGGCCGAGGCCGAGCGGCTGCGGGACGAGCTCGGGCATCGCGTCGACGTCCTCGAGACCGCGAACCGCTGCGCGCGGGCGCTCGGCTCCTCGCTCGAGCTCGACGAGGCGTTCGGCGCGTTCATCCGCGAGCTGCGGGGTCTCGTCCCGTTCGAGCGGACGGCAATCGTGCTCGTGGAGGGGGAGACCGCGACCACGATGGCGACGGCCGGCAGCGGCGCCGGCGAGATCTTCCCGCCCGGCAACAGCGACCCCATCGAGGGCTCGCTGCTGGAACGGGTGCTCGACGGGAAGATGCTCGTGCGCCGCGACCTCACCGCACGCGAGTACCCCGCGGACGAGCAGCTCCTCGCGCTCGGCCTGCGTAGCGAGCTCGTGTCGCCTCTGCTGCTCGGCGCGCGGACGATCGGAATGCTCTCCCTCTCGCGCGGCCGCCCCGACGCGTTCAGCGAGGACGAGATCGAGCTCGTCGCGCTCCTCGGTCGCCTCGTTGCGACGGCGGTGCAGAACATCCGCGCCTACGAAGCCGAGCGGCGGCGGGTCGAGGAGCTGGCGCGCCTGTCGCAGCTGCGGGCCGACTTCGTGTCGCTCGTCTCCCACGAGCTGCGGAGCCCGATGGCCGCGGTCATCGGGGCGGCACGGACGCTGGAGGACCGCTGGCGGATGCTGACGGCGGCGCAGCGGGAGTCGTTTCTCGCGCTGATCGGCGACGAGACGGCGCGGCTCGCGGAGCTCGTCGGCGACGTGCTCGACACGTCCCGCATCGAGGCGGGGACCTTCAGCTACCGCTTCGAGGAGGTGGACCTCGGTCGCGTCGTCCACGAGGCCATCGACACCGCCACCCTCGCGCAGCAGGACGTGCCCGTCGTCGCCTCCGTGCACGGAGCGTTGCCGACGATTCGCGGCGACCGCGCACGGCTCCGGCAGGTGCTCGGGAACCTGATCGAGAACGCGGTCAAGTATTCGCCGGAGGGCGGGGAGGTGCGCGTCTCGGCCGCGGCGGCGAACGGCGCCGTGAAGATCGCGGTGCGCGACGCCGGCCCCGGGATCCCGCGCGACCAGCAGGCGCGCATCTTCGAGAAGTTCGGGCGAGTCGACGTGGCGGGCGCGTCGAAACCCGGCACGGGGCTCGGTCTCTTCATCGCGCGCTCGATCGCGGAGGCGCACGGCGGCTCACTCGACGTGGCCTCGGCCACGGATGCCGGTTCCACGTTCACGCTCACGCTCCCCGTCGGGCGATAGGACGCTTGAAGGCGAGCGGCCCGTCGCTCAGCGATAGAGTCCGAACGAGCATGCCGCGCCCCGCCCGCGTCATCCTGCTCACGGTGGTCGCGTTTGGCGTGTTCCTGTTCTTGATGCCGTACTTGGGCCACCTTCCCAATGCCGGATAGGCGTTCGACCCATGGGCCTGGGCGTCGTCGCGTGGCGGCTGGGTCTGCTCTCAGGGTCATTCCGGAGCACTGGCCAGGGGAGTGACCGATCTCTCGAGTCTCAGCGCAGCTCGGGAAATAGCTGAATGGCCCGCGCGGCATCATCCTCGCCGACCCAGAGTTCGGCTGGAAGGGCCGGGTTCAGGTCGGCGATTCCAACCCCTTGCGCCCCGAACGGTGACGCGCCTTTGTAGAACGCCTCGATGCCGTTCTGGCGCAGCCGCTGGCACCAGACCTCGGCCAGCGGTACGTTCGGAACGAGCGCGAGCTTGACCGCGTCCTGGTAGGTCTCGCCCGGCTTCAAGGGACGAACGCGTGACCGCGTCGGTTCAGAGATCGTGTGTCTCCGCCGTTTGATCTTCCACCCGCGTGCCCGGCCGACCAGCGTCAGACCCGCCCACGCAAGGACTGCCGTGACCACCCAACGACTCGCGTGAGGGACAAAAGCGCCCAGGGCAGCGACCACGACCGCGAGACCGATGAAGACGTAGCCCGCGCCGGGTGACGCACTGGCTTTCGGCGCGGAGTGTTTTGACGACCGCTTTGCCACGGCGCTCACGATAGATCCGGACTCCGGGCGGCGCGGTGTCTCAGGGCCATTCCGGAACGCCGGCCAGGCGACTGCTCTCGTGCCGGGCTAGGCGGGGGCGCGCATGCGCTCGACGCCCAGCTCCTTGGCCAGCGTCCTGGCGCGCGCTGCGATCGAGTGCCGCAGCTCGTCGGGCTCGAGGAGCACGGCTTCGCCGCGGAGGGAGAGGACCTCGCTCTCGAGCCACTCGTCGCTGCCGACCGGCAGGTCGCGGACGGCGCTCCCGTCGGCGAGCGGTCGCGCTCCGCGCTCGATCGCCCAGCGGGCGATCGACTCGTCGTAGAGCACCTTCGCCGTGCGCGCGTCGCGGAGCCGCGTCGGCTCGAACCCCTCGCGCGCCTCGAACCGCTCGCGGGTCAGCTTCGCGCTGCGCATCCGGTCGAGCCGGAACGAGCGTGCGCCGTTGCTCGTCCGGTCCCACGTGTGGACGTACCAGTTGGGCAGCTGCCGCTCGAGGGAGTAGGGCTCGACGAGCCGCGTCGAAGGCTCCGAGTCGATCTCCTTCTGGTATTCGATCTCGACGAGCTTCCGCTCGCGCATGCCTCGGGCGAGCCTCGAGACGAGGTCGACCTCCTCGGTGGCGACGTTCGGCTCGGGTGTGCGGGCGAGCTCGAACTGCCCGAACGTCTCCTCGAGCTTCTTGCGCACGCGCGAGAGAGGCGTGTGCGCGTCGGCGGCGATCATCGGGCCGACGTACTCGAGAGCGAGCCTGATCGCGCGCGCCTCGAGCGGCGTCAGGCGCGGCGCGGCGCGGAACGTGTCGCCCCAGAGCTCCTTGTCGACGTGCACGGAACCGTCCCGGAGCTCGGCGTAGACCGTGTAGCAGCCGCCGCCGAAGTTGACGAGGTTGAGCAGCGAGAGGTGCTCCTCGATCTCGTCGGCGGGGATCGAGGGGAAGCTCTCGAGCAGCTCGGCGGCGGGAATCTCGGCGTCTCGCTCCTCGCCGCACGCCGCGAGAAGGTAGGCGAGCAGGGCCTGCAGGACGGCGAACCGCTCGGGAACGACCGGCCCGGCCGGGCGCTCCACGGCGCCGTCGCCGTCGGGCGCCGGAGTCTCGCGCGCGGGCTTCGGAGCCTCGCCCTCGTGGCGCTCGCGCACGCGCCGCAACGCCGCCGCGACGTCTCGTCGCAACGCCGCGGGCTCGAGCGGCACCGCGCGGCCGTTCTGCCGCAACACCCACGATGCGAGCTGTGAGATCGAGGAGTACTCCGTCACGAAGATGCCGTCCTCGAGCCGTCCGGTCGCGCCGTAGGCGCGCTTCACCCACCAGGCGGTGTCGCCGCGTACCTCGATCCGCGCCGTGCCCACCGCATCCCCGATCTGCCACGGCGGCCGGCCGCGGTAGACCTCGACGTCGAAGTCGACGGGCGCGCGGAAGTCGCGCTCGCGGCGCGTCGCGAACTTGATCTCGCCCCGGATCCGCGAGACGCGGAACGTGCGAATGTCCTCGCGGTCGAGATCGTGCCCGACGACGTACCAGAGCCCGTTGTCGTTGATCAGGGCGTAGGGGTTGAGCGTCCGTTCGCTCTCCTCGTCCCGGGAGATCGACCAGTAGTCGAGGCGCACCGTCCGCTGCTTCGAGATCGCGTTCTCGAGCTTCGCCAGCCGGCCCGGCGTCTCGGGCGAATAGTCCGGATCCAAGACCTCGACGCGACTCGCGGTCGCGGTCCGCGCCTCGCTGAAGCCCGGCCGCCCGAGCGCGAGGTTCTGCAGGGCGAGGCGCAGCGGCTCGGCGTACGCGAACTTCCCCTCGAGGAGGTAGAAGGCGGTCTGGAGCGCCGCGAGCTCCTCGTCCTCGAGCTCGAGCTTCGGCAGGAAGTACTGCTCCGAGCGCAGCGTGTAGAGCTCCTCGCCGGTGAACTCGTCGCGCTGCGACTGGAGCGGCACGCCGAGCGAGAGCAGCTCGGCACGGTCGGAGTAGAACCGGCGCGCGAAGGCTTCGTCCGACATCTCGGAGTAGCCCTCGACGTTCGACTTCACGTCGCGTGCGGTGATCGCCCGCCGCTCCGCCATCAGGAAGGCGACGAGCGAGAGCTGCCGGATCAGCTTGTCCGTGTCGTGTGACACCCCGCCAGACCCTATCGCCGAGCGCCTGTGGATCGCTCGTGTGGAAAGGCTGTGGAGAGAGCGGCTACGCCGCGGCTTTGGTCTCGAGGTGCTGGTGCGAGGGGCAGTAGTCGCGCTCCGGCAGCGGCGTGCGCTGGCAGGGCTTGCCCTTGCGCGTCGTCGCCCGGCAGCGGGCGACCCCGCCGTCGAGCAGTCCCGACTCGATCTGCTCCTCGATGAAGTCCACCGCGGCCTTCACGCCCTGGTCGACCGCCCACGCGACCTGCGCCTGCGCGGTGATGGGGAAAAAGCGCCGGATGTCCTGGAACAGCGCCCGCTCCGGCTTCGCGAAGTAGAGGGGATCGCTGGCCAGCCGCTCCATCGTCTGTTCACAGGCGATGAGCACTCCACGGCGCGATTCGAGCTGCGTCTCGCGGTCGGCGTAGGGATCGATCATGTCCTTCACGGACCGGTAAATGGCCCGTGAGTATTGATACATACATTGCTGCAGCTGGGCGGTTCTCTCTTCGATCACGAGCGCTTGTCTCCCCGTCTCAGACCCCGCAAGGCCCTGTCAGAAGCCAGATTCCGGCGTGCATCCCCTGTGCGCGCCACTCGATCCTACATGGTAACGGCGCCGTCACAAAGTCCGCCGCTTCGTTGCCGCCGTTGCAAACGCCGGGAGGCTCAAGCGCGGTGCCGCTCTACCTCGCCGTCGCCCTTCACGGCGCGGCGCCCGAAACCCGCCACCCAGAGGATCGCGAGCACGAGTCCGACGATGCCGATCGGGATCCCGACCCACGGGACGATGAACAGGAACACGATCCCGACCAGGATGAAGGCGATGCCTAGACCGATCACAGGGATCGCGTCCCCGCACGCCCGAAACGGGAAACGTCAGGCCTGCAGCACGACGAGCCGCTCTTCGGTCATCTCGCGGATCGTGTAGGCCGGCCCTTCCTTCGTATTGCCCGAGCCCTTGACGCCGCCATAGGGCATCTGGTCGGCGCGGAAGGTGGGAGCCTCGTTGACCGTGACGCCGCCGAAGTCGAGCGCCTCGGCCGCCGCAAGGGCCGTCGTGATCGAGCCCGTGAAGATGCCGGCCTGCAGTCCGAACTCGGTGCCGTTCGCACGCGCGAACGCCTCGTCGAGCGAGTCGACGGCGTTGACCACGCAGACCGGGCCGAAGACCTCGTCGCAGACGACGTGGGCCGTCTCGGGCGCCTCGGCCAGGACGAGGGGGCCGAGAGGATCGGCATCGGTCGACCCCGCCAGGAGCTTCGCACCGTCCGCCTGGGCCTCCTCGACCCACGCAGCGATGCGGGTGCGCGAATCCTCGTCGATCACCGGCCCGACGTCGGTCGCCTCGTCGGCCGGGTCGCCCACGACGAGCGCGTCGACCTTCGGGATGAAACGCTCGAGGAACCCGTCGAGCGCGGGCCGTTCGACGTAGATCCGCTGGACGGAGATGCAGCTCTGGCCCGCGAAGGAGAAGGCATTCGCCGCGAGCTTGGTCGCGGCCAGGTCGAGATCCGCGTCGGCCGCCACGATCACCGGCGTCGAGTTGCCGAGCTCCAGCCGCACGCGCTTCTTCGCGGCGCGTTCGGCGATGCCCCAGCCGACTCCGCTCGAGCCGGTGAACGTGATCATTCGCACGCGTTCGTCCTCGACGAGCACGTCGCCGATCTCGCTCGACGGCCCGACGAGGACGTTGAGCCACCCCGCCGGTAGGCCTGCTTCCTGCTCGAGCTCGGCGAGGAGCAGCGCGGACAGCGGCGTCTGGCTCGCCGGCTTGAGGACGACGGGGCAACCCGCCGCGAGCGCGGGGGCGAGCTTGTGGGCCACGAGGTTGCACGGGAAATTGAACGGCGAGATCGCGCCGACGATCCCGACGGGCCGGCGCAGCGTGAAGGCGATCTTGCCCGCGCCGGCCTCCGAGGCTCCCATCGGCACCACGTCGCCCGCGAGCTTCCGCGCCTCGACGGCGGCGAACGTGTAGGTCGAGACCGCCCGCGAAGCCTCGACGCGCGCGGTCTTGATCGGCTTGCCCGCCTCGGCACAGATCGTCTGCGCCATGTCCTCGTGCCGGTCGCGCAGGAGACCGGCGACGCGGTCGAGGATCGCGGCCCGCTCGTGCGCGGGCAGCGGCGACTCGAGCGCGCGCGCGGCCGCAGCGACGGCGCGGCGCGCCTCGTCGGCACCGGCCTTCGCGATCCGGCCGACGACGTCGCCGGAATAGGGCGAGCGAACCTCGAGAGACTCGCCGGTCTCGATCCATTCTCCGTCGAGCAGAAGCTTGTGTGTGTCGGTCGTCGTCGCCATAGGATCGGTGCCGGTGCTCACGCGTGACGATATCGGGATCCACCTGACGTGCGAGCTCGTGGTCGACGGCGCCACCTGGCCGTGCCTCTCGCACACGATCGAGCATCCGGACGGCCTCGTCCTCGTCGACACCGGGATGATCGAGTCGACGCCGGAGCTCGACGAGGCGTTCCAGCCGACACTGCATCCGCTGCCGGACGAGATCGTGCAGCGGGTTGTGCACGTGGTCATCACGCACCTGCACTTCGACCACCACGGCGCCCAACCGGCTCTTCCCCGGCATCCCGATCCACGTGCAGCGGATCGAGCTCGAGGACGCCAGGATGCAGGACGACTACACGGTCCGCGAGTGGATCGACTTCCCCGCCGCGAACTACGTCGAGCACGACGGCGAGGTCGAGATCCTGCCCGGAATCCGGCTCGTGCCGGCGCCCGGCGAGACCCGCGGCCACCAGATCGTCGTCGTCGAGACCGACGAGGGGCCGATCGTGCTCGGCGGCGACGTCGGCCACACGTTCAGGGAGCTCGGGCAGGCCGACACGCCCGGCAAGCGGCTGGTGCTCGAGCTCGCGGCGCCGACGTACCTCGCGCACGTCCGCGAGCCGCACGTCCCGTACCGGAACCCGAGTTAGTCGTCGGGCAGCCGCGCGGTGACCGCGGCGAGGATCTTGTCCTGGATCGACGGGACGTCCTGCATCAACGTCCGAAATCCGGTCGCGGCGAGCACGAGGATGCGCGCCGGGCCCCGCGTCCGCACCGTCGCCGTCCTCGGGCGGCCCGTGACGAGGGAGATCTCGCCGACGAAGTCCCCGGGGCCGAGCTCGTTGACCTTGCGGCCCTTGCTGCGAACGTCCGCCTCGCCCTCGACGAGGACGATGAACTCCCAGCCGGCGGCGCCTTCGCGGGTGAGGTCGCGCGCGCTGGGCAGGTCGAGCTCGTCGGCGAGCGCGGCGATCTGCGCGAGCTCCTTCTTCGAGCAGCGCTCGAACAGCGGGACCCGCTTCAGAAGCTCGATCTTCGCGTCCTTCCTCAACATCGGCCGCGGTACAGTCTGTTGCATGGAGCGGACAGGCGCAATGATCGTCGATGCGGTCCGCAGCCCGATCGGCAAGAAGAACGGGACGCTGTCGCATATTCGCGGCGACGAGCTCTCCGCCCAGGTCGTGAACGCGCTCGTCGCGCGGAACGGTGTCGACCCCGCGCAGGTCGAGGACGTGCAGTGGGGCTGCGTGACGCAGGTCGACGAGCAGGCCTGGAACATCGGCCGCAACGTGGCGCTGACGGCCGGCTGGCCCGTCTCCGTCGCAGGCACGACGGTCGATCGTCAGTGCGGTTCGTCGATGCAGACGAACTTCAACGCGGCCGCAGCGGTCTGGTCCGAGCAGCTCGACCTCGTCGTCTCGGGCGGCGTCGAGATGATGTCGCGCGTCCCGATGGGGTCGAACAACGGCTCGATGTCGCCGCTCGTCTGGGAACGCCACGAAATCGTGATGCAGGGGATCTCGGCCGAGGAGATCGCCAAGCAGTGGGGACTGAGCCGCGAGGAGCTCGACCGGATCTCGTTCGAGTCGCACCGGCGCGCCGCGCGCGCGATCGACGAGGGCCGCTTCGACCGGGAGATCGTCCCGATCGAGCTGGACGTGCCCGATCCGGACGAGTCCGGAGGAGCGCCCACGCTGACCCGCGTCCGCTTCGCCGTGGACGAAGCGGTCCGGCGCGAGACGACGCTCGAGAAGATGGCGTCGCTGCAGCCGGCCTTCATCCCCGACGGAGTCGTGACGGCCGGGAACTCGTCCCAGATCGTCGACGGCTCGGCGGCGGTGCTCGTCGCGTCCGAGGCGAAGGTGTCGGAGCTCGGCCTCGAGCCGCGTGCGCGGTTCGTCTCCTTCGGCGTGGTCGGCGTCGACCCGCACCTGATGCTGCACGGCAACCCCGAGGCGTCGGCCAAGGCGCTCGCGAAGGCCGGCCTCACCTGGGACGAGATCGACGTGGTCGAGGTGAACGAGGCGTTCGCGTCGGTCGTCTCGCAGTTCGTTGCCGACACCGGGCTGCAGGAGCGCTACGAGGCCGGCGACGTGAACCCGAACGGCGGCGGCATCTCGCTCGGCCACCCCCTCGGCGCGACCGGCGCGCGGATCACCGCGACGCTCGTCTCGGAGCTCGAGCGCCGCAACGCCCGCTACGGGCTCGCGACGATGTGCATCGGCTTCGGCCAGGCCATCGCCGCCGTGATCGAACGCGTCTAGGCATCGCCCGCGGCCGCCTGCGCGATCACGCCGAGGTACTTCTCCGTCACCCGGACCTGGATCAGGCGCGTGATCGGCGACGCCAGCCGCCCCAGCAAATCGACCGTGCGCGAGAACGAGACGATCCGAAACACGACCTCGTTCGTGTCGCTGTCGCGCTGGATCCCGAACGCGACCTCGCCGGTCTCGGGGTGGCTGGGCAGCGTCCCGTACGCGAAGGCGAACGCGTCGCGCGTCTCGTAGGTGTAGACGACGCGGCAGGGCAGGCTCGCCCAGAGGCCGCCGACGCGGATCACGAGGACGACGGTGCCGTCGTCCTCGACGGCGGCGCCGGGAGGGAAGACGCGAGCGCCCGCCCCGCTCTGTGCCTCCCAGGCGCGCAGCGCGCTCACGGCGCGGGCGAATGCCGCGTCTCCGCGTCCGAGCCGGCGCTCGTAGCGGTCGTGGCGGTAGCCGGCCGGCAGCTGTGCGTTCCGCGTCGCTCCGACCTCGGTGTACGTCGGCTCCGCCGTCCTCGCTTCCGCGAGCAGGCGGTCGACCTCCGCGGCCGACGGCTTCCGGACGCGAAGCGTGGCGCTCCTACCAGGCGCCCTGGTGGTACGAGATCCGGTCGGGCGGCCAATACGTGAAGATCACCGGCCCGATCAGGTTGTTCCGCGGCACGGACCCCCAGCGCCGCGAGTCGCAGGAGTTCGGCCGGTTGTCGCCGAGCATGAAGTACTCGCCGCTCGGCACGTGCCAGCTGCGGCCGAAGTTCGACCTGTCGCCCCGCCTCGTGCCGGCCGGGACGTACGGCTCGTTCAGCCTCGTCCACCGGCTGGCGCCCGGGCGGCGGATCCAGATGAAGCCGCGGTGGTCCTCCCTCACGGTTTCGTCCGGCAGGCCGATCAGCCGTTTGACGAACGTGGTGCCGGCGTCGCTGCCGCCGCAGAGGTTCGCCTTCGGCGGAGCGGTGAAGACGACGATCTGGCCTCGCTGCGGGCTGCCGAAGTCGTAGGCGAGCCGGTTGACGAGCACGCGGTCGCTGGTCGAGCCGGTGCACCCGCTGGCGGGGCGCGCACAGTGAAGCGTCTTCTCCATCGACGCCGACGGGATGCGGTACGGCTTCGCGACCTCGGCTTCGAAGGCGAGCACGAAGCCGATCGCGACCGCGAGCGTGACGATCCAGTCGACGAGCTTCCGCCAGGAATCGGGGAGGCGACTGAATGGAGAAGGGCTCACTCGGCGCGCAGGATAGTCCAGTCGCCTGCGGGGCGACCCTACGCTCCCCTGGTGACGAGAGAACCGAGACTGCGCCGCGCGTACGTCGCGCTCGCCGCGATCTTCGTCCTCTTCGGGGCGTTGGGCGGAAACTGGGACGCGCGGCTGCCGGCGCTGCGCGACCGGCTCGGCCTCGACAGCGGCGAGCTCGGCGTCGTCATCTTCGCCGTGACCCTGGCGACCACTGCGGTCCTGCCGCTCGCCGGCTGGCTCACGGCACGCCTCGGCAGCCGGGGACCGAGCGCGGCCGGGTTGCTCTGCGCCGCGGCGGGCATCAGCGCCGCGGCGTTCGTGCCCTCGTACGCGACGCTCCTGCCCGTCGCCTGCCTGATCGGCGCGGGCTGGGGCACCGTCGACGTGGCGGCGAACGCGCACGGAGTGGCGATCGAGCAGGCGCTGGGGCGGCGGATCCTGTCGGGCCTGCACGGCGCCTGGAGCTTCGGCCTGCTGGCCGGCTCGGGCATCGCGGCCGGTGCAGCCGCCGCGCAGGTCGGCTTGCGCGTCCAGTTCCCCGTCGTGGCTGCGGCGGCCGTCGTCACGCTCGTCGTGATCGCACCGTCGCTGCTTGCCGAGACGAGCGCCACGCTCGGCACCGCCCGCTTTGCGCTCCCTCGCGGGCCGCTGGCGTTGCCGGCTCTGCTCATGTTCTGCGCGTTCTTCGTCGAGGCCGCGACGATCAGCTGGGCCGCGATCTTCCTCACGGGGCCGGTCGGCACGAGCGCGGCGGTCGGTGCGGCAGGACTCGCGACCTTCTCGCTCTCGATGGCGCTCGCCCGGCTCGTCGGCGACAGGCTGCTCGAGCACTGGGGGATCGGCGGACTGTCCGTTCGCAGCGGTGGGCTCACCTGCACAGGTCTCGTGCTCGCCCTGGCGACGCGCTCGCCTGTGCCCGCCTTCGTCGGGCTCGCCTGCATCGGGGCCGCCGCCGCGCCGCTCGTTCCTGCCCTGCTCCGCGTCGGCGGGACGGCGACCGGGGTCGCGTCCGGCGCAGGCATCGCCGCGGTCGCGACCGCGGGCTACGCCGGAAGCCTGGTGAACGGACCCGCGATCGGGTTCCTCGCAGGCGGCGTCGGCCTCACCGGCGCCCTCGGCCTGATCGGCGGAGCGGCTCTCGTGATCGCGCTCCTCGGCCCAAGGCTGGGGCAGGAAGCCGCGAACCCCCTGCGGCGGCCCGGATAGGCTCCGCCGCATGAAGGTCGGAGTCGTGGGGTTGGGGACGATGGGCGCGGGCATCGCACAGCTCGCCGTCGAGGCAGGAATCGAGACCGTCGGTCGCGAGGTGACCGCCGAGCTGGGGGAGACGGCGCGCGGCCGGATCGAGCACTTCCTCTCGCGCAAGGTCGAGAAGGGGCAGATCGACTCCTTCGACATCGGGCTGCTCGGCCTGACCACGGAGCTGTCGGCCTTCGCGGACTGCGACGTCGTGATCGAGGCCATCGTCGAGGAGCTCGGCCCGAAACGAGAGCTCTTCGCCGAGCTCGACCGGATCTGCCGCGCCGACGCCGTGCTCGCGACGAACACGTCGGCGCTCTCGGTGACGGAGATCGCCGGCGCGACCTCGATGCCCGAACGCGTCGTCGGGATGCACTTCTTCAACCCTGCGCCCCTCATGCCGCTCGTGGAGATCGTGCGCGCGGAGCGCACCTCGGACGCGGCGTTCGACGCCGCCTACGCGCTCGGCGAGCGGCTCGGCAAGCACCCGATCCGCTGCCACGACACGCCGGGCTTCGTCGTCAATCGGATCCTGATCCCGCTGCTGAACGACTGCGTGCGCGTGCTCGACGAGGCGCGCGTGACGCCGGCCGATCTCGACGCGGGAATGAAGCACGGAGCCGGCTGGCCGATGGGCCCGTGCGAGCTCGTCGACCTCGTCGGGATCGACGTGCACGTCCATGCGAGCGAGGCACTCTGGGAGAAGCTCAGGGAGTCGCGGATGGCGCCGCCGGCGCGGCTCGTCGCAATGGCGAACGCGGGTCTGCTCGGCCACAAGAGCGGACGCGGCTTCTACTCGTACGAGTAGCTACGCCGCAGCCTTGAAGGATCGGCTCGGGGCGTCGAAGACGACGCAGAAGGACGCCTCCGAGGGGAGTGGCTCTGGCGCCTGTTCGTCGGGCACGAGGGGCCGCTCCGAGGTGAGCAGCTCGAGATTCAGCGCCTGGAGGACGACGGCCGATGCGCGCGCGAGGAGCGATGTCGAGGTCTCCGCCGGGACGCCCCCGGCGTGCAGGGCCCCGGCGAGCGCCTCCACGAGCGTGGCGAGGGTGTCGGCACGTTGCTGCAGCTGCTGGTCCGAGACGCCGACACCGTCCGGCCTGGCGAGAATGTCTGACATGGCAACACCGGGCTTCGCCCGGACAGCTGACGTTCCTGCTCGCGGTGAGTACCCTGGGGGCGCCCATGCGCCGGATTCTGCTCAGCTGCGCGATTCTCGCCGCGTTCACGCTACCGGCGGCTGTGGCCTCCGCCGGTGCGAACGCAGCCGGGAAGCCGGGCTACGTCGTCGTCCGCCAGGCCGCCGGCGACGGGGGAGTCAACGGCCCTCCGGTAGTCACTCTCGTCGTGCAGGGCTTCGTGCTCGGGCGGATCGGAAACCAGGGCGAGGCGACCGTCAAGATCATCCAGCTGCCCTCGAAGGGCGGCGCGGGTGCTCCCACCGCGGCGAACCCGGACGCGTCGAAAGTCATCCGCTGGAACGGCTTCAAGGGGAACGAGTTCGACGGGAGCGGCTTCCGCTTTCGCGCCACGGGCGGCTACTACCGCGTCGTCGTGCGCGGGTCGGGCGTCTATCTCTTCGCCGGCGGCCACGGCATCGTCAAGCTCCACGGCTCCTCGTTCCAGCGCGGCGCGGACGGGACCTACTCGATCAACGGCGGCCCCTTCCGCTCGCTGCCGAGCCGGATCCTGAAGCGTCAGATCGGGAGAGGGTGAGGACACTGCCGGGCGGCCCCCAGACGATCCTCGTCGTCGAGGACGAGCAGGCGATCGCGTCGTTCGTCGCCGCCTACCTCCGCAAGGACGGCTTCACGGTGCGAATGACCGCCAGCGGGCGCGAAGCTTTGACCCTCGTCCATTCGGAGGATCCCGCGCTCGTCGTCCTCGACCTGATGCTGCCCGATCTGGACGGCATGGAGGTCTGCCGGCGGATCCGTGAGACGAGCACGATGCCCGTGCTGATGCTGACGGCGCGCGACGACGACCTCGACAAGATCGCGGGTCTCGAGGCCGGCGCGGACGACTACCTCACGAAGCCGTTCAACCCGCGCGAGCTCGTCGCCAGGGTTCGGGCGATCCTCCGCCGCAGCGCCTCGCTCGCGCAACCCGAAGGCGGGACGCTCACGCACGGCTCGCTCGTGCTCGACGCGGGTCGCCGCGAGTGCCGGGTCGGCGACGAGGAGATCCGGCTCGCGCCGAAGGAGTTCGATCTGCTCTGGGAGCTCCTCGACCACAAGGGCCTCGTCCTCACCCGCGACCAGCTGCTCGAGCGGGTGTGGGGCTACACGTTCGCGGGTGACACGCGAACCGTGGACGTCCACGTCCGCCAGCTGCGGCGGAAGCTCGGCGACGCGGCGCCGATCGTCACGGTGTGGGGAATCGGCTACAAGGCCGGCCCGCCGCCCGCCGAAACCGGCTGAGGCGCCGTGCTCAGGTCGCTGCGCTTCCGGCTGCCCGCGCTGTTCCTGCTCGGGATCGTGCTCGCCGGCGTGGTGGCGACGTTGATCGCCGTCCGCTTCTTCCAGAGCTACACCCGCTCACACGCGGCCTCGGAGCTACGTGCAGAGTCCCTCGGGATCGTCGCGCTCTACGAGCACCAGGCAGGCACCGGCCACGTCTCGCTCGCCAACCTCACGTCGGCGCTCGGCCGCGGGAAGGTCTTCTGGGTGCCCGTGGTGCGCGGCGCGTCGCTGCTCGCGGGGCCGCTGCCGAGGCTTCCCAGCCGTGCCGAGTCGGCCGTGAAGGTTCGCAACGGCAAACCGCCCGCCTTCGATTTCACCGTGCGGAGCGGCTCGTATCTCGGCGTCGCGCGGACGGTCCGCCTCAGCGGCTACGCCGCGGGCGAGCTCGTCGTCGCCGAGCCCGAGTCGACGCTACGCAGCCGCTGGCTCCAGCTCGCGTTGAAGCTCGCACTCGCGTTCGGGATCGGGATTCCGATCGCAGGCATCCTCGTCGTCTACTTCTCGCGGCGTATCGTCCGTCCACTCGAGGCGCTCACCGCGGCGGCGGACGAGGTCGCGGCGGGCCATTACGACGTCGCCGTGCCGCAGCGCTCCGGCGGCAGCGAGGTCGAGCGGCTCGCAGCTCGCTTCGACGAGATGACGGCGAGGCTCGCGGAGTCGGAGCAGCTCTCCCGCAACTTCCTCATGTCGGTCTCGCACGAGCTGCGGACGCCGCTGACGGCGATTCGCGGGCACGTCGCCGCGCTGCGGGAGGGCGTGCTCGAGGACGAGCCGTCCCGCGGCCGGTCGCTCGAGGTGATCTCGGAGGAGGCTCTGCGGCTCGAGCGGCTCGTGGGTGACGTGCTCGATCTCGCGAAGCTCGACGCGCGGCGCTTCGCGGTGCTCCGCGAAGAGGTCGACATGCGCGCGCTCTGCGAGCGGGCCTACGCGACCTTCGCCGAGGAGGCACGGGCCCGCGGCATCGAATACGACCTCGAGCTCGGCGAGGGGGCGGTGCTCGTCACCGACGGCGACCGCGTCCTGCAGATCGTCACGAACCTGATCGCAAACGCGCTCCACTGGACGCCCGAAGGCGGACGTGTCGACCTCGGGCTCGGCACGCACAACGGCGAGGTGATGGTGGCCGTCGCGGACACCGGGCCGGGAATCGCGCCGCAGGAGACGGAGCGGATCTTCCGCCCGTTCTGGTCGGGTGACGGCGGCGGCACGGGCCTCGGCCTCGCGATCGCGCGCGAGCTCGCTCTCGCCCTCGGCGGCCGGCTCGAGCTCGACACGGAGCTCGGCCGCGGCAGCCGTTTCGTGCTCGTCCTGCCGGTGAATCCGGCTCAGCCCGCTGCTTGACGCTCGTCGAGGCGGTAGACCGTCGCGCCGTCGCGTGTCAGCCCCTCCTCGAGCTTCGTCAGCCGCTCTTCGACGCTGCGCCAGCCCGAGGCGATGAGGTCGACGAGCAACGCGAGGTCGTCGACGCGCTCGTGCCGCTCGGTGAGGATGTCTCCCTCGATCCGCTCGAGTCGCCGGATCACCTGGTTCGTCAGCCCGCGGACCTCGGCCAGATGCCGGGCGCTCGGCCGGAAGTGCTGCTTCAACCCGTCCTGGATCGCCTCCGGCAGGCCCGACTCGAACCGGGCCGTCGTCGCGGCGAGCGACTCGACGGCGCCGCGCGCCCGCTCGAGTACCGCGTCGAACGCGGCGGGATCGGTGCGGCCTGCGGCCGCGTCCTCGATCCGCTGCTGCGCCCGGGCGATGGCGTCCATGTCCACGGCTCGAAGATAGAACTCGCGTCGGATGGAACTCTCCGAGCTCGAGTACGAGCTGCCGCCCGAGCTGATCGCGCAGCATCCTGCCGAGCGGCGCGACGCCTCGCGCCTCCTCGTCTACGACCGCACGACGGGCGCCGTGCGCCAGCGCACGTTCGCCGAGCTGCCGGACGAGCTCCACGGGGAGCTCGTCGTCGTGAACGACACGAAGGTCGTGCCGGCGCGGATCCCGCTCGCCTCGCCGCGCGGCGAGGTGCTGCTGCTGGAGCGGCTCGCGGACGGCACCTGGGAGGCGCTCGCCCGGCCGACCCGCCGGCTGCGTGCCGGCCGCCGTTACGGGCGGGTCGAGCTGCTCGAGCACCTCGGGGAGGGCCGCTGGCGGCTCCGTCTCGAGGGCGAGCCGGCCGGCGAGACGCCGCTGCCGCCGTACATCACGGAGCCGCTCGGCGACCCTTCCCGGTACCAGACCGTCTATGCGCGCGAGGCGGGCTCTGCGGCGGCGCCCACCGCCGGCCTGCATTTCACGCCGGAGCTGCTCGCCCGGCTCGATCCGGCGCGCGTCACGCTCCACGTAGGGCTCGACACCTTCAGGCCGGTGACGGAGGAGCGGCTCGAGGAGCACCGGATCCACGGTGAGCGCTACGAGGTCGAGCCGGAGGCATGGGAGCGGATCCGTACCGCCGATCGCGTGCTCGCCGTCGGGACGACGACGGTGCGCGTGCTCGAGACGATCGCCCACGGCGGGCCGCTCGCCGGGCGGAGCGAGCTCTTCGTCACGCCGGGCTTCGAGTTCCGGCGGGTCGACGCGCTCCTGACCAACTTCCACCTGCCACGCTCGACGCTGCTTGCGCTCGTGATGGCCTTCGCGGGGATCGAGGAGACGCGCCGCCTCTATCGGCTCGCGATCGAGGATCGTTACCGCTTCTACTCGTTCGGCGATGCCATGCTCATCCTCTAGCGATGTTCGACCACGTCACCATCCGGGTGTTCGACCTCGCGGTCTCGCGAGCCTTCTACTCGGCCGTGCTCGCGCGCGAGCCGCAGGGCGAGGAGTTCCTCGAGTGGGACGACTTCTCGATCGCCCCGGTCGAGGACGACCGCCCGCTCAGCCGCAATCTCCACGTCGCCTTCGCAGCCCCGTCGCGGGACGAGGTCGACGCCTTCTGGCGACGCGGCGTGGAGGCCGACTACCGCAGCGACGGCGAGCCCGGGCTGCGGCCGCAGTACGACGAGAACTACTACGGAGCGTTCCTCCTCGACCCCGACGGCAACAGCGTCGAAGCCTGCGCGGGCTTCAGGGACGGCGAGGGCCCACCGATCGACCACGTCTGGCTCGGGGTTCGAGATCTGGCGGCGAGCCGGCGGTTCTGGGAGACGGTCGCACCGGTGCTCGGCCTCGACGTGACCGAGGACCGAGCGGAGCGGTTCCACGTGTGGGCCGGAAACCGGTCGTTCGCGCTCGTCGCCGACGGCCGCGCGCCGGCCGAGCACGTGCACCTCGCGTTTCCCGTCGCCGACGACGACGCCGTGGCGGAGTTCCACCGCGTCGCGACCGCTGCGGGCTACCGCGACAACGGCCGCCCCGGCGAGCGGCCCGAGTACCACGCCGGCTACGTCGGAGCCTTCGTGCTCGATCCCGACGGGAACAACGTCGAGGCGGTGAACCACAACCGATGAGGCCGCGGAGCGCGAACGAGTGGCGCGACTTCTGGCGCGACGGGGGCGAGCGGGAGCTGGCGGCGCAGCTCGACGAGTTCGAGGGCCACAGCGTTCGCGTCGCGACCCTGCTCGGCAGCGGCGCACCTCTCCGCGCGCTCGTCGCGGAACTCGGCCGCATCCGCGAGCACGAGCTCGGGGCCGCGGCCGATCCCGCGCGGGACGAGGAGGTCGCGGCGCGCGTCTACGGGTGGTTCCCGGGGACGCGGGCGTGACAGCCGCCCGCTCCGGCGCTACGCTCGACGAGTGAGCGGGTTCGCCGTGGAGGCGGGGGCTCGGCCGGCTCGTCCGAGCTTCTGGAAGCTGCTCTGGGCCGTTCTCGCGGGATATCTCGGCGCGTTTCTGAGCCTGGGGTTGCTCGCGCTCGGCCTCGCCGCGCTCGGCTTGCTGCCGCAGCCGTTTCGGCGGCCCGGCCCCTTCCCCGTCACCGGTGCGTGGAGCCTCGACGCCGACCTCGTCGTCGCGGTCGCGAGCGTCCTCGTAGCTGCGTGGTGGATTCGCATGATGGTCGCCGACGAGACGGGGACGCCGGTCTCGTTCGGCGTGGTCGCCCTCGTCGTCGCCGGGACCGGTTTCGCGCCTTTCCTCGCGCTGCGGCCGGTGGCGCTGACCGGTCTCGCGGCCCTGCCGCTGACGGCCTGGCTCGTGGGCCGCTTCGCGGTGGGTCGGGAGCTGCCGTTGCCTCGCCCCTCGTGGCGCGTCTGGGCGAGCGCCGCCGTCCTGGGGGCCCTCGTCTTCGCGTCGTATCGCGTCTATCACCCGCTGAGCTCGCCGGGTGGAGGCTCGGGAGTCGGGCACAAAGGCCGTGAATTCCGGGTCTTCGACATCCGCAACTCCGGCTTCGCGAATCTGACGATCCTGCGCGTCGACGGCGGAGTGCTCGGCGACTGGCTGTCGGCGCCGTCGCGGCTCCCGCACACCTTGCGCTCCCACAGTGGGACGAGCGTCTTCGTCCGGGGCTCGACCTGCCTCCCCCGCACCGTCGAGGTGACGTTCTCGGTGCTCGGCCGGACCTCCACCCAGCAGTTCGCCGTCGCGCCGTCCGCCTGCCGCGGGTAGCGGCTAGAGCGCCGAGCTCGCCCGCGCGAACGCCTCGCGGACGTCCGCCTCGAGCAGCTCGATCAGCGGCGTGTCGCGCAGCGTCTGCCAGACGAACTCGCGAGAGCCGCAGCGCTTGACGTAGGAGTCCTCGAGGATCTCGCCGAGGTGCCGGCCGGCCTGGTGCTCACGGTGGATGTAGGCGAGGAGGCGCTCTTCCCGGAACCGGCGGCGCCGGCTGAAGAAGTAGGGGCCCCAGTTGGCCATCGTGTTCGAGGGTAGCGCGATCGCCCGAGGCTAGGCTCGCCCCGTGAGCGAGCCCTTCACGGTCACCGCCCGCGACGGCGCCGCGCGCGCCGGAGTCCTCCGCACGGCGCACGGCGAGGTGCGGACGCCGGCCTTCATGCCGGTGGGGACGAAGGCAACCGTGAAGTCGGTCGACCCCGGCGAGCTGCGGGAGCTCGGCGCGCAGATCGTGCTCGGGAACTCGTACCACCTCCACTTCCGGCCCGGCGAGGAGCTGATCGCCGAGCTCGGCGGGCTGCACTCGTTCATGGGCTGGGACGGCGCGATTCTCACCGATTCGGGCGGTTTCCAGGTCTTTTCGCTCCGCGACACGCTTCTTGCGACCGACGACGACGGCGTCACGTTCCGCTCGGTCTACGACGGCCGAGCCGAGCGCTTCACGCCGGAGCTCGCCGCGCGCGTCCAGGAGCTGCTCGGCTCGGACATCGCGATGTGTCTCGACATCTGCTCGCCGGCGGCCGTCGCGCGCGCCGAGCTCGAGGAGGCGGTGCGCCGCACGACGGCGTGGGCCGAGCGCCAGCGCGACCTGCCCCGCGCGCCCGGCCAGCTCCGCTTCGCGATCACGCAGGGAGGGCTCGACGGCGAGCTCAGACAGCGCTCCTCCGCGGATCTCGCGGCGCTCGACTTCGACGGCTACGCCATCGGCGGGCTCAGCGTGGGGGAGCACCGCGAGCCGATGTTCGAGGCCACGACCGAGGCCGCGGCGCTGCTGCCCGAAGAGAAGCCCCGCTACTTCATGGGCATCGGCGATCCGGAGGGCGTGCTCGAGGTGATCGCCCGCGGCGTGGACATGTTCGACTGCGTCCTCCCGACGCGCACGGCGCGCACCGGCAGCGCGCTCACGAGCGAGGGCCGCCTCAATCTCCGCAACGCGCGGTTCGCCCGCGACGACCGCCCGCTCGACGCGGGCTGCTCGTGCCCGGCCTGCTCCCGCTTCAGCCGCGCCTATGTCCGCCATCTCGTCAACCAGCAGGAGATCCTCGGATTGCGGCTGCTCAGCCTGCATAATCTCCGCTTCCTGCTCGATCTGGTCGCGGCGGCGCGACACGCCATCGAGCGCGGCGAGTTCCTCACCTGGAAGGACGAGGCGCTCCGGAGAACGAAGGGAGCCAGCAGTTGATCGCAGCGAGCGGCGGGTCGAGCTTCTTCCTGATCATCATCGTCGCGTTCTTCGTCCTCTGGCTGATCGTCGTGCGGCCGCAGAAGAGGCGGCAGAGCCAGCAGCAGCAGATGCTCGGCGAGCTGCGCGTCGGCGACGAGATTCTCACCGCCGGCGGGATCTACGGCACGATCTCGCACCTCGACGAGGACCAGGTCACGGTCGAGATCGCGCCGAAGACCGAGGTTCGGGTCGCACGGCGGGCGATCGCGGGCGTCACGCGCGACCCGGAGCCCGACGAGAAAGGCGAATCCGCCGCATCCGAGGAGCCCGAGACAGGGGAGGGAGAGCGGTGGCGCTCGGCGTTCGACGACGCAGGATCCGAGGCCGGCGACACGTCGACCGAGGAGAAGCGCGGCTAACCTGTTCCGCGGTCTTGAAGGATCCTTCGTGAGAGAGCGTCGCAACTATCTGCTGCTGATGGGCGCGATCGCCGCCGCCCTCGTCGGCGCGGTGATGCTCGCCGTTCCCGGCTCGCCGATCTACCAGAAGCCGATCCTCGGCCTCGACCTGCAGGGCGGCCTCGAGGTCATCCTCCGCGCGACTCCGAACAAGGGTCAGACGCTCTCGACGCAGGGCATGCAGACGGCGCAGCAGATCATCCAGTCGCGCGCCAACAACAACGGTCTCGCCTCCCCGAACATCGCGCTCCAGGGCACGGACGAGATCGTGATCCAGCTCGCCGGCGTCCACGACGCCGCGAAGGCCGCGAAGGTGGTCGGCACGACGGGCCAGCTCCAGATCTTCGACTTCGAGTCGGACCTCGCCACTCCGACCGTGGCGGGGAACCAGCAGCCGACCCCGCTCCCGTCGCTCTACAAGCTGCTCACCGCGCTGAAGGCCGAGGCGAAGAAGGCGACGCCCCAGGGCTACTTCCTGTTCAGGACCGTGACGAAGCAGGTCACGAAGAAGGTCAACGGCAAGAAGGTCACGAAGACGAAGACCTTCCACGAGCTCGTGCAGGGCGATCCGCCCGTCGGAGCGCCGACGCGGAAAGAGCTGCTGCTGCCGTACAAGAACGGGAAGCAGCCGGCGAACACGCAGGTGCTCGCGCTGCCGGCGAATCGCGAGGTGGTCTCCTGTCAGGGCGCAGCCAACTGCATCGGCGCCGGCCGGAGCGGGACCTCGCAGAGCGGCAAGTACTGGTACCTCTTCAAGCTCTCGACCAGCAAGACGCATCCGATCCCGGAGATCACCGGGACCGAGCTGAACGAGTCGGCCATCGCCGCCGACGTCGACCAGAACACCGGCCAGCCCATCGTCACCCTCCAGTTCAACCACGAGGGCTCGAAGCAATTCGCGGCGATCACGAGGGCGGAGTACAAGCGCGGCCGGCGGAACGCCGCGCTCGTCCCCAACGCGCTCAGCACGAGCGACCAGAACGTCATCGCCCAGTACGCAGGGCACAACGCGATCGTCCTCGACGGCGAGCTCAAGGAGACGCCGTACATCGACTACACGAGCAACCAGCTCTCAGAGGGCATCGTCGGCGGCAACGCGCAGATCACGGAGCCGAGCGCGACCGCTGCGAAGGACACCGCGTTCATTCTCAAGAGCGGCTCGCTGCCGTACCAGTTCAAGCAGATCGCGAGCACCGAGGTCACGGCGTCGCTCGGGAAGAGCTCGCTCCATCAGGCCATTCTCGCGGCCGCCGCCGGCCTGCTGATCGTCGCGCTCTTCCTGCTGCTCCTCTACCGCTTCCTCGGGCTCGTCGCGGTCATGGGCCTCGCGATCTACGGCCTCCTCTACTACGCGGCGATCCTGCTGTTCAACGTGACGCTGACGCTGCCGGGCTTCGCGGGGCTGATCCTCACGATCGGTGTCGCCGCCGACGCGAACGTCGTCGTGTTCGAACGCATCAAGGAAGAGGTGCGCGCGGGGCGATCGGTGCGGGCCGCGATCTCGGCGGGTTACGGCAAGGGCTTCCACACGATTCTCGACGCGAACGTCGTGACCGTGATCACGGCCATGGTCATCTTCCTGATCGCGGTCGCGGACGTGAAGGGCTTCGCGCTGATGCTCCTGATCGGCACCGTCATCTCGCTGATCACCGCGGTCGCCGCGACGCGCGCGATGCTCGGCTTGCTGAGCGGCTTCCGCTGGTTCGACAACCCGCACTTCATGGGCGCGCACGGGCAGCAGACGGCGAAGTGGCTCCAGATCGACTTCATGCGCCGCCGTTTCTGGTGGTTCGCGCTCTCCGGCGTCGTGATCCTCGCCGGCATGGTCTCGCTCGGCGTGCGCGGGCTCAATCTCGGGATCGACTTCAAGGGCGGAACGCAGATCACCTTCAACACCCACACGGCGTACACGCAGCAATCGGTGCAGTCGTTCTTCGCGAAGCAGGGACAGCCCGATGCAGTCGTGCAAGGCCAGGGGCACGCCGTCGACAACAAGCTCAAGCAGTGGCAGGTGCGCACCAAGACGCTCTCCCGCGCGCAACAGGCCCGCCTCGACCAGGTCCTCAAGAGCGACCTCGGCGCGACGGGGGGAGGCGTGCAGAGCGTCTCTGGGACGTTCGGGCACCAGATCGCGATCGACGCGATCTACGGGATCATCGTCTCGCTGCTCCTGATCTCGATCTACATCGCCGTCAGGTTCGACCTCAAGTTCGCGATGCCGGTGATCCTCGCGATGCTGCACGACATAGCCGTGACCGTCGGCGTCTACGCGCTCGTCGGGAAGGAGGTCTCGGTCGCGACCGTGGCCGCGGTGCTGACCGTGCTCGGGTACTCGATCTACGACACGATCATCATCTTCGACCGCATACGCGAGAACATCCCGCTGATGCGGCGCTCGCCGTTCGCGACGATCGCCAACGTCTCGCTGTGGGAGACGATCAGGCGCTCCCTGGCCACGACGTTCATCACGCTGCTGCCGATCGTCTGCCTCGAGATCCTCGGCGGCGCGACGCTCAAGGACTTCGCCTTCGCGCTGATCGTGGGCGTGACCTCCGGCGCCTACTCCTCGATCTTCTTCGCGGCGCCGGTGCTCACGATCTGGAAGGAGCGCGAGCCGGACTACGCACGGCGGAAGGCGCAGGCCGCAGCCTCCGGGCTGCCCGTCGACGGGGACGGCCGGTCGGTCGGAGCCATCGCCGACAGCGGCACGGCTGCGCTCGTCGCGTCGGAAACCGCGCTCGCGGCGGAGCCGACGCCGGAGCTCGTCGACGTCGTGACCGCGACCCCGTCGGAGCCGGCGGCGCAGGCCCGGCGCGAGAAGCGGCGGCAGCGCCGTCGCTCGAGGCCGCATGGCCGCACGCGGTAGCAGCCGACTCCTCCTCGACACGATCGAGGAGCTCGTCGCGGAGCTCCCGAGCCGGGTGCGCGGCAGCCGTGAGCGGTTCTCCGAGAGCGCCCTCTCGGCGTTGCGCGGGATCGCCGACGAGCTGAACCTCGTGACGCGCGACGAGCTCGAAGAGCTCGAGCTCCGAGTGGCGCAGCTCGAGCATCGCCTGAAGCTCCTCGAGGGCTCGCCGCCTAGCGCCTGAAGCGGTTCACGGTCGCGGCGAGGAACGTCTCGGCGTCGTAGACGATGAAGGCGCACACCGCGGCGAGAGGGAGCTCTGCGAGGGCCGCTTCCGCGATCGCCTCCCAGATCTCGTTGCCGCTGTGCGAGGTCACGACGTCGAACCAGGCGTCGCAGCAGAGCATCGTTCCCGTCGCGGCGGCGAGCGGGACGAGCCACCGCGAGCCGCGGAACCCCGCCCACGCGGTCGCCGCGAAGGCGGCGGTCAACCCGACGTCGAAGCCGGTCCACGCGACGTCGTAGCGAAGCGTCACGTGCCGTGAGGGCAGCGTGAACGTGAGATAGAGGATCCACGGCACGAGCCCGACCGCGACGAGCCCCAGTAGCACCGTGACCCAGCGCGGGAGCGGGATCCGGATCTCGCCCTCCGGGCCGTTCTCCATGAGTGACTCTCCCAGATCCTTCATGGGCACGTTGTACCCTGGCCGCGTGGATCTGCGTCAACTCCGTGCCGAAAGGCTCCTCGCCTGGGCTGCCGCGGTCGTCGGCGTGATCGGCCTCGTCTCGGCGCTGACGCCCGAGATGGCGGACCGCTTCGACGTCGTCCGCGGCGTCCTGCCGCCGGGGCTGCCAGAAGCGGCCCGCGTCCTGTCCGTGGCCTTCGGGATCGGTCTCATCTGGCTGTCCCGCTCGCTCGCGATGCGCAGGCGCCGGGCCTGGCAGCTCGCGGTCGCCGTGGTCGTCGCCTCCGCCGCGGCGCACCTGGCGAAGGGCCTCGACTTCGAGGAGGCGGCGATCTCGCTGCTCCTGCTCGTCGCGCTCGTCCGCTGGCGGCGCCGCTTCGAGGCGCCCGGCGATCCGGCCAGCGTCCGCCCGCTGCTCGCGCTCGGCGTCGCCTTCGCGGGGGTCGCTGCGGTCGCGGGCGGGGCGGAGGTGCGCGGGGTCGAGCTGTCCCCGCGCCTCGGCGACGCGCTGCTTGGGCTCGGCATCGCACTCGGTTTCTTCTCCCTCTACTTCTGGCTGCGCCCCTTCGGGCACGCCGTCGTGCAGACGGTGGGGGAGCGGAGGATGGCGCGCTCCCTCGTGGACGCCTACGGCAGCGACAGCCTCGCCTTCTTCGCCCTGCGGCGCGACAAGAGCTACCTCTTCTCGCCGTCCCGCAGGGCGTTCCTCGCGTACCGCGTCGTGGGAGGGACGGCACTCGTCAGCGGCGACCCGGTCGGCGACGACGCCGAGATCGACGAGCTCCTGACGGAGCTACGGCGCCTCGCTCGCGCCCACGGGTGGCGGCTCGCGGTCGTCGGCGTCTCGGCCGAGCAGCTCGACCGGTACCGCGCGCTCGGGCTCAAGCCGGTGCCGATCGGCGACGAGGCCGTGCTGCGACCGCAGGAGTTCTCGCTCGAAGGACGCGCCATTCGCAAGGTGCGGCAGTCGGTCTCGAGGCTCCGGAAAGCCGGCTACGACTTCCGCGTCGTGCCGGCGGACAAGGTCGAGCCTACGCTCGAGGCCGAGCTCGAGAGCGTCTCGATCGCGTGGCGTCGTGGTCAGCCCGAGCGCGGCTTCTCGATGTCCATCGACGACCTGCACGTACCCGGCACGATGCTCGCGCTCGCCGAGGACTCGACCGGCCGGCTCGGCGGCTTCCTTCACCTCGCGCCCACCGCGGCCGGGGGGTGGTCGCTGAGCGCGATGCGGCGCCGCCCGGACGCGCCCAACGGCCTGACGGAGTTCCTCGTCGTCGAGACGCTCGCCTGGGCGCGCGACGCCGGCGCGACTGAGCTGTCGCTCAACTTCTGCGCCCTGACCGACTTCGTCGCGCCGGAGAGGGTGACGACCGCACTGCGCCGCGTCGTGCGCCGCGGGCTCCTGCTGGCCGACAACGTCTTCCAGCTCGAGCGCCTGTATTCGTTCAACCGCAAGTTCTTCCCCGAGTGGCGCCGCCGCTACATCTGCGTCGAGCGCCTCAGCGATCTGCCGGCGGTCGGGCTCGCGTATCTCCACGCCGAGTCGCTGCTCGTCCCGCCGGGCCCGTGGGCGCGCCGGCGCGAGGCTCGCCGCCGGGCAGCCGCCTAGCCGACGACACGCGCGCCGCGTAGCCTGTTGTCCGTGAGCACGACCCGCAGCATCGGTCGCCTGTCCGAGATCGCACAGGTCATGGTGCGCCACGGCTTCGGCTATTTCCTCGAGGCGCACAAGCTGAGTGACCTGCTGCCGGGACGCTCGTCGGAGGATCGCCTCGCCGGCGTCGCGGCCGAGCACGGCGCGGCGTCGGCCCGCGGCCAGCACCTGCGCGAGCTCCTCGACGAGCTCGGGCCGACGTTCGTGAAGTTCGGGCAGCTTCTCTCCACGCGCCCGGACGTCGTGCCCCCGGACATCGTGGTCGAGCTGCGCGGCCTGCAGGACGACGTGCGGCCGTTCCCGTTCGAGCAGGCAGAGCGGGTGATCGAGGAGGAGCTCGGCAACACGCTCGAACGGCTGTTCCTCGACTTCGAGCCCGCGCCGGTCGCGGCGGCGTCGATCGGCCAGGTGCACCGCGCGACTCTCCCCAACGGGCGCCGTGTCGCGGTCAAGGTGCAGCGGCCGGGCGCGCCCCGCCAGATCGAGGCCGACCTCGGGCTCCTCTACCAGGCGGCGCGGCTCGCGCGCGAGCGGATCCGGGCGCTCGACTTCGTCGACACACCCCAGCTCGTCGACGAGTTCGCGCGGTCGATCCGAAAGGAGCTCGACTACCGGCAGGAGGGCCGCAACGCCCAGAACTTCCACCGGCACTTCGCCGGCCACCCTCACGTCCACGTGCCGAAGGTCTACTGGCAGTACACGCGGCCGCGCGTGCTGACGCTCGAATGGATCGACGGGATCCAGCTCGCCGACCTCGACCTCGTCGCGACGACGCTCGAGGAGCGGAAGGAGATCGCCTACCGGATCACCGAGGCGTGGATGACGATGATCTTCCGGCACGGGTTCTTCCACGGCGACCCGCACCCAGCGAACATCCTCCTGCCGGCCGAGGCGGGCACGATCGGCCTCGTCGACTTCGGCGCCGTCGGGACGCTCACCGACGACGACATGTCGAAGCTGACCGGCCTCTTCATCGACGCCGCGAACGAGAACATCGACCAGCTGCCCCGGCGCCTCGCCGACCTCGGCGTGCGATATCCGAAGGAGCGGGAGGGCGAGTTCCTCTCCGAGCTGCGCGAGCTCTACTACCGCTACTACGGGGCGAGCCTCAGCGAGGTCGACCCGATCCAGATCATCCGCGAGGGCTTCCAGCTCATCTACTCGATGAACCTGCACCTGCCCGCGCGTTTCCTCCTGCTCGACCGCACGGTCGCGACCCTCGGCTCCGTCGGCGCCGAGCTCTATCCGGACTTCAACGTCTTCGAGGTGGCGCGCCCGTATGCCCGCGACCTGATGCTCGAGCGGTTCGCGCCGGAGCGCGTCGCGCGGCGTGCGCGGAAGGAGGCGTTCCGCTACGCGCAGGTTCTTGCCGACGCGCCGCACCAGTTCCACGACTTCATGGAGGAGATCCGCGACGGCCAGATCGAGGTCGGCTTCGTGCACAAGGGGCTCGACGACTTCCTCGACAACATGCAGAAGGTCTTCAACCGGCTCGTGATCGCGCTGATCGTGACGGGCGGCCTGATCGGGTCGAGCCTGATCGGGATCTTCGCCAAGGCCGGGCCGCACTTCCTCGGCGTCAACGTGATCTCGATCATCGGCTTCGCGCTCTCGGGGCTGCTCGGGATCTGGCTGCTCTGGGGCGTCATCCGCTCCGGCCGGTTGTAGCGCCGCGTCGGTCGCATCGTCACGCTTTCTCCGCAAAGGACATCTGGCGGTGTGCCGGCGCTGCGCCTAGCCTCGCTGCCATGACCGCGCTCCTCCTCGCCGAGCCGGAACCGGCTGTCAGAGGCTTCCTCGAGCGGCAGCTGCGCAACGACGGCTTCGACGTCGTCTCGTGCGAGCGCGCGGAGCAGCTGCCCCGCGCCGCCGACCCCGACGTCCTCCTCCTCGGCGACGCCGACGCGCTCGACCGCGGCGTCGTGCCCGACTGTCCCGTGATCGTGCTCGGCGGCGCGGATCCGGCCGCGCGGGTGCGGGCGCTCGCCCGGGCCGACGACTGCCTGGCGCGGCCCTTCGTCTACGAGGAGCTCCTGGGGTCAGTTCCAACTAGGAGGGCTCAGCCGGTTTCAACATCGTCGGGGGCTCTTCGCCGGCCTCGGCCCGGCCGATTTTCGAGCCTCGAACGCGTCGCCGCGAACTGAAGTCGTGGCGAAGCTACACGGAGGGCAGGCCGAAGCCCGCCCTTTTCGCTATCGATTCGGAGAGGAGTGCCGCGCTTAGGCGGCGCGGGCGAGCGGCGGTGGCTCGTCAGCGAGCCGGAGCCGCTTCCGGTGCTCCATAGCGATCACGTGGAGGATCGTGTAGACGACGGCGACCTCGATCCGGGCGTCGTCGCGGTGGCGGAGCCAGCGCTTCTTCGTCAGGTCGAAGCGGTTGCTGATGGTGCCGTGGAAGCCCTCGTTGCGACCACGCCGCTTCAGGCCGTGCTCCTTCGCCTCCGGGTCGTTGAAGGTGAGGCCGTTGCCGAGTCCCCAGTCGCGCGTCTCGAAGGGGTCGTCCGGGTTCGCCCGCACGTAGCGGGCTGGGTTCTGCGCGCGGCGCCAGTCGCCTGAGCGCAGCGAGATGCTCGAAGCGCAGCCGTCCGCGCACTTCCCCTCGACCCGGACGACCAGCT
>DASUHE010000077.1:0-18487 GCA_036273695.1 Gaiellaceae bacterium
CTCGTCGTCCTGCTCTCGCTGCCGAACCTGCAGACGTCTCGTGCGCTCGCGATCTGGGTCGTGCTCGTGGCGGCTCTCGTCCTCCTGACGCTCGTCCGGCACTCGGGCGGCCACGACTGGCCCGGGCCTCGGCAACGCTTCGACGAGGCGCTCCGCAGGAAGAGGCCCGCACCGTCCCAAGCGGTCGAGTTTCTGCGGATGGAACGCGAGCTCTCGCTCGGGATGGCCGACGCGGACCACGCCCACCGGCGGCTCCTGCCGCTGCTGCGGGCGGCGGCGGCTGCGCGCCTCGCTTCGCGGCACGGGATCGCGCTCGAGCGCCGGCCCGAGACCGCACACGCGCTGCTCGGCGACGACGTCTGGGAGCTCCTCCGTCCCGACCGGCCGGATCCCGAGGACCGGCACGGCCCCGGCGTGGCGCGCGAGCAGGTCGTCGCCGTGATCGAAGCGGTGGAGGCGCTGTGACCGCGCTCGCCGAGCTGCGTGCTCGCGCCGGGGCGATCCTCGCCGAGGTGGAGAAGGCGATCGTCGGCAAGCGCGAACCGCTCGAGCTGATCCTGCTCGCGCTGCTCAGCGACGGCCACGTCCTGCTCGAGGACTATCCGGGGCTCGCCAAGACGCTGATCGCGCGCTCGTTCGCGCAGGCGACGTCGCTCCGCTTCGCGCGGATCCAGTTCACGCCGGACCTCATGCCCGGCGACGTGACCGGGTCGCAGATCTTCGACCAGCGGACGACGGAGTTCGTCTTCCGCCCCGGCCCGATCTTCGCCAACCTCCTGCTCTCGGACGAGATCAACCGCGCCCCGCCGAAGACACAGGCGGCGCTGCTCGAGGCGATGCAGGAGCGGCAGGTCACCATCGAGAACACGACGCACCGGCTCGAGCCGCCGTTCCTCGTGCTCGCGACGCAGAACCCGATCGAGTACGAGGGCACGTACCCGCTGCCCGAGGCGCAGCTCGACCGGTTCCTCGTCCGCATCTCGATCGGCTATCCGGCGCGCGACGCCGAGATCGAAATGCTCCAGCGCCGCCTCGAGCGCGGCGTCGACGAGGTCGAGCTCGAGCCGGTGGTCGACGCGGCGACGCTCCTGGAGATGCAGCGCGCCCTCGAGGAGGTGCACGTCTCGGAGGCGATCGAGGGCTACGTCGTCGATCTCGTGACGGCGACCCGCGAGTCGCAGCGGCTCGCGGTCGGGGCGAGCCCGCGCGGCAGCATCGCCCTCGTCAAGCTGGCGCGCGCGAAGGCGGCGCTCTCGGGGCGCGACTTCGTCACTCCCGAGGACGTGAAGGCGGTCGCAGTGCCGGCGCTCGCGCACAGGCTGATGGTGCGGCCGGAGCTCTGGGTGCAGCGACTGCGCAGCGAGGACGTCGTCGCGGAAGCGCTCGCCACGGTGCCGACGCCGCCTGCAGAGGACGCCGTGCGCACCGCGGAAGCGTGACGGGCTTCACGTCGCGACGCCTGCCGGCGTACGGCTCGCTCGCCGCCGCCGGACTGATCGCGGGGCTCGCGCTCGGACGCGTCGAGCCCGTGGCTCTCGCGGCTCCGTTCCTGCTCGCGCTCGTCGCGGCCGTCGCCTGGCGCGAGCCGCAGGTCGCGGTGCGGGTCACGCTCGCCCGCGACCGCGCGCTCGAGGGCGACGAGGTCGCCGTCACCGTCGACCTGTCCGCGCCCGAGAACGTCGACCGCGTCGAGCTGCTCGTGCCGCTGCCGCCGGAGCTCAGCGCCGACGGCGGGCCCGCGCGGGCGGTCCGGCTCCGGGCCGGCGAGGAGCAGACCGTCGAGTTGCAGGTGCGCTGCGAACGCTGGGGCGCCTTCACGATCGGCCCGTTGCTCATCCGGGCGCGCGACACGCTCGCCTTCCGCTCGTGGGAGAGCGAGGCGGGCGAGCCGCACGCCCTGCGCGTCTACCCCGGCGAGCAGACGCTCCGGTCGCTCGTCGTGCCGCTCGAGACGCAGGTCTTCGCCGGGAACCAGGTCTCGAGAGCCCGCGGCGAGGGGATCGAGTTCGCAGACCTGCGCGAGTGGCAACCGGGAGACCGGCTCCGCCGCGTCAACTGGCGCGCGACCGCGCTCCGCGGGGCGCTCTGGGTGAACGAGCAACATCTCGAGCGGAACACCGACGTCGTCCTGTTCCTCGACACGTTCGGCGAGGTGCGCGTCGAGGGACGCAGCACGAACGACCGCGCCGTGCGGGCCGCGGCGACCCTCGCGCACCGCTATCTCGAGCGGAAGGACCGGGTGGGCCTCGTCGGCTTCGGCGGCTTCCTCTCCTGGCTCGTGCCGGCGTCGGGAACGAAGCAGCTCTACCAGATCGTCGACACGTTGCTGACGAGCCAGATCGTGCACAGCTACGCCTGGCGCGGCGTCGACGTGCTGCCGCCACGCACGCTGCCGCCGAAGGCACTCGTCCTCGCGATCACGCCGCTCCTCGACAACCGCACCGCCTCGGCGCTACTCGACCTGCGCGCCCGCGGGTACGACCTCGTCGTGGTGGAGGTGTCGCCGCTCGAGCTCGTCGCGCCCGATCGCGACGCGGCCGCCCAGCTCGCGCACCGGCTGTGGCGGCTCTCCCGCGAGGCGCTGCGCTGGCGCTACGAGCAGGTCGGCGTGCCCGTCGTCACCTGGCGGGAGGACGAGCCCCTCGCGGTTCCTCTCGAGGAGGTGAACGCATTCAGGCACCTCGCCCGGCCCGCGTAGCACCCGCGGTGGGAGCGGCGGCCGCCTACGGCGGCGTCCTCGCCGACGCGCTCGTCCACGCGTGGTCGCACGCGAGCGCGTTGGCGCCCGGCGCGGCAGTCGGCGCACTGCTGCTCGTCGCCGCGCTCGTGTTCGGCGGCCGCGGCCTCGGCGTCGCGCTCTTCCTCGCCGGCGCGACCTACGTCGGCGCCGTCGCTGCGGCGGGGCACAGGATCGACGGAAGCGCTCCGCTCGTCGCCGTGCTCCTGCTCCTCTGCGGAGAGCTCTCGGCCTGGTCGCTCGACGAGCGCTGGGGAATTCGCGCCGCCGCGCCTCTCGCCTGGCGGCGGGGCGCCGGTGTCGCGATCCTTGGGCTCGCCGGCCTCGCCGTGGCGGCGCTCGTCGTCGCCCTCTCGGCGGTGCCGTCGAACCACGGGCTGGCGTGGACGGTGGCGGGCGCGGCCGCGGCGGTGGGCGCGGCGGGAACCGGCATCTGGGTCGCGCGCCGCTGAGGCGATGGCCGCGCGGAGCCTCAGGCCGGGATCGAGACGACCTGCTGTGTCATGCCGCCGTCGATGACGTAGCTCGAGCCCGTCACGTAGGTCGCCTCCTCCGAGCAGAGCCAGGCGACGAGAGCCGCCACCTCCTCGGGCTTGCCGGGGCGGCCGAGCGGAACCTCGGGGTCGAGCCGCTCGGCGTCGGCCTCGTTGCGCGGCGTCGCGATCACGCCCGGCGCGACGGAGTTGACGCGGATCCCGTACTGCGCGAGCTCGAGCGCGAGGTTGCGGCTCAGCATCCCGAGCGCCGCCTTGGCGGCCGCGTAGACGGCGAAGTCCGGCCGCGGGATGTGCTCGTGGACGGACGTGATGTTGACGATCGAGCCGCCGCCCTGATCCTTCATCCGCCGGGCCGCGGCCTGCGCCGCGAGGAAGCTGCCGCGGACGTCGACGTCGAACGTGAGGTCGAAGTCGTGGACGGTCAGCTCGAGGAACGGCTTCGCCGTCGAGAGGCCGGCGTTGTTCACGAGCGCGTCGAGGCGGCCGAGCTTCCCCACCGTCTCGGCGACTAGCCTCTCGGGCACGTCGGGATCGCCGATGCTGCCCCAGACCCAGTGGATCCCGTCGTCGCCGTAGCGCTTCCGCAGCTCGGCGAACGGCCCCTCGTGCTTCGCGTCGTCGTCCTGCGTCGCGTAGCCGAGCTTCCAGCCGTCGACGAGCAGGCGCTCGGCGATCGCGAGGCCGATGCCCGTGTTCGCGCCGGTGACGAGTGCGACCCGGTCGGCCACACGTCGATCCTTCCACATCGCCGTCGCCGCTAATCCGCGCTCTAGGATGCGACCGTGGACCGGGCCGAGCTGCAGGCGGTGCAGAAGCCGCTCAAGGACCGCTACCGGGGGGAGCCCGACGCGGCGTGGATCGTGCTTCGTGCCCAGGGTCGCCTCGACGAGGAGAAGATCGCGTGCAAGGTCGACACGGGCCGCCAGCTCGTCGAAGCGGGCCTCCATCCCGCGACCGGCGGCAGCGGTGCGCTCGCGTGCTCCGGCGACATGCTGCTGGAGGCGCTCGTCGCCTGCGCCGGCGTCACGCTCCGCTCGGTCGCGACCTCGATGGAGCTCGACGTCGCCGGCACCGTCCACGCCGAGGGCGACCTGGACTTTCGGGGCACGCTGGGCGTCGATCGCGAAGCTCCGGTCGGCTTCGCGGCGATCCGGCTGCGCTTCGATCTCGCCTCGGACGCGTCCGCCGAGGAGCTCGCCAAGCTGATCGAGCGCACCGAGCGGTACTGCGTCGTCTTCCAGACGCTCGCCGGGGGCGTCCCCGTCGAGCTGGCCTACTCGACCTCGTAGGCCATCAGGATCGCGTCGACGAACTCGCCGCCGCGGCGGTAGTGCCGCTTGCGGTAGCCCTCGCGCTCGAAGCCGAACGCGTCGTAGAGCGCGATCGCGGCCTCGTTCCACGGGAAGACGTGCAGCTCGAGCTTGCGCACGCCGGCCTCGCGCGCCCAGTCGACCGCCGCCTGCAGGAGCGCTCTCCCGACCCCCTGCCGGCGGGCGTCGAACGCGACCATCAGCCCGACGTCGGCGACGTGCGTGCTCGCCGGGTGCGGGTCGCGCCCGACCGACAGCCGACCCACGACCGTCCCATCCTCACGCTCCGCGACGAACACCGCGGCGTGCTCGTAGCGTCGTAGTGCCTTGAGGAAGCGGCGCTCGTCGCCTGCGCTCCGCCACTCGCCGGCGATGCTGATCAGCCAGCCCTCGGGCTCGGCGCTCACCGCGTCGGCCAGCCGCGTCAGCTGCTCGGCGTCGGACGGATCGGCGTGGCGGACGAGGAAGTCCATCAGTCGACCACGACCCCGCCGCCGCCGCGCCGCGGGTCGCCAGCCGCAGCCAGCCGGCCGCCCTCCCGGATCTCGACGGCCGAGACACCGCCGAAGAAGAGGTTCCGCTCGCGCCAGCGGACGACGGCGTAGCCGGCCGCCTCGAGCTCGTCGGCCACCGCCGGGTCCTCGCAGTGGGCGACGCCCTTCTCGACGTGGATCCGCCGCGAGTCGACGGCCTCCTCCACGCCGAGCCCGCGTGCGACGACGTTCGCCACGACCTGCAGGATCGCGCCGTGCAGGCGTGAGCTGCCCGCCGAGCCGACGACGAGCCGCGGCCGGCCCTGCTCGAGGAAGATCGATGGCGTCATGAGAGACATCAGCCGCGCGCCGGGCCGGGCGTCCCCCACGAGGTGGGTCTCGCCGAGCATGTTGTTGAGGTGGATGCCGGTGCCGGGCACGACGATGCCGCTGCCGGAGCCGAGCGAGCAGGACAGCGACGCCGCGTCGCCCTCGCCGTCGACCACGCTGATGTGCGTCGTGCCGCCCACTCCCTCCCTGCGCCGCATCGCCTCCTGCGCCTCCATCGCGCGCGCGATGGCCAGCGGCGTCGCCTCCGCGCCGCCGAGGGCTTCGAGCCCGGCTGCGAGCAGGCGTCCCCCGCTCGACGGCCGCGGATTCGTGCGAAGCGCGTCGTCGCGGAACGTGGCGGCGAGAGGCTCGCGCTCGATCACCTCGTAGCGGGCGAGGTCCGCCCCGGTGATCGGCACATGGGCCGCGATGCGCTCGGCGAGCTCGCCGCGGTAGAGGCAGTCGGCGCCCTCGGCCCCGAGCAGGTCGAGCGTGTCGCCGAGCTCCGGCATGGAGAAGCGCTCGCCGACTCCGCGCGCACGTCCGGGGCCGTACAGGGCATCGCCCTCGGGCGCGTGGCGGAGGAGCCCGTCGAGGATCTCGTGGAGATAGGCGCGGGGCTCGTCGAGGACGAAGCCTTCGCGGGCGAGCTTCGCCGCCGGCGCGAGCAGCTCGGGCCACGGCACGGATCCCCAGCGGGAATGCGCTTCCCACAGCCCGGCCACGGTTCCCGGGACGGCCACCGAAGCGGGGCCGGTGTAGAAGATCTGCTGGGAGTCGCCGAAGTCGACGACGAGATCGACGAGCTGGAGCGACGCGGGTGTCTGCTCCGGCAGGTCGACGAAGAAGTCGAGCAGGTGCGTCCGACCCTCTGCCGCCAGGTGCACGAGCAGGAAGCCGCCGCCGCCCGGGCCGGTGAGCGAGCTCTCGCAGACCCACGAGACCGCGGCCGCGGCGATGCACGCGTCGACGGCGTTCCCGCCCGCGCGCAGGATGTCCGCCCCGGCTTCCGCGGTGAGCGGATGGCCGGCTGCCAGCGCGCCTCTCATGCCCGCGAGCGTACGCTTTGGCGAATGGCCGCCGTGTCCTACGCCGACCCCGGGCGTACGTCATGGCGGCGGCCGTCGGTCCCGCGCGAGGCCTTGCTCTGCACGGGGCTGGCGACAACCGCCGCCTCGCTGCTCGTGTGGCTCGCGCCGCCGGCCGGCGACCTCGCCGCCCACGAGTACCAGCGCTCGCTCTTCCTCGTCCACGGCTTCGCGCTGTGGGACAACTTCTGGTACGCCGGGCGCTACGCGTTCGTCGGCTACAGCGTCCTCTACTACCCGCTCGCGGCGCTGCTCGGAATCCGGCTGCTCGCGGTGCTCAGCGTCGCGGTGGCCGCCGGCGCGTTCTCCGTGCTCCTCGAGCGGGAATGGGGAGCCACCGCCCGCTGGGCGAGCCGTGCGTTCGCCGTCATCTGGGCGGGGCTGCCGATCACGGGCGAGGATCCGTTCGCGCTCGGCATGACTCTCGCCCTGCTGGCTCTGGTCGCCTTCAGGTCCGGACGGCCCTGGATCGGGGCCGGGCTGACGCTCCTCGTGCTGGCGGCGAGCCCGGTTGCGCTCGTCCTGCTCGCGATCGTCCTCATCGCTACCGCCGTCGCGCGGCGCGAGCCCCTGCGGGGACGCGTGGTGCCGGCGCTGGCGCTCGGAGCCGCGGCCGCGGCCGAGCTCGTCCTGCTGCGCCTGTTCCCGTTCGGCGGCGCGCAGTCGTTCCCGACGAGCTCGGCCGCGGGCGCGCTCACCTTCTGCGTGATCGGCTTCGCCTGTACCCGGCGGGTCGAGCGCGCCCGCCTGCTCCGCTTCGTCTTCGCGACCTACGCGATCACGATCGTGATCGCCTACGTCGTGCCGTCGGGTCTCGGCGACAACGTCGAGCGCCTGCGCTTCCTGGCCGTGCCGCTGGCCCTGCTCGTGCTCGCGCTGCGCCGCTGGCGTCCCGTCAAGGTCTCGGTGGCCGTCCTCGCGCTCGCGCTCTCGTGGAACGTGAGCCCGCTCGCCGTGGGCTGGGCGCGCGCGAGTCACGACATCAGCGCCCGGGCGAAAGTCTGGCTGGCGCCGGTCGCGTATCTCCACGCACATCTCCGCACCGGCTATCGGGTCGAGGCCGTCGACACCACGGACCACTGGCCGGCGTACTACCTCGCCTCCGCCAAGATCCCGCTTGCACGCGGCTGGTTCCGCCAGGACGACTTCCCGTTCGACGCGATCCTCTACCGGCATCGCACGCTCGCGCCGGCGCAATATCTCGGCTGGTTGCGGCGGCTCGGCGTCGCCTACGTCGTGCTGACGCGGTCGCAGCCGGACTACAGCTCGCTCGCCGAGAAGCGGCTCGTCCGGAGCGGGCGCTCCGGGCTGCGTCGCGTCTTCTCGAGCCAGGAGGTCTCGATCTACGCAGTCCCGCATCCGCGGCTGATCGTGAGCGGGCCGGGGGAGCCGGCCGTGGTGGCGTTCAAGGAGTCTCGGCTCGTCGTGCGCGTCTCGCGCGGCGGGACGTACGGGCTCGCGGTGCGCTGGTCGCCGTACTGGCAGGCGTCGAGCGGCTGCCTGCTGCCCAGCCGCGACGGCATGGTCGAGCTGCGGACGCACCGCGAGGCGACCGTGCGCATCGCCTTCGACGTGAACGCGAGCAGCCTCCTGGCCGCCCTGGCGGGCCAGAGCCCGCGCTGCCGGCCGGGCTACGAGACTTCGCGCACGAGCTCCGAGAGCGGCTTGCGGTCCGCCCGCGCCGACCATTCCTCGGCTGTGTGGCTCGCGGGCGTGCGCGCCCGCGCCGGGTAGCCGAAGGAGAGGATCGCCCGCACCTCACCGCCGCAGATCGCCGCGGCGGCGTCCGCGTCCCGCACGCCGTTCGGGCACGAGACGACGCCGCCGCCCCACGCCCCGAGCATCATGTTCTGCGCGCACCGCCCGACGTCGAACGCTCCCGCCTCGCCCACGATCGCGACGACGAGCGCCGCCGACCGGACGTTCTCCGGCGCGTAGACGGCCTCGGCCAGACGCTCTCGTGCCCCGCCGGAGACGACGACGAACTCCCACCGCTGCCGGTTCCTCGAGCTGCCCGACAGCCGCCCGGAGTCGAGGATCCGCTCGCGCATCTCGCGCGGGATCGCCGCGTCGGAGTACGCGCGCACGTCCCGCTTCGAGGCGATCGCGAGGTACGGGTCCACGACGGGCTCCGGGATCAGGTGCGGAGGAAGGACGGCACGTCGAGGTCGCCGCCCTCGCCTGCCGGCCCCGGCGGGCGTCGTTGCTCGGCCGGCGGAGCGAAGCTGTCGCCGCGTGGACGCCGTCCGCGGCCCCCGAAGCCGGTGGCCACGACGGTCACCCAGACCTGGCCGGTCAGCCGGTCGTCGACGGTCGCCCCGAAGATGATGTTCGTGTCGTCGGTCGCGGCGGCGCGGATCACCTCGGCGGCCTCGTTCACCTCGACGAGCGTCAGGTCGTCGCCGCCAGCGATCGAGAGCAGGATGCCGCGGGCGCCCGTGATCTCGGCGTCGATGAGCGGCGACCGCAACGCCCGCTCCGCCGCCTCCCTCGCCCGGCCGTCGCCGGTCGTGGACGAGAAGCCGATGCCCATCAGAGCCGTGTCGGAGTCGGACATGATCGTGCGCACGTCCGCGAAGTCGAGGTTGATGAGGCCGGGCATCGTGATCAGGTCGCAGATGCCCTGCACGCCCTGGCGGAGGACGTCGTCGGCGACCTTGAAGGCGTCGAGCATCGACGTCGAACGCTCGAGCACCTCGAGCAGCCGGTCGTTCGGGATCACGATGGTGGTGTCGCACGCGGCACGAAGGTCGACGATCCCCTTCTCCGCCTGGCTGCGCCGCTTCGTCCCTTCGAACTTGAACGGCGTCGTGACGATGCCGACCGTGAGCGCGCCGAGCTCGCGGGAGATTCGCGCGACGATCGGCGCTGCACCCGAGCCCGTGCCTCCGCCCTCACCGGCCGCGACGAACACCATGTCCGCGCCCCGCAGCTCCTGCTTCAGCTCGTCGTACGCCTCGTCGGCCGCCCGGCGTCCGACATCGGGGTCGGCTCCGGAGCCGAGGCCCTGGGTGAGCTCGCGGCCGATGTGGATCTTGACCGGGGCGTCGCTCGTCCTCAGCGCCTGGATGTCGGTGTTGACCGCGATGAACTCCACTTGGCTGATGCCGGCGTCGATCATGCGGTTGACCGCGTTGAGACCGGCTCCGCCGACCCCGACGACCTTGATGACGGCGAGGTACGCGCCCGCCTCGGCGCCTGCGCGATGCAGCCGTGCGGGCGACTCCGGCAGCGGCTCGAGGTAGTGCGAGACCGGCGGCAGGTCGGCCGTGCGCAGCTCCGGCCCCGGAG
Organism: Gaiellaceae bacterium; assembly: GCA_036273695.1. GTDB lineage: Bacteria > Actinomycetota > Thermoleophilia > Gaiellales > Gaiellaceae > Palsa-739. The sequence goes on from DASUHE010000077.1 coordinate 9,727, forward strand.
CGGGCGGCACGGGATCCGGATCGGGCGTCGGAGCCGGCGGCTGCGGATCGGGCAGCGTCGGCCCGGGCGTCGGGTCCGGCGTGGGCGTCGGCGGCGTCGGAGTCTCGACACCGGTCTCCTCCCAGCTCGGGACGTGCTCGACCGTCCGCTCGTCCGGCTCGGCCGGTGCTTCGACCTCGGCAGAAGCCGGAGCGGCGGTCGCGGCGTCGTCAGGCTGCAGCTCGGCCTCGCCGGACTGCTCCGCCTGCTTCTGTGCCGCTTCGGTCGCGCGGAAGAGCTCCGCTAGCGGCCCTTCACGCATGCTGGCGCGCCGACGCGCCATGGAGCACCTCCTTCGCCAGGTCACGGTACATCCCGGCTGCCTCGCCGGAGGGGTCGTACTTGAAAATCGACTGCCCCTTCACCGGTGCCTCCGCGTAGCGCACGGTCTTGCGGATCTTCGTGTTGAGGACGAGATCGCCGAAGTTCTCCTTCAGGATCTCGACCGCTTCGCGCGAGTGCAGGAGCCGCCGGTCGAACATCGTCGCGAGGATGCCCTGGATCCCCACTTTCGGGTTGAGGTTCTCGCGAATCATCGAAAGCGTGTTCTCGAGCTGGACGAGCCCCCGCAGCGAGAGGTACTCGCACTGGACGGGCACGATCACGCCGTCGGCCGCGACGAGCGCGTTGATCGTCAGCAGGCCGAGCGACGGGGGCGTGTCGATGAGGACGAAGTCGTAGTTCTCGCGCGCCGGGGCGAGCGCCTTCTCGAGCGCGCGCTCGCGCCCGATCATCGAGGCGAGGGCGAGCTCGGCGCCCGCGAGGTCGATCGACGAGACGCCGACGTCGAGCTCGTTCGAGCGGACGATCTCGCTGATCGGCAGGCGGTGGACGAGGACGTCGAACATCGAGCGGTCGATCTCGTCCGGGTTCCAGCCCTGCGACATGGTCAGGTTGCCCTGCGGGTCGAGGTCGACCGCGAGCACGCGCAGCCCCTGCTCGACGAGCGCCACGCCGAGGTTGAGCGTCGTCGTCGTCTTGGCGACGCCGCCCTTCTGGTTGGCGAAGGCGATCACCCTGGCCATGGCCGGACCGCTATCCGTCGTCTGCGTCGCCGGACGCCCTAGAAACCGCGTGAGCCCCATCCCTGCTGACCTTTCGTACCGCCGTAGTCGACTCCTGCTTCGTTAGTTTCCTCGCAATGGAGCGGAAATGGCGCGTTCTGATCGTGGTGTGCGTGGCGGTGTTCATGCTCCTCCTCGACATCACCGTAGTCAACGTCGCGCTGCCGGACATCGACAAGGAGCTGAACACCTCCTTCACCGATCTGCAGTGGGTCGTGGACGCGTATGCGCTCACCCTCGCGGCGACGATGCTCAACGCCGGCTCGCTCGGCGACCTGCTCGGGCGCAAGCGGGTCTTTCTCGTCGCGATCGCGCTCTTCACGGCCGCCTCCGCGCTCTGCGGCGCCGCCAACTCCCCCCTCTGGCTGATCCTGGCCCGGGGCGCGCAGGGAATCGGCGGCGCCGGGATGTTCGCCGTGTCGCTCGCGATCATCTCGCAGGAGTTCCACGGGCGCGAGCGTGGGACGGCCTTCGGCATCTGGGGCGCGACGGTGGGGATGGCGGTCGCGATCGGGCCGCTCGTCGGCGGCGCGCTGACCACGTACGTCGGCTGGCGCTGGATCTTCTTCGTCAACGTCCCGATCGGCGCCGGCTGCGTCCTCGCCGGGCTGCGCACGCTGCGCGAGACACGCGACGAGGACCACGGCGGCTTCGACGTGCCGGGGCTCGTCACGCTCACGGCCGGGCTGTTCGCACTCGTGATCGCGCTGTTCCGCGGGACCGACTGGGGCTGGTCGAGCGGGCGCATCGTCGGGCTCTTCGCGGCCGCGGCCGTACTGCTCGTCGCGTTCGCGGTGCTCGAGCTGCGACAGGTCTCGCCGATGTTCGACTTCCGGCTCTTCGCTGTGCCGACCTTCACGGGAGCGCAGATCACCGCCTTCGCGATGTCGGCGGGGATGTTCGCCCAGTTCCTCTTCATCCCGCTCTACATCGAGAACGTGCTCGGCTACTCGGCGGTCGCGACCGGCGTCCGCTTCCTGCCGCTGTCGCTCGTCTCGTTCGTGGTGGCGCCGCTCGCCGGACGGCTGTCGGCCAGGATTCCCGTGCGCTTCCTGCTCGGCGGCGGGCTCGCCGTGATCGGCGTCGCGCTGCTGCTCATGTCGGGGATCAAGCTCGGCTCGGGTTGGACGACGCTCCTGCCGGGCTTCGTCGTCGGCGGGATCGGGATCGGGCTCGTCAACGCGCCGCTCGCCTCCACGGCGGTGAGCGTCGTCGAGCCACGCCGCGCGGGGATGGCCTCCGGGATCAACAACACGTTCCGGCAGATCGGGATCGCGACCGGTATCGCCGCGCTCGGCGCGATCTTCCAGAGCCGGATCCAGTCTCATCTCGCCGCCTCGCTGCCGCCGGGTACGGGGCAGCTGAGCGCGTCCCTGCCGCAGGCGATCGCCTCGGGCCAGATACCGAAGCAAGCCGGCCTGGAGAACATCGCGAAGGCTTCGTTCGTCAGCGGCCTGAACGAGATCCTGTTCGTCGCCGCGTTCCTCCTCTTCGCCGGAGCGATCCTCGCGTTCCTGCTCGTGCGGCGGCAGGACTTCGTCGCGAGCGGCCCGCAGGCCGGAGCCGACGCCGGCTAGGCCGCCGCGGCCGCGGCCGCGGCGCGTGCGGTGCGCGAGCTCTTGAAGCGGAGCGCCAGCTGCCACGAGGCGATGAGGAGCATCACCGCTGCGCCCGTGACGATGACGAGCGCCTGCGCTGCGACCGAGAAGGCGACGGCGTCCGCCGTGCCGACGCCGCTGACGACGAGGATCGCGGCGCCCGCGCCCGCCTGGGTCGCGGCCCCGGCCGGTGCGATCGGCAGCGCCGCCGACGCCGCCGACGCGACGAGGAAGGCGAGGGCGAGCACGTACGAGCCGGGCATCGAGAGGGCGTTCAGGAGCAGGAAGACCGCGAGGCCGCGGAGGCTCCACGAGACCGAGATGAGCAGCCAGGCCGCCCACGCCCCCTTCGTGCAGTGCGTGTGCTGAGCGAGCCAGCGACCGAGCCGCCTGCGCGCCACGAACGGAAGCCGCGAGATCCGCGGCAGGAAGGCGACCACGGCCGCCGCGGCGATCCCGGCGGCGGCGACGACGGCGAAGCCCGCGCGCGCCGTCCAGTGACTCGACCCGGCTGCGGCGACCGACGCGAGCGGCGTCAGCGCCGCGTTGTCGAGCATCCCGAGCACGATCAGGCTCAGGCCGAGCGTCCCGATGCCTGTCTTTGTCCCGGGGTAGCGCTTCACGATTGCGATGCGAACCGCGTCGTCCACGCGGCCCGGCAGGGCGATCCCGCCGACGCACGCGGCGCCGCCCGCGAAGGCGAGCGCGTCGGCGGTCGGCCGCTCGCTCGCCTGGAAGAGCCGCTGCCACCCCCACGCCTTGAAGGCGTAGGCAGCGAGGAAGAGGAGCGCCGCGGCGGAGACGAGCACCGGGTCGGCGTGATGGATCGGCCATCCCTTGCCGACGAAGTGGCGAACGCTCACGAAGGCCACCCCGAGCAAGACGAGGCCGAAGCCGCCGTTCAGCGCGAGCTGAACCTTCCGGTTGGAGAGAAGCCGCATCACCGCAGTTACCACGGTGCTATCGGCGTAGCGATTGGCAAGTTGAGTCACTCGAAAGGGGTGGCCGCGAGCGCGGAACGTAGCCGCTGCTCGTGAGAACGGTGTAAGGCCGGCGTCGGGTGCGCGTCGCGGCGCTCCGCGGCGGCGAGCGCGGCAGCCGCCTCCCTCGCCCGCGGATCGCGCTCGCGGTCGGCCCAGTCGGTCGCCTCGCGGACGAGCTCGCGCAGCTCGGCGAGGATCGGCTTCACTCCCGCTCCTTCGCGCTCGAGCGCCTCGATCCGCTCCAGCCGGGCCAGCACCGCGCGCGCTTCTTCCATGTCCCGAGCGTAGGCGGCAAGACGTGACGTGTCTGTGTCGCCTAGCTGGCGCGTTGCTGGAGGCTCGCGACCGCTTCGCCAGAGACTCCGAGCAGCGACTCGTCGAGGTCGCGGACGAGCGCGCGGCGGTCGCCGTGCACGAGGACGGCGACGAGGAGGCGCCGCAACAGCTCGCAGCTCGGCTGTCCCAGCTGCTCGACGAGATCGGCACGCTCCCGCGGCGTCGACCCGAGCAGGGCAGCGCCGCGCATCGCGGCCGCCCAGGCCCCGTCGCCCTCGCCGAGTGCGGCCTCGAGCGCGTGCCGGAGCTGTTCGCCGCGAAACGGCTCGGACTGGAACAGCGCGAGCTCCCAGCGGTCGAGCGCGTCGCCCAGATGGGCATCGTCGTCGGCCGTGGCGAGGCGGACGCGCACGTCGGTCGCCACCGAGGCGCGGAAGGGATCGAGACGCGTCGGCTCGCCGGGGGGCGCAGTCGCGGCGATCGGCAGCACCGGCCGGACCCCATATGGCCGCCAGTCGAGCCGCTCGAAGAGGACTGGCCCGGCCGCGACCGGTGCCGACGTGGCGAGGCGGATGGCGGTGACCGCGTCGGCGAGCTCGCCGGGCGCGTCGGGCACCTCGTCGGCCCCGCCCGCCAGCGGGCGCTCGAGCTCGAGCACGCAGATCCGGTCGGGCTCGCGGCCGAAGTTGCGCGGCAGCAGCCCCGCTGCCTCGGGCCACATCGCAGCGAGCTCGCCGGTCGCAGCGACCCGGACGCGGATCCCGTCGCCGAGCTCGATCTGCGTGCCGACCGACAGGCCGACGAGCGGAGCCACGGCACCGTACGAGTGGCCTTCGCCGTAGAGGGACTCCTCGAGCTCCTCGTACGCGCGCGCGAAGGCGCTGTCGTCCCAGTCGAAGCCGCCGCAGTACTCGGCGGTGCGCACGAGCAGCGGCACGAGGACGCTGCGGTAGAGCGCGCGCCGCTCGTCGTGCGTCTCGCCCTCGTGCGCGTGGGCGAAGATCCGCGCGGCCGGCTCGTGGAGCAGATCGCCGACCGCGTCCTGGACATCGACGCGCGCGAAGAGCCGCTCGGCCCGCGCCTCGACGAAGCCGCGCACGAGCGGGCGGTACTCGTACAGGGTCGGCCGGCCGTACGAGCCGTGCTCCTCGAAGGAGAACGGGAGCGGCACGCCGTCCTCGAGGTCGCGTGTGAAGACGGCGAATGCGCCGAGGCAGAAACGGTGGAGCGTGTCGTGGAGGTGCGGCGAGCGCATGCCGAACTGACGACTACGACAGCGGCGGGCGCCCTCCTACTTCTGGCACTCCGGGCACCAGTACGCGGTCCGGGCGTAGTCGCCTTGCGGCGCGGAGCGGATCGGGCCGCCGCAGCGCGGGCACGGCCGGCCGGCCCGCCGGTAGACATGCCTCGGCGGCCGCGGCCCGACGAGGGCCGATCGCATCAGCCCGTGTGCCGCTTCGAGCACGTCCCGCAGCTCCTCGTCGCCCGCCTGCGCCAGCGGCCGCCACGGCGAGACGCGCACCTGCCAGAGCGCCTCGGCCCGCCACAGGTTCCCGATTCCCGATACGAGCCGCTGGTCGAGGAGCGCCGCGCCGAGCTCGCGCTCCTGCGCCGCGCCGCGGAGCCGCGCGAGCATCGTCTCGAAGTCGGGCGGCTCGCCGAGGATGTCGGGCCCGAGCCGCGGCGCGCCGCGCGCGCCGACGAGCTCGAGGACGGCGCCGTTCCACAGCACGCCCTCATGCTCGGCTCCCCGCAGGACGAGCCACGGCTTTCCGGGGCGACGAGCTCCGCGCGGCTCCACCCGCCAGCGGCCGTTCATCCGGAGGTGGCTGCGCAGGACGATCCCTCCCTCGAAGCGCAACAGGAGGTTCTTGCCGACGGCCTCGACCCCGTCGAGCCGCCGGCCGTCGAGCCGCTCGGCCAGCCCTTTCACGGCCGCGCGCGGATGTGGCGTCTCGACCTCGACGGTCTCGCCGACGAGAACCTGCAGCCGCCGGGCCGCTCGATGCAGCGAATCGCCTTCGGGCATGCGGGGAAGCCTACGATTGAGCCGTGATTCGACCTTCTATCGGCGTCCGGTGGTGGCTCGGGATCGCGTTCGCGGTGGTCGCCGCGACGTCGACCGCGATCGTCGTCGCGCAGTTCTCGGACCGCTCGGAGAACGCCCTCCGCCGCCACGGTCTGCAGGCGACCCTCAAGGACGCGCAACTCGGGGCGGCGCGCCCACCCGCGAAGCTCGGCGGCTTCGGGAGGCAGAAGCAGGTCCGGTTCCGGATCGTCCGCACGCCTTCGGCCGCGAGATCGCAGCTCGAGCGGTCCGTCGTGACGGCGGCGCTCGGCGGCGAGCAGTCCGCCAAGGCGGATACGGAAGGCGGGACGTACGTCGCCGCGGTCCCGTACCACGGCGGCGCGCTCGTCGCGGTCGACCGCCTGCCCGACCTCGCCGAGGCGATCGACACCGTCAACGGCGAGGCGCTCCGCGCGGGCGTGATCGCCGGCGTGATCGGCGTGATCGTCGGGCTCCTGCTCGCACAGCTCATCGCGCTCCGCCTGCGCCGCCTGAGCGCCGCCGCCGAGGCGATCGCGCACGGCGACTTCGAGACGCCGCTGCGCTATCGCTTCCGCGACGAGTTCGGGATGCTCGCGCACAACTTCGACCGGATGCGCCGCAAGCTGCGGCGCTCCTTCCGCCGCCTCGAAGCGGAGCGCGACCGCCTGCGCCTCCTGCTCGAGCGGCTGCACGAGGGCGTCCTCACGATCGACCAGGACCTCGTCGTCCACTTCGCGAACACCGAGGCGCGCCGGCTGCTCGGCGGCCGCCTGAAGGAAGGCGACGAGCTGCCCGAGCCGTGGCAGGGCTTCGGCCTCCGCGACTTCGCCCAGCGGCTGTTCGACGAGCGGGCGACGGTCACGCAGGTGCACGTCGCTCCGGACCCGCAGCATGCCTTCGGGGTCACCGGCATCCCCTCCCAGCCGGAGACCGACTGGGCCTTGCTCGTCGTCGACGACCTCACCGAGCAGGAGCGCCGCGAGCTGGCCGAGCGCGAGTTCGTCTCGAACGCGGCGCACGAGCTGCGCACGCCGCTGACGACGATCATCGGCGCCGTCGAGGTGCTGCAGGCCGGCGCGAAGGAGGATCCGGTCGAGCGGGACCGGTTCCTCGCCCACATCGAGCGGGAGTCGGGCCGCCTCGCCCGGCTCGCGCGGGCGATGCTGACGCTCGCCCGCGCGCACGCGGGCGAAGAGCAGCCGCGGATCGAGGCGGTCGAGCTCGGGCCGCTGCTCCACGAGGTCGCGACCGGCCTCCGTCCGCACGCGGGCGTCGCCCTCGACGTCGAGGTCACGGACGGACTGTCCGTCGAGGCGAACCGCGACCTGCTCGAGCAGGCGCTGCGCAACCTCGGCGAGAACGCCGCGAAGCACACGGCTCGCGGCTCGGTCGTCCTCCGTGCCTACGGCGACGGGCACACGGTGACCCTGGAGGTCGAGGACTCCGGTCCGGGCATCAGCCCCGAGGTGCAGCGCCACGTGTTCGATCGCTTCTACCGTGGCGAGCGCGACGAGCACGGCTTCGGTCTCGGCCTCGCGATCGTGCGCGAGTCGGTGCGGACGCTCGGCGGCCGCATCGAGCTCGATTCCTCGCCGGGCCAGGGGACCGTGTTCCGGATCCTGCTCGCCCCGGCGCGCGTGCGCGAGGAGATGACCGCGGCGTGAGCGAGACGATCCTGCTCGTCGACGACGACGCGGGCGTACGCGACGTGGTCGCCTTCACGCTGCGGCGGGAGGGGTTCGAGGTCGACGAGGAGCGCGACGGGCCCGCGGCGCTCGAGTCGGGACGCACCGGCCGCTATGCCCTCGTCGTCCTCGACGTCATGCTCCCCGGGCTCTCCGGGGTCGAGGTGTGCCGCGCGCTGCGGGCCGAGAGCGACGTCCCGATCCTCATGCTGACCGCGCGGGACGCCGAATCCGACCGCGTGCTCGGGCTCGAGCTCGGCGCGGACGACTACGTCACGAAGCCCTTCTCGAGCGCGGAGCTGCTCAGCCGCGTGCGCGCGATCCTGCGGCGGCGCGAGCTGGACCGCGCCGGCGGGGGCGCGACCGTCCGCAAGCTCGGCGGGCTCCAGATCGACCTCGGCCGGCACGAGGTGCTCGTCGACGGCGAGCGCGTGCACCTGACGTTGTCGGAGTTCAAGGTTCTCTCTCTCCTCGCCGAGCAGCCCGAGGCCGTCGTCTCGCGGCGCGAGCTCATGCAGCACCTCTGGGCGAGCGAGCACGTCGGCGACGAGCACGCCTGCGAGGTGCACATCTCGAACCTGCGCCGGAAGATCGAGCGCGATCCCACCCAGCCGGAGCGGCTGGTGACCGTGCGCGGCTCGGGATACAAGCTCGTCCCGGCGTGACGAGCGCGCTAGGCCACCGCGCGGGTGGCTAAGCGAGGACCCCGAGGGCGAGGAGCACGAGCCCGCTGCCGACGAAGACGGCGCTCGCGGTCAGGGTCGGGTCATCTGGCTTCGGCTGCATGCCGGGGATCCGCATGACGTAGTTGGGGCCGTGATCCATCGCGAGATTGAGCCGGCGGTGCGCGCCCCCTCGCCCGGTCCCCGCCAGGAGGAACATCAGTCCGCCCAACGCGAGCAGCGTGATCCTCCACGTGTGCAGCATTCCGCCGCCTGAAGCGAGCGCCTTCAAGCCGGCGACGACACCGGCGATCGCGACCGCCACCGCTATTCGTACGACCAGGCGGGCAAGCTCACGTACGAGCCACACGTCGCGCGATCTTATATCGGCATGCGAGCGATCA
>DASUHE010000078.1:0-12569 GCA_036273695.1 Gaiellaceae bacterium
GAGGTCGGCCGAGACGTCCGGCGGATCGGGGAAGCCGCGGTGGACGCCGCCGAGGCCGCCCGTGCCCATGAAGCGGATCCCGGCGGCGCGGGCGACGGCGAGCGTGCCGCCGACCGTCGTCGCGCCGACGGCACGTTGCACGGCCGCCGCGGCGATGTCGCGCGGGCCGAGCTTGCGCGCGGAGACGTCGAAGCGCCCGAGCTCCTCCTCCGTCAGGCCGACGCGCACCTCGCCGTCGAGGATCCCGACCGTCGCGGGAACGGCGCCCGCCTCCCGCACCTGCCGCTCCGACTCGAGCCCGACTGCGACTCCCTCGCCGGGCGGGAAGCCGTGCGCGACGAGCGTCGTCTCGAGCGCGACGACGGCGCCGCCCGAGGCCAGCGCCTCGCGTACCTCGTCGCTGACGCGGATCACGCCGAGCGCTCCATCTCGACGAAGCGGCTCTCTTCGCCGCGCGGCACCTCGTGGAAGCCGGCGCGCCTGTACGCCCGCAGCGCCCGTTCGTTCCAGCTCGCGACCCAGAGGCGGAAGGTGCGCGGCCGCCATTCGCGCCGTGCGTACTCGAGCCCCGCGTCGATGAACGGCTGCGCGAGGCCGCGCCCGGTCAGATCGGGGCGCATGCCGAGCCCGAGCCGGACCTCGTGTCCCTCGGGGACGAAGTTGAAGAAGCCGACGAGCTCGCCGCCCTCGTCGACCACCGCGCGCAGGTGCGTCCGGCGCGCCGGGTTCGCGAACAGCTCGATGCGCCGCGGGTCGGCCGACGTGTCGTACCACTCGTACGGAAACTCGTATCGCCACTCAGCGATCTCGGCGGCCTGCTCGTCGGTGATCGGCTGGACGTTCACGGCAGCGACCCTACTTTCGCGACGCAGCGCGCGGCCGCGTCGAGCCCGCGCCGCGCCGCCTCCTCCAGCGAGCCGCCGAGGAGAAAGCCGGCGGCGAGCGCGTCCCCAGCGCCGGTCGGGTCCACCACCTCGCCGGCGACGGCCGCGAAGTCGAGCTTCGCGTCCTCACCGAACACGGTGCACCCCCGTGCCCCTCGCTTGAGCACGCCGAGCGGAGCGGTCAGGTACGCGCCGCCGAGCAGCTCCCATTCCGCCTCCGTCGCGAAGAGGACGTCGGGCGCGAGCTCGTCGAGGAGCTCGCGGAACCGCACCGGCCCATAGCCGCGGATCTCCGTCCACGCCGCGACGTCGACCGAGACGCGAGCGCCGCTCTTGCGGGCGAGCCGAGCCGCCAGGAGTGCCGTCGCGGCGATCGGTTCCCGCAGCAGCGCGTAGCCCGAGAGGTGGAGGACGTCGCACTCGACCCAGGCCGCGTCCAGCTCCTCGGGGGCGAACGACGGCGCGACGCCGCGGTCGGAAGCGAGCGACCGGTCGCCGTCGTCGACGATCGAGACGACGACGCCCGTCGCGCCTGCGGCCACCGGGCCGACGAGCTCGACGCCGAGCGAACGGAGCTCCCGCGCGACGAGCTCGCCTGCAGCGTCGTCGCCGTGCTTGGCGATGCAGCGTGCCTCTGCGCCCAGCTCGGCCGCCCACGCTGCCACGTTGGCCGCCTGGCCTCCCGCCCCGGCCCGGTTCGAGGCGCGCACGTCCCCGCCGGGCGTCAGCGGCTCGGCCGGGAGCACGACCACGTCGAGCAGTACGTCACCGAACGTTGCGATCCGCAAGGCACAATCGTCCCATGCAAGGGGAGAGAGGACGTGCGAGAGCGCGCGACTTTCTGCTGGGCGGCCTCGTCGGCGCCTCGGCAGCGGTTGCGGCTGCGCGCCGTCGCCGGCTGGTGCGGCGGCGCCGCGAGCAGCGGGTCGAGCGTCCCGCCGGCCTCGCCGCGTTCGAGGGCGCGCCGTGCTTCGAGGAGCTCCTCGAGGAGCACGCCGCGGGGCTCGAACCATGAACTCGTCGTTTGACGCCGTACTTCGGTGAGAATGCTGGCCTGATGGTCCCGCCGGTCCGCCTGCTTGTCCTGCTCGCGCTGCTCGCCTCGATCGGCGTCGCGCTGTCCGCGCCCGGCACCGCGGGCGCGCGCCTGACCCCACGTGGCGAGGGCCTGCACGTCGTCGTCGTCGACCGGATCAGCGACGCGACGTTCGCCACGCTCGCACGGCGCGGGGCGGTGGGCCTGCTGCGACCGGGATACGGTCCGACGACGAACCGGCGGCGTGCGCTTGCGGAGCTCGTGCGCGGCACGGAGGTCAACGCCCGCCTCGGCGGCGTCCCGAAGGGGCGGCCGCTGCTCAACACCAACAAGGCCAGCGTCTATCCCAACTGCCACGCGTGCATCGTCGTCCAGCTGCCGCCCCGCGGCGCGCCCACGGCGAACAACCGGCTCTACCGGATCGCCGTCATCGGCGGTGGGTTCCACGGGTTGCTGACGTCGCCCACCACGCACATTCCGGGCCTCGTCTCGATCGTGGACGTCGCGCCGACCGCGCTGACGGGACATCCGGCGACGAGCCTTGCGTGGACGCCGTCCCAGCACGCCACCGGCGACCTGAACCGCCTCGGCCACGCGATCGACTCGAACAACCGGCTCAAGTTCGCCGCCCTGTTCATCCTCGCGGGAGTCCTGCTCGCGCTCGCGCTGCTCGGTCTGCGCGCGTCGGTGACCGCCGTTCCCGCCGCGCTGCTCGTCAATCTCGGCCTCGGCATGGGACAGGTCTCGAACGAAGTCCTCCTGTGCGCGGCAATCTCGGCCGGAACGGTGCTGGTGGCGCTCGCGCTCGCGCGCTTCTGTCGCAGCGAATCCGCCCTCCTCGCGCTCTACGGAGGGGTGGTCGCGCTGTACGCGTTCGTCATGGTGACCCGGCCGGAGTGGCAGGCGGTGAACCCGTTCGGCCCGACGCAGAATTCGCGGTTCTGGGGGATCGGCAACCAGGTCGAGACGCTGCTGCTCGCTCCGCTTCTCGCCGGCGCGTTCCTCGCCCGCCGGCGCTTCGGGATCCTCGGCTTCGTCGTGTTCGGCGTCTTCGGCCTCGTGGTGATGACGGACAACCGCCTCGGCGCGGACGGCGGCGGTGCGATCGCGCTCGGGATCGCGCTCGCGGTCCTGGGGACGCGGCTGTTCCGCCTCGGCGCAAAGGGCTTCGTCGGCCTGCTCGGGTCGGCGGCGATCGCCGTGCTCTGGATCGTCTCGCGCGGCCTCGCCGAGCCTGGGCCGAATCATCTGCGCAGCGCGTTCACGCACGGCGGCGGCGGGCTGTTCTCGTCCCTCGAGAGCCGCGTGCCGCTCTCGTACCTCCCGGCCGTGCACGCATGGCAGATGGTCGTGCCGCTGCTGGCGGTGCTCGCGGCCGCGTTCGCCGTCGCGTGGCGCTCCGCGAGCCAGCGGTCGACGCGCGACGTCCTGCTCGCCTTCGGCGTCGCGATCGCCACCTCGCTGCTCGTCAACGACTCGGCCGCGTACGAGCTCGCCGGAGGGATCGCGGTCGTCGGCGCCCTCGCCCGGTTTGCTCCCGCTCCGGCGCCTGCTCGCGCACGGAACCGCGTCCTGGCGCGCGTTCTCGCCCGGGTGAAGCTCGGACCCCAGCCGGTGCCGGTTCCGGCGCCGGGCGAGGCTCCGCCGGGCTGATCCCGCCTCGTTCGCTGGTACCGTCCTCAGCCGTGCCGATCTACGAGTACCGCTGCCCGAACGGACATCACTTCGAGCGCTTCCAGGCGATGACGGCCCCGGCGCCGGAGAACTGCGACGTGTGCGGCGCGGCACCCGTCGAGCTCGTGCTCTTCCCGGTTGCGATCCACTACAAGGGCTCGGGCTTCTACACGACCGACTACGGCAAGGGGAAGTCGGCGAAGAAGGACGGCGACGGCGGCGGCTCGTCCGGCGGGGACAGCGGCAAGAGCGACGCGAAGCCGGCCGAGAAGAAGGCCGCCGCGAGCGGCGACTAGGCCGCGGCTACTTCAGGCTCGCGTTCGCGCCGGCGACGCACCCGGGGGCGTACGGATTTCCCTTCTCCGGCGGCTGGAGCGCCGACCGCCCGAGCACCTCGTCGATCACGCGGATGTTCTCCGGGCTCCCGATGACCACGTCGCCGAGGGAGTCCGTGGTGTTCGTGCCGCCGAGGCGGCAATGGATCGTGCTCCCGGAGCGGAACTTCACCCACGCGAGCTGCATGAGCTCCCACGTCGAGAGGTCGGTCGCGATCGGCTTGAGGAGCGACCCGCCGGAGAACGGGAGCGAGAAGAAGAGCGACGGGCTCGAGAGCTTGCTCAGCGTCGCCTGCTCGACGAGCTGCTGGTCGCGCTGCCGGTTGAAGTCGGTGAACGAGCCGTCGAGCTGGTTGATCCGCACCCGCGAGAAGATCAGCGCCTGGTGCCCTGTCATGTGCGTCGGGCCTTTGTGGAACCGCCAGCCCTTCCACTGCAGGCAGCGCTGCTGCGTCTTGTAGGGACAGTCGAACCGATCGGAGACGATGTTCTCCGGCACGTCGACCGTGATCCCGCCGACCGCGTCGATGAGCTTCTCGAACTGGTTGAAGTCGACGATGACGACGTGGTTGACCGGCAGTGCCTTGCCGAGGAGCGCGTCGATCGTTCGCACGGCGAGCTTCGGGCCGCCGAACTGCATGGCCGCGTTGATCTTCTGCTCGCCGACACCGGGGATGTTCGTCTGCAGGTCCCGCGGGATCGAGAGGTAGATGAGCCGGTGGCGGCCGGGATCGGTGTGGAGGAGGGTCATCGAGTCCGAGTGCTGGTCCTGCGCGCGTCCGGTGCTGCCCTTGCCGGTCGCGTGGTCGGTGCCGAGCAAGAGGATCGTCGTCGGGCTCGAGAGCAGGAGACCCGTGTCGGGGGTGAGCGCCGGCCGCACGCTCTGCGGCAGGCGTTTGTTGGCGTCGCTCACGCCGCTCGCCACCGAGAGATAGCCCGCGACTCCCCAGATCGCGAAGAACGCGATCAGGGCGAGGACGACGACGAGCGTCCAGCGACGCCACGTCCAGCCGAGCCAGAGCCGGCGGCGGGCGGGCCTCCGCTCGACGATCCGGCCGGGGCCGCGACCGTCGCTGCGGACGGATCTCCGCGCCTCCCGGTCACGCCGCGCAAGTGGCACCTTCCCCTTCGTACGGCCGCCGCGATAGACGCGATACGGCTTCTCTCCAGGAGCGGCCATGCGGGGGATTACGGTACCCACTGTGCAAGCGGGCCATGCGATCGGAGTAGACCTCGGGGGCACGAAGATCCTCGCCGGGGTCGTCGATCGCGAGGGCAACGTCGTGCGCCGGCACGAGCGGCCGACTCCTCAGGACTCGCAGGCGCACGTGCTCGGCGAGCTCGAGGCTGCCGTCGCCGAGCTGATCGACGATTCGGTGGACGCCGTCGGGTTCGGCGCGCCTTCTCCGATCGACCAGGCTCGCGGCGTCGTCGTGCGCTGCGTCAACCTGCCGCTCGAGAACGCGCCGTTGCGAGACCGGATGCGCGAGCGGTTCGACGTTGCGGTGGGGCTCGACAACGACGCGAACGCCGCCGCGATCGGCGAGTGGCGCGCGGGCGCCGCGCGGGGCGAGGACGACCTCGTCATGCTCACGCTGGGGACGGGCGTCGGCGGCGGAGTCGTCTCCAGCGGCAAGCCGTTCCGCGGCCGCAACGGTGCCGGCGCCGAGCTCGGCCACGTCGTGATCGTGGACGGCGGCCGTCCTTGTCAGGGGGCCTGTACCGGCCGTGGCCATCTCGAGGCGTATGTGAGCGGCAGCGCGGCGACGGCGGCCGCGCAGGAGGCGTTCGGGCCGGCGGCGGACGCACACCGGCTCGTGCGGCTTGCGAACGAGGGCGACGGCAAGGCGAAGGAGCTGCTCGCAGAGGTGGGGCGCCACCTAGGCTCCGGTATCGGGTCGTTCGTCAACGTCTTCGGCCCGCGGCTGGTCGTGCTCGGCGGCGGGTTCGGCGTGGCGGCCTACGACTACCTCCATGGGCCGGCGGAGGAGGTGCTGCGGCGCGAGGCGCTCGAGCCGATGCGCGGCGCCGTCCGGCTGGCGAAGTCGGAGCTCGGCACGGCCGCCGGCCTCATCGGCGCGGCGTTCGTCGGCTTCGAGGCGCTGGACGCCTCCTGATGCCGCTCGCCGTCTGCGCGACGCCGATCGGGAACCTCGAGGACGTCACGCTTCGCGTCCTCGCCGAGCTCGCCGCCGCCGACGTCGTCCTCTGCGAGGACACACGCCACACGCGCGGCCTGCTCCGGCGCCACGGCGTGCAGGCCCGGCTCCTTTCGTACCAGAAGCACAACGAAGCGCAGCGGACGGCCGAGCTCCTGCCGCGGCTCGAGGGCGGGGAGCGGGTGGCGCTCGTCTCCGACGCCGGGTTGCCGGGCGTGTCCGATCCGGGGGCGCGACTCGTGCGCGCCGCGCTCGACACGGGCGTCGACGTGACGGTGCTGCCCGGAGCCTCGGCGGTCGAGACTGCGCTCGTCGCCTCCGGGCTCGTGGCCGAGCAGTACCGGTTCCTCGGCTTCCTCCCCCGCGGCGAGACGCAGCTCGCCGCGCTGTGGCAGGAGCTCCGCGGCTGGCCGTGGCCGGCGGTCGCCTTTGAGGCGCCGCACCGCCTCCCTGCGACGTTGCGTTCGCTCGCAGCGGTCGGACCCGAACGAGAGGCCGCCGTCTGCCGCGAGCTGACGAAGCGGTTCGAAGAGGTCGTGCGCGGGAGCGCAGCCGAGCTCGCGGCTCGGTTCGTCAGTCAGCCGAAGGGCGAGATCACGCTCGTGATCGGCCCGGCGGTAGCGGGCGGCGATGCTGCCGAGGAAGAAGGCGCAGTCGCCGCCGTCGCCCAGCTCGTGGCGGCCGGCGTGCCTCGGCGCCGCGCGGCCGAGATCGTCGCGACCCTCGTCGGTGTCCCGCGGAACCGTCTCTACGAGCTGTCGCTGTAAGCAGATTTGACAACGACGGGCGTCCGCGCTACTCTGCCACCTACGTTGCTCATGTTGACAACAAGAACATCGAAACTCGCAGTTGTGCTGCTCGTCGTGGTGCTCGTCTGGACGCCGGCCGCTTTCGCGTGGAGCTGGCCCGTCGAGGGGCCGGTGCTGCAGCCTTTCTCGTACGACGCCGCGCAGCCCTACGCCGCCGGCCAGCATCGCGGCGTCGACATCGGCGCCGATTCGGCGGGCGAGACCGTCGTCGCGCCTGCCGCGGGCACGATCAGCTTCGCGGGCACCGTGCCGACGAACGGCGAGTCGGTCACGATCCAGACGGCGGACGGCTATTCCGTCACGCTCACGCACCTCGGCTCGATCGCCGTCGCGAAGGGGCAAGCGGTAGCCGAGCGCGATCCGATCGGCGTGGTCGGCCCGAGCGGAACCGCCGAGGAGGACGTGCCGTACGTCCATCTCGGGATTCGTGTCACCTCCGATCCGGAGGGCTATGTCGACCCTCTCAGCTTCCTGCCGGCGCTCGCGTCCGGGGGCGAGTCGGACGGCTCCGCTCCGGCGCAGCCGGGCTCCAGCGGCAGCTCCTCGGCGACCCCGGTCAAGAAGTCGACTCCGGCCGCCCCGACGGTGGCGAGCAAGCACGGCTCGACGACTGCGTCGAGCGGAGGCCACGTCTCGCAAGAGAAGGACAAGAGCGCCCAGGAGCCGAGCACGGACGTCAGGGCGCGTCCGTCCGCGCGGCGACCTGCCGTACCCGACGGAAAGTCGGAGGGCCGCGCCCCGCATCTCGTACGGACGCAACAGCGTCGCCCGGTCGAGCCCTCGCGCGTCCTGCGACGGCCGGTCGTCGAGGCGGCGGTGCCGGCCGAGCCGGTCGCCCTCGACGCCGGCCACGAGACGCACCCGGGCGCTCAGCCCTCGCCGGGCCGGGCACCGACCGCACTGGTGTCGCTGCTGCTCAACGGCGCCGCAGCTCTCGTGTCCCTTGCTGCGGCATTCGCCGCGACGCGCGCCCGGCGGCGCCGCCTGGTCGACGGTGCGCAGGTGCTCGATCTGCCGCGACCGTCGGCCCGGCATCGGCTCGTCTCGCGCGCCGCCTGAGCGATCGACGCCGGCTGCCACGGTTGCGCCGCGGCAGGCTCGTATGATTTCGGGCCTCCCCGAGCCTTCAGAAGGAGCTGTCGCCGGTGCCCGACACACCGCAAAAGATCCTCGTCGCGGTCGCGTGGCCGTACGCGAACGGGCCACGTCACATCGGTCACGTCGCCGGCTTCGGCGTCCCCTCCGACATCTTCGCCCGGTACCACCGGCTGAAGGGCAACGACGTCCTCATGGTCAGCGGGACCGACGAGCACGGAACGCCGATCATGGTGGCCGCCGACGCCGAGGGAACCTCACCGCGCGAGATCGCAGACCGCTACAGCGCCGTGATCCGCGACGACCTGCGCCGGCTTGGTCTCGCCTACGACCTCTTCACCCGCACGACGACGAGCAACCACTACCACGTCGTGCAGGACGTCTTCCGCACGCTCCACGACCGCGGGTACTTGATCGAGAAGGTGACGCGCGGAGCGTTCTCGGCGACCACCGGCCGCACGTTGCCCGACCGCTACATCGAGGGGACCTGCCCGATCTGCGGCTTCCCCGAGGCGCGCGGCGACCAGTGCGACAACTGCGGCAACATGCTCGATCCAGGCGACCTGATCGAGCCGCGCTCTCGCATCGACGGGCTGCCGCCGGAGTTCCGTGACACGAAGCACCTGTTCCTCGACCTGCCGGCGTTCGCCGAGCGCCTGACCGACTGGATCCAGGGGCAGAAGCACTGGCGGCCGAACGTCCGCAACTTCTCGCTGCGCTACATCGAAGACCTGCGCCCGCGCGCGGTGACCCGCGATCTCGACTGGGGAATCCCCGTGCCGGTCGAGGGCTACCCGCCCGAGCGGAAACGAATCTACGTCTGGATCGACGCCGTGGTGGGCTACTTCTCGGCTGCGGTCGAGTGGGCGCACAACCGCGGAACGCCCGATGCCTGGCGCGAGTGGTGGCAGAACCCTGAGGCGCGTCACTTCTACTTCATGGGCAAGGACAACATCGTCTTTCACACGGTCATCTGGCCGGCTGAGCTGCTCGGCTACGACGGGGCCGGCGAGTACGCGGCGGGGCGCGATCTCGAGCTGCCGCACAACATCGTCTCGAGCGAGTTCCTCACCTACGAGGGGCGCCAGTTCAGCACGAGCCGCGAGCACGTCATCTACGTCGGCGACTTCCTCGACCGCTACGACGCCGATGCGCTCCGCTACTACCTGACGGCGGCCGGGCCAGAGACCCAGGACGCGGACTTTTCCTGGGCCGAGTTCGTCCGGCGCAACAACGACGAGCTCCTCGCGAACTGGGGCAACCTCGTCAACCGGACGCTCGTCAACGCGCACCGCCACTTCGGCGCGGCGCCGGAGCCCGGCAGGCTCGAGGAGCCCGACCAGCGGCTGCTCGACGAGATCGCCGCAGGCTTCGGCTCGGTGGGGGACCTGATCGAGTCGGTTCGGTTTCGCGCGGCTCTCGCCGAAGCCATGCGGCTGTCCG
Organism: Gaiellaceae bacterium; assembly: GCA_036273695.1. Taxonomy (GTDB): domain Bacteria; phylum Actinomycetota; class Thermoleophilia; order Gaiellales; family Gaiellaceae; genus Palsa-739. The sequence continues at coordinate 9,436 of DASUHE010000078.1, forward strand.
CGGCGGCGAACGCGTACGTCGCCGAACAGGCGCCGTGGGCGCTCGTCACGACAGACCGCGAACGGGCCGCGACCGTGCTGTACACGGCGCTCCGCGCCGTCGACGACCTCAAGACGCTGTTCGCGCCGTTCCTGCCGTTCAGCTCGCAGCGCGTGCACGAGTTGCTCGGCGGCGACGGCTGGATTGCCGGACCGCTCGAGATCCGCAGCATCGAAGAGGACGACGGCTCGACACACGACGTGCTGACCGGCGACTACGCGAGCTGGATCGGCGCGTGGCAGCCGGGCGTGCTGCCGCCTGGCCGGCCGTTGCCCGAGCCGCAGCCGCTGTTCCGCAAGCTCGACGCCGAAGCCGTGCTCGCGTCAGAGCTCTCGTGATCGACACGCACGCGCATCTCGGCGCCCTCGACGATGCCGACGAAGCGGTCGCGCGCGCGGCCGATGCCGGCGTCACGCGAATCCTCACGGTCGGCACCGACGTCGAGGACTGCCGCAAGGCCCTCGAGCTGGCCGAGCGCCACGCGGGCGTATACGCGATCCTCGGTCTTCACCCGCACGATGCAGCCCGGGTCGAGGCAGGCGCCGTCCGCGAGGTGTGTCGGATGCAGAACCATCCGAAGGCGGTGGCAGTCGGCGAGATCGGGCTGGATTGGTTCCGCGACTACGCGCCACGAGACGATCAGTTGCGGCTCTTCGCCGCGCAGCTCGCGATGGCGGCCGACCTCGGCAAGCCAGTCGTCATCCACACACGCGACGCAGACGACGACACGCTCGCGGCGCTCGACGACTTCGCGGGAACGGTCGTCCTCCACTGCTTCTCGTCGCCACGCCTGCTGCCGACCGCGCTCGACCGCGGTTGGTACGTCTCGTTCGCCGGCAACGCGACCTTTCCGAAGGCCGTCGACCTCCGTCTCGCCGCGACCGAGGTTCCGAGCGAGCGCATCCTTGCCGAGACCGACTCGCCGTATCTTGCGCCGCAGCCCGTCCGCGGGAAGCGGAACGAACCCGCGAACGTCGTCCACACGGTCGCCGCGCTCGCGCGGGCGCGCGGACAGGAGCCCGCCGAGCTCGAGCAGGCGATCGAGCGGAACGCGACCGAGTGCTTCGGCCTGCCGTGAGCGCGCGGCCGAAGAAGGAGTACGGGCAGCACTTCCTGCGCGACCCGAACATGCTCGACGTGATCGGGCGCCTCGCCGAGCTCGGGCCCGAAGACGTCGTGCTCGAGATCGGGCCGGGGCAGGGTGTGCTCACGCGCTACCTCGCCGCACGCGTGCGCCGTGTCCACGCGATCGAGATCGACCGAGCGCTCGAGCCCGAGCTCGCAGACATCGCGCCGAACGTCGACGTCGTCTTCGGGGACGCCCTCCGGATCGAGCTTCCCGGTGACGCGACGAAGCTCGTCGCGAATCTCCCGTACAACGTGGCGACGCCGCTCGTCGTCGAGAGCCTCGACGGGCTTCCGAACGTCGGGCTCTGGTGCGTGATGGTGCAGCGCGAGGTCGCCGACCGGTTCTTCGCGAAGCCCGGGACGAAGGAGTACGGGGCCGTCTCCGTCCTCGTCCAGCTCGCGGCCGAGCGGAGCGGCTTCCATCCGGTGTCGCGCACCGTCTTCCGGCCGCAGCCGAACGTCGACTCGGCGCTCGTCGCCTTTCGGCGCACCGAGCTGCCGGCCGACTACGACCGTGTGAAGGAGGTCGTGACCGCGGCGTTCGCGCACCGGCGTAAGACGCTTCCCAACTCCGTCGCGCTCGCGGGGCTCGCCTCGAGGGAGCGGGCCGGGGAGGCATTGACCGCGATCGGGCGCTCGCCCGAGACGCGTGCGGAGGCGCTCGCACCGGCCGAGTTCCTCGCACTCGCGAAGGCGTTGCCGTGAGCCGTGCTCCCGCACCGGCGAAGGTCAACCTCGCGCTCGTCGTCGGCCCTCCGCGCGACGACGGCAAGCACGAGGTGCTGACCGTCCTGCAGCGGATCGATCTCGTCGACCGGATCGAGCTCGCCGAGGCGCTGGAGCTCCGCGTCGACGGCTTCGCGCACGACACGCTCGTCGGCACGGCGCTCCGCAAGCTGGCCGACCGCGTCGGTGTCGAGCCGGGCTGGCGCGTGCGCATCGAGAAGCGGATCCCGGTCGCGGCCGGCCTCGGCGGCGGCAGCTCCGACGCGGCGACGGCGCTCCGGCTCGCCAACGAGACGCTGTCCGAGCCGCTGCCGGACGAGGTGCTGCTCGAGATTGCAGCCTCCGTGGGGGCCGACGTCCCGTTCTTCCTCGCCGACGGGCCGCAGCTCGGCTCCGGTGACGGCGGTGTGCTCGAGCCGGTCGACGTGCCGCAAGACTTCTGGGTCGTCGTCGTCCTGCCGCGCGCGGCGGCGAAGACGTCGACCGCGGATGTGTACGCCGCGTTCGACACGCGCCGCGGACCGGCCGGCTGGGCCGAGCGACGGCAGATGCTCCTAGACGGGCTCGCCAGGGTGGAACGCCCCCGCGACCTCGCCGCGCTGCCCCCGAACGATCTCGCGAGCTCGCCCCTCGCCGAGGACATTCGTGCGGCCGGCGCGTTCCGCGCAGACGTGTCCGGAGCCGGGCCGGCGCTCTACGGCCTCTTCCACCAGCGCCGCGATGCCGACGCCGCGAGGCGCACGCTGCGCCGCCTCGGCCGAACCTGGGTCGCCGCACCAGCGTGGTACGGTTGACCGGTGTTGAGCGGCTCGTCGCAGGCGGTCGAGGGGTCGCGCGGACCGACCGGATGGTTCCACCGGCATCGGTACCGCATCGTTCTCTGGATCGCGGTGGCCGAGGGGATCATCGTCGCGGTGACCCACGGCCTCCACGCCACGACGATCATTGTCCTTGGCGTGATCGCCTTCGCCTGTCTGATGCTCTACCGCTACACGAAGGAGCGGACGCGGTCGGCCTTCCTGCGCGAGGTCACGTGGTTCGTCGCGGCCTCGCAGCTCGGGGCCACGATTCTCGTCGCCGCCGGCGTAATCCTGCTCGGCGCGCTGATCATCCTGCTCGTGATCTTCGCGCTCGTCGCCCTGGGCCTTCTCCTGCTCGACCGCCGGTAGACTTCGGTGCCCCTGGGGCGTAGCCAAGTGGTAAGGCAACGGGTTTTGGTCCCGTGATCCCAGGTTCGAATC
>DASUHE010000079.1:0-42621 GCA_036273695.1 Gaiellaceae bacterium
AGCTCCTCCTCGGTCGTCTGCCCGGCGAGCCGGATGTCCTTCGCATTCATCCCGGCCTCGGTAGCCGCTTTGTGCTTGAGCCGGATGTAGATATCCGAAGCGGGATCCTCTCCGACCAGGACCGTGGCGAGCCCGATCTCACCCAGCTCGCGAACCTCGTCGGCGATTCCGCTGCGGATGCGCTCTGCGAGCGCCTTGCCGTCTATGAGGCGAGCCGCCACTACGGGCGCGGCAGCTCGACGTCGCTGACGTCGAGGCCGAGCGACTCGGCGAGCTTCACCCCGAGCAGGAGGTCTTCACGGAGGCGCTCGACGTCGCGGGACTCCATCGCGCGCCCGATCCACGCGCGCTCGCGCGGGCGCCAGAGTGAGTGCGCGGTGAACTCGGGCAGGAGCCGGTTCGCCGCGCCGACGAGCCGGTCGTTCATCTTCTTCGAGAGGTTCTGCAGCAAGACCCGCTCGTACGCCATGCCGGCGCCGTGATGGATGCCGTCGTCGGTCGCGAGACGGTTGCACAGGTCCTCCAGCACCGTGCCTCGTGACGAGCGGGCGATCAGCCGGAACCGGGAGATGATCAGCCGCTCGTAGAAGACCTGCATCAGGAACACCTTCTCCTCGAGCGTGTCCGCCTCGAGCGTCATGTGCGCGAGGTTGTCGAGGTGCGGGTCGCGTTCCGCCGTGCCGCCCGCCTCGGTCACGAGCTTGAGCCACGCCTCCGTGAGGCGCGACTCGTCTTGCACCATCGTGGAGTAGTAGAGCTTGGCTTCGACGTCCGGTGCGATGTTGAGGAGCTGAGACGCCATGTCGCAAGCGAGCATGTCCGCCTGCAGCTGCTGCGTGAGCACCGAGCGCCACATGTCTTTGCGCCGCGCACGCCTCTCCGGCGTTCCCTTTCCCTCGGGAATGGGCGGGAGCTCGTTCCAGGGAAGGTCTCGGACCTGCCACTCCTGGCGCTTGGCGAGCTCGTAGAAGCGGAGGACTCCGGCGAATCCCTCGCGCGAGTCCTCCGTGATCTCGATCAGCTGTCCGGTCGCCACGAGTGCAGCCTAACCGGCTGCGGGACGTAAGCTCACCGGATGGAGGCGAGGCGTTGGCCGCGGAAGAACGATCCCGACTCCATCCGCGGCCGGCAAGAGGCTCTCGGGCTCGACGGGGACGTCACCGGCATCGATCTGACACCGTTCGTCGGCGCCCAGGAGATGCTCACCGGCGCAGCCGTGATCCCCGTCTCGGTGGTCGGGCCCGTCGACATCGACCTCGGGGAGTACGAGCTCGAGGAGCCGTTCGGAAGGCTCGCGGAAACAGGTCGCTCGCGCGAGCAGGTCTTCGTGCCGCTCGCGCACACCGAAGGCGGGCTCTCGGCGTCCCTGTACCGGGGCTCACGGGCGGCCGCCGACTCCGGCGGTTTTCGAACGTACGTGATCGCAGACCGGATCACCAGAGCATCCTGCTTCATCTGCAAATCGACCGAGGAGGCGGTGCAGCTGGCCCGCTACCTCGACGCGCACGTCGCCGAGATGCGCCGGTGGCTCGCCGAGCGGGACGAGGGATGGATCTCCTCCTACGCGCGGCTGCGCGAGGTCGAGACCCACGTCGTCGGACCGATGTGCCATGTGCTCTGGCAATGGACGACCGGTGATGCGGTCGGGCCGAACATGATGACGCGCAACTCGTACGCGCTGAACATGGGCTACGTGATGCAGCACGCGCCCGTCAAGCCGGAGCGCGCGATCCTCGAGGCGAACATGGGCGGCGACAAGAAGCCGTCGTTCGAGTACTTCCAGCAGGGCCACGGCAAGACGGTGATCGCCGAGACGACCCTGACCGAGGCGGCGATCGAACGCGTGCTGCGGACGACGCTCGGCGACCTCGAGGAGCTCGCCTGGGCCGGTACGCACGGCGCGGTCGCCTCGGGGATGCAGTCGGTCGCGTTCACCCCGGCGTCGGCGGTCGCGGCGGTCTTCGCCGCGACCGGCCAGGATCTCGGCCTCGTCGGGACGAGCTCGATGGCGCACGGGACGGAGCAGCGAGTCGAGGGCGGCCTCCACGTCTCGATCCGTTTCCCGGGCATCGAGGTGGGGACGGTCGGCGGCGGGACGACGCTGCCGGATCCGGCGCGCTGGCTCGGCCTGATGGGGTGCGCCGGGCCGGGCAAGGTCTACCGCCTCGCACAGCTCGTCGCCGCGACCGCGCTCGCGCTCGAGATCAGCGCCTCGGCGGCGATGGCGACCGCGGGCAGCGAGAACTTCTTCCGCGCCCATTTCGAGCGCGGCGGGATGCGCTAGCTCGACCGCCGCGCTTTACACAGGCTTTACGCAGAGCCGACAGCAGATTCGCGGTACGCGAGGAAGCTTCGGGCATGTCCAAACCACGCGCACTTCTCTTCGTCGTCGTGTCGCTCGCCCTGGCCGGCGTCGCCGCCGGCGCCGCGAGCTCCTCCGCCGGCGCGGCGAAGACGGTGAAGATCACGAAGGCGGGCTACAGCCCGGCGTCCGTCTCGATCATCACCGGTGATTCCGTCGTCTTCGCCAACAGCGACACCGTCGCGCACACGGTCAGCTTCAAGCCGACCACCGGGATCAAGTGCTCGGGCGCGCTCCCGCTCGCGATTCCGGCGGGACAGAGCGCGAGCTGCAGTTTCGCGACAGCGGGCACCGTCAGGTTCACCGATCCGGCCAACAAGGGCAAGAGCTTCCACGGCACGATCGTCGTCGGCAACCCGCCGGATGTCAGCGTGACGGCCACGCCGAAGTCCACGGTCTACGGCCGCAGGGTGACGCTCTCGGGCAAGCTCGCGAGCAGCCAGTCGGGCCAGACGCTGCAGGTCATGGCGCAGGAGTGCGGCGCAGCGACGGCCACGAAGCTCGGCAACGTCACGACCGGGACGGGCGGCGCGTTCACCACCCAGGCGACCCCGTTGAAGCAGACGGCCTACACCGTCAAGTCGAAGAGCTCGACGAGCCTCGCCGCGACGGCCAAGGTGCAGCCGCTGCTGCAGCTGCGGAGGGTCGCGCGGCACCGGTTCTCCCTCAAGATCTCCGCTGCTCAGAGCTTCGCGGGGAAGTACGCCGACTTCCAGCGCTACAACGCCAGGCTCAAGCGGTGGCGGAAGGTGAAGCGGGTGCTCCTGCACCCGAACTCCACCGGGGTCGCCCCGACGGTGTTCACCACCGCGAAGTTCCGGTCGAGCCTCAAGTCGAAGGTGCGGGTGCGCGTCGTCCTCAAGCAGGCGCAGGTCGGCTCTTGCTACCTGGCGGGCAAGAGCAACACGGTCCGCAGCTGACGTGCCTCCACAGAGAGCCGGGGCCTCGCGGCCCCGGCTCTCCCTCCACCTGTCGAGCTGACCGCTGCTAGCCGGCAGCCAGCGCGGGAACGAGGTTCGCCGCGTTCGGCGTCCCGAGCCCGGTGACCGGATCCCACCCGGTCGTCGCCGGATAGCCGGTGACGTCCGCGTCGGCCTGGTTGTTGCCGGTCGTGACGTCGAAGAAATCCGCGGCGTAGCTCGCCGGATTCGCCCCGATCGCGTACAGCGTCGGGTTGATCAGGCCGAGGCCGTGACCCGCGATCTGGTCGGCGATCGCGACGAGTCCCGCGAACTGGGGCGACGAGCACGAGGTTCCACCGACGAGGAACCAGCCGCCCCCGCCGTCCTCGGTCGCATAGACCAGCGGCGCGGTGCGGGAGCTGGCCTGGAAGGCCACGTCCGGAATCCCGCGCATGTCTCCGATCGGCGTCGAGCCGGCGGGGAGCGTGCCCTGGTAGTCGGGCTTGGCGAAGACGCTGCTGAAGCCGCCGCCCGAATCGATCCAGCCGACCTCCCTCTCGCCGGCGTTCGACTGGCAGTTGACCGGCGGGTCGGCGGAGTCGACGCCGACGCCGGTCGTGGGGTCGGTGCACAGATAGGTGCCGCCGACAGCGGTCACGAGCGGGTCGGAGGCCGGCCACCCGACCGTCGGGAACGGGATCGTGGCCGGGTTCTTGATCGGTGTCTTCCCCGGGTTGGCCGTGCCGAAGTCACCCGTGCTCGCGAGGACGGTGACCCCGTTCTGCGCGGCCGAGATGAAGGCATGGCGCAGGTTCAACAGCGACTGCGTCCCGTCGAAGTTCTGCTCGGTCGTCCCGAAGCTCTGCGTGATGACCGACGCCTGGTGGTGGTCGATGATGAACTGCTCGGCGTTCATCATCGCCGGCAGCCCCTGCACGCCCTGCGTCTCGGCGGGGTTCGTGGTCACGTTGAGGATGTTGGCCTCGGGGGCCATCGCGTGGGCCCACTCGACGTCGAGCGCGGTCTCGATCACCCAGCCGTCACGCTCCTGCAGGCCGGTGCCGTTGCTGTTGGGCGGTGGGGACTTCTGCTCGGTGGTCCCGTCCCACGACACGTGCGTGAAGGTCGGATCGCCGGGCTGGCACGTGTAGTTCGCCTCGCCGCACATGTGCGGCAGACCCATCTGGGTGTCGAAGTTGTTCAGATCCGCGGCCATGTCGGCGTTGCCGAACGAATCGATGATCGCGATCGTCACGCCCTGGCCGTTCGCGCCCGCCGCGTACAGAGGCGGCAGGTTGTACGAGTTCTCCATCGCCGTCGCGCCGAAGCACCGCCGGTTGACGGCGAAGCACTGGGCCTCGGTCGGCGGCGTGAGGGCGCTGGACACGAGCTGGGAGTCGGTGATCGCAGGCGTCACCGACGGATAACCATGCGCCGCCGACTGCTGGGAACCGCCCGAAGCGATCCCGAGTGTCGCCGCCACCAACACGGCGACGACGGCGGCCGAACGCAGAAAGAATCGCGGCTGAAGTCCGAGCAAGGGACTCCTCCTTCCACTCGGTGGAACTGCAGGGCGCGATCATTCCAAGAACGCGCCGCTCAAGCGGCAGCAGCACACCGGCCGCCGATCGGCGTCCCTGCCGGTTCTTCACCGGGCTAAGGTGAACGACGACCGATGACGGAACGGCCTGCACCGCTGAGCGTCCGCGAGGTCGCAGCCGAGCTCGGCTCCACCGAGGAAGAGGTGCGCGCCCTGATCCGCGAGGGGGAATTGCGGACGGTCGCCTGCGGCATCCGGCCCGGCCTCGTCCCGCGCCACGAGTTCGACGCGTACGCGCGCCGGCGACGGCACCGGCTCGGCGACGCCCCCTGACGAGTCGCCTGGGGCGGCCTGTGCCGCCCCGGCAACCGGCCCCAGCGTCTAGAGAGGCGCGTTCCGCCAGCAGGTGCTGAAGCCTGAGTCGAGCGTACTCGTCGCCTTGCCGCCGTCCGAGAAGCACGCCTGGACGAGTGCCTGGGTCGACGTCGAGCCGCCGCCGTAGCCGTTGCACGTCCAGACGACCCCTTGCTTCTTGAACAACGGCCTGAAGAAGCTCGAGTTCGCCTTCGTCGAATAGGTGCCGCCGAAGCTCTCGCACAGCTGCTGAGTCGCGGGGCTCGGCTTCGGCTTCGGCGCGGCGGCCGACGTCGCGACGCCGACCGACAGCGCAAGCACCGCACACATGGACAGCACGATCCGGAATCTCATCTGCTTTTCCCCTTCCTCTCCTTGAGGCCGCAGACCCGCCGTAAGCAACATCGGCAACGGCGGCAGCCGCTGCGAGAGAGGACTCACCCGGTCGAGTCACCCGGTCGAGTCACCCGGTCGAGGGGAGTTCGAAGGCGGGCGCGGAGAGCTCAGCCGGCGGGGATGCGGACGTCCGAGACGTCCAGGCCCAACGAGTTCGCGAGCCGCACACCGTGGTTCAGCTCCTCGCGTAGCCGCTCGCGGTCGCGGGACTCCATCAGCGACCCGATCATCTCGCGCGCCTTCGGGCGCCAGAGCACGTGCTTCGCGAAGATCGGCAGCATCGTGTTCGCAGCGTCGACGAGCCGTCCGCGCACCTTCTTGTCCGCCGACTGGAGCAGCACACGCTCGTAGGCCATCCCGGCACCGTGGTGGATGCCGTCGTCGACCGCGAGGCGGTTGCAGAGATCCTCGAGCACCGTCCCGCGCGACGAGCGCGCGATCAGGCGGAAGCGCGGGATGATGAGCCGCTCGAAGAAGACCTGCATGAGGAAGACCTTCTCCTCGAGCAGGTCGACCTCGAGGAACATGTGCGCGAGCTCGTCGAGGTACGGGTCGCGCTCCCCTTCACCACCGACCTGGCCGATCAGGCGCAACCACGCCTCGGTGTGGCGCGACTCGTCCTGCACCATCGTCGCGTAGTAGAGGCGCGCCTCGGGGTCGGGCGCCGCCGCGAGCAGCTGCGACGCCATCTCGCACGCGAAGACGTCGGCCTGGAGCTGCTGCATGATCACGGAGCGCCAGATGTCGCGCCGGCGAGCGCGCCGCTCGACGCTGCCCTTGCCCTCGGGCACGTACGGCAGATCGCCCCACGGGACGTCGTCCACCTGCCACTCCTGGTGCTTCGCCAGGTGGTAGAAGCGGAGGACTCCGGCGTACTCGGCGCGGGACTCGGGCTCGGCGGGAACGGCCTCGGCGCTCACGCCGAGGACCTTATCCTCCGCTGCGTGATCGCACTCGTCTTCAGCTACGAGGTACGGGACGCCGCGGAGTTCGAGCGGGTCTACGGCCCGAGCGGCGAGTGGGCGGAGTTCTTCCGCCGTGGTCGCGGGTTCATCGGCACCGAGCTGCTGCGCGACGTCGAAGCGCCGAGTCGCTATCTCGTCGTCGACCGCTGGGAGTCGGCCGACACGTACAACGACTTCGTCGCCGAGCACCGCGAGGAGTACATGCAGCGCGTCGACGCCGCGGGGTTCCACTACGACAGCGAGCTCCGCTTCGGCACGTTCGAGTCGGTCTGGGACTGACGCCGCGCATTTCGTAAGCGCAATCGGCCGTTTGCCTCGCAATGCGAGGCATCTATGGCTTGAACCAGATCAATCGCGCAGCGATAATCGCGAGCGCCGATGTCGGTAGAGCAACGCGCCAGCGACGCCGCCGAACGGATCCTCGCCGCGCGCGAGAGATACGTTCCCCGCGGCGTAGCCACCCCCACTCTCGTCGTCGACCGCGCCGAGGGAGCCCGGGTCTGGGACGTCGACGGCCGCGAGTTCCTCGACTTCGCCGGCGGTATCGCGTGCCAGAACCTCGGCCACGGCCCGTCCGGCGTCGTGGCGGCGATCCATCGGCAGGTGGACCGCTACCTCCACCAGTGCTTCATGGTCGGGACGTACGAGCCGTACATCGAGGTCTGCCGGCGGCTCGACGAGCTGTGGCCGGGCGACGCCGAGACGAAGTCGATCCTCGTCAACTCGGGAGCCGAGGCGATCGAGAACGCGGTCAAGATCGCGCGCGCGGCGACCGGCCGGCCGGGCGTCGTCGTCTTCGACCGGGCCTTCCACGGCCGTACGAGCTTGACGATGGCGATGACCGCGAAGCTCGTCTACAAGGACGGCTTCGGGCCTCCGGCGACGGACGTCTACCGCGCGGCCGCGCCGTATCCGTTCCGCGGCGTCTCGACGGACGACGCGCTCGCGAGCCTCGCGCTGCTGTTCGCGCAGGACGTCGCGCCGGACGCGGTCGCGTGCTTCGTACTCGAGCCCGTGCAGGGCGAAGGCGGCTTCATCCCGATGCCGCCGGAGTTCCTGCAGGCGCTCCGCCGGATCTGCGACGAGCAGGGGATCGTGTACGTCGACGACGAGGTGCAGGCCGGCTGCGGGCGCGCCGGCACGATGTGGGCGATCGAGCAGCTCGGGATCGAGCCGGATCTGCTCGTCAGCGGCAAGACGCTCGGCGGCGGGCTGCCGCTCGCGGGCGTGACCGGCCGCGCGGAGCTGATGGACTCCGTCCACGTCGGCGGGCTCGGCGGCACGTTCGGCGGGAACCCCGTCGCGTGCGCCGCGGCGCTCGCCGTGCTCGACGCGCTGACCGAGCCCGGCTTCGCCGGGCGGGCCGAGCAGATGGGTGCGCGCCTCCGCGCCCGGCTCGAGGAGATCGCCGCGCGGCACTCGCTCGTCGGCGAGGTGCGTGGACTCGGCCCGATGCTCGCACTCGAGCTGCGCGACCCGAGCCCGGAGCTGGCGAAGGCAACGACTGCCGCCGCATTCGAGAAGGGATTGCTGCTCCTCGCGTGCGGCCTCTACGGGAACGTGATCCGGCTCCTGCCGCCGCTGACCGCAACGGACGAGGAGCTCGAGCGCGGGCTCGGCCTGCTGGAGGAGTCGCTTGGCGACGCTGGCGCCGACCGCGGCTGACACGAATCCGGCCGCGGGCGCCCCCGCCGTCCGCCTCAGCGGGATCCGCCGCACGTTCGGCGACGTCGTCGCAGTCGCGGGAGTCGACCTCGACATCGGAGCCGGGGAGTTCTTCACGCTGCTCGGTCCCTCGGGCTCGGGGAAGACGACCACGCTGCGGGTGATCGCCGGGTTCGAACGGCCCGACGCCGGGACCGTCGAGCTCCAGGGAGTCGACGTGACACGAGTCGCGCCCTCCCAGCGCGCCGTGAACACCGTGTTCCAGGACTATGCGCTCTTCCCGCACATGACCGTCGCGGAGAACGTCGAATACGGGCTGCGCGTCAAGGGCATCTCGCGCAAGGACCGGCGCGCTCGCGCCGAGGCGATGCTCGAGAAGGTGCGGCTCCCGGGCCTCGGCAACCGCAAGCCGGTGCAGCTCTCCGGCGGCCAGCGGCAGCGCGTGGCGCTCGCGCGCGCGATCGTGAACGGGCCGCCCGTCCTGCTCCTCGACGAGCCGCTCGGGGCGCTCGACCTGAAGCTGCGCCAGGAGATGCAGATCTTCCTCAAGGCGCTGCAGCGCGACCTCGGCATCACGTTCGTCTACGTCACGCACGACCAGGAGGAGGCGCTGACGATGAGCGACCGGATGGCCGTCTTCAACGACGGACGGATCGAGCAGGTCGGCGCGCCCGCCGAGGTGTACGAGCATCCGCAGACGGAGTTCGTCGCGGGCTTCGTCGGCGTCTCGAACGTGCTCGAGCGCGGCACCCGGCGCTTCACGATCCGGCCGGAGAAGATTCGGATGAGCGACCAGGGCGCCGGTCCGGGCGAGCCTGGAACGGTGCGGGAAGTGGTCTACGTCGGGATGGTCACGCGCTACGTCGTCGATCTCGACGGCGGTGGCCAGCTCGTCGTCGTCCGCCAGAACCTCGAGACGTCCTCGCAGGACGCGCTCGCAGAACGAGGGAAGAGGGTCCGCCTCTCGTGGCGGCCGGAGCACACATACGAGATCGGGGTCGACAAGAAGGAGGGCACGTGAAAAGGAACATCCGAGGGTACGTCCTGCTGGCCGCGCTCACGGCGGCGCTTTGCGTGCCGGCCTCAGGGGTCAGCGCGAGCAAGGGACTGCCGACCTCGGTCGGCAAGGGCGAGGGCCAGCTCAACCTGATCGCCTGGGAGGGCTACACCCAGGGCCAGTGGGTGAAGCCGTTCCAGAAGAAGACCGGCTGCAAGGTGCATGCCCACTACGCCGGCTCGTCGGACGACATGGTGACGCTGATGCGGCAGGGCGGCGGCACGCAGTACGACGGCGTCTCGGCTTCCGGCGACGCGAGCCTGCGCCTGATCTACGGACACGACGTGCAGGCGGTCAATCCGAAGCTGATCCCGGGCTACAAGAACTTCATCCCGGCCCTGAAGTCGCCGCCGCACAACACGATCAAGGGCGTCCACTACGGGATCTCGCTCCAGTGGGGGCCGAACACGCTGCTCTGGAACACGAAGAAGGTGAAGCCGGCACCGACGAGCTGGGCCTCGATCTACAGCAAGAAGTACAAGGGCAAGATCACGGTCCCGGACAACCCGATCCAGATCGCCGACGTCGCGCTGTACCTCTCGAAGGCGAAGCCGTCGCTCGGGATCAAGGATCCGTACGAGCTGACCCAGACGCAGTTCGACGCGGCGATCAACCTGCTGAAGAAGCAGAAGCCGCTGATCAAGAAGTACTGGGCGCTCGCATCCGACGAGATCGGCCTCTTCAAGAGCGGCGACGCCGTGATCGGCGCCTCCTGGCCGTATCAGACGAACACGCTGAAGGCCGACAAGGTCCACGTCAAGGACGAGATCCCGAAGGAGGGCGCAACCGGCTGGGCCGACACGTGGATGATGTCGTCGCACGTCCAGCACCCCAACTGCATGTACAAGTGGATGCAGTGGGTCTCGACGCCGAAGGTGCAGGCCGAGCAGGCGATCTACTTTGGCGAGACGCCCGCCAACACGAAGGCGTGCGCGATCATGAACAAGCTGTCGAAGGGCTCCGCGCAGCAGTACCACTGCGGTGCGTCGAAGAAGTACTTCAACTCGATCAAGTTCTGGAAGACGCCGATCTCGAAGTGCGACAACGGCAAGAACGACTGCATGAACTACAGCCAGTGGCAGCAGGCATGGACGCAGATGAAGGGCTGAGCCCTGTCGTCCCACGCTGCTGATCTCACCGAGCCGGGCCGTCCCCTGCGGGCGGCCCGGCAGCGGTTCACGGGGTTTTTCTGGCGTCACCGGTGGGCGAAGGCCCTCCTGCTGCTGGCGCCGCCGCTGCTCGCGTTCGCCGCGGTCTACCTCGCCTCGCTCGTCGCGCTGTTCCTCTCCTCGTTCTGGACGGTGGACCCGTTCACGTCCGAGGTCCAGCACATCTGGAACGTCGACAACTACAAGCTGCTCTGGGAGCAGGGCGCCTACCACTCGATCGCGCTGCGGACGGTCGGGATCGCCGCAGCGGTCACGGCCGCGGACGCGATCCTCGCCTTCCCGGTCGGGTACTTCATGGCGCGCATCGCCGGCGGCCGCTCCCGCACGTTCGTCTTCGTCGCCGTCCTGCTCCCGCTCTGGTCGAGCTATCTGATCCGCGTCTACATCTGGAGGCTGATCCTCGACAACGACGGCGTCCTCAACTGGAGCCTGCGCAAGGTCGGGCTGCCGGCGGCGAACATCGGCTACACGAACTGGGCCGTCTGGCTGATCTTCACCTACGTCTGGCTCCCGTTCATGATCCTGCCGGTCTACGGCGCGCTGGAACGAGTCCCGGACTCGTTCCTCGAGGCGTCGCGCGACCTCGGGGCGGGCGGCTGGACGACGTTTCGGCGCATCCTGCTGCCGCTCGCGCTCCCGGGCGTGATCGCAGGCTCGATCTTCACGTTCTCGCTCACGCTCGGCGACTACATCACTCCGCTGCTCGCCGGCGGCGCCTCGTCGCAGTTCATCGGGAACGTCGTCTACGACTCGATCGGCTCGCAGCAGACGCCGTTCGCGGCCGCGTTCGCGGCCGTACCGCTCGCGGTGATGGCGGTGTACCTCCTGATCGCCCGCCGGCTCGGCGCGTTCGAGGCGCTCTGATGGAGCGCCGTTCGACCCGCGTCGCCCTCACGGCGTGGACCGCGCTGGTCGTGCTCTTCCTCTGGATCCCGCTCGCGTTGATCGTGCTCTACGCGTTCAACAAGTCGAACGTCGAGAGCTGGCCGATCCAGAGCCTCACGACTCACTGGTTCCATACCGCCTGGAACTCGGAGGTGCGCTCGGCCCTCTGGCTCTCCGTCCGGGTCGGCGTGACGGCGACCGGGATCGCGCTCGTGCTCGGGTCGATGGCTGCGTTCGGCGTCGCCCGCTTTCGCTTCTTCGGGCGCGAGACGGTCTCGTTCCTGCTCGTGCTGCCGATCGCGCTGCCCGGGATCGTGACAGGAATCGCGCTCAACTCCGCGTTCCTCGCGGGCCACATCCTGCTCTCGACCTGGACGATCATCGTCGGGCACGCGACCTTCTGCGTGATCGTCGTCTACAACAACGTCCTCGCACGGCTCCGCCGGTCGTCTCCCTCGCTGATCGAGGCGTCGCAGGATCTCGGGGCCGACGGCTGGCAGACGTTCCGCTTCGTGATCTGGCCCGTCCTCTCGACCGCGCTCGTGGCGGGCGGCCTGCTCGCGTTCGCCCTGTCGTTCGACGAGGTCGTCGTCACGTACTTCACGGCCGGTGCGCAGAACACGCTCCCGCTGCTCATCTTCGGCTACATCCGCCTCGGCCAGCAGCTTCCGGTCGTCAACGTGATCGCCTTCGCGATGATCCTCCTCACGGCGATCCCCGTGCTGCTCGCGCAGCGGCTCGTGCGCGACACCGGGGTCGTCCGCGGGACCGCTGCCGCCGCACGCTGAACGTGCGGAGGCGGACTCGCAATCGAGTCCGCCGGCGCCGCGGTGTCTAGGTTTGGGCCGGTCGTGTTGCGCTCGAGGAGCGGTGTGCACGAACTCGGTGCCCGTCTCTGTTCAACATCGTGAACGAGCAGGTGCGCCCGCGCACTGGCGGGTCGGCCAGTTTCCGAGCCGCCGACCGTTGTGGCTCGATCGAGGGACGGCCGGCGTAACGACCCAGAGGTACTGAGGCATCCCGGCCGTCCTGGGGACGACGTGCCCCGGCCGCCGTCCTATCTCACTGGAAAGGCCAGGAAGTCGTTCGCGCGACGACGCAGGGCACGTTGTCTAGCCACTGACGCCCGGCTGCGACGGGGCGAGTACGCGCCGGGGACGTGCCCTTCCTGGCCTCTTGAAGCCCCGCGCTGCGCCAACCTCCGCGGGCTTTCATCGTCTCAGCCGATGAGGCTACGCTCTGGAGAAGGAGGCCCGGTTGGCAATCGAGACGCACGTCGAGGCGCACGCGGTCGCATGCCGGCTGCTCGACAACATCGAGACGGTCGTGCACGGCAAGCGTGACCAGATCACGCTCGTGGTCGCGGCCCTCGTCTGCGGCGGTCACGTCCTGCTCGAGGACGTCCCAGGCACGGCGAAGACGGTGCTCGCCCGCGCGCTCGCGCAGTCGATCGAAGGCTCGGCCGCCTCCCGGATCCAGTGCACCCCCGACCTGCAGCCGACCGACGTGACCGGCCTCTCGATCTTCAACCAGCGCGAGCGCGACTTCGAGTTCCGGCCCGGCCCGGTGTTCGCCAACGTCGTCCTCGTGGACGAGATCAACCGTGCCATGCCGAAGACGCAGTCGGCGCTGCTCGAGGCGATGGCCGAACAGCAGGTGACGGTGGACGGGGTGACCCGCCCACTGCCCGAACCGTTCCTCGTCATGGCCACCCAGAACCCGATCGAGTACGAGGGGACGTTCCCGTTGCCCGAGGCGCAGCTCGACCGCTTCTTCGTCCGCACGACGCTCGGCTATCCCGACGTGGAGGACGAGAACCGCATCGTCGAGGAGCAGCTCGGCAGCCATCCGCTCACCCGGTTGCGACCGGCCGTCGACGTCTCCGACATCACCGCGATGAGCGTCGCGGTGCAGGAGGTCTTCGTGCACGAAGCGGTCGCGCGGTGGATCGTCGATCTCGTCCGCGCGACGCGCCAGCTCGAGACGGTCGCGATCGGCAGCTCGGTGCGCGGCACCCTCGCCCTCAACAGTGCGGCGCGGGCGTGGGCGATGCTGAGCGGCCGCCGCTACGTGACTCCGGAGGACGTCGAACGGCTGTTCATCCCTGTGCTCCTCCACCGGCTCCTCTTCAAGCCGAGCTTCCTGGCCGAGATCCGGGACCGCGGCTGGGACGCGGCCGCCCGGGACGTCCAGGAGCACTGCGTCGAGCGCGCGCCGAAGCCGGGCTTCGACATCGACCTCGACGTCCCGACCACGGCGGTGTAGCGCTCGTGCCCGCCACGCGGATGGCGCGTTAGGCATGGCGGCCGGGGTCTTCCCGCTGATCCCCCGCCGGCGCGTGATCGGCCTCGCCTTCGGCGGCGTGCGCAGCGTGCGCAGGGGCCACGGCTCCGACGTCGCAGGCTCGCGTCGCTACGTGCCCGGAGACAGCCTGACCTGGATCGACTGGGCGGCCTCGGCGCGACTCTCGGCGGCTCGCGACTCCGACGAGTTCGTCGTCCGTGAGCTCTTCGCCGACGAGGCTCCGCACGTCGTGATGCTCGCCGACCGGCGGCCCTCGATGGGGATTCGCTCGTCGCCGCTGCGGCGCCTCGACAAGCCCGCAGCGCTGCTCTCGTGCCTGGAGCTGATCGCCGAGAGCGCACGGGCGGTGCGCAGCCTCTCGGGGTACTTCGACGACGCGGAGGGCGAGACACACTGGCTGCCGCCCCGCAGCGAGCGGCAGCGACCGCGCGAGCCGCTCGACGGGCGGCCGTTCGGGGCGCCGCCCGACACGGTCTCGCGTGGCCTCGAGCATCTCGTTCAGCACCGGCGCGAGCTGCCGACCCAGAGCTTCGTCTTCGTCCTCTCCGACTTCCTCGTCCCCCCGCACGAGAGCACGTGGCTCCGCGCGCTCGAGCACCAGTGGGAGATCGTGCCGGTCGTGATCCAGGATCCGGTGTGGGAGCGGTCGTTCCCCGATGTCGGCGCCATGACCGTCCCCTACGCCGAGCCGACCTCGGCCGGCGTCGTGCCGGTCTACCTCACCCGCGCCGAGGCGGCGCGGCTGCGCGAGGAGCACGAGGAGCGCGCCGCGGAGCTCGTGCGTGTCTTCCGCTCGCTCGGTGCCGAGCCGGTCCAGATCGACTCGCACGAGCCGGGGCCGATCCTGTCGGCGTTCCTCCGCTGGGCCGATCTCCGGCTGATGGTACGGGGAGCGGTCGCGTGAGGCGCGCCAGGTGCTTCGCCGCGCTCGCGGTTGCCGCGCTCACGGTCGCCGCCCCGGTGAGCGCGAAGATTCCGCCGGTCAAGGGAGGCTCGGTGATCGGCCGGGATCTGCCGCTCAAGGTCTTCGCCTCCCTCAGCCCGCCCGTGCACGAGTTCGGGACCACGGTCACGGCGAAGGTGGCGGTCGTCGCCGACCGGAAGTGGGTCGCTCCGGCAAACCTGCGGGTCAAGGTCCACTTCGACCCGTACCGGCCGGTCGCGCCGCCGACAGAGACCCGCACGCAGAGCGGACGCTTCCTGCAGGTCACGTGGACGTGGACGCTGCGCTGCCTGGGCGTCGACTGCGTGCCGGTGCGGCCTCGGAGCCAGACCACCCACATCTTCCACTTCGGGCCGGCGAACGTCGAGTACCTGTCGCCGAGCGGCCAGGTCCGCTACGCGCTCAACGCGCGTTTCCAGCGGCTGGAGGTCCTCTCCGACCTCAGCCCCGACGTCGTCAAAGCCCTCGTCAACCACACGATCGAATGGCAGGCTCCGCTGACGCCGGTGGCGCGACCGCGGTACCGGGTGTCGCCGGATCTCGCCTACTGGCTCGCCGTCGCGCTCGCCGTCGTGCTCGGCGCCGCCGGGCTCGGCGTCGGGGCGCGTTGGGCCTGGCAGTTCCGCCCGGCCGGGGCCTCCGACGGGCTGCTGCTACGAGGCTCCTCGCTGGAACGAGCGCTGAGCCTCTTCTACTGGGCGCGGGACCACGATGACGAGACCCTGCAGCGGAAAGCCCTCGAGAGGGTCGCAGACGAGCTGCCCTTCGACGTCCACGATCTCTCCGAGACGGCGCGCGCGCTCGCCTGGTCGCGGGAGGTACCGGACGAGGCGGACGTCCAGGAGATCTCCGAGCGCGCCGGAATCCACCGCCGCAACGGGGAGTCGGGGCCGTGAGAGGCACGACGCTCGATCGCCGCAGCCCCACCCGGCTCGGGGACCTGCCCCGGCTGTCGCAGCCCGCCTGGCGGACGACCTTCGTCCGCGCCGGCCTCGCGGTCGCCCTCGCCGCGACCCTCGCCGGCGCCGTGCTGCTCGCGCGCTCCGCCGGCAGCGGGCGAGCCGCCGTGCTGCCCGTGGGCGCGAAGACCGGCGTGATCGTCTCCGACATGTCCGCGAGCGTCGCCGGGCCGACCTTCGAGCGTGTCGCAACCGTGGTCCGCGGACTCGTCGCGGCGAACCAGGCGATGGGCCTCGTGATGTTCTCGGATGTCGCCTACGAGCTGCTGCCGCCGAACACCCCGCCGAGCGCGCTGCAGCAGTTCGTGCGCTTTTTCGTCCCGGAGAAGGTCACCAAGGGCCAGCCGTTGTTCGGGCAGAGCCCCTGGAGCCAGTTCAGTGGAGGCACGAGGATCTCGACCGGTCTCATCGCGGGCGAGCAAGCCCTCCGGCGCGCGGGCGAGCCGCACGGGGCGCTCGTGCTGATGAGCGACCTCAACGACGCGCAGGACGACCGGGAGCCGCTCGTCTCCGAGGCGCTCGCGCTGCGGAAGGCGCACGTTCCGATCCGGATCGTGCCGCTCAACGCGTCCCCGCAGAACGTCGCGCTCTTCAGCCAGCTCTTCGGGTCCGGCGTGTTCGTCAGCGTCCACGCGTTCAGGCATCAGGGCAAGCACCGCGTCCTGCCGGTGGCCGCAGGCTCGCCGTGGGCGCTGCTCACGGTCGGACTCCTCTTCATCGGGCTGCTCGCGGCGAACGAGCGACTCAACGCCCGCCTCGTGCCGGAGTCGGCGGCGTGACCCGGTTCCGTCGCGCGCTGCCGCCGATCGCGGCCGTCGTCCTGCTCGGGCTCGCCGTGGTGCTCGTGCTCTTCGCGACGGACGTCCGCGCCTGGCAGAGCCGGGTCGCGCGAGACGACGTGGCGTTCCGGGTCCAGCGCTCGCACGTCGGCTACTGGCGGACGCCGACCCTCCTGCCGGCCGACCCGGCGCGCTCCGTGCTCGGCCTCGGCGACGCACTGGCGTTCCGCCGGGCGCTGCAGCTCTTCTGGCTGAGCACCGTCGGCGCGAGCACCGCGGGCCAGGCCGATCTCGCGCAGCTGCGGGTCGTGGCCGAAGCGGAGCTGCAGACGCTCGCCGATTCTGCGGCGACCCGGCAGGAACGCTCCACCGCGGCGAATCTGCTCGGCGTCATGGCCGTCACCACGTCCGCAGCCGACAGCCCGACGCAGACCGCGACGGTCGAGCGCGCCAAGCGCTACTTCGGGCTCGCCGTCCGCGAAGAGCCGACGAACTACGCGGCGAGGCTGAACCTCGAGCTGACGCTGCGACTGGAGAAGCCCGGCAAGTCGCGGCTCGACCAGGACGCGCGCGGCGGCTTCGGCTTCGGAGGCGCGAACGGCTTGGGCGTGATCGGCGGAGGCCTCTGACGGGCATCTCGTTCCTCACCCCGATCGATGCGCTGTTCGCGCTCGCGGCGGTCGTCCCGCTCGCCGCTCTATGGCTGGCCCAGCGCCGGATCGAGCGCCTCCGCCGCCTCTTCTCGCTCGCGCCGACCCGCCGCCGCGAGCTGGCGGGCATCGTCGCGGCGCTTGCCCTGCTGCCGCTGCTCCTCGGCGTCGCCGCCGCGCAGCCGGTCGTCATCCACCACCAGTCGCTGGGCGTCCGGTCGGACGTGCAGGCGTTCTTCGTTTTCGACACCTCCCTCTCGATGTCCGCACGAGAGGGCAAGGACGGCCCGACCCGGCTGCAGCGCGCGAAACAGGAGGCCGACCAGGTCATCCCGCAGCTCGGCGACATCCCGGTGGGCCTGGCGACGATGACCGACCGGGTGCTCCCCGACCTGATGCCGACTCCCAACCTCGCGGTCATCCTCCGCACCCTCCACCAGTCGGTCGGCATCGACCGGCCGCCGCCGAGTCAGGTCTACAACGGCCGCGCCACCACGTTCCAGGCGCTCTTCCCGATCCCGATCGCGAACTTCTACAACCCCGGCGTGCAGCATCGGATCCTCGTCGTGTTCACCGACGGCGAGGACGCTCCGTTCCGCTCGTCCGTCGACTTCGACCTCGCCCGCGCGATGACCGTGCATCCGCTGTTCGTGCACGTCTGGGCGCCGACGGACCGGATCTACCTCCACGGCCGGGTCGACCGCAACTACCGGCCGGATCCGACGAGCGCCGGCGTGCTGGCCCGCTTCACGGCCGCGGCCCACGGACAGGTCTTCGCGGAGGACGACCTCCACGCGCTCGTCCACGCGATCCGCGACGAAGCCGGCAACTCGCGCGCCCGCACGACCGTCGTCGGCTACGCGAGGGTCGCGCTCGCGCCCTGGTTCGTCCTCGCAGGGATCGTCCCCCTCGGCTTCCTGCTGTACCGCCGGAACCTCTAGCCGCGCCCGGCTACTCGACCGCCACGACGACGAGGATGTTGTAGGGCGAGCGAGGAACGTTCGGCACGTGCTCGCGCAGGCTCACGCGCCACGGGCCGGTGCCGTTGGACAGGTAGAGCTCCTGACCTTCCACGGGCTCCTTGTCGGGAACGTCGTAGACGTAGTCCTTCATGACCACGGGGCCATCGAGTGATCCCTCGCGGACGGTCCAGGTGTACGGCGCCACGCGCGGATTCTCGCAGGTCTCTCGGCCGCCACCCCGGAGCCGGACCTGGAGAGAAGAAGGCGCCTAGCGGAGTCGAACCGCTGTAAACGGCTTTGCAGGCCGCTGCCTAACCACTCGGCCAAGGCGCCGCGCGAGCGCATCGTATCGGCGGCTAGCCGACCACTTCGTCGAGGAAGGCGACCGCCCGTTCGAAGACGTCGACACGGTTCGCAAGCTTCTCGACCGGGTGGCCCTCGTCCTCGTAGATCACGAGCTCGCAGCGGACACCTCGCCGGACGAGCTCTTGGTGGATCGCCTCCGACTCGCTCACCGGCACGCGCGGGTCGTTGCGCCCGTGCTCGATGAAGAGCGGTGCGCGGATCGCGTCGAGCCGGCTCCAGGGGGACAGCCGCTCGAGCAGCTCCGGATCGCTCAGCGGACCGTACTCGCGCTCGCGGGCGGCGCGGCGCCAGACCGAGGTGTTCTCGAGGAACGTGCGCAGGTTCGAGATGCCGACGAACTCGATGCCCGCCGCCCACAGCTCCGGCTGGAACGCGAGCGCGGCCAGCACCATGTAGCCGCCGTACGAGCGCCCGTACACGACTGCACGCGAGCCGTCGATCTCCGGCCGCGCGGCGAGCCACGCGTGGAGGGACGCGAGATCGGCGACCGAGTCGAGCCGCTTCTCGACGTCGTCGAGGTGCTCGAACCGTTTCCCGTAGCCGGTCGAGCCGCGGACGTTGGGCGCCGCCACCGCGTAGCCACGAGCGACGAGGTGTTGCGTGAACGCGCCGAAGCCTCCCGAGTACCACGGCCGCCACTGGCTCTCCGGCCCACCGTGCACGGTCACCACGACCGGGAACGGCCCCTCGCCCTCCGGCCGGAAGAGGAAGACGGGAACGGACTCGCCGTCGAAGCTCTCGAAACGGTGCAGCTCGGGCTCGACACCGTCCTCGACGGCGCCGAGATCGGTCAGCTTTCGCGCCGTTCCCGAGCCGAAGTCGTGCAGCCAGACCTGATGCGGCTCCGTCGGCGTGGAGAATGCGAACGCGACGCGCGTGCCGTCGGGAGAGAAGACGAAGTGCTCCGCCAGGCCTTCGCCCGGCAGCGACAGGCCTTCGGCCCGCGAGTACCCGTCCTCGTTGGCGACGAGGAGCAGGTGCCTGCCCGCGTGGTCGCCGAAGCACTCGAGATCCCAGTCGGCGGCGTGCACAACCTGCCAGCCGCCACCGAGCGTGTAGCGGGAGACCGCGAACGTGTCCCGGCCCTCGTTCGTCGCGCAGAGCAGGCCGGACGAGTCGGGGAGCCAGAACGGCGACAGGTACTCGGCCGCGCCGTCATGGGGCGTCACGTGGACGACCTCGCCTGACTCGACGCCGAGCAGGAACAGGTTCGAGTCGCCGCTCAGCTCGCCGAGCTGCTCGGCGACGACCCAGCGTCCGTCCGGAGAGATCTCGCCGGACGCGCACCAGCCGCCGAGCTCGAAGCTTCGCTCCTCGCCGCTCTCGAGGAGGCGGACGACGATGTCGAAGTCGAGGCCGTTGCGGCGGTTGGTCGAGTACGCCAGCAGCTTCCCGTCGCGCGACACGTGGGGCGTCCGGTGGATGAAGCGCGGATCGACGACGAGCGGCTCGCCGGCGAGATGGAGCTGCCCGCGCTCGTTCCCGCCGGCGTCGATCTCGAGCAGGAGCCGGTCGTCGGGGAGGAGCTGCCCGTCGACCGGCTCGGCGAAGCTCGTCAGCTGCTCGAGCTCGCCGCTGTCGACCGGCAGCCGGTAGAGCTGCCGCGTCCCGGACAGGTCGCAGGCGACGAGCAGCCACGAGCCGTCGCTCGACCAGGACCGCGGATACGCCTGCGGCAGCTCGAGCAGCGTGCGCAGATCCCTCACGTCCGGAAGCTAGCGAGAGCCGTTCAGCCGGTGCCGCGACGGACGACGAGCTCGCGCATATGCTGAAGCTCCTGCCAGTACTGGCGGTGGACCGCCAGCCGGACCTCGTCCTGGAAGCCGGCGTGCACGGTCGTGATCGCCCGGACGAGGAACTTGCGGGGCTCGTCGATCCGCAGCGAGTCGGCATCGCTCGTGAAGACGGGCTCGCGCGGCTGCGACACGAGGCCGAAGCGGCTGCCCCTGAGCAGGAAGAAGCGCCGGTTCGTGAGCGCCGCGTAGTACGGCCGGGCGACGAGCGCGTAGACGACGTCTCCGAGCGCTCCGAAGAAGAGGAGCAGCTGGAGCCCCGGGACGTAGCGGTGCGCGAAGAAGGCCGACTGCAGCTCCTCGCCCGGCTCGAGCGTCCCGGCCAGGGCCTTCTCGACCCGCCCGAAGCCGCGCTGCGCCACTCGCCGCCGCTTGTAGCCCGTGCCGGCTTCGGTCACGCGGGCGCCGCTGCGAGCTCAGGGATGATCTCGTCGCCGAACGCCTGCAACGTCTCCTCCTGCCCGTGGGTCATGAGATAGATGTTGAACTGGTCGACGCCGACCGACGCGAGCTCCCGCAGCTTCGCCTTCGCCTGCTCGACGTTGCCGAGCACGCAGAAACGGTCGCAGATCTCGTCCGTCACGAACTCGCCGTGCTTCGCGCCGACGCGGGAGTGCTCGTTGTAGTCGTAGAACTTGCGCGCCTGGACGTAGTCGGTGAGCGCCTTGGGCACGGCGCTGCCGTCGGAGCCGTAGCGCTCGATCAGATCCATCACGTGGTTCGAGACCATCGCCGGGAACCACCGGACCTGCTCGCGCGCGTCGGCGAGATCGTCCGAGATGTGGGACGGCGCCCCGACGATGCATTTCAGCTGCGCGGGATCGCGCCCCGCCTCCTCGGCGGCACGGCGGGCCGTGTCCATGATCCACTGGATGATCTCGGGGTCGGCGAGCTGGATGATCACGCCGTCCGCGACGCGACCGGCGACGGCCAGCGCCCGCGGGCCGTAACCCGCGACCCACATCGGAATCGGCGGCAGCTCCGGCCGCACCCACTTGAGCTGGAGCTGCTTGTCGTTCCACTCGACCTCGCGGCCATTCATGAAGTCGCGCACCATCGCGCAGGAGCGCTCGAACTCCGCGACCTTCATCGGCTGCCGGCCGATGTACCGGACCGCCGAATCGCCGCGCCCGACGCCCATCGCCATCCGCCCGTCCGAGAGGTCGTGCAGCGTCGCGTACGCGCTCGCGAGCACCGTCGGGTCGCGCGTCGCCGGGTTCGTGACGAAATGCCCGAGCCTGATCGCGGAGGTCTCGCGCGCCGCGACCGCGAGCATCGGCACCGACTCCTGCCAGAGGACGTGGGAGTCGTACGTCCACGCGTACCCGAAGCCGTGGCGCTCGGCGAGCTGGATCAGCTCGAGCCAGCGCGAGAACGGCGGATCCGGAAGCACCGTGACGCCGAAGTCCATGCCCGCGAGCCTATCGCGGCGCGCCTCAGGCGACCAGGTCGTAGCTGCCGGCGACCAACTCGCGCACGAGGTCGTCACCCGCCGTCCCGCCGCACGTCACCGTCAGCCAGTGCCGCTTGTTCAGGTGGTAGCCGGGCTCGATCTCGGCGTAGCTCCCGCGGAGTTGCTCACCGAGCTCCGGCTCGCACTTCACGCTCACCTTGAGCGGCTTCTGCTTCAGCTGCGCGAGGGCGAACATCTTCCCGCCCACCTTGAAGACGGACGTCTCGGGGCCGAACGGGAACGTCTCCTCGGCCTCCGCGAACCCCAGGCAGAGCCTGCGCAGCTGTGCGGCGGTCACATGCGGTCGAGCACCACGACCGGAATCTCGCGGTCCGTCTTCGTGGCGTACTCGTCGTAGTGCGGCCACATCTCGTTCATCAGCTCCCAGAGGCGCTCCCGCTCTTCGCCCTCCGCGATGCGCGCGCGGGCGCGGAATCGGTCGCCTTCGATCTGCACCCCGACCTCGGGAGTGCGGGCGAGGTTCTTGAACCAGCCGGGATGGTCCGGCGAGCCGCCTTGAGACGCGACGACGACGGGCGTGCCGCCGTCGAGGCTGTAGATGAGCGGCGTCGTCGTCTCCCGGCCTGTCTTGCGGCCCGTCGTGGTGAGAAGCAGGATCGTCGCCCCTTCTTTCCAGATGTGCCCGACCTCGCCGTCGGTCTCCCGATAGCGGCGGACGTGCTCCTGGCCGAAGAGCTGCGTTGCGTCGGTGGTGCTCATGCGAATCCCCCCAATGCCTTGGTCGCCAGCCGGTCGAAAGCCCGTACCGCGAGCTCGAGATGCTCTTCCTTCGTGTCCTCGAGCTTCGTGTGCGAGAGCCCTCTCAATGACTGAACGAAGACCATCACCGTCGGGATTCCGGCCCTCGCCACCTCCGCGGCGTCGTGGAGCGGGCCGGACGGCAGCCGGTGGGACGAGCCCGCAACCTCGCGAATCGACTCGTCGGCGAGCTCGATCAACCGCTCGTCGAAGGGGATCGGCCGGATGCTCCAGATCCGCTCCCACTCGACCTCGACGCCCTCCTCTCGGGCGAAACGCTCGCTCGCCGTCTGGGCCAGCTCGAGCAGCCGGGCGAGCTTCGCGGCGTCGAGATGGCGCTGGTCGAGGAGCTGCTCGGCCGTCTCGACCACCGACGTCACGATGCCCGGCCGGCACACCACACCGCCGGACGTGCAGACCGCTCCGTCCCCCACCTCCGCGGCGA
Organism: Gaiellaceae bacterium; assembly: GCA_036273695.1. Taxonomy (GTDB): domain Bacteria; phylum Actinomycetota; class Thermoleophilia; order Gaiellales; family Gaiellaceae; genus Palsa-739. Next base: position 22,709 of record DASUHE010000079.1, read on the forward strand.
TCGGCCGGATCTCGAGCGCGAGCTTCGCCGCGCCGGCGAGCGCGTCGTGCCGCTGGTTCATCGGCGTCGACCCCGCGTGCGCGGCCTGGCCGCGCCACGTGACGAGGTGCCGTTCGACCCCGAACGTGCCGAGGACGACGCCGAGGGGGAGATCGAGCGACTCGAGCACCGGGCCCTGCTCGATGTGGAGCTCGAGATACACCGCCGCGCTCTCGAGCTGCCGCCGCGCGTCGAGCGCACGGTCGAGCTCGACCCCGTGCTCGGCGAGCGCGTCCGGGAGCGCGATCCCGTCGGCGTCCCGCCGCTCGCGCAGCTCGTCCTGGTCGTCCATCGAGCCGCCCGCGGCGGAGGAACCGAAGAGCGAGCGGCCGAAGCGGGCGCCCTCCTCGTCCGCCCAGTTCACGAGCCGGACCGTCAGCGGCGGCCTTCCCTCCTCCGCGATTCGCCGCAGGACCTCGACGGCGGCGACGAGGTTGAGACAGCCGTCGAGCCAGCCGCCGCTCGGCACCGAGTCGATGTGACCGCCGAGCAGGAGCGCGCGCTCGGAGGCACCCGGAAGCGTGAACCACTGGTTGCCGGCCTCGTCGATCTCCTCCTCGGCGCCGGTCGCGACGACTTTCTCGCGCAGCCATTGCCGCGCCTGCTCCCACGTCTCCGTCCACGCGACGCGCTGCGCCCCGTTCTCGTCGCCGGTCAGCTCCTGCAGCTCACGGAGCTCGGCGACCGTGCATTCCGGTGACAGGCTCACCCCGGAAGCCTAAACTCGGGAGCGATGTCGATCCTGATCCGTGGCGGGCGCGTCGTCACCGCGGCCGACGACTTCGTCGCCGACGTCCTCGTCGAGGGCGAGCGCATCGTGCTGATCGGCGCCGACCTCGACGCGGCCGCCGAGCGCACGATCGACGCCTCGGGGAAATACGTCCTACCGGGCTGCATCGACCCGCACACGCATCTCGACATGCCGTTCGGCGGCACGGTCACGATCGACGACTTCGAGTCGGGCCAGGGGTCGGCCGCGTGCGGCGGCACGACCTGCCACGTGGACTTCTGCATCCAGGGCCGGGGCCAGACGTTCGCGGAAGCGCTCGAGGGCTGGCACGCGAAGGCGAACGGCAAGACGCTGATCGACTACGGCTTCCACATCGCCGTCACCGACCTCGCCGGCGACGAGCGGCTCGCGGAGCTCGCGACGCTGCCCGAGCAGGGCATCACGTCGTACAAGCTCTTCATGGCGTACAAGGACGTCCTGCAGGTCGACGACGCGACGCTCTTCCGGGCGATGGAGGTCGCCGCGGCGAGCGGGGCGCTCGTGATGGTGCATGCCGAGAACGGCGACGCGATCGACGTCCTCGTCCGCGAGGCGCTCGAGCGCGGCGATACCGCACCGATCCACCATGCTCTCACCCGGCCGCCCGAGCTCGAGGGCGAGGCGACGAACCGCGCGATCCAGCTCGCGCGCATCGCCGGCAGTCCGCTCTACGTCGTCCACGTCACGTGTCGCGAGGCCGTCGAGCCGATCCGCCGGGCCCGGGAGCAGGGCTGGAACGTCTGGGGGGAGACGTGCACGCAGTACTTCTTCCGGTCGATCGACGACCTCGCGCAACCCAACTTCGAAGGCGCGAAGTACGTCTACTCCCCTCCGGCCCGCGACGCGGCGAACCACGACGTGCTCTGGGACGCGGTGCGAACGGATGCGCTCTCGGCGATCTCGACCGACCACTGTGCGTTCCTCTGGGACGGACAGAAGACACTCGGCCGGGACGACTTCACGAAGATCCCGAACGGCGGGCCCGGCCTCGAAGACCGGCTGAAGATGATCCATCACTTCGGCGTCCGGGAGGGCCGGATCAGCCTCAACCGGATGGTCGACCTTCTCGCGACGCAGCCCGCGAAGCTGTTCGGCCTCTATCCCCGCAAAGGGACGGTGTCCGTCGGAGCAGACGCCGACCTCGTCGTCTTCGATCCCGAGCGACGCGAGACGCTCTCGGCCTCGAGCCACCACTCGAAGTGCGACTACAGCCTCTATGAGGGCACCGAGGTCGTCGGCGCGCCGGAGCACGTGCTGCTGCGCGGCAACGTCCTCGTCGAGGGCGGCGAGCTCGTCGGGACGCCCGGCGTCGGCCGATTCGTGCGCCGAGCCCGCTTCGGCGAGCCGCTGGAGACGAGCGCAGCAGTTCGGCGCTGAGCAGGGCTTCTTTTACCTCGCACGAACAAAGCCTGCGCTAGCCTCATGCCAGCTGTGGGGTCCGACATCGGTGCGCGTCGCGGGCGGCTCGGGCTGCTCGCGGGTTTCGTCCTCGCGCTAACGGCGCTCCTTTCGGTGAGCGCGTCCGACGCTGCCACTGTCCGGGCAAAGGGCCTCGACGTCTCGAACTGGAACGGGGCGATCAACTGGACGAAGGTCGCGCACGCCGGCTACCGCTTCACGTTCGCGAAGGCGACCGAGGGCACCGGCTACGTCGACAAGACGTACACGACGAACCGGAACGACAGCGAGGGCGCCGGCCTCGTCTTCGGCGCATACCACTTCGCGCGGCCGGCGGGCAAGAGCGTCGCCGCCGCGACGGCGAGCGCGATCAGGCAGGCGAATCACTTCCTCGCCGTCGCCGGCCCGCAGCCGGGAGAGCTGCCGCCGGTGCTCGACCTCGAGGTGACCGGCGACCTCCCGACCCCGCGTCTGCTGGTGTGGACCCTCGCGTGGCTCGACGACATCTACGCCCGCACGGGCGTCGAGCCGTTCGTCTACACCTCGCCGCTCTTCTGGAAGGGACGCCTCGGCGACTCCACCGCTGCCGCCGCCACCGGCACCCGTCTCTGGATCGCACACTGGACTGCCAACAGCAAGCCGACGGTGCCTGCGCAGAACTGGAACGGCAGAGGCTGGAAGTTCTGGCAATGGACTGATTGCGTCGCCGTCCCGGGCCTCAAGCACTGCGCCGACGGCGACCGGATGAACGGCACGAACCCGGGCGCCGTCGCCATCGCGCCCTACGCGGCCGGTCCGCCGCTGCTCTCCACCCCGCCGACGATCGTCGGGGCTCCCGCCGCGGGCCAGGTGCTCGCAGCGGTCCCGGGAACCTGGGAGGGCGGCAAGCCGCTCACGTTCACGTACCAGTGGCGGAGCTGCGATGCGGCGGGGGCCAACTGCACTCCGATCGCGGGCGCGACCGCCGAGTCGTACCACCCTCTCAGCATCGACGTCGGCCACTCGCTGAAGGTCGTCGTCACGGCCACCTCCGCCGCGGGAACAGGGACGTCCGTGACGGCGCCGACCGCCGCCGTCGCCCCGGCCGGCACGTTGCCGGGTGCGCTGCCGACGAACCTCAAGCCGCCGGAGATCGTCGGCCAGGATCAGGACGGACAGGTACTGACGAGCTCCGTCGGCACCTGGACGGGCTCGCCGCAGAAGTTCACGTATCGCTGGCGGCGCTGCGACGCGAGCGGCGCGTCCTGCATTGCGATCCCGCACGCCACCGGCGCACGGCGAACGCTCACGCCGGACGACATCGGCTCCACCCTCTCGCTCGTGGTGACGGCGACCGGCAAGGGCGGGTCGACATCCGCCACCAGCGACACGACCGATGTGGTCGTCTCTGCGCCGCTGCCGCCGGTCTCGATCGGGACGCAGACGGCGCGCCGCGGGATCGCCGGCAACATCCAGACCGACGACGGTCGCGCCACCGTCGTCTGGCAGCCGGGCGCGGTGCCGGCCGGCAGGACGGTCTCGCTGACGGCGTTCAGCGGCGCGCTCACGGTGCCGGGCACCGAGGTGTCGCTCACCGTCCCGGGCCTCTCGTCGAGGGGATTCCCCTGGCCGCTCGACGTCGCGTATGCGAAGCCGCAGCCGAGCCGAACCGTGCTCGGCTACTCGACCGACGGCAAGGTCTTCCACCCGGTGCCGCCGCTTCAGCCCGCCCTGTTGCCGCCCGGGACGGCGGTCGGCTGGTTCGGCGACTCGAACCACCTCGTCCACGTGCTGACGCGGACGCCCTTCCAGGTCGCGCTGTTCAAGCAGGGCGCCTGGGGCGATCCGACCTACACGTCACCGAACGGCCCGGCTCTCGCGAGGCAGACGACGTTCCGGGCCCTCCCCCACCCCGCCGATCACAGCGTGCTCCTCCTCACGCGGCTCGCGGTGCACTCGCAGGCGAGGATCTCGGGCTCGGTGACCGGCCCGCACGGGATCTCCGTGCCGGTGCTCGGCAGGGGCAGCCGGTTCGGCTCGCGCCTCGGTGCCGGCAGCTTCCGCCTCGTCCAGTCGTACCGGCGCAAGCCCGGCTCGATGCAGGTGCGCCTGCGGCTGAACGCACGAGGCCTGCGCCCCGGTTCGTACGGCCTCCACGTCGTCGCTCTCGACCCGTGGGGACGGCGGAGCCGCCTGACGCTCCGGTTCCGCTACCGCTGAGCCGTCAGGGCCTTGAGGCTCAACAGCTCGTAGGCGACGTTCGCCGCCGCGAGCGCCGCCTGCTGCCCGACCCCGTCGTACGGCGGAGAGACCTCGACGACGTCGGCGCCGGCGAGCTCGATCCCGCGCAGCGCGCGCAGAAACGCGAGCGCCTCGGCCGTCGAGAGGCCGCCGACCTCCGGCGTGCCCGTCCCCGGAGCGAACGCCGGGTCGAGCACGTCGATGTCGAAGGAGAGGAACACGGGGCGTGTGCCGGTGCGCTCGCGAACGAGGTCGCCGTACCCGACGGGCCCGAGCTCGCGCAGCTCGTCGCACGAGAGCACGGTGAAGCCGAGCTCGCGAGCCGAGCCGAGGTCGTCCGGCCCGTACAGCGAGCCGCGGAGCCCGGCCTGCACCGAGGCCGACGGCTCGATCAGCCCCTCCTCGTGCGCGCGCAGAAAGGTCGTGCCGTGGAAGAACTTCTGGCCGAAGTACTCGTCCCACGTGTCGCCGTGCGCGTCGAGCTGGACGAGCGCGAGCGGTCCGTGGCGGCGCGCCAGAGCCCGCAGCTCGGCGAGCGTGATCGAGTGGTCGCCGCCGAGAGCCAACGGGAAGACGCCGGCGTCGAGAAGCGGCGCCAGCGCCTCCTCCACCTGACCGTACGTGCGCTCGGTGTCACCCGGTGAGACGGGGACGTCGCCGTAGTCGACGATCGACAGCGTCTCGACGACGTTCACGTCGAGCGCCGGGTTGTAGGGACGGAGCAGCGCCGACGCGGAGCGAATCCCCTCGGGGCCGAAGCGCGTGCCGGTCCGGAAGCTCGTCGCCGTGTCGAACGGGATCCCGTAGACGGCCGCGTCCACACCGGCGAGATCCGTGGAATGCGGAGCGCGCATGAAGGTGCGGATCCCGGCGAAGCGCGGGATGAGGCGGGCGTCGAGCGGCCGGTGATGCGTCACGGAGCCTCGATCGGGCGGCCGACCGTGAGCGCCTCGCGGAAGGCCGGATCGAGGCCCGCGAAGTGCGCGTCCGGCTGCACGCCCAGCGCGTCGAGCGTCTTCGAGAAGAAACAGCGGATCGTCGCGGCGAGCACGACATCGAGGATCTCCTCGTCGCTCAACCCCAGCTCGCGCAACTCCTCGACGTCGTCCGCGGTGACGGCGGTCGCATCCGCCACGACCTTCTCGGCGAAGGCCATGATCGCCCGGTCGGTCTCGTCCAGGCCGTCCGGGAGCGCCGGCACCGAGTCGAAGTCGTAGAACTTCTCGGCCAGCACCTTCCCATGCGCGAGCGAGCAGTAGGAGGAGCGGAGCCGCCGCGCCGCTGCGAGCGTCGCGAGCTCGTAGCGCCGCTCGTCGGAGGCCGAGCTCACGGCCGTGACGAGTTGGCGCCAGGCCGCGTAGACCTCGGGGCGGGCCGCGAACGCGCGCTCCATGTTCGGCCCGTCACCCTCGGGAACGGCGATGAACGGCATCGTCAGCGCGTCTGCGGGAACCCGAGGTCGATCTGCGACGTCGCCGGATCGGGCCAGCGTTGCGTCACGACCTTGCCGCGCGTGTAGAAGTCGATCGCCTCCGGCCCGTAGACGTGCCGGTCGCCGAAGAGCGACGACTTCCAGCCTCCGAACGAGTAGTACGCGACGGGCACCGGGATCGGCACGTTGATCCCGACCATCCCCGCCTGCACGTCGAACTGGAACTGCCGGGCGGCGCCGCCGTCGCGGGTGAAGATCGCGACGCCGTTGCCGTAGGGGCTCTCGTTCACGAGCCGCACGGCCTCCTCGTACGTCGCGACCCGGGTGATGCCAAGCACCGGCCCGAAGATCTCGTCGGCGTACGCCTTCATCTGCGGGGTCACGTCGTCGAGCAGGGTCGGATTGAGGAAGAAGCCCTCGCTCGGCACGCCCTCGCGCCCGTCGACGACGACCGTGGCGCCCTCGCCCGGCGCGTTCTCGACGTAGGAGGCGACCTTGTCCCGGTGCTCCTGCGTGACCAGCGGGCCTATCTCGGAGGCGGGATCCATCCCGTCGCCGACGGTCACTTTGGGGATCCGCTCCTTGATCGCCTCAAGAAGAGGCTGCGCGACGTCCCCGACGGCGACGACGACCGAGACGGCCATGCAGCGCTCGCCCGCGGAGCCGTAGCCGGCCGAGATCGCCGCGTCGGCCGCCGCGCCGACGTCGGCGTCGGGCAGGACGATCATGTGGTTCTTCGCGCCGCCGAGCGCCTGACAGCGCTTGCCGCCCGCGGTGGCCTTCTCGTAGACGTAGCGGGCGATCGGCGTCGAGCCGACGAACGAGATCGCGGCGACGTCCGGATGCTCGAGCAGGGCGTCGACCGCGACGCGGTCGCCCATGATCACGTTGAAGACGCCGTCCGGCAGCCCGGCCTCGCGCAGCAGCTCGGCGGTCCAGAGCGAGGCCGACGGGTCCTTCTCCGACGGCTTGAGCACGAAGCAGTTGCCGCTCGCGACCGCCGGCGCCCACATCCACATGGGCACCATCGCGGGGAAGTTGAAGGGCGTGATGCCGGCCACGACGCCGAGCGGCTGGCGGATCGAGTAGACGTCGATCCCGGTCGAGGCCTGCTCGGAGTGCTCTCCCTTGATCAGCTGGGGGATGCCGCAGCAGTACTCGACGACCTCGAGCCCGCGCGTCACCTCCCCGAGCGCGTCGGAGAAGACCTTGCCGTGCTCGCGGACGAGGATCTCGGCCAGCTCCTCGCGCCGCGCGTGCAGCAGCTCGCGGATGCGGAAGAAGAGCTCGGCGCGCTTGGCGAGCGACGTCGCGCGCCAGGCCGGGAAGGCGTCCCCGGCGGCCCGGACGCCCGCGTCGACCTCCTCGACGGTCGCGAAGTCGACGGCTCCGGTCTGCCGGCCGGTGGCCGGGTTGTAGACCGGGCCGCTGCGGCCGGAGGTGCCGTCCACGCGGCGGCCGCCGATCCAGTGCGGGATCCGCGTGGTGGCTGGTGCGTCGACCGTCTCGGTCATGTCGGTTAGCCTAGCCCGATGGCGACGACCGAGCGAAACAGTGAGGTCGGCGAACGGGTCAAGGCCGACGCGAAGCGGTACGTCCTCCACTCCTGGTCGGTCCAGGACGCGGTCGACCCGATCCCGGTCGCCGGCGCCGAGGGCCGCTACTTCTGGGACTACGACGGCAACCGGTACCTCGACTTCGCATCGCAGCTGGTCAACGTCTCGATCGGACACCAGCACCCGAAGCTCGTCGCGGCGATCAAGGAGCAGGCCGACCGGCTCTGCACGATCGGGCCGCCCATGGCGACCGAGCCGCGCTCGACGCTTGCGCGCCTGATCGCCGAGGTGACGCCGGGCGACATCTCCATGACGTTCTTCACGAACGGCGGCGCCGAGGCGAACGAGAACGCGATCAAGCTCGCCCGCTGGTACACGGGCCGGCACAAGATCGTCGCGCGCTACCGCAGCTACCACGGCGCAACGGCCGGCGCGATCACGGCGACGGGAGACCCGCGCCGCTGGCCCGCCGAGCCCGGCATCCCCGGCGTCGTCCGGATGTTCGATCCGTTCACGTACCGCTGCCCCGCCGGCCATCCCGATCCGTGCCCCGTCTGCACCGGCGGCCCGCACCTCGAGGAGATCCTCCAGTACGAAGGGCCGGAGACGGTCGCCGCGGTGATCCTCGAGACCGTCACCGGCACCAACGGCGTCATCGTCCCGCCGGACGGCTACCTGCAGTCGATCCGCGAGGTCTGCGACCGGCACGGGATCCTGCTCGTCGCCGACGAGGTGATGGCCGGCTTCGGCCGCACCGGCCGGTGGTTCGCGGTCGATCACTGGGACGTCGTCCCCGACATCCTGACCATGGCGAAGGGGATCAACTCCGGCTACATCCCGCTGGGCGCGATGGCGGTGCGGGCGCCGATCGCGGACTGGGTGCGGGACAAGTACTTCGCCGGCGGGCTCACGTACAGCGGCCATCCGCTCGCGTGTGCCGTCGGCGTCGCCTCGATCGAGGCCTTCCAGGAAGAAGGAATCGTCGAGCACGCGGCCGCGCTCGGCCCCGCGTTCGAGGACGCACTGCGCGGGCTCGCGGAGCGGCACCCGTCGATCGGCGAGGTGCGCGGGCTCGGCTGCTTCTGGGGGCTCGAGCTCGTCCGCAACCGCGGGACGCGCGAGCCGCTCGTCCCGTTCAACGCGACCGGCGAGGCGGCGGCTCCCGTCGCGCGGCTGGCGAAGGCTGCGCTCGCGCGCGGCCTCTACCTGATGACGCACTGGAACGTCGTGATGGTCTGCCCGCCGCTCACGATCACGCCCGAGGAGCTGGCCGAGGGGATCGCCATACTCGACGATGCCCTTGCAATCGCAGACGAGTACTACGCCGAGTAGCACGCCCTCGCCGTCCGGCGAGGCCTGCCCGCGCTGCAACGCCGAGATGGAGTGGCGCCACGGCACGTTCCAGTGCCCGACCTGCCGGTTCAAGCTCGGCTGCTGCGAAGGCGAGACGGGTGACTGCCGGGACCCGGGCTAGGCTCGACGAGCTCGAGCGCTCCGGGCTCGAGCCGCGCTCGAGCGAGCTGCTCGTCGTGCTCTGCTGGCTCGTCAAGGACGACGTCGCCGTCGACGAGGCCGAGCTGAACGCAGCCCGTCGCCGCGCGATGTTCGTACTCGCCGCCGGCGGGGACCCGCACCGTGACGTCGACCTCGACTCGATCGCCGCGGAACGGCTCGCCGGCGAGCTCGACACGCCGGGACGGCGCGCACAGCTCGCGGCGGCTCTCGCAGAGCTGCCGGCAGACGATCTGCCGTCGGTGACGGCCGCGGTGGAGCTGCTCCGAGGGGACTCCGAGCTCGCCTGGCGGTCGTTCGCGCTCTCGCTGCTGGCCGACGAGCTCGCGGACGAGTAACTCCCTGTAAAACCGACTACTCTGGACGGCAGCCGTGGCGATCTCGAGACCGGATCCTCGCCGCCGGTTGAAGCTCCCCCGGAACCTGCCGGGCGGGCGACGACTGCAGCCGTACTCGCGCGCCGACGCGCCGTACTTCCGCAGCCCGGGTTTCTACCTCCGGGTCGGCGGGCTCGCGGTCGTCGTGGCCGGCGGCCTGTCGCTGCTGCTCCTGCGCGCGTGGTCGATCCAGGTCCTGCACGGCAAGCAGTACGCGAGGGACGCGCACAGCCAGGCGTTCCGCACCGTCGACCTGCTCGGCCAGCGCGGCGTGATCGTCGACGATGCCAAGCGGGTGATCGCGGGCACGACGGGACACGCCGTCGTCGACGCCGACGCGGCCTCACTCGGGAGTCGCGGCGTGCACGGGCGCTGGAATCCGAGCGCCGCCGGTCTGCGCGCCCTCGCTCGTCTCGCGCGCCTCACGGGCAAGCCGCGGGGGGTCCTCGTCTCCCGCATCCGCTCGGGCGTCTACCACTCCCCGTTCGCGCCCGCCGTCGTCATCGAGCATCCCAGCGCCCCGCTCACGAACTACCTGCAGGAGCGGCCCGACATCTACCCGGCCTTCAAGGTCGGGATCGAAGACACGCGGAGCTACCCGCAGGATGCCTTCGGTAGCGAGTTCCTCGGCCTGCTCGGCCAGGTGAGCCTGCCCGAGCTCAAGCATCACGCGTACAAGGGCGCGCAGGCCGGCGAGGTCGTCGGCCAGAGCGGCGTCGAGGCGGCGTACGACCACATCCTCAACAAGGGCTTCGTCCAGGCGAGGGTCCCGGTCGACTCGATGGGCCACATCGCCGGAGCGCTCCGAGTGCCGCGGCAGAAGCAGCCGCCGACGCTGCAGCTATCGATCGACACGCGCTTGCAGAAAGCCGCGCAGAGCGCGCTCCTCTACGGGATGCAGCAGGCGCGGCTGACGGGCCATCACCCGACGGGCGCCTCGGCCGTCGCGATCGACCCGTGGACGGGCGCGATCAAAGCCATCGTCAGCTACCCGACCTTCGACCAGAAGCGTGCAGCCGACAACCCGGCCTACTACTCGCACGTGCTCAACGACAGCTCGACGTTCGCGGGCCTGAACCGCGCGATCACCGGCGTCTATCCGACAGGCTCGACGTTCAAGCCGATCATCTCCGAGGCGGCGTTGAGCGCGGGGATCATCACGCCGTACACCCCGCAGGCCTGCACCGGCTCGTTCACGCTCGGTGACCACACGTTCTTCAACGTAGAGCGCGGCGCCGACGAGACGATGGACCTGCGCACCGCGCTCGAGCAGTCGTGCGACACGTGGTTCTACCGGCTCGGGGTCAGGATCTGGGCCGCCGACCCCGCGCGCAAGGCGACGCTGATCCAGAGCTGGGCGCGCAAGCTCGGGCTCGGCACCGAGCCGCCGGTCGACCTCACCGGTGCCGCGGCGGGCTACCTCCCGATGCCCGGCCGGTACTTCGAGCGGCACTCCGGCACGCCGTACACCGAGGGCCAGGCGGTCAACCTCGCGATCGGCCAGGGCGCGCTGCAGGTCAGCCCGCTGCAGCTCGCCGTCGCGTACTCGGCGCTGGTCAACGGCGGCACGGTCGTCCGCCCGCACGTCGGCGAGGCCGTGATCCGGAACGGCGTCCGCCACCTCCTCCCCTTCAAGCCGGTGCGCAAGCTGCACCTCTCGCCGTACACGTCGGCGATCAAGCAGGGCCTGTACGAGGCCGCGAACGATCCGAGCGGAACCTCGTTCGCCGTGTTCAACGGGTTCCCGATCAAGGTCGCGGGCAAGACGGGCACCGCCGAAGCGCCCACGCGCACGAACTCGGACGACCATTCGTGGTACGCGTCCTGGGCTCCCTACAGCCACCCGAAGCTCGTGGTGGTCGCAATGATCGAGCACGGCGGCTTCGGCGCCCAGGCGGCCGCCCCGACCGTGAAGAAGATCTACGAGGCCTACTTCCACCTCCACGGCTCCTGAACGCAGTTCGCCCGCGGCGCGGGATTGCGAGGCCGGTTCGCGCGACGGAGAATCACGGTGTGACGACGTCGCCGCCTCTCGCGCTGCCGGAGATCCAGACCGAGCTCATCGCCGAGGCGCTCGGCTCGGCGAGCGTCGGCTTCCTCGTCTGGGACGAGCAGCGCCGCTACGTCGCCGCGAACACGGCGGCGTGCGAGATCCTCGGCGCGACGCTCGAGCAGCTGGTCGGCCGGCAGGTCGGCGCCCACACGATCGACGGCCTCGACGCCGTCGACGACGCGCTCGCAACCGGGTTCGCATCGGGCCGCACGGTGGTGCGACCGTTCGACGGCCGCGCGCCGGTCGAGGTGTTCTACGCGACGTTCACGACGAAGACGGCAGGCATGCCGTTCATGGCGACGGTGATCGCTCCGCTCGCGAGCTAGCCGCGGGAGCCGGCGGCGAGGAAGGCCGTGCCGAAGAGCAGATCGCTCCAGGAGACGTCGACGAGCTCTTCCCGCATGGCTGCGCGAATCGTCTCCCACGGGCGGCGCTCGACCCATTCGTCGATCGAGGCGAACGGCCGCGCGGCGGCCAGGCCGAGCCGCGTCAACCAGCGCGGGGCGAGCTCGGGAGCCTTGAGATCGAGCACGACCCAGCGCCGTCCCGCGGCGAGGGCCGCTGCGCCGTGTGCGATCACCTCCCCGCACTCGGGCACCTGCGAGAGCGCGTACGTCGACAGGATCGCGTCGATCCCGGTCGGGAACTCGAACGCGGCCGCGTCTCCTTGCACGAGGCTGACGTTGCGCCAGCCGCTGCTCTCGATCCGCTGCCGAGCCTGGGCGAGCATCGCGTCGGTCAGATCGACGCCGACGATCCGGCCCTCAGAGCCGATCGCCTGCTCGATCAGCGGGAAGTTCTGACCGGTGCCGCAGGCGACGTCGACGACGCAGTCGCCGGGTCGAAGGCCGAGCGCGCGGACGGCGCGGCGGCGGAAGATCTGCTGCGGATACCCGGGTGCCGGGTAGAGCCGCGAGGTCACGTTGTAGTGCTTCGCCTTCTTGCGATACGTCGCGATCAGACGCTCGTGGGTGCGGTCCATCCGGCTCACGCCGCCTCGACGGCGGCCTTGATCGCCACCATCTCGGCGTCGCTCACGCGCTGGATCCGCTTGCGGAAGAGACCCGCCGGGATGGCGCGCATCGGGCCGGCTAGGTCGACCTCGATCCACATCAGCGTGTCGGTGCTCCCGCCGTCCAGCGGCTCGAGCTCCATTCCCCAGCGCGCCGAGGAAGTCCCCAGCGGCCCGGCGAACGCGAGCGAGCGAGGCTCGTCGACGACGGTCACGTGTTGCGCCCGGCTGCGACTCGTCCCGAGGATTCCCTTCGCCCGCTGCTCCACGCGCATGCCGCGCTGAAGCGCCGCCCCGCCGGCCGTCCGGCACGCGAGCACCGTGGGTGCCCATTCCGGCCAACGCCCGACGTCGCAGAGATAGGCCCAGACGTCGGTGACGACGCCGGCGATCGCTATGCGGCTCTCGGTTCTGAATCCCATCGCGCCTTGTCTACGACCGCAGCCGCTCGACGGATTGCAGCTTGTCACAGCGCTTCCTGCTGCGCTCGTCGCGGATGTCACGTGGGAATCCGCCGAGTAACGTCCCGCGTACTTCGCCACAAGAGACTCATGGGACAAACCCTCGACAACAGACGCGCGCGCGCGTTCTGGCTGCAGGCGCCGGGCTCCGGAGAGATCCGGTCGGTCGGCTTGCCGGACCCCGGGCCGGACGACGTCGTCGTCCGCACTGTCCGGTCGGCGATCAGCCGCGGCACCGAGACGCTGGTCTTTCGGGGCGCGGTGCCGCCCGCGCAGCGGGCCGAGATGCGGGCGCCGTTCCAGGAGGGCGAGTTCCCGGGCCCGGTGAAGTACGGCTACCTCAACGTCGGCGCGGTCGAGGAAGGACCGGCCGACCTGCGCGGGCGAACCGTCTTCTGCCTCTATCCGCACCAGACCGCCTACGTGGTGCCGGCCGGTGCGGTCGCGGTCGTTCCGGAAGGCGTCCCCACCGAGCGGGCCGTGCTCGCCGGCACCGTCGAGACCGCCGTCAACGCGCTCTGGGACTTGGCACCGCTCGTCGGCGACCGGATCGCGGTCGTCGGGGCCGGGATGGTCGGTTGCTGCGTCGCACGGCTGCTGCAGGCGTTTCCGGCCGTCGAGGTCACCCTCGTGGACGTCGATCCCGGCCGCGCGCACATTGCGGCTGCGCTCGGCGCCGGCTTCGCCCTCCCCGACGACGCGGAGGGCGGGCGCGACTTCGTCGTGCACACGAGCGCGACGTCCGCCGGCCTCCAACGGTCGCTCGACCTGCTCGCCCCGGAGGGCACCGTCGTCGATCTCAGCTGGTACGGCGACACGGAGGTGCGGCTCTCGCTCGGCGGCGCGTTCCACGCCGGCCGGCTCGCCATCCGCTCGAGCCAGGTCGGCAGCCTCTCCCCCGCCCGCGCCTCGCGCCGTACGGCAGCCGACCGGCTCGCGCTGGCGCTGGAGCTGTTGCGCGATCCCGCCTTCGACGTGCTTCTCACGGGCGAGTCGCAGTTCGACGAGCTCCCCGACGTGATGGCACGGCTCGCGGACGGAAGCCTGCCGGCGCTCTGCCACTCGATCACGTACGGCGAGGGGTAATCGATGTTCAGCGTGACCGTCCGCGATCACATGCTGATCGCCCACAGCCTGCGGGGAGAAGTCTTCGGGCCTGCGCAGAGGCTCCACGGCGCGACGTACGTCGTCGATGCGACATTCCGGCGGGCCGAGCTCGACGCCGACGGCGTGGTCGTCGACATCGCCCGCGCGTGCGAGGAGCTGCACGCGGTCGTGACGGCGCTCAGCCATCGCAATCTCGACGACGAGCCGAGCCTCGCCGGCCTCAACACGACGACCGAAGCGCTCGCCCGGGTGATCGCCGACCGGCTCGCCGAACGCGCGCGCGCCGGTGCCCTCGGCGACCCGGGTCGGGAGCTCGACGCGGTCGCGGTCACGCTGCACGAGTCCCACATCGCGTCGGCGAGCTACGAGCGTGCGCTGTGAGCGGCGTCGTCCACATGGTCGTCCCCGCCGGCATCGACGACCCCACTCGGCCGAGCGGCGGGAATACGTACGACCGGCGAATCCGCGACGGACTCGCGGCGGAGGGCTGGGCGGTGCACGTGCACGAGGTGCCTGCCACAGGTTCCACGCTGGCGGCCGCGCTGCTCGAGATCCCCGACGGTTCGGTGGTCCTCCTCGACGGCCTCGTCGCGTCGCCCGCTCCGGACGTGCTCGTTCCGGAGTCGAGGCGCCTGCGACTCGTCGCGCTCGTGCACATGCCGTTCGGGCGGGCCGAGCCGGACGAGAGGGAAGGCGCGGTGCTGCGGGCGGCCGCCTCCGTCGTGACGACGAGCGCCTGGACCCGGCGGGTGCTCCTCGACCTCTACGGCCTCTCTGCCGACGGCGTCCACGTCGCCGAGCCGGGCGTCGAGGCGGCCGACCTCGCGCCGGGCACCGCGGCCGGGGGAGCACTGCTGTCGGTCGCCGCGGTCATCCCCGGGAAGGGTCACGACGTATTGCTCGAGGCGCTCGCCACGCTCGTGAGCCGCCGCTGGCGGTGCCTCTGCGTCGGCACCGTCGAGCGCGACCCGGCCTTCGTCGCAAAGCTGCGCAGTCGGGCTCTCGAGGAGGGGATGAACGGCCGCATGCGCTTCTCGGGCGCGCTGCACGAGGAGGATCTCGCTCGCAGCTACGGCGCAGCCGATCTCCTGGTGCTCCCGTCGCGCTCGGAGACGTACGGGATGGTCGTCACCGAGGCGCTCGCGCGCGGCCTGCCCGTGGTTGCCGCCGACGTCGGCGGCGTGCCGGAGGCGATGGGCCACGGCGCCGACGGCGCCCGACCGGGCCTGCTCGTGCCTCCCGCAGACCCGGCGGCGCTCGGCGACGCGCTGCGCGCGTGGCTCGGCGATCCCCTGCTTCGCCGGCAGTTGCGGCAGGCGGCGCGGGAGCGGCGCGAGTCGCTGGCGAACTGGTCTCAGACGACGGCCGCCGTCGCGGACGTGCTGGCGAGGGCGGCGTGACGACTCTCGAGACGATCCGGGTCAGCCCCGACTGGCTCGAGCTGCGCGAGGGCGCGGACGCCGCGGCGCGCTCGCGAGACCTCGTCGCGCTCGTCGTCGACCGGCTCGCCGCAGTCGACGGACGCCTGGTCGTCCACGATCTCGGCTGCGGCAGCGGCGCGATGGGACGATGGCTCGCTCCCCTCCTGCCCGGCCCGCAGCACTGGATCCTCCACGACCGCGACCCCGACCTGCTCGCGCGCGCCGCGGCCAACGGAACTGCGGTCACCGTCGAGACGAGGCTGTCCGACGTCATCCGGCTCGATGCACGCGAGCTCGCGGGCGCGAGCCTCATCACGGCCTCGGCACTGCTCGACCTACTCACCGAGGACGAGCTCGACGGCCTGGTCGAGGCTTGCGCCGGAGCGGGCTGCCCGGTGCTCTTCGCCCTCTCGGTCACGGGTCGCGTCCAGCTGCTCCCGGCAGACCCGCTCGACTCGCAGATCGCCGCTTCGTTCGACGCGCACCAGCGGCGAACGACGACGCGCGGCCGCCTGCTCGGACCGGATGCCGTCGACGCCGCCGTCTCGGCGTTCCGCCGGCTCGGAGCGCAGGTCGTCGTGAGGCCGAGCCCCTGGCGCCTCGGCGCGGCCGAGCGAGAGCTCGCAGCCGAGTGGCTGGCCGGCTGGGTGGACGCCGCATGCGAGCAGGACCCGGGTCTCGGTCCGGACGCCGCGCTCTACCTGCGGCGACGCCGTCGAGAGGCCGCAGCCGGCTGCCTCGCCGTCACGGTCGGCCACTCCGACCTGCTGGTGCTGCCGTGACGACGCTCCGTCGGTGGATCAGCCCGGTGCTTACGGCCGCGGTGCTCGCAGTCGTCGTCTGGCGTCTCGGCACGGGTCCGTTCGTCTCCGGCCTGGAGGCGGTCGACGGTCGTGCTCTCGCCGCCGCCGCAGGCATCGGTTTCGTCACGACCGTCTGCGGCGCCTGGCGCTGGGCGATCGTCGCGCGCGGCATCGGCCTCCGCTTGTCGCTCCCGGCCGCCGTCGCGGCGTACTACCGCGCGCTGTTCCTCAACCTCACGCTTCCGACCGGCATCGCAGGGGACGTCCACCGCGGCATCAGGCACGGGCGCGACGCGCACGACGTCGGTCGTGGCCTGAGGGCCGTCGTCTGGGAGCGCGCCGCGGGCCAGGTCGTTCAGCTCGTGCTGACGATCGCCGTCCTGTCGGTGCTGCCCTCACCCGTGCGGTCGTCGATGCCGTACGTGGCCACCGCCGTGGTCGCCGCCGCGGTCGTACTCGTCCTGGTGGGGCGAAGGTTTCCCACGATCGTCGCCGAGATCCGGAAGGGAGTGCTGCGCCGGCACGCGTTGCCGGCGATCGTCCTCACCACGACCGTTGCGGTGGTCGGCTATGCGGCCATGTTCCTCGTCGCGGCCCGGACGGCGGGCGTCGGCGCCCCGCTCGTCCGCCTCGTGCCGCTCGCCCTGATCGCGCTCCTGGCCATGGTTCTGCCGAGCGTCGCCGGCTGGGGGCCGCGGGAAGGAGCAACCGCCTGGGTGTTCTCCGCCGCCGGCCTCGGCGCGAATGCGGGGGCCGCCGCCGCCGTTGCCTACGGTGTGCTGATGCTCTTCGCCTTCCTTCCGGGCGCCGTCGTGCTCCTGGTCGGCCGGCTGCCTCACCGACGCGCGCGGACGTCTCGGCCGCGCGGGCGCACCGTCTTCGGAGCGGAAGGAGCCACGGATGCGTGATCGCCCGTACACGCTGCTCTCCTGCTGCGTGTCGATCGACGGCTACATCGGCAGCGCGGCCTCCCGCTTGCTGCTGTCCAACGACGCCGACTTCGACCGCGTGGACGCCGTCCGCGCCTCGTGCGACGCGATCCTCGTCGGGGCCGAGACCGTTCGCGTCGACAACCCCCGCCTCCTCGTGCGGTCGCAGACGCGGCGCGAGGAGCGCGCCGCGCGCGGGCAGCCCGCGTCGCCGATCAAGGTCACCGTGACGAGCCAGGCGAAGCTCGACGCGCACGCCGACTTCTTCAGGTTCGGCGACGCGGAGAAGCTCGTCTACTGCGCCAGCCCGCGGGTGGAGGTCGCGCGCGAGCGGCTGGGGCCGGTCGCGACCGTCGTCGACGCCGGGGACAGCGTCGAGATGGGCACGCTCAGCAGCGACCTCGCCTGGCGCGGCGTCGAGCGCCTCATGGTCGAAGGCGGCGCGACGATCCACACGCAATTCCTCACCGAGGATCTCGTCGACGAGCTGCAGCTGACCGTCGCGCCGGTCTTCGTCGGCGACTCGGAGGCGCCGAGATTCGTCCGGGACGGCGTGTTCCCCTGGAACCCGGGCCGCCGCGCGGAGCTCGTCGACGTTCGGCAGCTCGGCGACGTCGTGCTGCTGCGCTACGCGCTCTCGCCGAGGTTCGAGGACGCATGACGAAAAAAGCCATCACCCTGCGCCTCCCGACGGCGACGATCCGCACCCAGGTCGAGCTGCCGCTGCGCTTCGCCGACGGCTACGAGACCGACGCCCGTGTCTTCAGCTTCGACGGGCTCGTCGACGGCAGGGAGCATCTCGCCTTCGCGCTCGGCGATCGCACGGCGCCGATACCGGCGGACGAACGCCAGGTGCCGCTGATCCGCCCGCACAGCGAGTGTCTCACCGGAGACGTGTTCGGCAGCCGGCGGTGCGACTGCGGCCCGCAGCTGCGCGAGGCGGTCGAGCGCATCGCAGACGTCGGCGGCTACCTCCTCTATCTGCGCCAGGAGGGTCGCGGAATCGGGCTCTACTCGAAGCTCGAGGCGTACGCACTACAGGACGACGGGGCCGACACGTACGAGGCGAACCTGGCGCTCGGCCACGAGGAGGACGAGCGCAGCTACCTCGCGGCCGCGCAGATGCTGCATGCGCTCGGTGCATCGACGGTGGCGCTCCTCAGCAACAACCCCGACAAGGCACTCCAGCTCCGTTCGTGCGGAGTGACGGTCGTCGAGCAGGTGCCGACGGGCGTCTACGTCTCCGACGCGAACCAGCGCTATCTCGAGACGAAAGCCAGCCGGGGCCGGCACACGCTCGACCTCACGGGCGTGCTCACGCCGCGCTCGAACGTCAGTGGTCGAACGCGTTGAAGAAGCGATTCCGGAAGGCGCTCATGAGCCACACGGGAGCCGTCGGGCTCGGCAGCATCCCGTCGGTCCAGCCCCAGCCCGAGAGGCGGCGGATCACCTTCGGGTCGTGCGCGATGATCGTGGTCGGAACCTCGTGATTGGCCTGCGCGATGACCCTCGAGGGCTGGTGGTCGCCGAGGACGATGAGGACCGTGTTCTTGTTGCCGTAGCGCTCGACGAACGAGTACAGGGCGCGTAGCGCGTACTGGATCGAGGTCGCGTAGCCCTGCTGCGTGTCGGTCAGGCCGGTCCGGTCGATCGGCAGACGGTCGAAGATCGACCCGTCGCCGAGCCGCTGCCAGGAGATGAGCGGCGGGATGCGCGTCCACGGCTCGTGGCTCGAGGTGAGGTCGATCTCGGAGAAGACGGGGCGCCGGTGCGCTTTCGCGAGCGCACGCTTCTGCAGCGCCTGCAGCGCCCACTGGTCCGGCAGCGGCGAGAAGCCGAACTTCGGCCCGCGGTAGCCGAGGTTGTCGCGATCCAGGATCGTCGCGTAGTGGTAGAAGGAGTGCCCTTCGGGCCAGGTGCCGTGGGTCGCCGGAACGTCGGCCACGGTCCTCCATCCCGCCCGCCTGAACGCGGACGTGAGCGTGAGGCGCTTGCTGTCGACGAGCTGCGAATAGCGCCCCGGGCTGTTGACCCAGACCCCCGACTGCAGCGTGGAGTGAGCGAGCCAACTCCCTCCGCCGAACGTCGACGAGGTGAGCCAGCCGCTCCGCGCGGAGAAGCCGTCGGCCTCGAGCTGTTGGTTTCCGGCGTCGACGACCTCGTCGACACCCGGCGAGAACGACGTCCCCTGGACGGCCATCTGCCCGTAGCTCTCGACGAAGACGAGCAGAACGTCCTTGCCGCGCAGGCCTTTCAGGAGCCGGTTCGGCGGCGTGTCGCGGAACGGGTCCTTGCGGGCGATGAGAGCCCTGAACCGCGCCTCGGAGCGAAAGTCCGCGCGGACGGCTTTCACCTCGTCGACGGCGAAGCGGGCCGCGCTCGCGGACGCGACGGCGGCGCCGGAGACCTGCGCGCCGAAGGCCCAGCAGAGCACCCACGCGACCGTGAGCGCCGCCACGGCCCCGAGCGAGCGTCCGCGGTGGCGCGACGCCACCGACGCCACGCGGCCGACTGCGAACGCAGGGACGACGAGCGCGCCGAGGCCGAGCACGGCCGCGGCGGCGACCGCTAGGTCGGCGTCCCGGTTCCCGAACGTGTCGCGCACCGTCCCGACGCCGACGGAGAGATACGACCAGTCCTCGACCGGGTTGAACTGCCTGTCGAAGAAGATGAAGAAGCCGAGGTCGAAGAGCTTCGCGACCACGAGCACGCCGACGAGCAGCCCGAGCAGCCACGCGACGTAGCGTCCCGCACGAGCGGGCAGGGCGACCGCGAGAACGACGAGGACGAGCCCCTCGAGCGGCACGCGCACGAACGAGCCGAC
>DASUHE010000080.1:0-37507 GCA_036273695.1 Gaiellaceae bacterium
GCGAATCCGACGACGCCGATCGCCTGCGCCCGCACGAGCGGTGGGAGCGGCCGGAGGGCAGCGGCAAGTACGGCGAACGTGAGGGCGCCGAGCGCGAGCTGGACGTGCAGCCCGAATTGCGTGTCGAGCGCGAGGAGGCCGGCGAGATAGGCCGGCAGAACGATCGCGTAGCTGCGCGGAACCATCAGCGCCGGTACTGGAGCTCGTGCCAGCTCGGCGTGGGGAGGAGCTCGAGGAGCGCGCGGCCACCGTTCGTGTCCGCGAACGTGAAGTCCTGACGCTCGTCGTCCCAGCCGACCTCGAGCAGGCCCTCCTTCACGCGATGGTCGAGCCAGGCGCCCCGAAAAACGAGCTTCTTGAGCCAGTAGACGAGCGACTCGCCTCGAACGAGAGCGATCGCATCCCAGTTGCGGACGAGGTACTCGCCGAGCGCGCTGCGGGGGGTCGCGATCGCGTCCCGCTCGACGAGCTCGACGAGATCGGCGGTCTCGTCCTCGTCGAGCTCCGGCCCGGCGACGAGTCCGAGCCGGACGGCCGCCGCGGTGACCCGCTCCTCGAAGTCGAGGCTGCTGAAGGAGAAGCGGTAGCCGAGGAACTCGACGATGTAGTCGTCGCCGGAGTGGTAGTTGCCGGCCGCTTCCACGGCGGCAGCGTACCCTGACGGGATGCGGCTACTCCGCTATCCGGCGGCCCTGGCAATCGTCCTGGCACTCGTCGCCGTGACAGCCTGGGCGCTCGCGTGGCCGTTCGAAAAGGCGGTGTTCCTCGCCCCCGTGATCGTGGTGGGCGGGGCGGCTGCGGTCGGTCTCGTGCTCCTGTGGGGGAAGGTCGCGCTCACCTCGCTGCGCGAGTCCCGTCACCCGCGGCGCGTCCTCGCGTACTGGATGATCGGGCTCGGTCTACTCGTCCTCCTGACCGTGCTCGGCGTCAAGCTCCCGAACGAGGGCGGCTAGGAGCCGGTCGATCTCGCCGCGCGTCGGGTAAGCGGCGGGGGACAGGCGTAGGAGTTGGCCGCCGGCGGCGCCCAGCGCGACGCGGGAGCCGTGGAGGAGGCCGGGGGTCGCCGACCGAGGAAGTAGACGGGCTCACGCTCGAGCTCCCGCCGCCACGCCCGGTACTGCTCGAAGGCCGGCAGCCGGCAGGCGCCCAACGAGCCGTGGTTGAGAAGCGACCTCGGGATCGAGGAAGTACTCGTGGCGGAGATCGCTCGCGGAGGGCGCGGCCCTGGCCTTCTTCTACTCCATCCCAAGCCCCCACCCACCCCGGGGAGCAGTCGCAGCTTGCCGCGGAGGCCGTGACGCCCTCGTAGCGACTTCGTGCCGAGTCGCCGGCAATCCGTCCGCACCTGTCCCCGGAGGTAGGGCCGCCGGCGCGATTCCGTCCGCACCCCCCCGTAGCTTGGCTGCAGATGCACGACGGCACCTGGACACTCGCCGACTGCCCACCCGCCGCCCAGGCGGAGCTCGTTCGCGAGCTCGGAATCTCCGAGCTGACGGCCTCGGTGCTCGTCCGCCGTGGATTTACGGACCCCGTTCTCGCGCGCCGCTTCCTCGACGGCGAGCAGCCGCCGCATGACCCATTCCTCCTCGGCGACATGGCAGCCGCGTGCGCCCGACTCCGTGCTGCCGTGGAGGCGGGACGCCGGATCTGCGTCCACGGCGACTACGACGTCGACGGGATCGCAGCGACGACGTTGGCTGTCTTGTTGCTGCGCGAGCTCGGTGCCGATGTCGCGTGGCACCTGCCGAGTCGTTTCGACGAGGGCTACGGCGTCCGCAGCGAGACGCTCGCCCGGCTCGCCGACGACGGTTGCGGCCTCGTCCTGACCGTCGACTGCGGAATCACCGCTGTCGCGGAGGTCGAGGAGGCGAACGAGCGCGGGCTCGACGTGATCGTCACCGACCATCACCGGCCGGGGGAGACGTTGCCCGACTGCGCGATCGTCGCCACGCGCCCATCCGCGTACCCGTTCCCCGAGCTCTGCGGCACCGGAGTCGTCTACAAGCTCGGACAGGCGCTCTTCGGGGTAGACTCCGACGTGCCCCGCCGTCACCTCGATCTCGTCGCGCTCGCGACGATCGCCGACGTCGTCCCGCTCGTCGACGAGAACCGCTCGCTCGCCATCGCGGGGCTCCGTGCCCTCGGACGGACGGCGAAGCCCGGGCTGCGCGCGCTGATGCGAAGCGCAGGTGTCGACCCGGCCACGCTCGACGCTGGGGCCGTCGGGTTCCGCCTCGCGCCGCGCCTCAACGCGGCCGGACGTCTCGGCCATCCGCGCGAGGCGCTCGAGCTGCTCCTCACCGAGGACGAGGCCGAGGCTCGCCGCCTCGCCGACTCGCTCGAGGAGCTGAACCGCGAGCGCCAGGCGGTCGAGGGCCGGATCCTCCGCGAGGCGGTCGCCCAGGTAGAGGCGTGGCCGTCGGAGCTGCGATCGCGGCGCGCCTACGCCGTGGCGGGTGCCGACTGGCACGAGGGAGTGATCGGCATCGTCGCGTCGCGCCTCGTCGAGCGCTACCACCGCCCGGTCGTCCTCATTGCGGGAACGGACGGCGACTGGAAGGGGTCCGGACGCTCGATTCCCGCCTTCGACCTGCACGCTGCGCTCGGTGCATGCTCGAGCCTGCTCGGGCGGTGGGGAGGCCATCGCGCGGCGGCCGGTCTTTCGGTCGCGCCGGAGAACGTCGAGGCGTTCGCCGAGGCATTCGCCGATCAGGCCGCCGCCGTTCTGGGGGAGGAGGACCTCGAGCCGGTGGCGTCGATCGACGCCGTCGTCGCACGCGGTGCCGACCTTTCTCTCGGCCTCTGCGGCGAGCTCGGCAGGCTCGCTCCGTTCGGTCTCGGCAACCCCGCACCGACGCTCCTCGCTCCCGGCTGTGGGCTCGCCGAGCTCGCGACCGTCGGCGACGGCAAGCATCTGCGCTTCCGGATCCGGCGCGACGGCCGGGACGCCGGCAGCGCGATCGCGTTCGGGCAGGGCTCACGGCTCGAGGTGCTCCGGCCGGACGCCCTGTACGACGTGGCCTTCCGGCTCGAGGAGAACCGCTGGAACGGCACCGTCGCACCACAGCTCGTTGTCCGCCGCGTGTTCCGGAGCGCCGCGAGATTCGATGAGTTGCGCACGTGGCTGCTCGCCGAGTACGAGAAGCCGGCCGCAAGCCGGGATGCCGAGGCCGCACTGATCTTCGCCGAGCTCGGATTCGGCGAGGTCGAGCGTGCGCGAGGCTCGAGGCGGCACCTGCTCGAATCGGCCCGCTTCCGTGCGCTCCTCGCAGTGGAGCCGCCGCTCGCCCACGCCGCGTGATCCGGCTCGCCGAGAGGACGACCGGCCGGCGATCCTCGAGCTGCTGCCGCAGGGGCGAATCGACTACTCGGGACCGTTCAGGCACTGAGCGAGCGCCAACGCAAGGCGGAAGACGGTGCGGCGTCTTCTGAAACGGCGAAAACGGGGCATGGGAACCGTCATTTCGCTCCTCTAACGAGCGTTCCTTCCGCGGGGATTCGGCCGGAAACCCGCGAGTACACTGAGGTAGTGACGACCCTGCAGGCAGGCGAGAGGCACGAAGAGCTCCTCGAAGCGCTGCTCGCCGAGATCGCCGCGAAGCGGGCGGACATCGACGTCGAGCTCGTCACGCGCGCCTTTCGCTTCGCGGCCGCCGCGCACGAGGGCCAGACCCGCCGCTCCGGCGAGCCGTTCATCACGCATCCGGTCGGAGTGGCGACCATCTGCGCCGGCCTGCGCCTCGACGAGCAGACGATCGCGGCCGCGCTCCTCCACGACGTCGTCGAGGACACCGGCGTCGAGCTCGACGCCCTGCGCGAGGAGTTCGGCGACGAGGTCGCCGTGCTCGTCGACGGTGTCACGAAGCTGACCCGCGTCCAGTTCCAGACGCGCGAGCAGGCGGAGGCCGAGAACTACCGGAAGATGGTCGTGGCGATGGCCGAGGACGTGCGCGTCATCCTCGTCAAGCTCGCCGACCGCCTCCACAACCTCCGCACGATCGAATACCTCGGCAAGCAGAAGCAGATCCAGAAGTCGAGGGAGGCGCTCGAGGTCTACGCGCCGCTCGCGCATCGGCTCGGCATCCACGCCCTCAAGTGGGAGCTCGAGGATCTCGCCTTCCAGACGCTCCACCCGCGCAAGTACGCCGAGATCAAGACGATGGTCTCCGAGCGGCGCGCCGATCGGGAGGGCCACGTCGCCGAGGCCGCCGACGTGCTGCTGCGGGAGCTCGAGAAGGTCGACATCCCCGTCGACATCTCGGGCCGCGCGAAGCACTTCTATTCGATCTACGACAAGATGGCCCGCAAGGGCCGCGAGTTCAACGAGATCTACGACCTCACCGCGATGCGCGTGATCGTCGAACGCAACGGCGAGGAGGGGACGCGCGACTGCTACGGCGCGCTCGGCCTCATCCACTCCCTCTGGAAGCCGATGCCCGGCCGCTTCAAGGACTACATCGCGATGCCGAAGTTCAACCGCTACGCCTCGCTGCACACGACCGTCATCGGCCCGGAAGGCCGGCCGCTCGAGATCCAGGTGCGCACCCGCGAGATGCACGAGACGGCCGAGCTCGGCGTCGCGGCGCACTGGGCGTACACGCGCGACGGCCGCCGGAGCTCGAAGACCGCCGACGAGGACTGGAACACCTGGGTGCGGCAGCTCATGGACATCAACGCCGACGAGGCCGACGCACGTGAGTTCGTCAAGAGCTTCCGCACCGACCTCTTCGACGAGGAGGTGTTCGTCTTCACGCCGAAGGGCGAGGTGAAGACGCTGCCCGCCGGCGCGACGCCGATCGACTTCGCCTACGCCGTCCACACCGACGTCGGTCACCGCACCGTGGGCGCGAAGGTGAACGGGCGGATCGTGCCGCTCCACTACCGGCTGCGCAGCGGCGACCGCGTCGAGATCCTCACCGGGAAGTCGGCCGCGCGCGGCCCGAGCCGCGACTGGCTCTCGCTCGTCGCCTCGTCACGCGCGCGCAACAAGATCCGGCAGTTCTTCTCGCGCGAGCAGAAGGAGGATCTCGAGGCGAAGGGCCGCGAGGCGCTCGAGCACTCGCTCAAGGGGCAGAACCTGCCGTACAAGAAGCTCGCGGGCTCCGCCGTCCTCGCCGGCGTGATCCGCGAGTCGGGCTTCAAGAAGGCGGAGGACTTCTACATCGCGCTCGGCTCCGGCAAGCTGACGGCGTCGAAGATCGTCGACAAGGTCCTGCAGCAGCTGAAGGTCGCGGAGGTCGCCGAGGAGCAGGTCCCGGTCAAGAAGCCGCGGGCCCGCGAGGCCGCCGGCAGCGACAGCTACGGCATCAACGTGATCGGCGTCGAGGACGTCCTCGTGCGGCTCGCGAAATGCTGCACGCCGGTTCCGGGTGACGACATCGTCGGCTACATCTCGCTCGGCAAGGGGATCACGATCCACCGCGGCGACTGCCCCAACGTGCGCGCGCTGCGCCGCAACCCCGAGCGGTTCACGCCGGTCGAGTGGGAGGGAGGAGGCAGCCAGAGCTTCCGCGTCCAGATCGCAGTGGACTCCTGGGACCGGCCGCGCCTGCTCGAGGACGTCGCGCGGACGTTCGCCGAGCACGGCTCGAACATCGTCTCCTACGGCGGCACGGTGGACGATCAGATGGCGCGGAACTGGTACGTCGCCGAGGTCGGCGACGTGAAGGCGCTCCGCGCTCTGCTCACGTCGCTGCGCAACGTCGACGGCGTCTTCGACGCCCGCCGCGTCACGCCGTCATAGCTTCCCTCGTTCGAGGGATCAAGCTGCACCGACCCGGGGTTACCCCGTTCGAGGGACACCCCAGTGCCCGCGCGGGCTCTCACCCCCGGACGAGGGATGGGTTCGTCAGCTTTGCCACAGCTCGCCGCCCGTGTCCCAGCCGACGAGGCAGAGGTCTGCGATCTCGGTCGCGACGGTTTCGAGGTCGACCTGCCCCACCGATCCGTCGGCTGCGAGCTCGGCGACGCGTGTCTCGCGCCAGAGGACGGGGACCCTCGTCCGCCGTGCGGGATCCGGGGCGCCGGCCTGCGGCCCGAGCACGAGGCTCTCGTCCTCGACGAAGTAGATCCCGGCCCAGACGCAGTCGTCACGGGCGGCGAGGTTCGCGACGACCTGTCGCAGCTGATCGTCCGCGTCAGCCGACACCGAAGGGAGCACGGTAGGCGGTCGGGATCGGAATCGGCCGGCGCCGCTCGAAGTCGATGAAGACGAGGGTCTGGTGCGCGGTGACGAGCAGCGTCTCGTCGGGCACTTTGAACGCTGCGAACTCGTACGTCATGCTCGTTCGCCCGATCTTCGAGACGCGGATGTGGATCTCCAGCTCGTCGTCGAAGCGCGCCGGCGCGAAGTACTCGACGTCGTTCGCGCGCATCACGAACTCACCGCCGACCTCCCGATGGAGGAAGCCGAGGGAGCGGAGGTACTCGACGCGGGCGAGGTCGAAGTACGGGTTGTAGCGGCCGTAGTAGACGATGCCCTGCGCGTCGGTGTCCGAGAACCCGACCCGTGTACGAGTGGAGAAGGCGTATTCCCCGCTCATGCGCGGATCACCCCCAGCACCTCGTCGCGCTTCGTCGCCATCAGCTCCTCCGAGGTCGCCTCGAGATTCAGTCGCAGGAGCGGCTCGGTGTTCGACGGGCGCACGTTGAAGTGCCAGTCGTCGAAGTCGACCGAGAGGCCGTCGAGGTGCGTGACGCGCCCGTCGGCGTACCGCTCCTTCAGCTCCTGCAACTTGAGCGCGACGTCGGCGACGGGCGTGTTGATCTCGCCGCTGATGAAGTAGCGCGAGCGCAGCGGCGCCAGGATCTCCGACAGGCGCCCTCGCTTCGAGATGAGCTCGAGCATGAGCAGGAACGGGACGACGCCCGAGTCGGCCTGGCTGAAGTCGCGGAAGTAGTAGTGGCCGGAGACCTCGCCGGCGAAGACGGCGTCCTCCTTCCGCATCCGCGCCTTGATGAAGGCATGGCCGACGCGGTTGACGAGGGCGACGCCGCCCGCGCGCTCGATCGTGTCGGGCACGGCGCGGCTCGCGCGGACGTCGTAGATGAGCTTCGCGCCGGGCTCCTTCTCGAGCACGATCTCGGCGAAGGCGGCGGTGACGAAGTCGCCGGGGACGAACTCGCCCGTGTCGTCGACGAAGAAGCAGCGATCGGCGTCGCCGTCGAAAGCGACGCCGAGGTCGGCGCCCTCCTCGAGCGTCTTCGCAACGATGAACTCCCGGTTCTCGGGCAGCAGAGGGTTCGGCTCGTGGTTCGGGAACGTCCCGTCCGGCTCGAAGTAGCAGCGGGTCGCCTCGACGGGCAGCCGCTCGAGCACGGGCGGGAGCATCGTCCCGGCCATCCCGTTCGCGGCGTCGATCACGACGCGAAGCGGCTTGAGCGCAGCGACGTCGACGAACGACAGCACGCGCTCGACGTACTCGGGCCAGATGTCGTGCTTCTGGACGCGCCCCTCCGGGCCATGGCCCGGTGCCTGGCACCGGGACACGGCGGTTTCGGCCACGGCCCGGTCACGCACGTCGAGGAGGCCCGAGTCCCCGCCGACCGGCAGAGCGCCGCGGCGGACGAGCTTCAGCCCCGTGTACTCCTTCGGATTGTGCGACGCAGTGACCATGATCCCGCCCTCGAGCCCGAGCGAACCGACGGCGAAATAGACCATCTCCGTGCCGACGAGCCCGAGGTCGAGCACGTCCGCGCCTGCCGCCGCTGCGCCCCGCATCACGGCCTGCTGCATCGTCGGCGACGAGAGCCGCATGTCGCGACCGACGGCGATGCGGCGCGGCTCGAACTGTTCGACGTAGGCCCGGCCGATCGCCTCGGCGCCGTGCTCGTCGAGCTCGTCGGGGTAGAGCCCGCGCACGTCGTATGCCTTGAAGACCTTCGGATCGAGCACGGCCGCGATGCTATGCGCTCGACGAAAGGAGAGAGATGGGAGTGCTCGACCACATCGGTATCGCCGTCGCCGACTACGAGCGCAGCAAGGCGTTCTACGAGCACGCGCTCGAGCCGCTCGGCTACAAGCTCCTGCTCGAGTTCTCAGGCGCGGCGGCCGGGTTCGGCGCGGAGGATGGGAGCAGGCCGTCGTTCTTCATCGAGGCGCACGGCGAACCCACTCGAGGACGGCTCCACATGGCGTTCGGCGCCGAGAGCCGCGAGCTCGTCGACGCCTTCCACGCGGCTGCGCTCGCAGCAGGTGGAATCGACAACGGCGCGCCCGGCATCCGCTGGTACCACGACGACTATTACGGCGGGTACGTCCTCGACCCCGACGGCAACAACGTCGAAGCCGTCTGCCACACGCCGGGCTAGCCGGCGCCGAGCAGGACGTCGCCGATCGCCCGCGTCGACGCGGCGTCGGGTGCCTCGCTGATCACCGTCGCCGGCCGCTCGAAGCGATCGAGAGCCTCGCGCAGCGGCTCGGCACGGAGCGTTCCCTCGCCGTACGGCAGGTGCTTCGTCTCGTTTCGGTTGGCGTACTGGATGTCGCTGAAGTGGATGTGGAACGGCGCGCCGGGCTCGAGCACCGCATCGGCGCCGGCGAGTGCCTCCGCGAACGCGTCGACTGCGAGGAACGCGCCGTCGCTCGTCGCGTGCATGTGCGCGAAGTCGAGGACCGGCCGGACGAAGTCGACCTGCGCCGCGATCGCGAGCACGTCGTCGATGGTGCCGAGATCGCGCACGCGGCCCATCACCTCGACGCCGAACGGGACGAGGCGGCTCTTCGCCTCGAGCCGCTCCCGCAGGTCGCCCAGCTGGCCGACCACGTCGGCGATCGCCCGCTCTCGCTCTCGGCCGAGCAGGAAGCCCGGATGGAAGACGATCACCTGGGCGCCGCACGCCTGGGCGAGCCCCGCCGTGTGGTCGAGCATGCCCAGCGCCATCTTGAACTTCTTGCCGCGGTCGGCATGACCCATGAAGGCGGCGAGCGGGGCGTGCACCGAGAGCGCGACGTCGGCCGCCGCAGCAGCCGCGGCGAACAGCGGAGCGGTCTCGTAGTCGAGCCAGAAGCCGCCGACGAATCCGATCTCGCAGGCTCGGTAGCCGTCGGCCGCGAGCGCCGCGAACGACTCGTCGAACGTCGGCGCCTCGGGCAGCCCGCTCGGGCCGAAGCGAATCTCTCCCACGACTCGGAGCCTATGCCGTCCGACCCTTTTCCTAGTTTTTTCGGCATGTCCAAGCGCCCTTCCAGAATCGACCTCCTCGAGCTCGACATCGATCTCCGCCTCGCCGATCTCTGGCGCGAGACGCTCGACGTGACGGACTGGAACCTCGAAGTCGTCGCCGCCTTCCTGCGTGCCGCGTACGGCAAGGGCTACTGCGACGCGCTGACCGAGGACGCGCCGGGCTCGCTCTGCCACGAGCACGGCTACCGCATCCCCGCCCGCAAGCCGGCGCAGAGCCCGAAGAGCTAGCGACTGCCGCTCGCCCGGGCGCGCGAGGGCTACGATGCGCGCGTGGGATCGAGTCCTGCGCGGCTTGTAATCGCTCTCTCCGTGGCGGCCGCCCTGGCGATCTTCGTCGTGTACACGGCGCTCGCCGGAAACGGCGTCGCGCAGCTGCGGCCGAGCACGCTTGCAGGGCACACCGGCAACGTGGCCCTCGTCGGCGCGGTCGTCAGGCACTCGAACGTCGACGACGCCCACACGAGGTCGGGCATGCGCTTCGTCCTCAAGGACGTTCGCTCGGCGAACCCGGCGCGCGTTCCGGTCGTCTATCGCGGTAGCGTCCCCGACCTGTTCAAGGCGGGAAGTGACGTCGTCGTCGACGGGACGATGCGCCACGGCGTCTTCGTCGCGACGCCGGGCTCGCTGATCACGAAGTGCCCGGATCACTACGCGCCGGCCAAGTCCTCGAACACGTAATGGCCCCGCTCGGGCGCGCCGCGCTCCTCCTCGCCTTCGGCCTCGTCCTGTACGCGCTGGTCGCGGGCTCGTACGCGGCCTGGAAGCGGCGGCGGCGACTCGCGCATTCGGCGCAGAACGCCCTGCTCGCGGCGTTCCCGGTGACGCTGATCGCAGTCGTCGTCCTGGTCGTAGCGCTCGGACGTCGCGACATGAGCTTCGTCTACGTGTGGCAGCACACGAGCCATCGGCTGCCGCTCGTCTACAGCCTCGCCTTCTGGGGCGGCCAGGAGGGCTCCCTTCTCTTGTGGCTGCTGATCCTCACGGGCTACGGGGGGCTCGCGGTCTGGCTCAACCGGCGCTCGCGAGAGCTGATCGCCTGGGCGGTGCCCGTCTTCGGGCTCGTCGGCGTCTTCTTCGCCTTCATGCTCTGCTTCGTCTCGAGCCCGTTCCATGTGCAGCCGGCGCCCGGCGACGGCCGCGGGATGGTGCCGAGCCTGCAGAACCCGTACATGCTCGCGCACCCGCCGCTGCTCTACCTCGGCTACGTCGGCCTCACCGTCCCGTTCGCGTTCGCGATGGGTGCGCTCCTCTCCGGTCGGACCGACGAGCGCTGGATCGTGGCGACGCGCCGCTGGACGCTCGCCGCGTGGATGTTCCTCGGCGTCGGGCAGCTGATCGGCTCCCACTGGGCCTACGTCGAGATCGGCTGGGGCGGGTACTACGCCTGGGATCCCGTCGAGAACGCGGCGCTCATGCCGTGGCTCGCCGCGACCGCGTTCCTCCACTCGGTGATGATCCAGGAGAAGCGCGGGATGCTGAAGGTCTGGAACATGGTGCTCGTCGCGCTCGCGTTCAACCTGTCGCTGTTCGGGACGTTCCTGACGCGCTCGGGGGTGGTCGACTCGATCCACTCGTTCTCGCGCAGCCCGATCGGCGGCTG
Organism: Gaiellaceae bacterium; assembly: GCA_036273695.1. Classification (GTDB taxonomy): domain Bacteria; phylum Actinomycetota; class Thermoleophilia; order Gaiellales; family Gaiellaceae; genus Palsa-739. The sequence continues at coordinate 10,786 of DASUHE010000080.1, forward strand.
GTTCCTCGGCTTCCTCACGCTCATGGTCTGCCTCTCCGTGGCGCTGATCCGCTGGCGCCTGCCGCTGCTGCGGACGAAGACGAAGCTCGAGTCGCTCGTCTCGCGGGAGGCGACGTTCCTCTACAACAACCTGCTGCTCGTCGCCCTCTGCCTGACGATCCTCTGGGGGGTCCTGTATCCGATCCTCTCCGAGGCGGTGCGCGGCGAGACGCGGTCGGTCTCGAAGCCGTACTACGACTTCTTCCTGCACACGTTCGGGCTGCCGCTGCTGCTCTTGATGGGGCTCGGGCCGCTCGTGGCTTGGCGGCGGGCGTCGCTCCGCTCGCTGGGGAAGACGTTCGTCGCGCCGTTCGCGGCCGCGGTCGTGACCGGCGTCGTGCTGCTCGCCCTCGGCTTCGGAAGCTCGTGGCCCGGGCTCCTCGCGTACACCTTCGGAGCCTTTGTCGCGGCGTCGATCGTGCTCGAGTTCGTGCGCGGCCGGGCGGCAGCCGGCGGAATCCTCCATCTGATCGCACGGAACCGGCGGCGCTACGGCGGCTACGTCGTGCACGCCGCGGTCGTCCTGCTCGCGATCGGCATCGCGGGCTCGAGCGCGTACCAGACCGTGCGCGAGCGCGTGCTCAGCCCCGGCCAGTCGATCACGGCGGCGGGCTACACGTTCACCTATGCCGGGAGCACCGGCGTGCGCGGCGCGAACTACACGGGGTACCGCGCGCTCATCCCGGTGTCCGGTCACGGCGAGCACTTCACCCTCAGGCCCGGCGAGAACCACTACGCCATCGAGGGCTGGGCGACCGAAGCCTCGATCTACCACGACCCGCGCTCGATCGGCGACGTCTTCACGAGGGCCCAGGCGTTGCCGACGAAGAACGGGAGAGTCGGCAAGATCGACTTTCAGGTGTTCGTGAAGCCGCTGATCAACCTGATCTGGGTCGCCGGGTTCGTCTTCGTGGCGGGGGCGCTCATCGCCATGTGGCCGGATGCGGTCGAGCAGCGGCGGCTCGCCGCGCGCTACGCGGCCGGTGCCGCTCCCGCGGGAATCTGACGTGGGGTGGGCGCTCGCCGTCGCGGCGATGCTCGCGGTCGTCGCCGTCGTCTTCGTCGCGCGCCCGTTCCTCCGCGACCCGTCTCCCGCCAGCGACCAGCTCGACGAGCTCGCGCCCGAGGCTCGGCAGCGGCTCGCGCTCGCGGAGGAGCGAGACCGGGCGCTGGCGGCGCTGAAGGAGCTCGAATTCGACCACCGCACCGGCAAGGTCTCCGACGTCGACTACCGCGCGCAGGTCGGGCCTCTCCGCAGGCGGGCCGCCGAGGCGTTACGAGCCCTCGAAGGCGGGGCACAAGCCGGACATGAGCGCGTCACCGATCGGGGACAGCGCGTGCCGTAGGTGCGGCGAGGAGCTTGCGCCGAGCGCGCGCTTCTGCCCGAGCTGCGGTGCCGCGGTGGCCGAGCTGCCGCCGCTCGAGACCGTCCCCGGGCCTGTGGTACGAGAGAGCGTCGAACGGCGCTGGCTCGGGCTGCCGGCCCGCTTCGTCCTCCTCTGCCTGGGCTTCGCGGCGTTCGGCGCGGCGATCGGCCTCTTCGCCACGGGAAGCTGGGGCTGGGCGATCGGGCTGCTGATCGTCGCGGTGATCCTGCTCGCCACCCTCGGCGAAGCGACGCGACGCAGCGCCGGCGCGTGGGCCCAGCACTCCTCGCGCCTGGCGGCCGACGGCCGCGCGCACGCCGCGACGGCCGCGGAGATCTGGCGCACGAGGCTCGACGCCGCCGTCAACCGCTGGCGTACGCGGTCGAGGCTCGACGCGATCACGCACGAGCGGGGCCCGGCGCTCCAGGCGCTCGGCGACGCCGTCTGGCGAAGCGACACGACAGCCGAGCGGAGGGCGCGCGAGCGGCTCGTGGAGCTCGAGCAGGAGGCGAAGCGGATCGAGGACGCGCTCGCGGAACAGCTCGCCGGCGCCGACGAGAGGATTCGCCGCGCCCGTCTCCCGGTACAGGAGACGATGATGGTCACCCCGAACGAACCGAGTGCTCCGTATCCGCCGCCGGACGAGGGCAACCCGCCCCAGCCGGCCCAGGTGCCGGAGCCATACCCGCCGCCCGACGAGGGGACGCCGCCGGTGCCGGCGCCGGACCCGGGCCGCACCGAGAGCGACTAGCGCCTCAGTAGCGGCCAACCTCGCCGCTAGGCTCCGCCGGGCCATGGTCGGCGTCCACCATGCCGTCGCTTTCGCGGTCCTCACCGCGACGTTCGGCGCAGCGGCTGCGGGAGCCTGGACGTACTACCGCCGCGCCGAGCCGCGCGGGCTCCTGACGCACCTGCTCGCGCTCGCCCAGACGCTGCTCGTCGCCCAGGTCGGGATCGGGCTCCTGCTTCTCTCGAGCCATCACCGGGCCGCCGACAAGCTCCATTACCTGTACGGAACCCTGTCGCTCCTGGCCGTGCTCGCGCCGTGGATGTACGCGCCGGCCGAGCGCCGCGGGCGGCTGGCGTGGTTCACCGGCGCTACCGTGGTGGCAGGAGCGCTCGCGGTGCGGGCGTATTTGACGGCCACATGAGCAGGTTCTTCTCACGCATCAACCCGTTTCTGCGCGGGATGGTGATCCTCGCGATCGTCGCCGGCCTGATCGTCGTGTTCCAGCTCGAGCAGACCCTGCTGGCGCTGACGATCCTCGCGCGCGTCGCCTTCATCCTGGCGATCGCCTACTTCGTCTTCCTCGTCTGGCGCGACCGGCGGGATGGGATCTCGATGTGGCCGCAGCGGGCGCAGACGGTCTTCTACGGGGCCGCGATCCTCGCCGTCGTCGACGTCGGCGTCTACTGGTACGGCGGTGCGGTCGGCTACCAGGTGCTCGCCTTCGTCGCCGTGCTCGCGCTCTGCGGGCTCGCCATGTGGCGCACGTGGCGCGACCAGCACACGTACGTCTGAGCCGACCTAGGCCTCGACGCGGGCCGAGGCGCCGTCGAGCGCGGCGAGTGCCTCGCGCACAGGCACGTAGCGCCCGACGAAGATCGGCGTGTCGCGCTCGGTGTAGCGCGACGCCTCGCTGTCCCGCAGGCGCAGCATCAGGTGCATGAAGTCGGCCGGCTCCTCGCACTCGAACGCCGTCATGAACTCCTGGTCGTCGATCCCGAACGAGTACGTCGTGTGGTTCTTGATCCCGGGGAACTCCTCGCGGCCGATCCGGATGTGCTCGTCCATCGCGCGCTGCCGCTCCTCCTCGGACAGCGCGTACCACGGCCGCACCTTCACGAACGGATAGACGACGAGATAGGGCAGGCCGTGCGGCGTGATCTTCCGAGCCTTGCGGGCGCTCGTGTATTGCGACGCCTTCGTCGTGGCGAGGTACGAATAGGTCGTCTCGAGCCAGCCGGCGAGTGGGGTCGCGTTGAGCGCCGTCCCGAGCTCCTCGAGCAGGTCGTAGCGCTCCGAGATCTTCCAGAGGAAGAAGTCGGAGTCGGGCCGCACGCCGCTCGTCGAGTACGCGCGCAGATGCTCGAAGCGCTCGGCGAAGTCGTCGAGAATCTCCGCGAACGTGTCCTTGTGCGCCTGGCGCTCCACAGCCGGCAGGCGCCGCCAGGCGGGGTCGACACGGAAGAACGTGTACGCGACGTACTGGCCCTCCACGAGTCGCATGCTAGCCACGCCGATAGGCTTGGTTCCCCTGCAGGAGCGAGCGAGAGGAGCGGACGTTGAGGACGGTATTCGCCGGCGGACGGGTCTTCGACGGGATGGGCGCGGCAGTCGCCGAGGCGGACGTGGCGGTTTCCGGCGGCCGGATCGTCGAGGTCGGCAGAGGACTGGACGGCGACGAGCAGGTCGACGTCGGCGGCTCGACGGTCCTCCCGGGGCTCTTCGACACACACGTGCACGTGATGTTCGGCCACGTCGACCTCTGGCGGCATCTGCAGACGCCGTTCTCGTATCGCTTCTACGAGGCGATCCGGAACCTCGAGGCGACGCTGCGGGTCGGGATCACGACGGTACGCGACGCCGGCGGCGCCGATCTCGGCGTCAAGCAAGCGGTCGAGGAGGGGATCGTGCGAGGCCCGCGCCTCCAGATCTCGCTCACGATGCTCAGCCAGACCGGCGGCCACGGCGACGGCTGGCTGCCGTCGGGTGCCAGCGGCGAGCTCTTCGCGGCCTATCCGGGCATGCCGACCCAGATCGTGGACGGGGTCGACGAGGCGAGGCGCAAGGTCCGCGAGCTCGTCCGCAACGGCGCCGACGTGATCAAGATCGCCACGTCGGGCGGGGTCCTTTCGCCGCGCGACTCGCCCGACCAGCCGGGCTTCTCGCTCGAGGAGATCGAGGTGATGGTGAACGAGGCGCGCGCCGCGGAGCTGGCGGTGATGTCGCACGCCCAGTCGAGGATGGGGATCAAGAACGCGGTCAGGGCCGGTGTCCGCTCGATCGAGCACGGCATCTATCTCGACGACGAGGCGATCGAGCTCATGCTCGAGCACGGTGCGTACCTCGTGCCGACGCTCGTCGCCCCGCACGGGGTGCTCCGCGCGGCCGAGGCCGGCGCGCCGATCCCGGCGAACGTGCTCGTCAAGGCGGCCGAGGTCGTCGAGGCGCATCGGGACTCCTTCCGGCGCGCTGCGGCGGCGGGAGTCAAGGTCGCGATGGGCACCGATGCCGGCGTCGTTCCCCACGGGACGAACCTCGAAGAGCTTCGGCTGATGGCCGAGGGTGGCATGAGCCCGGAGGACGTGCTCGTTGCGACGACGCGGACCGCGGCCGAGCTGATGGGTCTCGAGGGCGAGCTCGGCACGATCGAGCCGGGCAAGCGCGCCGATCTCGTCGTCGTCTCGGGCGACCCGTTCGACTTCGCCGATCTCGCCGGGCGGATCGAGCGCGTCTACCAGGACGGCCGGCTCGTGGTGGAGGCCGCCGCCGAGCCGGTGGCTGCAGCGGTCTAGCCGCCAGGCGCACGGCTACGGTGGCCGTCGTGGCCGGGCGACTCGAAAACCAGCTGAAATCGCTGCCGTCGAGGCCTGGCGTCTACCTGTTTCGCGACGCGGACGGCGACGTCCTGTACGTCGGCAAGGCGAAGTCGCTGCGCCCGCGCGTCCGCTCGTATTTCCAGAAGACGACCGACGGGCGCGCGCAGATCCGCAGCCTGCCCGGTCGCGTCGCGGACGTCGAGGTGATCGTCACCGGCAGCGAGGTGGAGGCGCTCCATCTCGAGCAGAACCTCGTCAAGCGGCACCGGCCGCCGTTCAACGTCCGGTTGCGCGACGACAAGTCCTTCCCGTACATCGCGGTCACCGTCGAGGACGAGTACCCGCGCGTGATGTTCACGCGCGAGCGGCACCGGGCGGGCGTCTGGTACTTCGGCCCGTACGCGAACGCGAAGAAGGTGCGCGAGACGCTCGACGTCCTCAACCGCGTCTTCCGCTACCGGCCCTGCGAGGGGCCGAAGCCCGGCCGGCATAGCGGGATTCCGTGCCTCGACTACCACATCGACCGCTGCCTTGCCCCGTGCGTCGGCTACGTCTCGCAGGACGACTACCGCGGCATCGTCGACGCCGTGATCGAGTTCCTCTCGGGCGACGTGAAGCCGATCCAGCGCGAGCTCGAGCGGCGGATGCAGGAGGCGGCCGCGGAGGAACGCTTCGAGGACGCGGCGCGCTACCGCAACCGCCTGTTCGCGGTTCAGCACCTAGTCGAGCGGCAGGCGGTCGAGCGGCAGTCGGTCGGCACGGTCGACGTGATCGGCTTCGCCGCCGAGAGCGACCGCGCCGTCGTGCAGATCTTCCCGCTGCGCGGCGGCAAGATGGTCGACCGTCACTCCTTCCACCTCGAGAACGTCGGCGGCCAGGACGTGACGACGATCCTCGAGTCGTTCGGCCTCGAGTACTACGGCAGCGCGCCGAGCGTGCCGCCGCAGATCGTCGTCCCGAACGACGCGGGAGACCTCTCGGCGCTCGCCGAGCTCCTGTCCGAACGCCGTGGCGCGCGCGTGGAGATCCGCACGGCCGAACGCGGCGAGAAGCGCCGCCTGCAGCGCCTCGCCGACGAGAACGCGCTTCACGTGCTCACGAGCGACCTCGCGCAGGGCGAGCAGCGGCGGCTGCGCCGGGTCGAAGCGCTCGAGCAGCTGCGCGAGACGCTCAACCTCGAAGCGCTGCCGCTGCGCATCGAGTGCTTCGACATCTCGACGGCGATGGGGCAGGACAACGTCGGCTCGATGGTCGTCTTCCAGGACGCGCTGCCCAAGAAGGCGCATTACCGCAAGTTCGCCATCCGCGGCCAGGAGGGGATGGACGACTTCGCTGCGATGGGGGAGATGGTCTCGCGGAGGTTCGCGCGGCTCGCTGCGGGGCCGACGGCGGAGGAGTACGACGAGTCCTTTGCGGCGACGCCGAATCTCGTGGTCGTCGACGGCGGCAAGGGCCAGCTCGCGGCCGCCATCGCGGCGATGCAGGCGTTCGACCTGCCGCGGGTCGCGGTGATTGCGCTCGCGAAGCGCGAGGAGGAGGTGTTCGTTCCGGGCCACCCGAAGCCGGTCGTGCTCTCGCGGCACGATCCGGGGCTCCAGCTCCTGCAGCGCATTCGCGACGAAGCCCACCGCTTCGCCGTCGGCTTTCACCGACAGCGGCGCGAGTCGCGTGGGTTCTCCTCGCTGTTCGACGAGCTCGAGGGAGTCGGGCCGGCGCGGCGGCGGGCGCTGCTCAACCACTTCGGCTCGGTCGACGCGATGCTCGCGGCCTCGCCCGAGGAGCTCGAGGGAGTTCCGGGCGTGCCGGCCAAGATCGCGCGCAGCGTCTACGCGCAGCTGCACAAAGCCGGGCGTGGCTGAGGCGGGCCCGCAGGCCGCCCTGCGGCTGATCGGGCATCGGAACTTCGGCCCCTACTTCGTCGGCAACGCAGCCTCCGCCAGCGGCACGTGGTTCCAGAACCTCGCCGCCTCGATCCTCGTCTACCGGCTCACGCACTCCGCGTTCCTGCTCGGGGTGCTCAACTTCGGCAACTTCGTGCCGGTGCTCCTTCTCGCGCCGTGGGCCGGAAGCGCTGCGGACCGCTTCGACCGGCGGCGCCTGCTCGTGGCGACGCAACTCGTCTCGGCAGCGCTCTCCGGGATCCTCGCGGGCCTGGCCTGGGGAGGGCTCGCGAAGGTCTGGGTCGTGATCGTCTTCGCGCTCGGGCTCGGCGTGATGAGCGCGTTCAGCGCGCCGGTCTCCATGGCGCTCGTCGGCGGCCTCGTCCCGTTCGAGCAGCTCGGCTCGGCCGTCGCGCTGAACTCGATGACCTTCAACCTCGCACGCGCGATCGGCCCGGTACTCGCGGGCGTGTCGGTGAGCACGCTCGGGATTCCGGCCTCGTTCGCAATCAACTCGGCCTCCTACCTGCTCCTCGTGCTCGGCGTGCTCGTCGTGCAGCCGGCGGAGCAGATCAGGGCCTCGCGGTCCGAGACCCGCCTCCGCGAGAGCCTGCGCCTCGTCCGGGCACAGCCGGAGCTACTTGCGCTGCTGTTGATCGTGGCCGCGGTCGGCTTCGCCTCGGACCCGGTCAACACCGAGGCGCCGGCGTTCGCGCACGCATTCGGCCGGGCGGACACGGATGCCGGCTACATCATCGGAGCCTTCGGAGCCGGCGCGGTCGTGGCGGCGTTTCTCCTCGCCGGGAGGATCGCCGGCTCCCGGCGCCGGATGACGGGGACGCTGCTGCTGCTCGGCGGCGGCATGGTCGCCTTCTCGCAGGTGCGCTGGCTCCCCATCGGGTTCCTGCTCCTCACCGTCGCGGGCTTCGGCTATCTCGCCTCGAATGCGTCCGCGACGAGCCGGCTGCAGCTCGGCGTCGAGGAGCGCCAACGGGGGCGGATCATGGCCCTCTGGAGCGTCGCCTTCCTCGGCTTCCGGCCCGCCGCGAGCCTCATCGACGGCGCCGTCGCCGGCGCGTTCGGCGTGCGGGCAGCAGGGGTCGTGCTCGCCTTGCCCGCCTTTGCGTGCGCCGCAGCGATCCTCACGGTGCCGCGACTCGCGCGCTACCGGCCGGCGTCCGTCTCCGGATCGAGGAACGGGTAGCGGTAGTCACGAGGCGGCACGAACGTCTCCTTGATCGCGCGGGGACTGACCCAGCGGATCAGGTTCCACATCGAGCCCGCCTTGTCGTTCGTGCCCGAGGCGCGCGCGCCGCCGAACGGCTGCTGGCCGACCACGGCGCCGGTCGGCTTGTCGTTGACGTAGAAGTTCCCGGCCGCGTAGCGCAGCCGGTCGCGCGTCCGCTCGATTGCGTCGAGGTCGCGCGCGAAGACCGCGCCGGTCAGCCCGTACGTCGTGCCCTTGTCGACGAGGTCGAGCGTGTCCTCGTAGCGGGAGTCGTCGTAGACGAAGGCGGTCACGACCGGCCCGAACAGCTCCTCCTTCATCGTGCGGAAATCCGGGTCGGACGTCTCGATCACGGTCGGCTGGACGAACCAGCCGTCGCTGTCGTCGTAGCCGCCGCCCGCGATCACCTGCGCCGTGCCGCCGGAAGCCTTCGCCTCCTCGATCGCCTCCTTCTGGGTCGCGAAGGAGCTCGCGTCGATCACGGCGCCGACGAAGTTCGAGAACTCGGCGACGTCGCCCATCTTCATCTCCCCGATCTCGTCGGTGAGCCGGTCGCGCACCTGCGGCCACAGGCTCGCGGGCGCGAAGACGCGGGAGGCCGCGGAGCATTTCTGGCCCTGGTACTCGAAGGAGCCGCGGAGAATCGCGGTCGCGAGCGCGTCGGCGTCGGCGCTGGGATGCGCGACGATGAAGTCCTTGCCGCCGGTCTCGCCGACGACCCGCGGATAGCTGCGGTAGCGGGCGATGTTGTCGCCGACCGTCTTCCACATCCCCTGGAAGACGGGCGTCGAGCCGGTGAAGTGGATGCCGGCGAGGTGCTCGCTCGCCAGCGCCGGATCGCCGACGGCGGCGCCGGAGCCGTAGACGAGGTTGATCACGCCCGGCGGCAGGCCGGCCTCCGCGAACAGCTCCATGAGGAAGTGCGCGCTGACGGCCGCGGTCGATGCGGGCTTCCAGACGACGGTGTTCCCCATCAACGCGGCGGACGTGGGGAGGTTGCCCGCGATCGAGGTGAAGTTGAACGGCGTGACCGCGAAGACGAATCCCTCGAGCGGGCGGTACTCGAGCCGGTTCCACACCCCGGGCGACGAGATCGGCTGCTCCTCGTAGATGCGCGTCATGTACTGGACGTTGAAGCGCCAGAAGTCGATCAGCTCGCAGGCGGCGTCGATCTCGGCCTGGTGCGCGGTCTTCGACTGGCCGAGCATGGTGGCGGCGTTGAGCGTCTGCCGCCACGGACCTGCGAGGAGCTCGGCCGCGCGGAGGAAGACGGCGGCGCGGTCCTCCCACGGCGTCCGCGACCAGTCTTCCCAGGCGTCGGCCGCGGCGGCGATCGCGCGGTCGACCTCGGCGGCGCCGCCCTTGTGCACCTCGGCGAGGACATGGCTGCGCCTGTGCGGCATGACGGCTTCGAACGTGTCGCCGGTCTCGATCTCCTCGCCGCCGATGACGAGGGGGATCTCGAGACGTCGGCCGGTGAGCTCGTCGAGGCGCTCCCGAAGCTCGGTTCGCTCCCGGCTGCCCGGCTCGTAGCCGAGCACCGGTTCGTTGTGGGGCTCGGGGACGCGGAAGATCGCGTGGGTGCTCACTCCGGCGATTCTAGGATTCGAGGTCGTGTCGGTGACGCAGGTCGCCTACGAAGTCGAGGGCTGGGGAGTCGGTGAGCTCGTGGTCGCCGACGATCGCGTCGTCTGGCACGACCTGCCGTGGCCGCGTCCTACGAGGCCAGGGCCGAACGCTGCGGCAGGCGCCAAGATCCCATCCCAAACCCCCACCCACCCGGGGTTGGGGCTGCGGCTTGGGCCAGGCGTATCACGCAACTCGTCAGAGAAGCGTCGAACCTTTGTGACGGAAGTCGTGCAGCTGCTGCAGGCGTACTTCGCCGGCGAAGACGTCCCGCTCCAGGACGTGCCGGTCGACCTCGACTACGAAACCGACTTCCTCACGAGGTGCGCGAGCGCGCTGCGCGCCATCCCGCGCGGCGAGGTCGTCACCTACGGGGAGCTTGCCGCACTTGCAGGCGCGCCCGGTGCGGCTCGCGCCGCCGGAAGCTTCTGCGCGCGAAGCCACCTCTCGATCTTCGTCCCGTGCCACCGCGTCGTCTCCGCCGGCGGCCTCGGCCCGTACGGCTCCTACGGCACCGGGTACAAACGTCGCCTGCTCGCACTCGAGGGTTATGCCGCCGCTCTCTGACGACTTGCGCGAGGAGCTGGCCGCGATCTCGCCGGCGAAGGACTGCGACGGGCTCGCGGAGCTTTCGGGGCTCTTCCACGTCGCCGGCCGCGCGCACCTCCGCGGCCGCGGCCACGTCGACGTCCACCTCGACGTCTCCAGCTCCACCGTCGCCCGCCGCGCGTTCGCGCTTCTGCGTGCTTGCGGCGTGAGATCCGAGATCCGCACCTACCCGCGCCGCGCGTTCGACAGGGCGACGCGCTACCAGCTCCTCGTGGAGGGGTCGGACGACGCGTACGCGACGCTCAACAGAGCCGGCGTGCTCGACCGGTCGCACCGGCCCCTGCGCCGTCCGCCCGGCCGCGTCGTCGCCCGTCGCTGCTGCGCGGCTGCGTACCTCCGCGGCGCCCTGCTCGGCGCGGGGACCCTGAGCGGCCCGAGAGCCGCACACCTCGAGATCCGGACGGCGGAGGCCGACGGTGCGCGGTTTCTCGCCGGACTCGGGGAGCGTCTAGGCGTCGAGCTGCACGTCCAGGAACGCAGCTCCCACGCAACCGCGTATGCGAAGGGAACCGACGCCATCGCCGATGTCCTCGTCGCGGCCGGCGCGGTCGATCTCGTCCTCGCCCTCGAGGAGCAGGCCGTGCTCGCAGCGACGCGGGCCGACGCGAACAGGCTCGCGAACGCCGATCACGCGAATCTCGTCCGCACCGGCCGCGCGGCGCACGCGCAGTTGGAGGCGCTCCGCCGTCTCGATCTCGACGCGCTCCCCGAGGACCTGCGCGAGATCGCGCTCCTTCGCTTGCGTCACCCCACGGCCTCGACCATGGAGCTCGCGCGCCGCTGCAAACCCGGATTGTCGAAAGCGGCGGCGTATCGGCGACTTCGCCGTTTGCAGGAACTTTCGCAGCACTGAAGTATGTCGTGATCCGTTGCAAGTCGCCTGGCGCGGCAACAACGCAAAAGTCATACTCGCCTCGGCGGGTTCCTGCTCGTCCGGCGGCGGATTCAGACCCCGTCTGCCGTCAGGTCTCGAGCAGGTGAGGGGCCGGGAGGGTCGTCCTCGGAGCTTCCCGGTCCGCCCGCCAGCCAGCGGCGCCGTTACTAGACTCGCTTCGAGAGAGCGATCACGGGGAGGCTTGGACGATGGCGAAGACACGGGTGGGCATCAACGGCCTCGGCCGGATCGGCAGGAACTTCCTGCGCGCGCAGCTCGAGCACGGCGGCGACTTCGAGATCGTGGCCGCGAACGACATCGGCGACACGAAGACGATGGCGCACCTGCTCAAGCACGATTCGGTGCTCGGCCCCCTCGACGTGCCCGTCGAGGCGAGCGACGACTCGATCACGGTCGACGGTCGCGAGATCAAGTTCCTCTCCGAGCGCGATCCGGCGAACCTCCCGTGGGCAGATCTGGGTGTCGACGTCGCGATCGAGTCGACCGGCCTGTTCACCGAGCGGACGTCCGCCGAGAAGCACCTCCAGGCGGGCGCGAAGAAGGTCGTCATCTCGGCTCCGGCGACGGACCCGGACATCACGATCGTGCTCGGCGTCAACGACCGCGAATACGACCCCGAACGGCACCACATCGTCTCGAACGCGTCCTGCACCACGAACTGCGTCGCGCCGGTGGCGAAGGTCTTGCACGAGGCCTACGGCGTCGAGCGCGGCTTCATGACGACGATCCACGCGTACACGAACGACCAGCAGACGCTCGACCTCCCGCACAAGGATCTGCGCCGGGCCCGCGCCGCCGCGATCAACCTCATCCCGACCTCGACGGGCGCCGCCCGCGCGATCGGGCTCGTGCTGCCCGACCTCAAGGGCAAGGTCGACGGGATGTCGATGCGGGCGCCGGTGCCGATCGGCTCGATCGTCGACCTCGTCGTCCAGGTCGGCGCCGAGCCGACCGCCGAGGACGTCAACGAGCTGTTCAGGTCGCACGCCGACACGGGCGAGCTCGAGGGGATCCTCCGCTACACCGACGAGCCGATCGTCTCGACCGACATCGTCCACTCGTCGTACTCGTCGATCTTCGACAGCGACCTGACCATGGCGAACGGTCCGCTCCTCAAGGTCTTCTCCTGGTACGACAACGAGTGGGGCTACAGCTGCCGCCTCGTCGACCTCGTCGCCAGGATCGGGGCGACCCTGCCGGCCACCGTCGGCGCGTAAGAGCTGACGATGCGCCTCCCGCGGTCGGTCCGCGACGCCGACGTCGCGAGCAAGACCGTCCTGGTTCGCGCCGACCTCAACGTGCCCCTAGAGGACGGCCGGGTCGCGGACGACACCCGCATCCGCGCCTCGTTGCCCACTCTCCGGCTCCTGCTCGAGCGCGACGCCGCCGAGCTGCGCATTTGCTCTCACCTCGGCCGTCCGCAGACCGAGGAGGACCGGCCGAGATTCGCGATGGCTCCGGTGTCGGCGCGCCTGCACGAGCTTCTGCCCGACGAGCGCGTACACGTGCTCGAGAACACGCGATTCGACCCGGGAGAGACGAAGAACGACGAGCGGTTCGCGCGCGAGCTCGCCGCAGGCTGCGACGTATACGTCGACGACGCGTTCGGCTCGGCGCATCGCGCGCACGCCTCGACCGAGGCCGTCGCGCACCTCCTGCCGGCGTACGCAGGGCTGCTGCTGCTCGACGAGCTCGAGCACCTCCGCCGGCTGCTCGGCGAGATCGAGCGGCCGTTCGTGCTCGTCTCGGGCGGGGCGAAAGTCGAGGACAAGCTCGGCGTCCTCCGCAACCTCGGCGGCCGAGCCGACGCGGTGCTCGTCGGCGGCAAGATGGCCGAAGAGCTGCGCGGCGAGAACCCGCTGGGCTTCGAGGTCGAGCTGCCGCTGGACGTCGTCGGCGCGGCTGCGTTCGAGGCCGACGCGGAGAGCCGTATCTGCGGCTACGACGAGCTCCCGGAGGGCTGGCTCGGTCTCGACATCGGCCCGGAGACGCGCAAGCGCTTCTCCGGCCTGCTCGCGGATGCTCGCACCATCTTCTGGAACGGGCCTATGGGGGTCTTCGAGTGGCAGCGCTTCGCCGAGGGAACGAAGGCCGTCGCCGAGGCGGTCGCGGCGAACGAGGCCGCGTTCTCGGTGGTCGGCGGCGCCGACTCGGTGCGGGCCCTCAACGAGCTCGGGCTCGCGGACGGCGTCTCGTGGGTCTCGACCGGCGGCGGCGCGAGCCTCGAGCTGCTCGAAGGCAAGGAGCTCCCCGGCGTCGCGGCGATCCCGTCGGCCTAGGATCACGCGATGCTCATCGCCGGCAACTGGAAGATGTTCCGCGGGCCCGATCCCGCGGCGCTCGCAGGCCTCGGCGCCGTCGTTTGCCCGCCGTTCACGCGGCTGCGCGACTGCGTCGACGCGGGCCTGACGACGTACGCGCAGAACGTCCACTGGGAGCCGGAGGGCGCGTACACCGGCGAGATCTCGGCGCCGCTGCTGCTCGAGCTCGGCGTCGTCGGCTCCCTCGTCGGTCATTCGGAGCGCCGGCAGTACTTCGGCGAGACCGATGAGACGGTCGCGCTGCGAACGCGAGCCGCGCTCGCCGCCGGCCTGCGCGTGATCGCCTGCGTCGGTGAGACGCAGGAGGAGCGCGAGCGCGGCGAGACGGAGGATGTTCTCCGTCGCCAGCTCGCGATGCTCGAGCCGCATCCCGACCTCGTGCTCGCGTACGAGCCGGTCTGGGCGATCGGCACCGGCCTCACCGCGACCCCCGAGATGGCCCAGGCCGCGCACTCGTTCATCAAGTCGCTCCTCGACGCGCCGGTGCTCTACGGCGGCTCGGTCAAACCGGACAACGCCGCCGCGCTGCTCGCGCAGCCCGACGTCGACGGCGCGCTCGTCGGCGGCGCCTCCCTCGACGCCGGCTCCTTCCAGGCGATATGCCAGACGGCCGCACGTATCCCCTCGTAGCGCTCGTCATCCTCGACGGCTGGGGGATCGCCTCCGCCGGGCCGGGAAACGCCGTCGAGCTCGCCGAGACGCCCGTCTTCGACCAACTATGGCGGGAGTTTCCGCATGCGCAGCTCACCGCGTCGGGCGAGGCTGTCGGACTGCCGCGGGGCCAGATGGGCAACTCCGAGGTCGGCCACCTCACCATCGGCTCGGGCCGGATTCTCCTCCAGGACCTCGTGCGGGTGAACCGGGCGATCGAGACCGGGGAGCTCTTCGAGAACGACGCGCTGCGCGGCGCGTTCGAGCGAGGGGAGAACGTCCACCTCCTGGGTCTCGTGTCGCACGGCGGAGTGCACTCGCACATCGATCACGTGCGGGCGTTGCTGACGTTCGCCCCGGAGAGGACGTGGATCCACGCCTTCACCGACGGTCGCGACGTCTCGCCGCACTCGGCGGTGCACGACCTCGCCGAGCTCCCCGTCGACCGCATCGCCACCGTGGCCGGCCGCTACTACGCGATGGATCGCGACCAGCGGTGGGACCGGACCGAGCGCGCGCTCCGCGCGATCGTCGGCGGCGAGGGCGTAGCCGCGGACGATCCCATCGCCGCCGTGCAGGCGAGCTACGACCGCGGGATCACCGACGAGTTCATCGAGCCCGTCGTCGTCGACGGCCGGCCGCGGCTCGATCCCGGGCGTGACACGGCGATCTTCTTCAACTTCCGGCCCGACCGCGGGCGGCAGCTCTCGGAGAAGCTCGGCGAGCTCGGCGTCGACCTGACCACGATGACGCGCTACCGCGACGACTTCGGGTTCCCGGTCGCCTTCCCCGAGCATCTCGTCGAGAACGTGCTCGCCGAGGTGCTCTCGGCCAACGGCGTCCGCCAGCTCCACGCCGCCGAGACCGAGAAGTACGCCCATGTCACGTATTTCCTCGACGGCGGCCGCGAGGAGCCGTTCGCCGGCGAGGACAGGATCCTCGTCGACTCGCCGCGCGACGTCCCGAGCTACGACCACAAGCCGGAGATGTCGGCGCGCGAGCTCGCCGAACGGGTCGTGCGCGGGATCGAGGACGACCGTCCGGGCTTCGTCGTCGTCAACTTCGCGAATCCGGACATGGTCGGCCACACAGGCGTGATCCCGGCCGTCGTGCAGGCGGTGGAGACGACGGACGCGTGCCTCGGGCGTGTCGTCGACGCCGTCGAGCGCGCAGGCGGTGTCGCGCTCGTGATCGCCGACCACGGGAACGCCGAGACGCTCCTGCAAGCGGACGGCGTGAGCCCGCACACCGCCCACACGACGAACCCGGTGCCCGTGATCCTGACGGCCCGCGAAGCTGCTTTGCAGAACGGCGAGCTGGCCGACGTGGCCCCGACGATCCTCGCGCTGCTCGGGCTCCGGGCACCGTCCGAGATGTCCGGTAAAAATCTCGTACAAATCCCGTGAATTTTCGGTCTATACTGCGGCACCTTGTCGCTGCCCCAGCCTGATCACGGCGTACTGCGGAAGGCGCAGCGGGGCGATGAACGGGCCTTCTCGATCATCGTCCGCGCTTACCAGATTCCGGTCTACAACTACGTGCTGCGCATGGTCGGCGACCGGAGCCTCGCCGAGGACCTGACGCAGGAGGTCTTCCTCCGGGTGTTCCAGGGGCTGCCGCGGTTCTCGCTGCGCTCGAAGTTCACGACGTGGCTCTTCCAGGTGACGAAGAACCGCGTCCTCGACGAGCTGCGGGCGACCGAGCGCCGGCCGCGGGCGGTCGTGGATCTCGACGACATCCCGCCGCTCGAGGTCGTGGATGCACCGTTCGAGCGGCTCGAGGCGATCGATGCCGTCTGGCGCGCGGTCGAGCGGCTCAGCGTCGACCTGAAGATGGCGCTCCTGCTGCGCGACGTCGTCGGTCTCTCCTACGGCGAGATCGCCGAGTCGCTCGAGGTGACGCTCGCGACGGTCAAGTGGCGGATCTGGAAGGCCCGCGAGGACGTTCAGCTGGCGCTCGCGCGCGAAGGCATCGAGGTCTTCGAAGAGCGCGAGGTCCCGGCGATCGCGGCCCCTGCCGCCGCCGTTGCGACCGTCCCCGTGCTCGCCCCGCCGGCCCTGCCGGCCGCCTAGCTCCTACGCGTCCTAGAGGCCCAGCGCGAGCCGAGCGGCGAGCAGCTCGGGTAGGCCGGCCTCCCGCATCTCGCGCTGCGTGCGCTCGACGTCGTACTCGACGCGGTGGAAGCTCGCGTGCCGCGCCTCGAGGTCGAGGACGAGGAACGCGGCCCGCGGGTCGCCGTCGCGCGGTTGTCCCACGGACCCCGGATTGAGGAGCGCCCGCGCGTCGGCGAGGTCGAGCTCGGTTCCGGCCGGAGCGACACCGCCGGTGAGATCGTCGTCCGACTGGACGACTCGCAGCGCGACGTGGCTGTGCCCGACGAGCACGAGCGGCGTCCCTGCGAGCTCGATCGTCGCCAGGGCGGCCTCGTCGCCGAGCACGTACTCCCAGATCGGGTCGCGCGCCGACCCGTGGTAGAGCGACACGCCGTGCACGGTCGCTTCGGGCCCCAGCCGGTCGAGGAGCTCCTTCGAAGGCGCGTCGAGCACGTCCCGCGTCCACCAGGCCGCGACCGCGGCGTCGCCGTGGAATTCCTCGAGGTCGATCGTTCCCTGCACGGCGAGGTCGTGATTGCCGGCGAGGCAGACGGTGGCGCGTGCGGCGATGGCCGCGCAGCACTCGTTCGGCCTCGGCCCGTAGCCGACGAGGTCGCCGAGACACCAGAGCTCGTCAGGTGCCTCCGTGTCGATCGCCTCGAGGACCGCGTCCAGCGCGTGCAGGTTCGAGTGGATGTCGGAGACGACCGCGACGCGCATGAGCGGACGCCAACGCTAACCCGGCGAGAACCGGCACCGTCGCCGCCACCTCCGAGGTGACCAGCAGTAGAAGGCCCCAGAGGCCGGCGACGACGCCGATGACGGCTGCGGCCGCAAGCTTGCGCCGCCCGACGACGACGACCCCGAGCAGCGCTGGAGCGAGAAAGTCGAGCCAGCCCATGACAGCGGAACCGAACGTCGCCTGTTGCAGGCTCGGGAGCGACCTGCCGGCGGCGTGGGGGAGGTGCACGGTTTCGAGCGTGTTCGTCGCCTGCTGGACGCCGCTCGTCCCCCAGACGAGCACGACGTCGAGGACGGCGAGAGCGACCAAGCCCGCGCGGATCGACCACGCCGGTGCGACGATCGCGATCGCGCAGGCGGCGGCGAGGCAGGCGAGAGCGACGAGCGCGAGGCCCGCCGCGTCGCGGACGAGCCCGGTCGCCAGCCAGGCCGCGAGCCAGAGTCCGACCGCGACCGGCGGCCAGAGCCACCAGCGCGCGCTGCCGCGGAACAGCCCGCCCGCGGCGGCGAGCACCGGCGTCCCGAACGTCGCGAGCAGCGCCAGGGCGTGCGGCCCTCCCGGCACGAAGTTGATGATCGCGACGCCTGCCGCGAGCAGCGCAGCCGGCACGGCGAGCCAGGTCCAGCTTCGCCCGCGGGCGTGCGCCTGCCGGGCGGGCGCAGCCGCGGTCGCCGCCTGCGCTGCGCAGAGAACGGCGTACGACGGGACGAGGGAGAGCGTCAGCTCTCGGAGGTGTCGTTCGGGCGGTCGGGCGCCTCGGGCAGGTTCCGGATGCCCTCGCGCGTCACGTACTTGGACCACGAGTCCTGCAGCGCGTCGATCAGCTCCGGGATGAAACGGGCCGAAGCATTCACTCGCGCGACGACCGCGCCGGGCACGTCTCCCTCCTCGACCTCGTGCTCGATCCGGGCGAAGGTCAGCGTGAACTCGTACGGCGAGAAGCTGACGTTCGCGAAGTTCGCGTACGTGCCCGCTACCTGCTCGGCGGGCATCTGGATGTTGAGCCGCCGCTCGCCCGGTTCCGCCTCGGGTTGGTCGAGCCCGTCCTCGTCCATGGCCACATACTAGGGACGTGCCGCCCGCCAAGCTTCGCCTGCACCAGATCGAACGGGTGCTTGCCGCGATCGCCGCGACGCTGATCGGCGGCACGATCGGCTTCCGCGAGACGCTGCACGAGCCGTGGTTCCAGGCCTTCTACCGAGCCGTCGTCACGGTCACGCTGGCCGGGCTGGACACGGTCCCCGCCGGCGACGGCGCGCGCGTCGTCGCCCTCGTTCTCGTTGGAGTGGGGCTCACGATCATCGGCTACGCGGGTGCGGTTATCGTCGAGGCCGTGGCCGGAGGCGTGATCAGCGGAGCGCTGGCCGAACGCCGGAGGGAGCGGACGATCGAGCACCTGCAGGATCACTTCATCATCTGCGGCTACGGCCGCGTCGGCCGGCGCGTCGCCGAGGAGTTCCAGGCGGCCGACGTCGCCTACGTCGTACTCGACGTCCACGAGGATGCGGTCGCGGCGGCGAAGGAGGACGGCGTGCTCTTGATCGAAGGCGACGCGACGAGCGACGAGAACCTGCGGCGGGCGGGCCTCGAGCGCGCGCAGGGGCTCGTGGCCGCCTCCGACTCGGACGCCGACAACCTCTACGTCGTCCTCTCGGCGCGCTCGATCCGTCCCGACCTGACCATCGTCGCGCGCGCCTCCGGCGCGGACGCCGAGCGCAAGCTCGCGCTCGCGGGCGCGGATCGGATCGTCCTTCCGTACACAACCGCGGGGCGGGTGATGGCGAACCTCGTGCTCAAGCCGCAGGTGACGGCGTTCCTCGACGCCGTGACCACCGCGACCGGCCCGGATCTCCAGCTCGCGGAGATCGAGGTGCGCCCGACGTGCGCCGCCGCCGGGCAGACGATCCGCGAGCTCCGGATCCGGCACGAGACGGGCGCGATCGTGATCTCGTTGCGGAAGCCGGACGGAAGCTTCGACACGACTCCGGAGCCGGACACGCCGATCGACGTCGGCGACGTCCTGATCGGTGTCGGCACGCCGTCCGAGATCCGGGCGCTCGAGGACCTCTTCACGCCGCGCGAGACCGTTGCCGGCTGATCCCGTCAAGCAGCTCGCCGCCGCCCTCGCCACCGCCGCGGGAGCCGACGTCGAGCTCGAGCGGCCCGCGGAGCCCGAGCACGGCGACTACGCGACCAACGTCGCGCTGCGCCTTGCGGGGGCACGGCGCCGTGCGCCGCGCGAGATCGCGACCGAGATCGCCGAGGCGGCCGCGAGGCTGGACGGAGTCGAGCGCGCCGAGATCGCCGGACCCGGTTTCGTCAACCTCTTCCTCCGCGACGAGTGGTTTGCCGCGGCGCTCGGCGAGATCCTCGAGGACGAGGAGGCGTTCGGCGGCGGGGCCTCCGGCGAGCGCGAACGCGTGCAGGTGGAGATGGTCTCCGCGAACCCGACCGGCCCGCTGCACGTCGCGCACGGCCGCAACGGGGCGTACGGCGACGCCGTCGCGCGCTTGTTGGAGCTCGCGGGCCACGAGGTCGAGCGGGAGTACTACTACAACGACTCGGGCGGCCAGATGGACCGCTTCCGCGTGTCGGTGGAGGCGGTCCGGCTCGGCCAGGAGCCGCCGGAGGACGGCTACCGGGGCGCGTACGTCGAGGAGCTCGCGGCCCTCAAGGGCGATCCGGTGCCGCTGATGCTGAAGGAGATCGAGACGTCGCTCGAGCGGTTCCGGATCCACTTCGACAGCTTCCGTCGCCAGAGCGAGCTCGAGCTCCGGCTCCCGGAGCTGCTGCCCCGGCTCGACGCGTACGACAAGGACGGAGCGCTCTGGGCGCGCTCGTCGGCCCACGGCGACGACGAGGATCGGGTCCTGCTCCGCTCGGGCGATCGTTCGCCGACGTACCGCGCCGCCGACGTCGCCTACCTCGTCGACAAGCTCGAGCGGGGGTTCGACCGCGCGATCTACGTCCTCGGCGCCGACCATCACGGCACTCGCAACTGGTACGCGGCGGTCGCGCGAATGCTCGGCTACGACCCCGAGCGGGTCGAGGTGCTGCTCTACCAGATGGTCAACCTGACGAAGGGCGGCGAGCAGACGCGCCTCTCGCGGCGCCGCGGCGACATCGTCCTGCTCGACGACTTCATGGACGAGATCGGCGTCGACGCCGCGCGCTGGTATCTCGTCAACCGCGGTCCCGACCAGACGATCGAGCTCGACGTCGACCTCGCGTCCGAGCGGTCGCAGAAGAACCCCGTCTACTACGTCCAGTACGCCCATGCCCGGATCGCCGGGATCCTCAGGAACGCTCCAGGCAACGCTAGTAACAACTTGTTACTAGCGAGCCCGCTCGCGGTCGAAGAGCGGGAGCTCGTCAAACGGGTGGCCGAGCTGCCGACGGTCGTCGCCGATGCCGTCGCGAAGCGCGGGCCGCAGGGCATTCCCACGTACGCGATCCGCGTCGCCGACGACTTCCACCGCTTCTACCACGAGCACCGGGTCCTCGACAGCGAGCAGCAGGCCTTCCGGCTCGGACTTTGCCGGGCGACACGGGCCGTCATCGCACGCTGCCTGGGGCTCGTCGGCGTCGACGCGCCGGACCGGATGTAAAACTCCAAGCCGTGGACGGTCTGCTGCTCACGCGTCGCGAGCGCCTGCGCGGCTACACCGAAAAGACGGGGCTCGTCGTCGGGCCCTCGGTCGTGCTCGCGCTCGTCGAGCTCGCGCTCGGGCTCTGGGTGGTAGCGGTCTTCGTGGCAGCGGTCGCGGGCATGGTCGCGCTCGCTGCCGGCTCGAGCCTGCGCACGCGCAAAGGCTCGGCCGTCTTCGGCGTCTGCCTGCTCGCGGCGATCCTCCTCTTCCTCCTCGTCGCCTCGTGGTTCATCTCGCACCCGATCCAGAAAGGCGACTAGCGCTGCTTTAGGATCGTCGGGCCGTGAGCTCGCGCCAAGCCCCCGACCGCAACATCGCGATGGAGCTCGTCCGCGTCACCGAGGCGGGCGCGATGGCCGCAGCCCGCTGGATCGGCCGCGGCGACAAAGAGGAGGCCGACCGCGCAGCCGTCGACGCGATGCGCTTCGTCCTCGACAGCGTCTCGATGCGCGGCGTCGTCGTGATCGGTGAGGGGGAGAAGGACGAGGCCCCGATGCTCTTCAACGGCGAGGAGGTCGGCAACGGCGAAGGGCCCGAGGTCGACGTAGCCGTCGATCCGCTCGAGGGCACGCGCCTCACGGCGCTCGGCCAGACCGGCGCGATCACCGTCATCGCCGTCGCCGAGCGCGGGACGATGCTCTTCCCGGGCGCCGCCGTCTACATGGAGAAGATCGCCGTCGGCCCGGCCGCGATCGACGCGATCGACATCGAGAAGAGCCCGACCGAGAACGTCGGCTCGGTCGCCGAGGCGCTCGGGAAGTCGCCACGCGAGGTCGACGTGATCGTGCTCGAGCGCGACCGCCACGACGACCTGATCGCCGAGCTGCGCGAGGCCGGCGCGCGGGTCCGACTGATCCGGGACGGTGACGTCGCGCCCGCGATCGCCGCCGGACAGCGCGGAACGAACGTCGACATGCTCTACGGGATCGGCGGCACGCCCGAAGGCGTGATCTCCGCCGCGGCGCTCAAATGCGTCGGCGGCGGCATCCAGGGCCGGCTCTGGCCGCGCGACGAGGACGAGCGGCAGCGGCTGCTAGCCGCGGGTCTCGATCCTGCGCGTGTGCTCCGGACGGACGATCTCGTCTCCGGCGACGATGTCTTCGTCGCCGCCACGGGCGTGACGAACGGGCCGCTCCTGCGCGGCGTCGCGTACGCGCCCGGCGGGGCCGAGACGGACTCGATCGTCATGCGCTCGCGGTCGGGAACGGTGCGTCGTGTCGTCGCCCAGCAGTCGCTCGCGAAGCTGTCCGCCCTGACCGGGTTCGAGTACACCTAGACCGGAGGAGGGGGTCCGATGGACGAGGCGCCGCTTCAGGACACGCCGTACGGGCGCAACCCGGAGACCGAGGGCTGGTACATCCTGAATCTCGCCGACGCGCTCGCGCTGCGGAACGAGGCCAAGGGCGGAGCGATCTATCCGCTCGAGCCGCGGGGCGGGCCGTACACCGACTTCGGCGTGAACGTCCACGTGGTCTGGCCCGGCGAGCCGAACGCGCTCTACCACTCCGAAGGCGTGCGGGAGGCGTTCCTCGTCCTCGCCGGCGAGTGCACGCTGATCGTCGAGGAGCAGGAGCGCCGGCTGCGGCAATGGGACTTCTTCCACTGCCCGGCGGGTACGCGCCACATCTTCGTCGGCGCGGGCGACGGGCCCTGCGCGATCCTGATGATCGGCGCCCGGCCCGAGCGGGAGCAGCTCCACTACCCCGCGAGCGAGGTCGCGGCGAGATACGGCGCCTCCGTCGCCCGGGACACGTCGAACCCGGAGCAGGCATATGCCGACTGGCCGGGCGAGTACGTGCCCGCGCCGCCCCTGCCCTGGCCGCTCGCGTAGCGGCTACGCCGCGACCGTTTCCCGCTCCATCTCGGGCCCGTACGCACCGGTGCGCGCCGCGCTGTTCAGCTTCGCGCGGTGGTAGTAGGCGCGCTGGCCGGCCTCGACGTTCTCCGCCTTGCCGCCCCACGCCTTCAGCGCGGGGGCCTGCAGCGCGCGGCCGTACGAGAAGGACAGCTGCCACGGGTGGGGGCCGCTCGCGTTCATCGCGTTGAGGTGCGCAGTCGCGTCTTCGTCCGACTGACCGCCCGAGAGGAAGACGATGCCGGGCACCGCCGCCGGCACGTGCTTCCTCAGCGTGTGCAGCGTCGCCTCCGCGACCTCCTCGACGCCGGCCCGGCCCGTCGCCTCGTAGCCCGACAGCACCATGTTCGGCTTGAGCAGCGTCCCCTCGACATCGACGCGCTGGTCGAACAGCTCGGTGTAGACCGCGGCGAGGACCCGTGAGGTGACGAACCCGCTGCGCTCGATCGTGTGCGTCCCGTCCTGCAGCACCTCGGGCTCGACGATCGGGACGATCCCGGCCTCCTGACAGAGCGCCGCGTAGCGGGCGAGCGCGTGCGCGTTCGCCCAGATGCAGTACTCGCTCGGCAGCGTGTCCCCGATCGAGTACGTCGCGCGCCACTTCGCGAAGCGCGCGCCGAGCCCGCGGTACTCCTCGAGCCGCTCGCGCAGGCCGTCCAGTCCCTCGGTCACGGTCTCGCCGTCCGCGAGCGCGAGCGGCTTCGCGCCCTGGTCGACCTTGATGCCCGGGATGACGCCCTTCGAGGCGAGCAGCTCGGGGAACGGCGTCCCGTCGTCGCCCGACTGGCGGATCGTCTCGTCGTAGAGGATGACGCCGCTGATGTACTCCTCGACGCCCGGAGTCGTGAAGAGGAGGTTGCGGTAGGCGCGTCGGTTCGCCTCGGTCGACTCGACGTCGATCGAGTCGAAGCGCTTCTTGATCGTGCCCGTGCTCTCGTCGGCGGCGAGGATCCCTTTCCCCTCGGCGACGAGCGAGCGGGCGGTCTCGTGGAGCTCGTTGTGCGGCATGGAAATCTCCCTGTCTCGCTTCTCTCGCTCGGTCTGGGGTTCCATTATGGCCGGGCTACAATCGCGTCTCCGGCGGGAGTAGCTCAGTTGGTAGAGCATTGGCTTCCCAAGCCAAGGGTCGCGGGTTCGAGTCCCGTCTCCCGCTTCGCGATCGTTTGGGTCTGGACCGCCGCCGTCCGGCGTGGACGTGGAAGGTGTTCGCCGGACGGCCGCGAATCGTCGCCGGGCAGGGTCTACGAACCAGGAGGTACGACGGTGACCAGCTCGACGCGCTATCTCGGTACGGCGGCCGGCTTCGGCTTCGGTGTGATCTGGATGACGGTGGGCGTCGGCTCGGCGATCCTCGTCCTGCTGTGCGCGGCTCTCGGCTACGGCGTCGTCTTCGTCGTCGAGCGCGAGCGCGCCGGTACGACGAAGCGCCGTCCGGCGAGCGAGACGCCGGCGAGCGAGACGCCGCCGAGCGAAGATTTTCTCGTCGACGACTTCGAGCTCGAGCACTTCGAGCGCCGCGACGAGCAGCTCCCCGGCATCGAACCCACCGAGGACGAGGTGGCTTCGATCTCGTCCGAGACGGGGTACGGCTGGCCGCAGCTCGACAAGAACGGCAGCGCGTCGCTGTCGTGAGGCACGGCGCACGAGCTCGCCGCGCGGCTGCGGCGCCGCGGTCGGTTAACGATCGCTTGTGACGGGAATAACGAGGAACCTCCACCTGTGGAAGGACCTCGTTCATGGATTCGCCGATTGCGCTGTTGACTCCCGAGCAGCCGGTGCTGCACGCCGGCCGTCGCGCGACGTTTCTGCACATGAGCGGCGGCGTGGCCATCATCCGCCACTGCGGCGACAGCCACGCCGTCGCTGTGCCGCCCGAGACCCTGTCGCTCGTCACGCCCCGCAGGGTTCCTCTCGCGGCGCAGGACGAGCCCTTGACGCGCGAATCGCGGCCGTAGCGCTCTCGTTGCGGCAGTCGAGAACCGCTGCCGGACTGCCTGCGTAGAACGCTGAGACGTCGAATCGAGGAATGGGGGGTGGCTCCTGATGAGCCAGCTACGTGAACGCACGACCAATTCCACGAGGCCGGTGCCGGATGAGGCGATCCTGTCCGACGCGGACGAGCCGCAGAACCGCACTTCCGGCGTGCTGCGGATACTGGGGGCGATCGCGGTACTCGTCGTCGGCGCCGTCCATCTGCAGCAGTACGTCGGCGACGGCTACAGCTCCGTGTCGGTCATCGGCCCGCTCTTCCTGCTCAACTTCGCGGGCGCGACGGTGATCGGCCTCGGGCTTCTGCCCCCGGCGGCTCGCCTGGCCGTCGTACGGCCGCTGCTCGCACTCGGAGGCATGGGACTGGCGGCGGCGTCGTTCGTCCTCCTCTTCGTCAGCGAGCACCAGCCGCTGTTCGGTTTCCAGGAGCACGGCTACCGGGCAGGCATCGTCGTCGCGCTCGCCGCGGAGGCGGTGGCCGTCGTCGCGCTCGCCGGATACCTTGCGGCGTGGGCGCGCCGTCGAGGCTGAGAGCTAGGAGTCGTTCCGGCGGACCGGGTCGCGGCGGGGCTCAGGATCGACGAACACCATGCGCAGGACGTCTCCGGCCATGAGGAGCAGGACGAGCGCGGCAACCACGTCTACGACCATCACGCTCGTCTTACCCCGATTCGCGATTGTCGACTCCAGCCGTTCGACCAGCCTGCGCTACCGCGTCGGCCAGGCGTCCGCCAGCTTGCGCCGCGTCTCGAGGAGATGCTCGGGGATCACCTTTATGTCGGCGAGTACCGGCATGAAGTTCGTGTCGCCGTTCCAGCGTGGGACGACGTGGAGATGGCCGTGGTCGACGATGCCCGCTCCCGCGACGCGGCCGAGATTCCAGCCGACGTTGAACCCCTCCGGCGCGAAGACGATCCGCAGCGCCTCGATCGCCTGGACCGCGAGCCGCTGCACCTCGAGCACCTCGGCGTCCTCGAGGTCGTCGAACGCCGAGCCGTGGCGGTAGGGCGCGACCATGAGATGCCCCGACGCGTACGGGAACTTGTTGAGCAGGACGAAGGCGAGCTCGCCGCGCTGAATCACGAGCTCCGGCTCGTCCTCGGGCAATGCGGCGGCGCGGCAGAAGACGCAGTCGTCTCCGTCGTCCGCATGCTGGACGTACTCCAGCCGCCACGGCGCCCAGAGCTGCTTCATCGCCGCTCCATCGCTGGGAGGCTACTGCGCATCCCGAGACGGTCTTGTAGCATCGAGCCATGACCAACTGGTTGAAGCGCTTGTTCGGCGGATCGGGATCGTCCTCGGAAGCAGCTCCTGAGCCTGCGACGGCCCCCGAGCCTCCGTCGATGCCCTCCGAGCCCTCTGAGCCCGCCGCCCCGCCCGCCGACGCAGGCCTGGTCTCGGACGAGCCTGCGGGCGACGAGCCCGCCTGAGCAAGCCCCCTCGCGGCAGTTCGACGATCGATTTCGAGCCGTTCGGCGAACAGCACCTCGCCGGGGTCGAGGAGATGCTCGTGGACCGGGACGCCGTTCGCTTCACGCGCATCCCCGAGCCTGTGCCGCCGGGCTTCGCGCGAGCCTGGCTCCGGCGGTACGAGGAGGGGAGGGCCGAAGGCACGCGTGAGGCGTTCGCGATCGTCGGCGAGGACGGCGGATTCCTCGGCCTAGCTGTGGCGCCGGAGATCGACCGCGAGACGCGCACGGCCGAGCTCGGGTACCTCGTCGCGCCGGCGGCACGCGGCCGGGGCATCGCAACCGAGGCGCTCCGGCGGCTCACCGCCTGGGCATTCTCGGAGCTCGGGATGCGGCGGCTCCAGCTGCTGATCGGGGTCGACAACGTCGCGTCGAAGAAGGTGGCCGAGCGCTGCGGGTATGTCTGCGAGGGAGTCCTCCGCTCGCTCTACTTCAAGCAGGAGCGCTACGAGGACACCGAGCTCTGGTCGCGGCTGCCGACCGATCCGTAGCTCAGAGCCAGCGCTTCCAGCGGAAGAACGCGAGCATGCCGGCGATCGTCACCGCCATCAGTCCGATGCTGCCCCAGAACGCCTGCCAGGAGTCGAAGCCCGGGAAGTGGACGTTCATGCCGAAGAAGCCGGTCAGGAACGTGAGCGGCAGCATGACGACGCTGAAGATCGTGAGCACGTAGAGGATGTCGTTCTGCTGGTGCGAGATGAGCGACTCGTTCGTGTCCTCGAGCGCCTCCACGACCTCCTTGTAGTTGTCGAGGAGGTCCCAGAT
>DASUHE010000081.1:0-73055 GCA_036273695.1 Gaiellaceae bacterium
CGTCAGCGAGCAGGCCATCCGCGAGCAGTTGATGGCCGCGGGGATGTACACGATCTCTCCGCGCACGATCATCGGCTACCGCGTGCTGCTGACCATTGCCCTGCCGCTGTTCGTGATCGTGCTGTTGGGCGTGCACAGTGCCCTCGGCCTACTGATCCTCGCGCTTGCGACCTTTGCCGGCTGGGTGCTTCCACTGACGATCGTGCAGCGCAAGGCGCGTCTGCGCATCGCCACCCTCGACCGCAGCCTGCCCGACCTGATCGATCTGATGTGCGTGATGATCGAGGCCGGCCTCTCGTTCCCGCAGGCGCTACGACTCGCGGCGGACCAGTTCGGGCCGCCTCTGAGCGACGAGCTGCGCCTCACGCTGCAGGAGCAGGCGATGGGCCTTGCCGTCGACGAGGCACTGGCGCACCTGGCCGATCGTGCCGACACGCCGGCCATGCGGTCCTTCGTCCGGACGATGGCCCAGGGAGAGCGCATGGGCATTTCGCTTGGGCAGATCATGCGCAACCTCGCGCATGAGATGCGAGCTCGGCGCCGCTCGGCGGCTGAGGAACGCGCGCAGAAGACGCCGATCCTGATGCTCTTCCCGCTCGTCTTCATGATCTTCCCGGCGTTGTTCGTGGTCATTCTGGGGCCGGCCGTCGTGTCCATCTTCCACGCCCTCAAGCACGGCTGATGAGCGTTCACACGATGTCGGCATCGGAACCGCCGGCCACCGAGGCTGAGGAAACCGGACCGCAGCCGGAGGCTGAGCGGCCCTCGCTCGCCTCGCTACTGCCCTCGGGGAACACAGGCGTGCTGGTCGCGGTGGTAGCCGGAGCGCTGGTGGTCGCGTGCTTCGCGGCGTTCGGATTCCACGGTCGCGCGCTCGTCGGTGCCGTGCTCTGCCCCTCCCTCGTCCTGCTTGCGGCTATCGACCTCAAGCACAAGCTGTTGCCGAACATGATCATCCTTCCCGCGAGCCTCGCGATCGGGCTGATCGTCGCCGCCAGCACACCGGGAGACTTTCTGTCGCATCTCGCGGCAGCCGCCGCCCTCGGCGGCTTCTTCTTCCTCTTCGGAACGGTCTTCCGCGGAAGCTTCGGCATGGGCGACGCAAAGCTCGGATTCCTGCTCGGTCTCTCCCTCGGAGCCAAGACGCTGGGCGCAACCCTGATCGCGTTCGCCGGCCTGTTCGTAGCAGCCGTGTACGTGCTCGCCTCGCGCGGAACCTCAGCGCGCAAGGACGCGATCCCCTTCGGCCCGTTTCTCGCTCTCGGCGGGATCCTGGCCTTCTTCCTTGGAGGTTGACCATGGCAGACGTGATCGCCGAGATAGATCTCATCCGCGAGGAAGACGCCGCCGAGCGCCTCAGCGAGCTTCTTGCACGCGCCCGGGTCGAGGTCTCCAAGGCCGTAATCGGCCACGACGAGGCGGTCGACCTGATGTTGGTCGCCGCCCTCGCCCGCGGCCATGTGTTGCTCGAAGGCCCTCCCGGCACGGCGAAGACGCTGCTGGCACAGGCAATGGCGCGCGTGCTCGGGGCGACCTTCCAACGCGTCCAGTTCACGCCGGACACGACCCCCAACGAGCTGATCGGGACGATGGAGATGCGCGGCGGCGAACTCACGCTCGTGCGGGGCGCAATCTTCACGAACGTCCTGCTCGCCGACGAAATCAACCGAACTCCGCCTCGTGTGCAAGCTGGTCTCCTCGAAGCTATGCAGGAGCGCCACGTGACGATGCGCGGCCGTACGTATTTCATCGATCCGCCGTTCTTCGTCATGGCGACGCAGAACCCGTACGAGCACGAGGGCGTGTTCCCGATCACCGAGTCGCAGCTCGACCGCTTCCTCGTCAAGCTGGATCTCGAGTACGGCGACGAAGAAGCCGAGCTGCGCACGCTCGACCTGCCGCACCGCGGTGTCATCCCGGACATGCTCGGCGACATCTCACCGCTGCTTGGCGAGCGAGCGTTCCTCGTCGCGCAGGAAGTCGTCGACGAAGTCCAGGTACCTGAAGACGTCGGGCGCCTCTGCGTCCGCATCGTCCGCGCGACGCGCTCGGCCGAGGGGATCGAGCTCGGCGCCAGCCCGCGGGCCTCCCGTCATCTGCTGACGGCGGCGAAGGCGCGCGCGGCCGCGCAAGGCCGTAAAGCGGTGGAGGCCGAGGACGTCGCGTGGCTCGCGCCGTACGTCCTCAGCCATCGCGTGAGCGCCGAAGAGGCGTCGCCACGCGAGATCGTCGCCGCCGCGGTGCAGACGGCGCTGGCGAACTAGCCGATCGTCACCCCCAACGTCGGTTCAGGACCCCCCGGACGGGTGGGACGGTGGACCGCAATCCGAAGATACTTCGCAGGAAGGATTCATCTCGACCAGAATTGGAGCGACATGGTTCTTTACGTCATCCTCGCGATCATTTTCGTGGTGCTGCTCTTCGCGTACGTCCGCGTTCGCGGCCGGCGCCTGAGCCGCTAGCACCCCCGGAAGAGTTCACGACCGCGGCTGCCAGTCGGCCCCGACCCGTTGAGGTCGGGGTTCAGCCGCGGCATGACAGAAACCAGGTGCTGGGTACCAGGGGAGGGGGGGTTATGCCCGTTCGCGTCACCATCGAGACGGCCTCGAGAGCAGAGGCCGAATTGATCGCTCGAGAGCTGCCGATCAAGGCGCGTGCCGACGCATGGCGGGGCCTCGGCGTGATCCGGCTCGCGGTCAAGAGCAAGGGCGAAACCAACGAGTTGATCGACGCCGTCTCGCGGATGTTCCACGAGAACAGCCTCAAGTGGGCCCGCGTGCGCTACGACGACGAAGAGCGGGTCTTCAAGGCCAACGGCCACCAGAACGGCCACCGGGCAGGCTGAGCAAGGGTCAGTTAACGGGAAGGGCCTCGGGCTCCGCGAGGTCTGCGATGCGGTAGGCGTCGAACTGGTCGAGTGTCTCCCGCTCGACTAGCGCGTCGGCCAGCGCGTCGAGCCGGGTGCGCTCGGCGGCGAGCAGCCCGAGAACGTCCCCGTACGCCGTCTCCACGGTTCGGCGGACTTCTTCGTCGAGGAGCTCCAGTGTCTGCGGCGAGGTGACGTCACCCCAGGGGGTCGCTCCTTCACGCGGCAAGACTGCGACCATCCCGATCTTCTCACTCATTCCCCAGCGGCCGACCATCTGCCGCACCAGCGCGGTGACCTGGGCGATGTCGCCCTCCGCGCCGGTTGTCTGATCTCCGAAGACGAGCTCCTCTGCCGCTCGGCCGCCGAGCGCCATCTTCAGGCGCGCCTCGAGCTCGGCGCGCGTGTAGTTGAAGCGGTCGACGTCGGGCGACGAAAGGGTCACGCCGAGGGACTGGCCACGAGGGACGATCGTGATCTTGCGAACGGGATCAGATCCGGTCGTGAGCATCCCGACGAGCGCGTGGCCGGCCTCGTGGTATGCGGTACGGCGACGATCCGCGGGCGTCATCATGATCTTCCGCTCCGCGCCGAGAAGGATCTTCTCCAGCGCCTGCGCAAAGTCAGCGGGTGCGACGTCGCTGCGATCGGACCTCGCTGCGAGCAGCGCAGCTTCGTTGACGAGGTTCGCGAGATCTGCACCGACCATGCCGGGCGTCGTGGCCGCGATCCGGTCGAGGTCGACATCCGGGGCAAGCGGCACATCGCGCGTGTGCACTTCGAGGATCAGCCGACGCCCTTCCCGGTCGGGTGGGAGAACCGCGACTCGGCGGTCGAACCGGCCGGGGCGCAGCAGCGCCTGATCGAGCACGTCGATCCGGTTCGTCGCGCCGATCACGATCACGGCTGTCGACGAATCGAAGCCGTCCATCTCGGTGAGGATCTGATTCAGGGTCTGCTCGCGCTCGTCACTCCCGCCGCCGTACCCCCCGGCTGTGCTGCGCGCCCGCCCGACCGCGTCGAGCTCGTCGATGAAGACGATCGCCGGCGACTCCTGCTTCGCTTGTCGGAAGAGGTCGCGCACCCGGGAAGCGCCGATGCCCACGATCGCCTCGACGAACTCCGATGCGGACATCGAGAAGAACGGCGCGCCCGCCTCTCCGGCAACAGCGCGCGCGAGCAGGGTCTTGCCGGTGCCGGGCGGGCCGCTCAGGAGGACGCCGCGGGGGATCCGGCCGCCCAGGCGGCGGTACTTGTCGGGATCGCGCAGGAAGTCGACGATCTCGGTCAGCTCCTGTTTCGCCTCGTCGATCCCCGCCACGTCGGCGAAGGTGACGGTCTCGCGGCCCGGCTGGTAGCGGAGCGCATTGGCACGGCCCAGCGCACCGGCCGTCCGGGATCCGCTCATCCGGCGGAAGATCCAGACGAGAAGAAGCAGGAGGACGATGGTCGGGCCGAAGCCGAACAGCAAGCTCTTCCACAGGGGGCCGCCGTTGTCGAGTGGCTTCGCGTTGACGACGACATCGTGCTTCTGGAGGAGCTGCGAAAGCTCGTCCGTGTTGGCGAACTCCGGTATCTGCGTCACGAAGCGCGTCGAGGCGGTCGATGCACCGGCCGGAACCGTCGGGTGGGCGAAGTCGCCCTGGAGCTCGGACGCCGTCGAGGTGACCGAGACCACGTTGCCCGAGCGAACCTGCTGAAGGAAGAACGGGCTGTACGGGACGCGGATCCGCTCGACCTGCGTCACCCGGTGCGCACCCCAGTAGTTGATCCCCAGCATCACGGCGATCAGGACGAGGTAGATCGCGATCCGCCACGGGCGGCTCGGCAGGCGTGGGAAGCGTCGCTCGTTCACGTGTTCAGCATGCCATTCGTCTCAATGGAGTCCGACCCCCGGTTCGGGGGTGCGCCGATGTCGACCCTGCAGCCGTCGTACTTTGGGGCCGGCAGCGGCGCACCATCGGCCCATTTCGACCGCGACGCAACTCCCCCTCCCGGGGCCGGTTTGGATTGTGGGTCGGGTGGCACCAGAACCGGGATGCTCGAACCTGCGATGTTCCTAGGACTGGGCGCGGTCGCCTTCTGGCTCTACGTTCGCTGCCCGCGCCTCCGGCCGAACTCGATCCTGCGTGCAGCGGTACACGTAGCGGCGTCATTTCTCGCCTTCGCACTGCTGCCGGCAGCGCTGGGCCGGCTGTTGCCGCTCCTGCCTTCTCACGTGCTGCAGCGGGAGGTAGTGCTGGCCCTCCTTCTCCCTCTATTCACGTACGTGCTTCTCAGCTGGATCTGGCTCGTTGCGCGCGTTCTGCACGATCTGTTCGGGGGAACGCCTCGCGGGGGCCATCCCGTGTCCGGCGAGTCCTAGCCTCGGGGCCGACTGCTAGAGGAAGCGGATCCCGAGGTAGACGAGCACCCCACCCCACGCCAACTGCACCAGGACGACCAGGGTCGCGAGAACGAAGCCGTGCAGACGGTCTTTCGTCAGCTCCTCTCTTGTCCTGGTCACCACGCGCTCTCCTCCTCGAGACGAGCGGACGCACCACTTTCCCGTGGATGCTCCGGTTACTCATCGTCGATGGGAACGCGGCTTTCACCCTAGCCATTCGGCTGGACCTGCCGTGTCTGTGGGGTTGACCCGCGTGTGCGCAGTTCCCGCGACGCTGCTCGGAGCGTAAAATCCCGCCCGTGCTTGGAAGGGTGCGGCCCACGACGCACCGTGAAAACGGCGTCCCGCAACCGAGAGCCGGCCTCTCGGAAGATCGTCTTGCGCTCGTGCACCGATACATGATCGATGCCGAGGAAGCCGAGGCGAGGACACGGGTCGACGCAGAGCTGGAGGAGGCACGGGCCCGCGCGGCAGAGCAGGCGCGCCGCGAGGCTGCCGCCGCGGAACGGGCGCGGCATGAGGCGGAGGAGCTGGAGCGCATCCAACTGGAGATGGAGCGGCGCCAGAACGCGCGGCCGTCGGGCCGCGCAGCTACCAGCGAGCCGAACGTCGAATCTCCCCAGAAGGAGGAACCGCTTCTTCCCGCCCGGCGTGAGACGAAGACCGTCGCCCCGCTCCAAAGCCGTCGGACCTACAAAGCGATCCTGCGGGAAGAAGCTCGGCGGATCGCCGCACTCGAGAAGCAGGAAGCCCGGGAACGGAAGGCGCTCGCCAAGGCAGCCGCCCGACGAAGAGGCGAGCGGCAGCTGCCGTACTGATCCCGTCAATCGCGGTCGCGCCCGAGCTGTACGACGAGTTGCAACTCCGGTTCGCGTAGACGCGGTTCGATAGACAGCACGAGGCCGAGCCGGTTCCCGATCGCCAGCGTCTCGCCGACCTCCAACGGGCGCTCGTGGCTCAGGTGTCCGGTCGCGACGACTTCGTCGCCGCTTCGCACCTCATACCGGTAGGCGGGCATCGATCACCGTCGCGCTTTGGCAGTCGGGGCAGAACAGATGGAGCTCGTCATCGCTGCAGAGACGGAGACTCCAGCCGGCCTCGTCGGACGAGTTCTTCCGACCGCACGTGTGACAGCGAACGCTGCCTTTCCCGAAACGGGAATCACCCGCACGGGCCCGAACCAGGTCGAGGCGCACCTGCTCGAGATGCTGTCGCAACTCCGACAGCTTCTCAGAGAGCTCGATCAAGGTTGCCTCGCTCACCGTCGCCTCGCTATCGCCGCCGCAGTTCCGGACGCAGGAACAAATGTACGCGAGAGCTGTCAGGGCAAGGGGACCGTGATGGTGATCGTGACGGGAACCGTCTGGGTCACAGTCGACACGGCCGTGGTCGTCTGGACGACCGTCACTCGGTGCGTGACGGTGACGACCTGCGAGTCGGTCACCTGGTGGGTGAGGGTGACAGTCTTCGCCGGGACGTAGACCGGGCGGTTGCGGTAGACGAGGCGAGTGACGGGGTGCGTGACGAGGCGCACTCCACTCGGGGTGCTGATCGTCTGGGTACGCAGCACCGTCTGCGCCTGGGCAGCGAGGCGGCGGACGCGCCAGCGGGTCACCACGTGGCCATGCCGGCGCACGCGTACCTGCTGCCGGACGGTCACCATTTGGGTGGCGGTGGAAGCCCCTGCGGCGGCGGACTTCCGCGCGGCTGCCCGGGCGGCGAGGAAGCCGCCGAACGCGAGTGCGACGATCAGCAGCAAGCCGCCGATGAGCTTGGTGTCGTCGAGGTGCCGGAGCTCTTCCAGCCGCCAGCGAAGCCGAGTGAGTAGCGAAGGTTGCACTCGGCTGTTCCATTCCCGCTCGGCCCAGCAGTGAACCAGGGAGAAAAGCGGAACGGCCCGCGAAGGGGGACACGGGCCGTTCCCGGCAGAGAGCCGCACGAGCATTCACGGTGCCGCTTGCGGCGGCGGGCCGCATCCGCAACTCCCGCCGGGTTCCCATTCGCTTTCCGGCCGGTGATCCCTTGACGGTCTAGCCAGGTGGACGGTGCGCGTGGCCGACTCCGTAGCGACTGGTCGTCGCCTGGGGCCTGCCTCGGCGCCAGTCGATCTCGAGGAAATCGGCTGTGGCCTCGAGCGGCTCGAGGTGATCGACGATCTCGAGCTTCCGGGTGTCGATCACGTCGCCCGAGCGTCCGACGTAGAGATACCGACCGTTTCTGCTGGTCTGGAGCCAACCATCGTTCGGCGGAGCGTGCTTGAGCTTGATGCTCGCGACCAACCGAGGCGGCGCGGCAGGCAGGCCGGCCACGTCGAAAACGTGGACGTAGCCGTTCGGGGTGTCGATTAGATAGAGCCGACGCTCGTCGGGCGAGAGCGCAATGCCGTGGTCGGGAGTGCGCCGGAACTTCGCCGGGTCGAAAGAGAAGCCGGGGACGGGAACGGTGTAGAGCACCTTTCCGGTCGTGATGCTGCTGACCTGGAAGCCGAGGAAGGTTCGCGCAGTCGTGAAGGCGAGGGTCTCCGAACCGTTGATCGTGAACGGGCGCACGCCGGGCCCGTTGAGCGGCCCAAGTTTGCGGATCACGCGGTTCGAAGCGGTGCTTGCGACCTCGAGGTACGGGTAGTGGACGCCGCCGAGGTAGAGATAGCGCGCACTCGGGCCGAGGATCGTGTTGTGAGCGCCGGCCGGGCCCGCGATGGCAGAGCCGGTCGGTCGCCCGTTCGAGGCGGCGATGATGCGCCACCGGCCGTCCGTCGTTTCCTCCCCTGCCGGCATGTAGATCCAGCGCCCGTTTCGGCTGATCGCCATGCTGTCGATCCCGAAGGCGTACGTCCGACGCCAGAGGACTCGGCCGTGCCGCACGTCGTAGGCGAGCAGCGATCCACCGGGCGGCGCCTGCTGCCCATAGGAGATGTACAGCCTGCCCGTCCGCGGCGAGGCAACCACTCCGTGGAGCGAGTTCCCGATCGCGGGCAGGCTTATCGTCTGGACGAGCCGGTTCGCGTGATCGATCGAGTACACGTAGATCGCCCCGGAGGCGAGCACGTATTCGTAGTGCCTCACCGTGGCGGAGTGGGCGGTCAGTTGCGCCGGCGAACGCCCGGAGCTGCTCACCGTGGGCTCCGAGCGCGAGACGGCGACAAAGGCGAGCACAGCGACGAGCAGCAGCGCCGCTACGACCGCAGTACGGCCCCGGAAACGACTCATCTTGCATAGGTAGCAGCTCAAGATGAGAGCTTCGTGATCCGGCCGGGACGGCTGGCTGAGCCGAAGAAGCGCACCGGGCTCAAGCCTCCCCGCGCCTCTGCCGACAAAAGTGGGCATGCGGAAGCACGTCGTGGTCTTCCTCATTCTCATGCTCGCTTTCGCCAGCGCGGGGACGTCTGCTCTGGCCAAGCGGTCATCCGCACGCTCGGTGCAAGCCGCCGCGGTCCGCGAAGAGCAGCGGCTCGGGCCGAAGCCGACCCCGCACTGGTACTGGCGCTGGGTCGACTGGCGCCTCGGCGAGGGCTACGCGAAGGGTCGTGCGCACCGGACCGCCTTGCGCCCGCATCACGCCCCGCCCCGCATCCACACCTGGGCGTGGCGGCGTTTGCACTACTTCCTGCTGGCGCGAAACACGCACGGTGGCGGCCCTGTCAGAAACGGCGGGGAGACCTACGCGAACGCGACGGCCTACACGCTGCAGCACCCGGCCTTCACGCCGAGGCGAACGATCGCAGTGAGAAACGCCTCCGGGCTGCGGGCGGCGATTGCGAATCTGCAGCCGGGCGACCTGGTCAAGGCCACGGCGAGCTTCACAGTCAGCGGCATCACGGTGATCGACAACCGCCTCACCTCGCCCGCCGAGCTCGATCTGGACGGTGTCCGCTTCGTCTACACCGGCGGGGCAAACCATCCGGCGGTCTGGCTCGACAACGCCCGGAACCTGTACATCTACGGCGGCAACCTCTCGACCGCCGGCACCGGCGGCACGTGCCTCACCGATCACGGCTCCCAGTACGTCCTCTGGTGGGGCTTCTATCTCCACAACTGCGGCGGGAGCGGCTTCGCCGCCTTCACGGCCGGCGCCAGCGTCGACCACAACGACTTCGAAGGCACGGTCACGAAGGTCGGTCAGACGCTCGCGTGGGATCCGCACCCCGAGAAGGGGACCGGCGTTCACGGCGCGATCCTCTGGGATGCCAATACGAATTACGCCTTCACCAACAATCGATTCGCCTTCAACGCGCACGACATCCCGACTGGAGCGTGCGTGGAGCTGGGCA
Source organism: Gaiellaceae bacterium (assembly GCA_036273695.1). Taxonomy (GTDB): domain Bacteria; phylum Actinomycetota; class Thermoleophilia; order Gaiellales; family Gaiellaceae; genus Palsa-739. The sequence goes on from DASUHE010000081.1 coordinate 9,523, forward strand.
ACGACCAACCCTCCGCGCAGGCGAGCGGCAACGTCCTCTACGAAAAGTGCGTCAACGAGACCGAGGTCGCGTCACAGCAGACGGGCGGCAACGGCCTGCAGCTGTGGGGAGACACGGACACGCTCGGACTCGATGTCAAGTACCTCGAGGTCGACAACGCCCAGGGACGCGCGCTCGACACTCAGGGTCTCTACCCCCGCCGCACGCTGCGGGGCGTCACCGTCGAATACGGACGCGCCTCGAGGACGAACCTGAATCCCCGCTTTGCGGGTCAGAACCCGTGGGACTCGTACGGCGGCGTCGTGTACAAGCAAGTCCGTCCCGCGCGCTGACCGCGCTCGCTCCGGCGGCGGGCTACCAGACCAGTTTCCGCGAGATCGTGTTCCCGGCGCGGTCACGGATGATCAGGGTCGCGCGGTGCACGTGGCCGGACAGCCGCGCGTTGATCAGCCTGTGCCTGGCGATCAACACCCAGCGGCTGTACTTCGGCCCTCCGCCGACGATCCGCATCGACGACTTCTCGCTGACCCGGAACGATACGAGGTGGAGATTCCCGACGTTGCTGACGCGCAGGAACAGGAGCCGCGGCGGCGTGTTGTCGACCTTCAGCTTGAACGCCTTGCTGCACGCCTGCTGGCCGTTGAGGTAGACCAGCGCCCGCAGTCGCGAGGTGTGGTTCGTCGGTAACGGCTTCGTCCTGACTCGGAGATGGATGAGGTTCCCGCTCTCCTTGCCGGACGCGAGGATCCGTCCTTTGCGAGACAGCACGCGGCCGGTGATTCCTGCGGCCTTGCTCGTCAGCAGCGTGATCGGCACGCGCCCGTGAACCCAGTGGGTCGGCACCTTCTTCGCGAAGCTGCAGGAAGCATGCGGCGAGTTTCCGCTCGAGCCAGGCAAGGTGCATCCGGGAGCGCACGCCGTATCCGGGGTGGTCCGGAACTGCGCCTGGAGCTGTAACGCGAGCTCCTTGATGGCGTTGTTCGGGTTGAGCTGATTGTTCCCGAAGGCGTCGGCATCGATGCCCGAGTAGATCGTCATCCCGGTGTGGTCGCCGATTACGCCGTACGACCACGCGATCGGCCAGCCGCCTTTCGGGATCTTCGCATTTGCGGCGATGAGGGCCGGCAGCCAGTTCTTCGTCCTACTCGTCATCGCGCTCATGTCGTTGAGCTCGTCGCGGTCCGTGACGAGCTGCTGCGGATCGAGGTAGTACGGGCTATTCGGGTTGTCGCTGGCGAGGAAGTCGCTCCCGGTGGGGAACGAGGCCACGGAGTCGTTCTGCTTGCCCGCGAAATTCTCGCCGCTCGACGTGTCCGAGAAAGGATGGATGAACGTCGAGTAGCTCTGGGAGCCCGTGTCGTCGGCGTCCCAGATCAGAACCTTGTGGGTCGCGGCGAACGTGTCGATCGCGGCTTGTGCGCTCGCCGGGATGTCGCTCCAGCGAATTGCGTACAGGATCACGGTGTCGTAGCTGCTGAGCGCGGCGGTCGTGACGTGATTGGCAGCCAGCGGAGTGAAGTGGTAGGCGGAGAGCTGGGCGGCTCCGACGGGGAACGCCGGCACGCCGCTCGAGCCCGGGTACGGCGGCGGCGCGAATCCCGGGATCACCGCTACGTCGACACTCTTCTGCGTTGCCGCCGCTCCCGCACCGCGGCTGTGACCGGGATGCGCCAGGAAGGCGGTCGCGAGAAACCACGCGGCGAGGCCCGCGATCAAGATGCGCGGCACGCGTCGCTGAGCTCGACCTGTCGCCAAGATGCTCCCCCTTCTGGTGTGATCCGCATGCCGCCCGATGGCAGCTACGGCGTGTTGTAGCGGAGATTGTGATGTACGTCGATTCCCTCGAACGAGGGATTGAACCCACCGGTTGGTCGGGACGTTGAGCGAGGCGGAGGGTGTTCGCCGGGTCGTAACCGCGTCCCAGGCCGCAAGGGAACGCAGCGGCCCGGGTTCGAGCGTCCCCCGGGAACGGCCCGTACCCCTTCACGGGCCGTTCCACCTCTCCATCTCCGGCGCGGGCAAGATATGTCCGAAGGGGTGATCCAAATCACACAACGTGCCGGGGCGACCGCCAGGTGAGCCGTCCACTGTTGGACCCGAAGATGGACGAAGCAAACCGGCCCCCTCGCCGCAGGCTCAGCCGGCTCAAGCGGCTGGTGGCGACCCAGTCGCTCACCGACGACTTCGACGCCGACGATCTGAGGGGAAAGGTCAGACGCGGCGTCGGCTGGAAGCTCCTCAACGTCACGCTCGGGCAGGGCAGCGAGATCGTCATCTCGATCGTGCTCGCCCACCTACTGCTTCCCCACGACTTCGGGCTGGCCGGGTTGGCCATCGCCTTCAGCGGCATCCCGCTGCAGTTCACCGACCTGGGGCTCGGTGCGGCACTGGTGCGGACGAAGACGATCACCGAGGAGGATCGATCCACCGTCTTCTGGGCCTGCGTCGTGGCCGGCACGGTGCTCATGCTCGTAGGCGTCGGGGCCTCCCCGCTGATCGCCGGCTTCTTCTCGAATCCCCGTGTGATGCCGATGTTCGCCGTGCTTTCGACGAGCTTCCTGTTCTTGTCGCTGGGGCAGACGCAGTCTGCGCTCCTCACCCGGGAGATGAGCTTCAGGAGTCTCGAGCTGCGCAACATCGCCGCGACGCTCGTCGGAGCGTTGGCCGCTCTCGTGGTGGCGTTGGCGGGCGGCGGGGCCTGGGCGATCATCGCGCAGGTGGTGTGCACCAGCGCCGGCTCGACGGTGATGCTCTGGACCGTCTCGCCCTGGCGGCCGCAGCGCACCTTCTCTCGCGAGAGCTTCCGGACGCTCGGTGCGTTCGGCGTCAAGTCACTCGGGATGCGGATGCTCGGCTGGGCGAACCTCAACACCGACAACCTGCTCGTGGGCCGTGTCCTCGGCAGCACCGCCCTGGGGATCTATTCGATCGCCTACAACGTCATGGTGCTGCCGTCGAGCAACATCATGGCACCCCTGCGAGACGTTCTCTTTGCCGCTTTCGCCCGTCTACGCGACGAGCCGCGGCGTCTCGGGGAGGCCTGGCTCCGCATCAACAGCGTCGCCGGCTCGGTGCTGGTACCCGCCTTCGTCGGCCTGGCCGTCGTGGCGCCCGATTTCGTGCCGGCCGTGCTCGGCCAACGCTGGCACGCGGCGATACCGGTCCTGCAACTGCTCAGCCTCGGGGGTGCGGCTCAGAGCCTGCAGTCGTTCAACGGGCAGGTCTACCAGGCGCTCGGGCGGCCCGGTCTCTTCCTTCGCTTTCTGTGCTTCGCGACGGCCCTGATGGTGACCGGCTTCGGCATCGGCCTGCTCTGGGGAGTCGCGGGCGTGGCCGGGTCCTACGCGGTGGCCCGCACGATCCTGCTCGTCGCGAACAGCGTCCAGATGTCGCGGCTGTTGCACTTCAGCGTCTGGCGGATGATGCGGTCGTACGTGGACATCTTCGGCCGGGCCGCCGCGATGGCGGCGGCGGTCTACGGCGAACGCCTCGCGCTCATCCACCTGGGCGTTCCGCTCGGCGTGCGCCTCGCCGCGCTCGTCGTCGGTGGAACGCTCAGCTACCTCCTCGTGACCATGGTCGTGGCGCCGAACCTCCTCCGAGACGTCCGTGACGGACTCCTCCGCCGTCGCGTCGTCACTGCCTGAAACGACCTCGACGACGGTGCGGCTTCCGACACCGCGCGGCTTTCGCTGGCCCGTGGAGCCCGGGAGGCAGAATGGGCAGATCGACTCCGATTCGGCCCCGACCGGCGGCGAGACACCTGCACAACAGCAGGCCGCGCGCTTCAGCGTGCCGTTCCCGGCCGCACCGGCGATCGAGGCCGCCCTGGCAGTTGCCGGCTTCGGCACATTCGTCGTCTGGGCGTGGCGCGACGGCGGCTTTGCTCCGGAGGAGTACCTACCCGGCGGCCTCCTGTTGCTCGCACTGCTGTGTACGGCCGGGGCGTCGGCCGATGTCCGGGCGCGGCTACGCGCTCGTCGCGTTCCGCTCGTTCTTTTCGGCCTCTACGTCCTGTGGAGCTATCTGTCCGTCGCCTGGGCGCAGGTCTCGGGCGACGCGCTCGGCGGCGCGAACCGGACGCTCGTCTACTGGCTCGTCTTCGCCCTCTTTGCCGGGCTCGGTCTCGCGGAGCGAGTGGGCGAAGCGCTCGTGCTCGCGTGGGGAGTTTCGCTCTCCGCACTGGGGGCAGTCGAACTCGCCCTCGCCGGGTCGGCCGCAACTCCCGCGGGCCATTTCGTCCAGGGCCGGCTCGCTTCGCCCCTCAGTTACCCGGACGGCGATGCGGCGCTCTTCCTCTCGGCGTGCCTCCCTCTCCTGGTGCTGGCCACCCGGCCGCAGGCCCACCGTGCGGCGCGGCTCGCCGCATGCGTCGCCGGAGTCGTCCTCGCCGACCTCGCAGTGCTCTGCCAGAGCCGCGGCTCGCTCGTCGCGTTGGCGTGCGCGCTCCTGCTCTACCTCGCCGTCACCCGCAGCCGTCTACGGGCTCTCCTCCAGATCGCGATCGTCGCGACGGCCGTCTCCCCCGGCGTGCCCGCCCTGCTACACGTCTACTCGGCGGTGATCGCGGGGCACGGCCGCGCCAATGCGGTAGCCCACGCTGGGGCGTGGATGGCCGGCAGCGCGGGACTGGCCTTGTTCGGCATGGGCCTGGTGCTGCTCCTCGAACGACGAATCCGCTTCTCCGACAGAACCCTCACGCTCATCGGACGCGGAGTCGCTGGGGTCGCCGGAGCCGCTGTCGTCGCCGCCGTGGCCGTCGCCGCTGCAAGCCATCCCGTCAGTCGAGTCGAGCGAGCCTGGCACCACTTCACGACCACCAAGGCTGCCGCCCCGTCGACCTTGCATTTCGCGTCGGGCTTGAGCACGAGCCGCTCGGACGTCTGGCGAATCGCCTGGGATCAGTTCGTCGAGCATCCCGTGGCGGGGGTGGGCGCGGACAACTTCTACGTCGGCTATCTCCGCCACCGGCGCACGACGCAGACGTCGCGCTACCCGGAGAGCACCGAGCTCCGTGCCCTCTCGGAGACCGGCATCGTCGGAGCGGGGGTGTTTCTCGGCTTCCTGGCGATCGTCTTCTTGCACGCCATTCGCGCCGCGCGCCGGTCGCGATCGCCGAATCTTGCGCTCGCGTGCCTCGTGGGTTGTGGCTACTGGCTGTTCCATTCGTCGATCGACTGGTTCTGGGAGCTGCCGGCACTGACCGGCGCCGCCCTGGCCTTGCTGGCCCTCGCTTCCGCCCCGGCCTCGATCGAACGGCCGCGACGCAGTCGGCAGACTCTCCGGCTCTCGTCGAGGGCGCTCGCGGCAGGGGCGGTGCTCGCGGCCGGCGCGGTTCTCGCCATCCCGTGGACGTCCGTCAGCCTCATCGACGCGGCTGTCGCGCGCGGCGCCGGCGGAACCGCCTACTCCTGGCTCGCGACCGCGGGGAAGCTCAACCCCTTGAGTGAAGAGCCCGCGCTCGCCGAAGCCACGCTCGCCGCAAACGCCGGTGACAGGCAGCGAGAGCGTCTTGCCCTGCTGAAGGCGCAGCGAAAAAATCCCGCCGACTGGTACCCGTACTTCATGCTCGGCATCGTGGCGGGGCGCGAGCATCATCCTGCGCTCGCCCGCGCCGAGCTCGAGGCCGCACACCGCCGTACGCCCCAGGATCTCGTGGTGGTCTATGCGCAGAGACGGCTTCGGGTGGGAGAGCCTCTGACGGAGCGCCGAGTGGGCCAGATCTTCAGGGAGGTCACTTCAACCCTTCGGGGGGCTCGGCAGAAGTGAGTTCTGCACGAGAATTGGGGTTGATTTGACGCTCGCTCGGGAAAGATGCTGTACTCAGTCCGTATGGGGAGAGGATGGGGTGTGAAGAAGATTCTGGTTCTCGCAGCGGTAGTGGGCGTCGCGTTCGTATTTTCTTCCGCAGCGTTCGCGAGTGGGCTTACGTGTGCGCACGGCAACGACTGCAGCGCCGCCAACCTCGGACAGCCCAAGTCGGGCAACGATGCGACGCTTCCCTTCACCGGGATCGACCTGGCCGGTATAGCCGCTGTCGGGGCACTGCTCGTCGTCGGCGGGTACACGCTGCAGCGGGCGAGCCGGCGCAAGAGCTAGGCACCGGGCCAGGGCGTGGCAGGGCCTGGTCTGCCGCGCAGTGACGCCGGACCGACCGCCGAATTGATCGAACGGCTCGGCCGTCCCGGTCGGCTGCTGTGTGTGTATCAACATGCGCCGACGCCCGGCGCGCCGGGCATCTACCGACATCGCCGCTACTTCGCGGAGCTCGTCAAGCGGGGCTGGCACGTCGATCTCGTATCCACGCCGCGCAACTACATGACGGGGCTTGTCCCCGCGGAATACCGCAGGCGCCCGTTTCGCAGCGAGGTGATCGACGGCATCGCACACCACTGGGTGTGGGCGCCTGGCGGTATTCACCGCTCGCGCGGTGCCCGGGTGGCGAACTACGCAGGATTCGCCACGACGGCCGCCGCACGGGGTCTCGCGCTTTCTCGCCCGGATGTCGTTCTCGTTTCGTCTCCCCCGCTTCCCGTTGCGGGCCTCGGCCCGCTTCTCGCGCGCCGCTTCGGTTGCCCGTGGCTGCTCGAGGTTCGCGACATCTGGCCCGAGTCTGCGGTGTCGGTCGGGTGGCTGAACTCCGAAGGCCACGCGTACGAGCTCCTCTCCCGCTTCGCGCGCTCGGTCACCGGGCGTGCGCGAGCCGTCATCGTTCCCACTCCGGGGCTCGAGCCGTTGGTGCGGACGCACGGCGCCCGGGAGATCCACGTCCTCCCCGGAATCGTGACTGCGCGTGAAGTGGAGCCCGAACGGCGCAGCATCACCAGGGCACGTCTCGGAGTCGCCGACGGTGAGTGCCTATTCCTGTACCTGGGAGCGATCGGCGTGGCGAACGGTCTCGATCTCCTGCTCGACGCCGTCGAGTCACTGCCGGGCGGAATGCCGGCGCGCGTCGCAGTTGCAGGCGACGGCAGCGCTCGGGCCTCCTTCGCGGACGCGGTGGAATCGCGGCGACTCGACCGGATCGCACTGCTTCCGCCGGTGAACCAGGACGGAGTGGCCGATCTGCTCGCCGCCGCCGACGTCGGGCTCCACCTGTTGCGGCCGGATCCGGTCTTCAGCTCGGCGCTTCCGACCAAAGCGCTGGAGTATCTCGGGGCCGGGTTGCCCTTTGTCACGACCGTTCCCGGCCTGCCTTCCGACGTCGCCGTCGCAAGCGGAGGCGCGGCGGTGTCCTCGGCGATCGAGCTGGGACGTGAGCTCGCCGGCTGGGCCGAGATGGAACCGGCGGAACGGCAGAGGCGCGGCGACCAGGCCCTCCGCTACGGGCTCAACAACTTCGGGTTGGAGGCCAACGTCGACCGGCTCGAAGATCTGCTCCTGCAGGTCATCGCGGAGCAGCCAGATCGCGACGCGACTCAGTCGTAGGAGTCGGCGACGGTGGCCCGAACAGGCGACCCGGCAGCCCGGCTCACAGACCGGTCGCCGTGCAGGACGACGCCCAGGGTCCGGAGCAGGATCGCGAGATCGACGGTCAGACTCCGGTGGCGGAGGTACCAGAAGTCGTAGGAGAGCTTGGTCGCGGTCTCGTCGGCGCTCGCCGCATAGCCCTGGCGCACTTGAGCCCAGCCGGTCAGGCCGGGCTTGATGAGGTGCCGTCGCGTCCAGTAGGGAAGGTGTTGGCTCAGATCGGCGAGGAATTCGGGCCGCTCGGGACGCGGGCCGACCAGCGACATCTCGCCGCGGATGACGTTCCAGAGTTGTGGGAGCTCGTCGAGCCTGAGCCGGCGCATGATGCCGCCTGTCCGCGTGAGCCGCGGATCGTGATCGACCGCCCAGATGGCTTGGCCCGAGCCCTCGGCATCCGCGCGCATCGTCCGGAACTTGAAGATGGTGAAGAGCTTTCCGTGCTCGCCGAGCCGCACCTGCCGCAAGATGATCGGGCCCTCCGTCTGCTGGACGAACAGCGCCAGCAGCGGGAAGAGAGGCAAAGTGAGAAGCAGGAGGATGGTGGCTCCGACGAGATCGAGGGCACGCTTGATCGCCCGGGAGTAGCGGCGCTGGTAGAGGTGCAGCACGCTCAGGAACCAGTCGTGCGGCAGATCCTCGATCGGCACTCGGCCGAAGGCGTACTCGAAGAACTCGGTGAGCTGGACGACCCTGAATCCCGCCTGGGCGGCGTCCAGCAAGCGGGAGAACGTCCCCTGCGGCTCATCGCGGCCGGTGAGGACGACGAGATCCGGCCGATGCTCGGTGATCGCCGCGTCGAGTTGAGAGACATAGCCCAGCCAGGGCGCCTGGGGATCCTGCACCTCCGGAGGATCCGAGTCGGCAACGAACCCGATGACTTCGTAGCCGCCACCGCGGCCGCGACGCAGGTCCTGCAGCAAGGTCGTCGCGGCGGCGAGATTCCCGACGAGGAGCAGGCGCACCGCGGGGGTGACGTTGCGAAGCGCGAAGGTCTCCCAGGCCGCGCCTGCCGCGAAAACGATCAGCGCCAGCGACCAGATCGCGAGCGCAGAAAGACCTGCTTCCGGGAGCCAGGCCGAGATCGCCGCCGAGGTGAGGACCGCGATCAGGATGCCGCGCCCGACCGCCACCCGCGGTCCAAGCGCGGTCAGCGCGGGGCCACCGAGGCTGTGGCCGATCGCGATCGAGAGCGCCCAGATCGTCGACTGCACGACGGCGGTGAGAATCCCGTGCGGCCAGTTACCCCTGTGCGCGAGCAAAGCCACGACGATGACCGGCAGCACGGCCACCACAGTTCTCCCGGTTTCCCGGATCGCCGCTGCGCGGGCAGGGGGCAGCCGGCGCGGCGGCGCGCTATCCCCTTCGCGAGCGCGCACGCTACATCGATTCTAGGCTGGACCGCCTCGTTCGAAACCGACGCGAAGGACTAGCCGAACCAGGGCGAAGGGCTGGGTGACGGCCCACGTCGGCGTCTCGCCGGATCGGCGGCCTACCATGCGTCGACTTGGATCCGTACGCCTTCTACTTCGACCTACGGGCCAAGCCGCTCCGCGCCGGCGCCGATCTCGACGAGCGCCTCGCCTATCTCGAACGGATCACGTCAGACCCGGCCCAGACGAACCCCGTCACGGTCATCCAGCTTGCGCTCGGCTCGTTGCAGCTGCGAGATCCGCAGCAGCTACCACTCGTCGAATCCGTCGTCGGATGGCTCGAGCAGTCGGCCGACGACCGGGGCTTGCTCGCGTACCGGTTTCCAATGCCGCACACCTATCCGCTCGATCCGCCCTGGCACTCCTGCCTGGCGCAGGGAGAGGCGGCCAGCTTGCTCGTGCGAGCCGCACAGCTCTTCGACCGGCCGGAACTCTACGAACTCGCCGATCGCGCGGTCGAGCCGCTTCTCCACCCGGACTCCGCTCTCGTCGCGCTCGCCGAGGCGGGTCCCGTGCTCCAGGAATATCCGACCGATCCTCCGTCGCACGTACTGAACGGGTGGATCACCGCACTCTTCGGCCTCCACGACATCGCGTACGCGCCGCGTGCGGCGATCGCAGCCGCGGAGAGGAGTGCCGAGGCCTTCGCCGTGGGTACGGCAACGCTGGCGGCGATGTTGCGCCTCTATCAGACGCCCCTCGGCTGGTCTCGCTACGACCTCTACCCGCACCCGATTCCGAACACCGCGAGCGTCGCGTACCACCGTTTGCACATCGAGCAGCTGCACGCCCTCCACCAGCTCGCGAACCTCGAGACATTCGCCGCGACGGCGAGCGAATGGGAGCGATCGCTGCAGAAGCCTGCCGCTCGGCTCGTGGCAGTCGCCAGGAAGGTCGCGTTTCGGCTGGTCCGGCCTCGCTCCCGGCGCGTCAGAGCCGGCCGGTGACTCCTCGAGCTAGTCGCTGAATCCGAAGAGCTCGCGCAGCCGTGCGACCACGCGCTCGACGGCAAACTCCTGCTCCACACGCGCGCGTCCGGCGCGCGAGACGTCCTGCCGCAGCTGTGGCGAATGGAGGAGGCGCCGGATTGCGTCGGCCAGGGCCGTGGGGTCACCCGGTGGGATCAAGAGCCCGCAGCCGTCGCCGAGCAACTCGGCGGTACCGCCGACATCGGTGGCGATCGTCGGCACGCCATGCGCGAGCGCTTCGATCATGGCGACGGAGACTCCCTCCCAGTCGGATGGGATCGCCACCGCATCGACCGCCCCTGCCTCGAGCCAGCCGAGGATCTCGGCGTTCCTGACGTAGCCGAGGAAACGCACCGTGGCGCCGAGTCCGAGCTCGCGAGCTTGCTCCTCGGCCGCGGGTTGAAGCCTCCCCGAGCCCGCCAGCCACAGCTCGAGGCGCTCGCCGGTGCGAACGAGGGAGGCGACTGCGTCGAGCAGCGCCGCATGCCGCTTCACCGGATCGAACCGCGCCGCGAACAGCACGACGGGCGGATCGTTCGCCGGCGGCTGACGTCGCGCCGGCGGCAGCTCGACGCCCAGCCGCACCACGGTCCACCTCGTCTCGTCGACGCCGGGAGCGCACCGCCGCGCGAGATCCTGCATCGCGTGCGCGATGAAACGGACGAAGACGGCGGACGAAGACTTCGCATGAAGAAGATTTCGCGCCGGGATGTCGGAGAGATGCGCGGTGAAGCTCCAGGGAACTCCTGAGAGGCGCGATGCGATCAGGGCGACGGTCGACGGGGGCCCGGCCCAGTGGGCATGGATGTGGTCCGCCTGCCACGACCGCGCCAGCCGCGCCAGCCAGAGCGCTTTCGGAAAACCGGCGAGGTTGCGGAGCAACACCTTCGGCGCCGGCGACTGAAGGAGGAGCAGGAACGCGGCGATCGTCGCCGCGGGCGCTCGGACGAGCTCCGCGACCGCCGCGCGCGCGATCTCCGCGTCGAGCAGCGGTTTCCGCACGGTCCGCGACTCCGCGTCCGGTGTGGTGAGCGGCCCTCGAGGCCGCACCGGAACGGCAAGCACGTCGACTCCCTGCCGCACGAGCTCGCGCACCTCGGGGCCGAAGAACGTGTCGTTCTGCCCGTACGGAAACGAGGAGGCGACATAGAGCAGCCTAGGAGGAGTCATGCGCGGATGCGCCGTCAGCCCCTGGGCGCGCGGGCAAACTCGTCCTGTCCTGGGCGATTCGACGGCCCCCCGGTTGCGCCCACATCCTGCAAAGCCTTGGTGTGGAGGGCCTCGTAGAGGTTCTCGAGCGTCGAGATCGTCTGGTCGAACCTGAACTGCTCGCGCTGGCGCCGTTGAGCCGACACGCCGAGCCGCTGCCGTTCGTCGGGGTCGTCGAGCAGCCGAGCGATCGCGTCCGCGAATGCGACGTAGTCGCGCGGCGGAACCAACACGGCCTCTTCGCCGTCCTCGAGGATCGTCGGAATGCCACCCACCCGGCTGGCCACGATCGCCTTGCCCGCCGCCATCCATTCGAGTACCGCGAGGGGCATGCCTTCGAACCGGGAGGAGAGCACGAGGACGTCCATCGCGGCGAGAAGGTCTGCCATCTCCTCATTCGCCCGGTGGCCGGCGAACACCGTGGGAACGCCGAGCTCGTCGGCGAGACGCTCCAGATGCGCGCGCTCCGGGCCGTCGCCCACTACCACGAACCGCAGCCCTGGACGGTGCGGAGCGAGCCTGCCCAGCGCCCGAAGTGCCGTCTCGACTTCTTTCTCCGGCCGCAGGCCACAGACTGTCCCGACGACCGAATCCGAAGGGGCGAGGCCGAGCTCGCGCCGGAACCACTCGCCGTCCCCGGGCGGACGGTCCGGGATCCCGTTGGGGACGAACGCGACCTTCTCGGGCGGAATCCGCTCGAGCTCGACCATCCGCAGCCGGTCGACTTGCGAGACCGCGACGACGGCGTCTGCACGCCGCGCGATGAGCTCCCGGTCGAGCACACGCCTCAACGTGCCTTCGTACGACCAGGAATGCTCGTGCGCGAGCAGCACCGGCAAACGTCCCCTCGGCTTGAGCAGCGCCGCCCACAGGTTCGATCCGTGCTTGTGGGCGTGCAGTACGTCGACTCTGCCGCTGCGCAGAAGTCGCCAGAGTGGCCGCCAGCGCCAGACGTCGATCTTCGACCGACGGCCGAGCTCGAGCACCTCGACTCCTGCCGCGCGGGCCGCCTTGACGTGGTGGCGCGCGGAAGGACGTGTCGAGCAGATGATGCTTTCGAACCGGTCGGGATCGAGACTGAGCGCAAATCGCGTCGCGACCGTCTCCGCTCCGGCGGTCATCAGAGCGTCGATCACGGTGAGAACGCACAGCCTCCGGGGGCTGGCTGGGTCAGTCGCGGGATGCAATTTCGCGGTGTCGTTCGTCTCTCGCGGCCAAAGCAGAAGGCGCTCCGAAACCCGACGATAGCTGCGAAACACGCCTTGTAGTCCCGGTACTTCGGAGTATGGGGTACTCCGAATGAGGGGTAGAGGTTGAGCATCGCGGGGCCTCACCCGACCAAGGAAGGGTGCGCAAGCAAGCCGCTCTCGTGATTCTGTTGATGGTGGGGTTCGCCGGGGCTGGTTCGTCAGCGATAGTCACTCGGGCCCTCGCGCAGTCGAGGTCGCTCTCCGCAGTCGACCAGGAGAAGCAGCTCGGCCCGAAGCCGACCCCCCACTGGTACTGGCGTTGGGTCGCGTGGCGCCTCGGGGAGGGATATGCGCAGGGGCATCGGCTCCAGCCGAGCTTCCGCCCGAGCAAAGCGCCGCGCCGACCGCCGAACTGGGCCTGGGAGCGTCTGCACTTCTACCTCCTCGCCCGCACCGATCGGTCGTTGACGGCCCAGAGCCACGGCGGCCACGGGCACCATCCGCCCACGACGACCTCGACGACGACCGGCACCACGACCACGACCACAACGACGACCACGACACCGACGACGACGACCACTCCGTCGAGCGCGGGAGAGACGTACGACCAGGCGATCGCCTACACGCAGTCGCGGCCGTCGTTCACCCCGACGCGAACGATCGAGGTGAGCAGCGCGTCAGAGCTGCAGTCGGCGCTCTCGAACCTACAGCCGGGCGACCTCGTCGACGCGACCGCAAGCTTTACGGTCACCGGCGAGACCGTGATCAAGAGTCGGCTCTCGTCCCCTGCCGAGCTCGACCTGAGCGGCGTCAGGTTCGTCAACTCGAGCGGGAAGAACCTGCCGGCCGTGTGGGTGGACAACGCCCAGAACCTGTACATCTACGGAGGCGACCTCTCGACCGCGGACACAGGCGGTCCGGGCATCGACCTGTACGGCTCGCAGCACGTTCTCTGGTGGGACTTCACGATCCACGACACCGGCAACAGCGGGTTCATGGCCCAAGCAATCGGAGGCCCCGTCGACCACGACGACTTCCAAGGGACGATCTCCAAGGTCGGCCAGAACCTCAGCTGGGACCCGCACGCCGAGAAGGGCACGGGGCTGCACGGGGCGAACCTGTGGGACGCCAACACCACCGCCAACTTCACGAACAACCGGTTCGCGTTCTACGCGCACGACATCCCGACCGGCGCCTGCGTCGAATTCGGCAACGACCAGCCGACCTCCCTGGCAACCGGCAACGTCCTCTACCTGAAGTGCGTCAACGAGACCGAGGTCGCCCTGTCGCAGACGGGCGGGAGCGCGCTGCAGCTGTGGGGAGATACGAACACCCTCGGACTCGACGTGAAGTACCTCGAGGCCGACAACACGCAGGGTCGCGCGCTCGACAACCAAGGGCTCTACACGGGGCAGTCGCTCGCCGGCGTAACCGTGGCCGACGGGCAAGCTGCGCAGACGAACCAGAATTCGAAGCTCAACGAGCCGAGCAACGGGCTGCCCTGGGACTGGCGCGGCAAGGTCAACTACCTGAACGTCCTACCGGCTCCCTGAGTCGGCGTGCTCGAGGCGCTCCCAGAGCGCCTCGCAGAGCTGACGCACCTCGGGACTGAGCGGGAAGTCATCTCGACGGCCGGGGAAATGACGGCGGACGCTGCCCGTGATGTGCTGCTCGGGGTACGCCACCCCGATGAACTCGTAGAGCGATCGCATCGTCGCCTCCGGATCGGCGACGAGCTTCTCATACGAGCAGAGACGGACATCCGGGCGTTCGTCGAGTCGCAGATCGAAGAAGAGGGACGTCCGCGCCCACCAGAAGAGCGCGGCCGCATCGCTGGGGTCCATCCCGGGCCGGTAATGGCCTGACAGCACCGCCCGCGTGTTCTCCGGGACGAACTCGCCGCGCCAGTTCGGTGGGTCGTTCGAAAGCAGCAGCCTGAGGTTCCGCTCCCCGCTCTGCACCCCGAAGTACGCGAGATTGGAGGCAGCGACATGCTCCGGGCGGCGGTACATCCAGACGGCGTAGGAGTTGTCCAGGCCGTCGAGCAAGGAACGCGCGTGCTGCGACTCGACCAGCGGCTTGAGGGTGACGACTGACGCGCGCACACGGTCGAGCCGGCGCTTCACGTCCGGCAGGGGCTTGAGCCGCAGCCGATTCTCTGCGTGCGTCGACAGACTGCTCTGCTCGGGGAACGTCACGCTCCGCCGGTCTGCGTTGAAGAGCTCCAGCATCAAGGTCGTGCCGGAGCGCTGGCAGCCCACGACGAGGACGACGGTCTTCCGGTCGCTGCCTGGAAGCGGGCGCGTCCACCGATAGACGGCCTTTCGCGCCAGGAACAACTCGCGCTTGGCGCGACGACGTATGCGTGTCGGCAGACTCTCGGGCACTGGACGCGACCGACGCTACGGTGCGAGGATGCCGCTCACGCTCGGACTCTAGCCAGGCTCCCGGGCCGACGTGGCGGCGGCCGTCGCGAGCTCTCCGGGGCCTGCCTCCCTACCGCGGACGAGCACGGGGACGGCGGCCAACAGGGCGAGCACCAGCCAGAGCGGCTTCTCGAACTCCGCCGACAGGAACACGTACGAGACGAGCATGCCGACTACGCCGGCCAGCAGGCCGCGCATCGAGGACTCGAGGTCGCCCAGCGCGTGGTCGACTCCTGCGAGCGCTCGCCCCGCCACGCGGACGGGAAGCAAGAGCATGGCGACCAACAAGGAGAACCCGACGAGACCGAGCTCAGCGGCCATTTGCAGGTAGGTGTTGTGCACCACCAAGCGATCGATGACGATGAAGCGAGAGGTGGTGAGATCCAGATTCTGAGTGACATACGAGGACTCGACCGCCTGGTAGTTGCCCAGTCCGACGCCACCGACGGGGTGCCCCTCGAAAATGCGGAGTGCCACCCGCCACAGGTCGAGCCGTCCCGACGTAGTTCCCGCGAGTCCGGCGCGTGTGCCGCCCTCGAAGACGTGGGCCGGCTGGTAGCCGAAGTAGTAACCGACCCCGCCGGCCGCGAGCACGAAGACGAGCGCCACGATGCGCGGGCGCACGGGGCCCGCGACGAGCACCGCCACGAGCAAGGCGACCGCCAGGCCGACGATTCCCCCGCGCGACTGCGTCAGCGCGAACGCCGCGAGGTCGACTCCGGCCAGGGCCGCGTAGACCCAGCGCAATCGCACCGAACTCGCCGTCAGAGCCAGGAAACACGCGATCAGGATCGCCGGAATCAGCTCGGCCGCAAAGTAGTTCGGGTCGAAGAGCCCCGTCAGCCGGCCCGCGCCGAGGTAGTTGCCGGCAGCAAGCCCGTACACGGACGTGACTGCGCTCGCGAGCAGGTAACCGTGGACGATCGTGCGAAAGCCGGACCGTGTCGACGCGGCCGAATACGCGACGAGGAGAAGAGCCGCATTCAGCAGCAGTCGTCCGACCGCGGTGCGCGTCTGGGTTGGCTCGGGGGCCCACAGCATCGAAGCGCCGGCGAAGACGAGCAGTCCCACGATCACCGAGAACAGGAGGGGTTGCGCCTGTGGGAGCAGCGGGAGCGTTACCCGTCGGGTGAGAACGGCGGCGAGCCAGGCGAGAATCAGGAGCGCTCCCACGGGTTTCGCGAGCGTGGCTCCCGCGCCGAGCGACCCGGGCAGATGCGCCGGGAACGTGAGGACCAAGAAGATCGCGATCGCCAGCGGCATCCGCGACATCGCCAGGGCGACGAACCCGGCGGCGAGCAGCGCGACGAGTGCGTACTTGGGCGAGTAGACGGCAACGACCCCCAACAGCGCGGCAGAGCCTGCAGCCGCGGTTGCGACAGCGTTGGCGGGGGCGAAATCCGGTCTCAGATGAGAACGAGCCTCCCCGTTCACGGCGGGATCAGGGACGTTCAGACGAGGAGGGGGAAGGCTCTTCCGGGGAAAGGAGATAGTCGCCCGGGATCACCGGCAGGTCGCCCGGATAGCCCTGGTACGCACCCTTGGCGCTCCGCCCGGGACCGCGGCGAGCGGTGATGAAGAAGCCGAGCGGCGAAACCCGACGCCGGCCCAGGAGCTCCCGCAGGTCAGCGAGCTTGTCACGACGGGTGTGACCGATTCGAACACACACGACGACCGCCTCGGCGGCGTCGGCAAACGCAACCGCCTCGGCGACTTCCGGCAGCGGCGGCGTGTCGATGACCACGACGTCGCTCTCCCTGCCGAGCCGATCGAGGAGCTGTTTGACGCGCTGGGTGTCGAACAGCTGTAGCTCGTGCATCTGCTCCTCGCTCGCGAGCAACAGCTGGAGACGTGCGTGCAGTGGCGCCGGGATCGCACCGGTGCGCGGCGCGGCGGGATTGTTGAGCAGATGGACGACCCCGTCGCGATGGCCGACGACGTTGAAGATCGTGCCGACCATCGGACGCGGCAGGTCGGCGTCGACCAGGGTCACGTTCAAGCCTGCGCTGCTCAGCGCGATCGCGAGATTGACGGCAGTGAGCGTCTTTCCGTCTCCGGGCCCCGCGCTCGTCACGGCGATCGACGAAGGGAAGCTGTTTCCATTTTCGCCGGCCGTCGCAAGTACCGCCCGCAACGTCCGGTACGCCTTCCACGCCTCTCGGGGAAGCGGGCCACGACCGAGGAAGTACCCCTCGACCGCTCGAGCGGGGAGGCGCGGGATCCGGGCGAGGACCGGCAGCCGATGCGCCTGTGTGAGCTCCTCCTCCCGGGTGAATCGGGGGCTGATGACCTCCAGGGCGATCGCTGCGGCGAGACCGAGCAGCAAGCCCACGACGAGCGCGACTCCGAGCGTCTGTTTCGGACGCGGCCAGGCGGCAGCCGTGGGAGCAGTCGCCTTGGTGACCAGGGACACCGTGGTATCCGGGCCCTTGAAGTACTGCAGCCCCGTCAACGTGCCAGCGAGGTTTTGATGCTGTTGACTCTGGGTGGGATAGGAGCGCAGCTCGCCTTTGAGCTCGACGATCTTTCCCCGCAGCCATCTCCGGAACTGCTGGTTGCGGAGGGTGATCACGAAGTTGGCGAAGCGATTGGCAACGCTCTCGGCGAGCTGAGGCGTCGAAGCGCTCACCTGGATGGCCACGATGTCCGCCTGCGACAACGGGGTCACGGTGATCGACGCGTCGCGGGCATTCGCCGGGAGCTTCTGGTACGACCGGCTCGCGTAGAACTTGCCGAGATACTCGGGCGATCCCAGGACCTTGGCCGGGCGAACGGTGGCTGGAGAGCCGTCGGCCGGCTGTGAGAAGAGGGCAGGGTCGGCCGCCCGGGGATCGGCGCCCCCGAATGCGGGCAGCGGGTTGATCCCGAGATCCGCGGATGCGTCGTACCGCTTCGTCGCGGTCTCGACCACCGCGAGCGCGGCGAGCAGCGCGATCGCCGTCACGGCCACGATCAGCAGGCGGTGGCTTCGCAGCGCGTGCCAGTACGGCACGCGCCCCGCCGGCGCGTCAAAGGTCCCGCTCAGGTGCCCTTCTCCACGACTCCAACTCGATTCTCCACCATCAGATCGTCGCCCAAACCCGACCCGTCGTCTAGGTCAGACCCACGTTCGCCGGGTCAGATATCGCGTCGGGCGCCCAACGCGATGCCGTGCCCGACCATGGTACCCACCACGAGGGCGACGGTTAGCCAGGTTAGAACGACGGTTGCCGCGACCGATGCCCAGCTCATGTTTCGATCATCGTCCGGGAATCATGGCAATCCCATCGGCCAAAAGGGGCATTTCTCAACGACGCGCCGAACGGCGGCGATGTTCCGACTTCGGCGAGAGTGGATGACCCAGCGCGAGCGCCGTCCGTCGCGCCTTGGCGCCCCAGCCTTCCTGTGGTGTCCGGGGGCGGAGATCTCGCCCCACCGCAGCGGCCGAGAGGCGTGCGGCGATTCCAAGCCGGGTCAGAGAGAACGGCGCCAGCCACGCCTGCAGGTGCATCTCGAACACCGTCGGCTCGCGCAACTGCCTCACGTAACGCGCCCAATAGCGGACGAATCTCGGCTCGTCACCGTCCCGCAGGAGCCAATCGGCTGCCGCGAGCGTCGAGAACCAGCCTCGCTCGAAATCCCAGCGGCGCGCGATCTCGGCCAATTCCGCCCGGGCATCGTCGTCGGTGAAGGCGAGGACGTCGACAAACGCGCGGAGCTTCTGCAGCGGCACCTCTCTCCAGGAGTGCGAGGCGAGCAGCACCGCGTGCTGACGCGAGTCGGGGACGAGGATCCCGTCGAAGTCACCCGGCATCGCCGCGGCGAACAATTCCGAATTGCTGGGGCTGGCGAGACCTCTGGGCCACGCGACCCGGCGGTGTACCTCGACCGGCAGGGGGATGTCCGGCCAGACGAGCGGGTGCAGGTGATGATGGACGCTGTAGTCCGGATGGAGCTCCAGCGGTTTCTCACGGAAGCCGGCGGCCAGCAATGCCTCCTGGGCGGCCTCGGCGTCGCCGGCGAGCAGATCGAGATCGCCGAGTCGGCGAGCGCCGTCCGGGTAGACGCGGGTCAGCTCGGGGCCCTTGAGGATCAGCAGCGGGCCGTCATACGCCTCTCGCACCCGGGCGAGCAAGGCGGGCAACACGAGTGCTGCCGCCCGAGCGGCCCGTTCTTCCCGCACGAGTTGTTCCGGGACCGGTTCCCCACGCAGGCGAAGCCGCCGAGCTGCGAGAGGGCCGAGGCCGTGAGCGCGGGCGAGGTCGGGGTCGAGCCGCTCGAGTAGCCGGTCGACACCTTGCCAGAGCCCGGTAGCGGCCACGCCTAGGGCCTTCTCCGCAGTGTGCACGCTGTAAAACTTGCCGCATCATGCGGGTGCTCGTGACAGGTGCTTCCGGACTGGTCGGCAGCGTCCTTTGGGAACGGCTGGCCGCCGAGCACACGTTGAGCGGGATCGACCTTCGGCGCGACCGAGCTCGCGGCATCGCCCGGGGCGACGTCCGTCGCCCTCGCACGATCCGTTCGGCCTTCGAGGATGTCGACGCCGTTGTCGACCTTGCGACGGGCGCGGCTCTCAACCTGCCCTGGAGCGAGGTGGAGAAAGACATCGAAGGGCGCGTAAACGTGCTGGAGGCAGCCCGAGCGCACGGCGTCCGGCGCTACGTGTTCGCCAGCTCGAACCATGTCACCGGGATGTACGAGCTCGACCAGCCCTACGCGTCGATTGTCGCCGGCGCCTACGACGGTCTCGATCCCGCCGGGATCCCGCTGATCGCACCCGACGCTCCGATCCGCCCGGACAGCCCGTATGGGATCGGGAAGGGGTTCGCAGAGATCGCGAGCCGACACTACGCCGAGTGCTACGACATGTCCTGCCTCTGCCTGCGCATCGGGACCGTCCGTCCCGACGATCGTCCACGTGAGGCCCGGCACTACGCGACCCTGCTGACGCATGCCGACCTTGCGCGCCTCGTCGACTGTGCGCTGCGCGCTCCGCCCGAGCTCCGCTATGGCATCTATTTCGGCGTGTCGGCCAACAGGTGGCGCTTCTGGGACATCACCAACGCACGCGACGAGCTGGGCTTCGAGCCTCACGACGATGCGGAGTCGTTCCGGACAGACGCTGCTGGTTGACCCTCCGACCCGAACAGCCGAGCTGTCTTTCTCAGGCTCAGCGCCGACACCTCGAAGAGATTGCGGGCTCCCCAGCTTTCCTGAAGAGTGCGCGGCAGTCGGGTCACGACCCGGTACAGCGGGTCCTCTGCCGTCGCTCGCAGATGGACCGCCAGCGCCTGGGCGACAGGGACGCTGCGGCGCCCGCCTACTCCGGCAAGGCGGAACGCAGCCCGATCTCGGCGAGATGTCTGCTCCTCGTCGAGCCTGCGGAGGAGCTCGCCTGACAGATCGGGGCCGCAGAGCTCCGCGAGGTAGGCGAGGGTGGCGCGCAGCGACACCACGAGATGAAAGCGACGCGCGCGATCGACGACTTCCGCGGCCGCGGGAAGCCGACCTGATTCCAGAAGGTGGTGTGCGTCGATCAGCCACTGGCACGTCGGCACCGCGGTCGTGCGGGCACCCGAGGCGCAGACGAACATCAACTCGTCTCCGGGGTCGAGGACGAGCGGCAAGCCTTCGACCTCGGAGAGCGCGAGCGCCCGCTCGCGCAACAGACGCAGTCCCTCCCCGCGCAGCGGCCCCGCGACCGACAGCGGCAGGCCGTGGTGGATCAGGAGGACCCTCCCGCTCTCGTCTCGCAAGCGAGTGAACGCGTGCCCCTGTTGTGCGGGGCGCCAGCCCGCATACCCTGCAACCTTCACTGCAGCCGCGGCGGCTTCGGTCTCCACGACCAGCTCGAGCTGCGGGACCGGGCGCAGACCCAAACGCGGATACCAGCGAAGAAGAGCGGAGGTTCCCCCGACGAGCAGGGGCTCGACGTGGGCGCGCTGACGCAGAAGCGGCAGAAGCACGGCAGCCCGGTCGAGGAGCAGCTGGTTCCGGTACCAGATGCTCCGGTATGTGCCGAACAGGCGCGGCAGCCGTGGGTCGCCGGGCGCAGCGTCCTGGAGGCGTTCGTAGAGCAGCGGCAGGAGGCCGAAGCTTCCCGTGTCGAGAGCCGTCACGTCGAGCGGCTGCAACGCCTGCCAGCGCGCCGCGGCCTCCTCGGCCGGCCCGAGGACGACTTCCAGCAAGGCGCGCTGAGTCTCGCTCGGCCAGACCGAGCCGGACCGGCGGCCGGAGCTCACGTCTCCTCCGACTGAGCCGCCTCGGCCGCGCGGCGGCGGACCATCGCCTCGCGGATCACCTCGAGATACTGCGAGCGGGACGCGCTCTCGCGGAGCCCGTTGTTCTGGGTGTGCAGGCGCCGCTCGAGCACGATGTCGGGAAGGATCGTGTACCGAAGACCCGCTTCGTCTGCGCGCGCGAACCAATCCACGGTCACCCCGACCCGAACGGACGTCGTGAAGAGGCCGACTCGCTCGAACGCTTCGCGCCGGATCAGCATCAAGTTCGGGGCCGTCCACGGCATCGGTTCGGGCGCCGGCGGCCGTAACCGGGCGCGCACCTCCTCGTCGAGCTCGGGGCTCAGGAACTCCCGTACGTGGCCGAACACCATGTCGAGGCTCGCATCGGCGTCGAGGGCCGCCTTCTGCAGGCTCAGCTTGCCCGGCGTGAAGCGGTCGTCCGCGTCGAGGAATGCGTACAGGTCGCCGGAAGCCGCCGCGATCGCGGTGTTCCGTGCCGCGCCGTTTCCTCCGTTCTCCTGGGAGATCACCTGCACACCCGGAAAGCTGCGCGCGACGTCGGCCGTGCCGTCGGTCGAGCCGTCGTCGACCACGATCAGCTCGAACGGCTCGTAGTCCTGCGCGAGCACGCTCTCGATCGCTTCGCCGAGGTAGGGAGCGGCGTTGTACGCGCCGATCATGACGCTGACGAGCGGCTTCACCGCGGCGGCTCCTCGTCCCGCTCGCGGTCGAGCTTGCCCCGCAGCGAGCGCAGCAGGTTGTCGTGGAGCGACCGTCCACCCGTGAGGCTCGTGGGCCGGTAGCGGCGGATGAGCACGACCTCCGGCAGGATCTCGTGCCGGATACCGAGCTCCCGCATCCGGATCAGGAGATCGGTGTCCTCGCCTTGGACGAAGGTCGCGTCGTAGCCGCCGAGGCGCTCGAGAACCGAGCGTCTGAACATCGCCGCACCGCCGACGGGGATCCCGTTCGGATCGCCGTAGACGGCGTCGCGAGGCAGCGAATCGGGCGCGTCGATCCACTCCTGACGGCCGAGGATCGCGCCGACATCCGAGTGCGCACTCAGGAATGCGGCCTGGCGCTTGATCCGGCCGGGCGCCATCAGGTCGTCGGAGTCGAGCACCGCCACGAAGTCGCCGCGCGCCTCGGCGAACGCCCGGTTGCGCGCCGCCGCCGGGCCGGCGTTCTCCTGATGCAGGTAGCGCACGTCAGGGAACGAGCCGACGATCTCCTTCGTCCCGTCGGTCGATCCGTCGTCGACGACGACGATTTCGAGGGGCTCGTAATCCTGTGCGTAGATGCTCTCGAGTGCCGCGCCGATGAATTCAGCGGCGTTGTACGCGGCCATGACCACGCTGACGAGCGGGGAGGCCTTCGACTGACCGTCGGTCATGAAGGAAGGTCGTCGAGCAGTCGTTCGAGCGCGGGAGGAATACGCTCGGTGGGACCGCCGACGTCGAGGCCGAACGCTGGGATGCTCGTAAGCAACCCGGCCATGGCCGACAGCGCTTCCTGGCGAGCGGGCACGAGCTGAAGCAGCGTGCTCGGCGCGAGAGCGGCCAGCACCTGGGCCGGTCCACGCTCGCTGATCCGCGGCTCGGTTCCCTGCACGCGCGGCGCGACGATCGCCCGCAGCGGGAAGCCCCGGCACATCCGCTCCGGGAACCGCTCGGCGACATAGAAGACGGACTTCTCCTCGAGGGCGCCGTCTCCGGCGAAGCTCGGCGATGGGAGATGCGAGAGAAGCCGGGAGTGGTCAGGGGCCAGCTTCCCCGAGCAGAAGAGGCTCAAGACGCGCGGCGAGGGCTCGAGCTCAACCGCGACGTAGTCGTCACCGGCGTAGAGCAGATCGGAGGCAAGGCAGGAGAGCGCGCTCGTGGACTTGCCGGACCCGCCGGCGCCGACGAGCAGCACGCCGCCATCCTCCCGCCCGACCGCCGCTCCGTGCAGCAGCAGCGCACCGCGATCGGGGAGCCACCAATGGAGGATCTGGCGGAAAGGCGCCGCCGGTTCCCAGAACGGCAGCTCCTGTGCGCTCCGGCACCAGAACCACGCTCTCGCCGTCGCGCGGTCGTACGCGCTGAGCTGGCCGAGCGCGGGCCGCGACGCGAAGTGCCGCCCCTCGTCGGCCGTGTAGACGATCGAGCCGCGCGGACTACCCGGCGCGAGCGACGGCAACGGCGGCGGCGGAGTCCCCGAGTCCTCGGAGTCCCAGGCATGGATCGTCAGTGCCGGTTCGTCGCCGCTCTCGTCGGCCAGGTGGCCGAACGCGTAGCCCAGCTCCTCGGCGAGCGTGTCACCCGCGAAGCGCAGTCGCACGGGTGAGTCACCGATGCGGATCGAGCGCTCCACGACCCCGGCCGCCCGAGCCGCCCGCGAGAAGCTACTCGCGAGTTCCTCGACCGACGTGTCGAGCGCGCCGTTTGCCGTTTCAGGCGTCGGCAGAGGCATGCGGCCATCCCCGCGTGTCGACCTCGTGAACCGGGTCGAGCAGGATGATGTCTTGCATGTCGGTGAACGTCGAGAAGCTCGGAGCGACGAAGGGAACGCGCTCGCCGCTTTCCCGGGGGGGCGCCGCGGCGGCTGCGTCGCCGGCGCCGTTTCCTTCCACCACCAGGAGCTCGGCCGCCACGAAGTCCTCGAGCAGCTTCCTCACGGCCGCATCGATCTCGCCGTCGCCGGCCTCGTAGCGCTGTTCGAGCTCGAGCACGATGGTCTCGGCGGCTTCTCCGCGCTCGATCCCCTGCCAGACCTCGACTGCAGATCCCTGCAAGCTGAAGTAATGACCGCTGGCGAGGTTGACGATGATGGTCTCGCCGCCCACGGTCTCGGAGATCACATTCGGGCTGTTTACACGGTACGTCACAGCTCGACCCCCTCTAGTTGTCGCGTTTTCTCAGCGATCACTCGAACACCCCTACTAGGAAATTCGTGCATAACCTTTCTCGCCCTCGCAAGTGCTCACATTAGCTCGGATGCGGAAAATTGCTCGGATCTCGGGAATCGTCCTCGCCTCAGCCGGGGTCCTCACTCTCGTCTGGGTCGTGGTCGTCTGGCGCTGGCAGGATCCCTTCACGGGCCTTTACACGCGCTGGGAGCAGCACAAACTCGCCCAGCAGCTGCAGCACGAGTTCCAGATCCAATCCTGGCCGAGGTTCGCGCAACGCACATCGCTCTCGACCGAAGCGCGGGCGATCGAGCAGGCTGCGGTGCGCTTCCGCCGCACTGCCACGGACGGCCAGGCGATCGGGAGGATCATCATTCCGCGCCTCGGCCTGAACATGGTCATGGTGAACGGGACGGACGAGTCGTCCCTGCGACGCGGCCCGGGGCGCGACCTTCGCACGTACATGCCGGGGCAGAACCGTCTCGTCTATGTCGCCGGGCACCGGACGACGTTCCTCGCGCCCTTCGCGCAGATTCAGGAGATCCAGCCCGGCGACCTCATCACCCTGGAGATGCCGTACGGCACGTTCGCCTACCGGGCGTTCCGCCACACCGTCGTGCCGGCCGACGATCTAGCGGTGCTGAGGTCGCCACGGCACGAGGTGCTCACGCTCCAGGCGTGTCACCCGCGCTTCTTCGCGACCCACCGGTACCTGGTCTACGCGCGTCTCGTCGCGGTCCGTCCCCGGCACGGGCGGCCGGTGCCGCCGTCGCTTCTCGCTGCCGCCGCCGGCGGTGGCAACGGCCGATGAACCGGCCGGAGTCAGCCCTCGAGCCACTGACGGTTCTCGTCGCCGATGACGAGCTGCCACACCGGCGCGGAGTCCGCGAGGCCCTCGAGAAGCGCGGTTTCGCCGTCGTCGCCGAGGTCGGCAACGCGGAGTCCGCGCTCGCGGCCGCCTCCCGTCTGCAGCCGGACTTCTGCCTCATCGAGCTCGAGCTCCCCGAGGACGGCTTGCACGCAATCGGCAGGATCGCCAAGTCGTCGCCGCAGACGCAGATCGTCGTCCTCAGCCGGTCGGATCGCCCCGAGGACGTCGTGAACGCGTTCACGCGCGGAGCCTCCGGCTACCTCCTGAAAGGAATCGGCGGCGAGCAGCTGGCAAGAACGCTCCGCGCGGCGCACGCCGGAGAGCCCGCTGTCTCGCGCACACTCGTGCCGTACCTGGTCGCCGAGATCCGCCGCGGCTCGGAGCGGCGACTGACCCTGCCCGAAGGGTCCGTGCTGCTCACGCGGCGCGAATGGGAGGTGGGAGACCTCCTGCGCGAAGGGCATTCGACGGCCCAGATCGCAACCCGGCTCGGGGTCTCTCCCGTGACGGTTCGCCGTTACGTCGGCCTGCTGCTCCAGAAGCTGGGCGTGGATAGTCGGCAGGCCGCGATCCAGCGGCTCCGCACGTACTCCCGCAGGTGAAACCGCTGCGATCGGGCAGCGCTTTTCGGCCACTACCCGGACCTGCGTCCCGCCCAAGCCGGACGTACGACTGTGAGCTGCCACGGGCCGCCCTGCGATCCTCATGGTGGCAGGCACGTTCTCCGCGCAGACGGTCCGATCTCCTTGGGCCCGTGCGGGTCAGGACGTCGATTCGAGCGCGAGAGTCAGGAGGACGTGCCTGCCCCAACGCTGTGAGGGAGCTCAGCCCGTCGCCCGCGCGTCGTCGCGCTCGAAGTCTTCGACCATCGCGCGGTACGTCGCTGCGAGCCCTTCCTCCAGGCCGATCTCGGCCTGCCAGTCGAGCTGCTCGCGAGCGCGGCTCGGGTCGATACAGCTGCGTTCGAGCTCTCCCTCCCGCAGCGGCGCGAGCTCGCCCTCGACGTTCGAGCCCGCCGCGGCACGCAGCAGTTCGTAGAGGCGAGAGACCGGAGTCTCGACTCCGGTCGAGATGTTGAACACGCCGCCGTGCCCGAGGGCCGCCAGGAGCGCCCGTGCGACGTCGTGCACGTGGACGTAGTCGCGAGTCGGCTTCCCGAACCCGAACAGGGTCGGTGCGGCTCCGCGCCAGAGGGAGTTGCTGAAGATGGCGACGACGCCTGCCTCGCCGTGCGGATTCTGCCGCGGCCCGTAGACGTTCGCGAGTCTGGCGACGGCGTGGTCGATCCCGTGGGCCTCTCGCCACGTGGTGACGTACGCCTCGGCGGCCCACTTCGATGCTCCGTACGGAGAGATCGGAGCCGGGAACCAGTCTTCCGCCGTGGGGAGCGGGGCACGGTCGCCATACAGGGCTCCGCCGGTCGAGGTGAAGACGATGGGCGCACCGTGCCGCGTCGCGCCTTCGAGAACGTTCAGCGTGCCGGTCACGTTGACCTCGCAATCCCGGCCTGGGTCCGCGACAGAACGAGTGACGCTCGCCTGGGCGGCGAGGTGGAAGATCGCCGTCGGCTCGGCCGAGTCGATCACCTCGTCGAGCGCCTCTCGATCGGTGATGTCCAGGGCCTCGAGCGTCGCGCCCTCGGCGACGCGACGAGCGTCTCCGGTGGAGAGGTCGTCCACGACGACCACGCGCCAGTCGTCCGCGAGAAGCGCGTCGACGACATGCGAGCCGATGAAGCCCGCGCCGCCGGTGACGATGGCGCGTCTATCCGACATTCGGTTGCCTCCTCGAGGTGCTTGCCGGGCTCGACACGCTAGCGCGGACGGTTCGATCTCCTCGGGCCCTACGGGTCAGGACGTCGACTCGAGCGCGAGAGTCAGGGGGCGTGCCTGCCGAACCTTTCTGGCGACCGACGAGAGATGCCGCCGGACGGTGACGTCCGAGAGGTCGAGCTCGTAGGCGATCTGCTTCGTCGTCATCCCGTCGCGGCGCCGCTTCATCACGTCTGCCTCGCGCCGGGTGAGCTGCAGGGGGAACCCGTCGACCGATGTCTGCTCCTGCGCTCCGCCGCGCAGCTCGTCGATGAGGGCGCTGACACCGGCACGCGGGATCACCGACCCCCCGGAAAGCGCGACCTCGATGGCGCGGACGAGGCTGGCAGCGCCGTGCGCCTCCGAGATGAATCCGTGCGCGCCTGCGCGCACCGCGGCGAGAAGCCGTTCCTGGTCGAGTTCCGGTGCGACGACCAACACCGCGGCGGCAGGCGCCTGCTCGGCAATGCGGCGCACGGCGAACACGCAGCCTCCCGGGATCTCGGAGTCGACAAGAACGAGCGCTGCCCCGTACAGTGCAGCCGCCTTGGCGGCGCGCGAGGCGTCGGACACTTCCGCCACGACGTCGATGCCGGCGCGCGAGAGCACACTTCGCCGCGCCGCGCGGACGAGCGCCTGACCGCCCGCGACCACGACCGTGGCGGGGCGACGAGAGCTCTCGGGGGATGTGAGAGAGGAGTCCAATTTGCCGCATTGTTGGGGTCGACCTCCCCGCCGTCGAGGAGACCGCCGCCGCCTTCAGAGCATGCTCAAATCGGCCGCCGAGGGATATCCCCCCTCCGAGTGAAGCGTGCGGTCGCCGGTAGGGACGGCATACGAGTTACCAAGCCTTCGGCGGAAACGATCTTCGCGGAACCTCCCCAAACCTTGCTCGGTCGCCCGCGGGCTTAGCCCTACGGGTTACGCGAACCGGACCGAGGTCCAGTTGAGGGAGATGCTCGATCGCTCTTACGTACGGGTTCAGAGACGGCTTTTGCCGGGCGGCCGGCAGGCGCGATCTCGGGGAAGGGGCGGGAAATGCGGAGCAAGGCGTCAACACGTCGAACGACCCTGGCGTCGTCGCCGCGCTGCGATCTCCCAGCGCTCCCCTCCCATCGAGGCAGCAGGAATCACTGCACGCGGGCGTCCGTGCCCGACGTGTGTGTGGTCAGCAGGGCGCTGACCGTAAGCAGGTCGCGGGCGGCGACTCTCCGCACGCACGAATCAGGCCGGGCGACCGTGTCGTTGCGGCGCATTGAAGTCCCCGTTCTTGCGGGGAGGAGGTAGGAGATGAAGCGGTTCATCACGAGCAAGAAGGGCCTTGCCCTCCTTGCGACACTCGTCGTCGCGGCGGTCGCCGCGGTCGGCGCCTATGCGTACTTCACCTCGACGGGCTCGGGCACGGGCTCGGCGAGCGTCGGAAGCCACGTCGCTCTGACGATCACGCAGACGAACACGATCAGCGGCCTCGTGCCGGACGGCACCGCGCACACGGTCGCCTACTCGATCGACAACACGGCCAACACCTTCGCCCAGAACCTCGGCAAGGTCACGGTCTCGAACATCGCGGTGGATACCACCCATGCGAACGCCGGTTGTCTGGCTACGTGGTTCACGGCGAACGCGCCGACCGACCCGGTCGGAACGATCGCGGCGTCCTCGACCTACCCCTCGGTCGCCGGAACGCAGCCGTCGGTCCAGATGAACGACAGCGGCAGCAACCAGAGCAGCTGTGAGGGCGCCACCCTCACGCTCACCCTGACCGGAGCACAGGGCTCGTAGCACCCCCGTTCAGGAGGGGCGGTTTCGGCCGCCCCTCCACCACTTCCAGCGAGGAGACGTCGATTCAGGTGACACGGTTGGTTCGGAGAACAGCGAAGAGCGCCAGGCGGAGGCCGCTGGTGGCGCTGCTCTGTGTTCTCGCGCTCGTGGGGGCCTCGGGAGCCGCGGTGGCAGTTGCGGCCTCGGCTCCCTCCATACCGCCGGCTCCGGCGCTGACGGTCTACCCGCCGGATCCGAACGGCACCGCCACGTCCACGTTCGCCTGGACGGAGACGCAGACCGGCGTCACGTTCCTGTGCAGCGTCGAGAACGGCAAGTTCTCGTCGACCGTGACACCTCCCGGCGGCGGACCGGCCCAGCCGTGCAGCTCGCCGCTGACCTACAACGTCGCCACCTCGAACAACGGAGTGCACCAGTTCGCGGTCGAGGCGATGGACGCCCAGGGCAACGTCTCCTCCCCGGCCAAGTACTCCTGGAAGGTGCCGAAGACAGCCGAGCCGCTGACGATGAGCGGCAACGCCGGAACCGTCTACCCCGGCGGGCCCTCGAGCTCGTTCCAGACGACGATCACGAACCCCAACAGCGGCCCGGTCACGATCACCAGCCTCACTGTCGGCCTCGGCGCGATTCCCGCGGGCTGCCAGGCGAGCTGGTTCACGCTCACACAGTCGAACGTCTCACCCGTCCAGCCGATCACGGTGCCCGGCAGTGGCTCGATCACGCTGCCCGACCCGGTGCACGCGCCTGGGGTCACCGCGCCGAGCATCTCGATGAGCGACAGCGGTGACCAGAGCACCTGCGAGACGCAGACGATCCCCGCCAGCTACGACAACACCTTCGGCGCGAGCTTCGGGGTCGGCGCTCCCACCCTGTTCGGCGTGAGCGTCGGACCGCTCACCGGCGGGGCCCTCTACCCGTCTTCGCTCACGAGCGCCAACAAGGTCGTCGACACCGTGCAGGTCACCATCGCGAACAACGGGCAGGGCGCTGAGTACGTGCACCAGATCACGTACGAGGTGAGCCCCGGCTGGAAGCAAACGCTCGCCGGCCGCCCCGACTGCAACGCAGCCGATTTCTCCATCGACGGAAAGCCGGTGGGCACGACCGACACGGTCGGCGTCAACGCCGACATCCCGCCGGGCGGCCACATCACCCGCTCGTTCACGATCCAGCTCGTCGAAAACAACGCCAACCAGGACGCCTGCCAGAGCGCGCCGGTCGGCCTCACGGCTCTCGTCAGCTAGTCACCCATGAAGCGACACACGAACACCGACTACGCGAGCGCCGCCCACCCGCCGGCACGGCGTTCCCGTCGCCTGTTCCGCGGCGGCCTGTTGACAGCGATCGCCGCACTTGCCGTCGCCGGAGTCGCACTTGCCTATTTCCTCTCCAGCGGCAGCGGCACGGGCCAGGCGAGCGTCGCCACCTTCTCTCCGGCGACGATCTCCGCGCCCGGCACCTCGGGCGCGTCCATCACGATCACCTGGACGAGCCAGGCTTCTCTCTCCGACAGCTCCAAGAACAGCGGCATCAGCTACACGGTGCAGCGCAAGCTCGGCAGCGGCGGCACGTATTCCACTCTGGGGAGCGGAGGCTGCGGCGGGTCGCTGCCGTTCAACACCTCCTCCTGTACGGACACGGTCTCTGCGAACGGGACCTACTTCTACGAGGTCGTCGCCCACTTCGGCGGCAACGCCTGGAGCGCCACGTCGAACGAGGTCAGCACCGCGGCGAGTGTGGATGCGACAGCGCCGACTACCACGATCGGCTTCCCGGTCAACGGGACGTCCTACAACGCGGCCGGGTTCGCGAACAAATGCTCCTCGGGGACGGTGACGGGGATCTGTGGCACGGCTTCCGATCCGAGCGGCGTGGCCAACGTCAAGGTCGCGATCGAGAACAGCGCGTCGAGGTACTGGGACGGAACCGCGTTCGTGACGAGCGCGACCCCGATCTTCAACGGTGCGAGCGGAACGACGTCGTGGTCGTACGCATTCACACCTCCGGCGAACGACACGTACACGGTGCTCGTCCAGGCGACGGACGGCGTGGGCAACACCACGGCCTCGGGCCAGGAGACGACCGCGACGTTCCTCTACGACACGGCGGCGCCGTCGGTCACCCTGACGGCGCCGGCGAACAACTCGTTCGCGAACGACACCAAGCCGACGTTCTCGGGGACGGCCGGAAACCAGGCGGCTGACTCCACGCACAGTGCCGACTCCACCACCGTGACCGTGAAGATCTTTTCCGGCCCGAACACGAGTGGCGCCTTGCTGCAGACCCTGACGACAACCGAAAGCGGCGGTTCGTGGTCGGTCGCCCCCACCACGGCATTGGCGGCCAATGCGCAGTACACGGCGCAGGCGTCGCAGGCCGACGCCGCCGGCAACGCCGGCACGAGCAGCGCGAACACGTTCGTCGTCGACACGACTTCGCCGACGGTCACGATGACCGCGCCGGCCAACGCGGCGACGAACGTCTCGCTGCAGCCGACCTTCAGCGGCGCGGCCGGGAACCAGGCGGCCACCACGACGGCGAGCGCCGACGGCGCCACCGTGACGATCTACGTCTGCACAGGCACTCAGAGCTCGTGCAACCAGAACAGCGGCACCCTTGCCGAGACGTACACGACCACCCGCTCCGGCACGAGCTGGACGTTCACCCCGTCCATCACGCAGGCGCTGTACACGAACACGACGTACACCGCCCAAGCCGCGCAGTCCGACGGTGCCGGGAACACCGGCACGAGCGGTGTCTCGACGTTCACGACGACCAACTCGTTCACCGTCTCGACCGCGAACACGTACGTGCTGACCATCGCGCCGCACGTGACCTCGTTCTCGTTCACGATCAAGGGCGCGGGCGGCGGCAGCGCGACCGCGGCCGGAGCGGCAGGCGGGTTCATGTCCGGCACGATCAACGTGCCCGACAGCAGCACGCCGACGAACCTCAACGTCGTCGTCGGCAGTGGTGGCGGCGGCGAGAGCAACGTCGGCGCAACCGGCGGTAGCGGCTGCGCCAACGGCGGCGCCGGAGGTTCTCACATGGTCGTCGGCGGCGCCGGCGGAGCGGCGACGTGCATCCTCACCAGCGGCAACTCGCCGATCGTGGTCGTCGGCGGCGGCGGCGGCGGCGGCGACAGCGCGGGAGGAGCCGGCAGCGGCGGCAACACCGGCGCGAACGGCACCGTGTCCGGCACCACCGGCGGCACAGGCGGCAAGACGTCGCCGCTCGTCGGAGGGCTGGGTGGCACGGCCGCAAACAGCACGGGCGACACCGGCGGGACGAACGGCAGCGGCGGCAGCGACACGCACGGAAGCGGCGGCAACGGCGGGGTCGGCGGCGGCGGCGGCAACGGCGGCGGCGGCGGCGGCGGCGGTTACGCCTCGGGCGGCGGAGGCGGTGGGGCCAAGACCGGCTCGTCCGGCGGCGGCGGCGGCGGCTCCGGATTCAGCGGCGGCGCCGGCGGCTTCACGGTCACCGGCATCTCCGTCACGGGGACCGGCAGCAGCGGCGGGGCGGCCGGCAACCACAGCGGAACCGACGGCTCGGTCACCTTCACCGGCACCGGCCTGACCGACCCGCCGCCGGATCCGGCTGCAGATCCGGGACCGCCTCCACCGGTTTCCACGGATCCCGACCCGACCGATACGACGAACAGCACCACGACCGACGCGGCGACCACTACCGACGCGACGACCACGGACACCACGACCACGACGGACCCCACGACCACGACGGACACCACGACGACCGATCCGACGACCGACCCGGCTTCGGGCTCGACGACGGAGGGTCTGAGCACGCCCCGGCAGGTTCTGTTCTTCGTGGTGCTGGGCGGCTCCCTGCTCGGCTTCGCCGCTCTGCTGACCATGCCGATTCCTAGGCGGCGGCGGGCGCGTCGGCGTAAGCTGGGCTAGATGGGTCGCAAGCCCGATTCCCGCGAAAGTGAGTCCTGGGCGTATCTGGCCCCGAGCGACCTGCGCCAGCACGACCTGCCCTCGCAGGCGGCGCTCGGTTTTCACCGCGGGGCCGCCGAGGAGCTGCTCGCGCGCGCCGCGGACACGATCGAGCGCCTGAACCGCGACGTGGCGGAGCTGCGGCAGGCGCGCGAGACCTGGAAGCGGGAACGCGAACGGCTGGAGAGCCGGCTCGAGGAAGCGAAGACGCAGGCCGAGCTCCTCGTGGGCGAGGCGATGGTCGACGCGCACAAGGCGAGCCAGGCGCTCCGAGCCGAAGCCGAAACGGACGCGCAGGCGATCCGCAGCGAAGCCGAGGGTCTGCTCGAGCCGGCGAAAGAAGAGGCACAGCGGCTGGTTGCCGAAGCGCAGGCGGAGGCAAGGCGGCTCATCGAGGACGCCGAGGCCGAGCGGCGGCGGCTCGCAGCCGAGGCCGAGCAGTACAAGCTCCTCGCCGCCGACGTCCAGCGCCGGTCCGTCGACTTCCTGCAGCGCGGACTCGACGCGCTCGGGGCCGACCCCGTGGTCTCGGAGGCGGCAGAGGAGGACGTTCGCCCCTTTCGCAGCACGAACCGAGAAGCTGCAGGCGGTTAGCGACCGCACCGACGGGGTGCCGCCGATGTCCGACCTTTACCGCGACGACCAGGGCGAGGACGCGTTTCCGCTCGGCGAGGAGCCGTCGAGCTACACCGACGACCCGATGACCCGGCTGTGGCAAGACGCAGAGGGCCGTGAAACAGGCGCCGAGGCAGTCGAGGCGATCCGGGCCCGCCGCAGGAACCTGGGACCTGAAGATCCGCCGCACCGTCAGTAGCCACCCGGCGAACTTGACTGGCGGACAGGGGCGCCCCACCCGTTTGGTGGACGCAGATCCCGTACTCACGGAACAAGCTGAGGTGGTGATCCGGGTCGCTCGTCGTCTGCTCGAGAACCAGTTCCTGCGCTTCTGCGCGGTCGGCGCCTCGGGCTACGCCGTCAACCTCGCCGTCTACGCGGCGTTGCTCGCCGCCGGCCTGCACTACCTCGCGGCCGCGGCGGTCTCCTTCCTGATCGCCGCCGGGAGCAACTACGTCTGGAATCGCATCTGGACGTTCCGCTCCGGCCGCGCGCCCCTCCTCGGCCAGGGCTTGCGCGCGCTCGTCGTTTCAGGGCTGTCGCTCGGCGCGAACCAGCTCTTCCTGATCATGTTCGTCGCCGCAGGCACGGGACACCTCGCAGCCCAGGCGACGGCGATCGTCCTCGTGACGCCGTTCAGCTTCACAGCCAACAAGCTGTGGGCCTTCGCGGAGGGAACGCGAACCGGCGACGCGAAGCCGCTGCCGCTGACCGCGTCCTCCGCGCGCGACCGCTGACGCTCCGCGGCGGCTTCGTCGCACGGCGCGCGAAATCAGGCGTTCGACGCTTCGTGGAAGAACGCGACCGCCTCGTGGCGGTTCTTCACCCCGAGCTTCTGGACCACCGCGGAGATGTGCGCGCGCACGCCGCTCGGCTTGAGCTGAAGCCGTCTACCGATGTCGCGTGTCGAAAGGCCCTCCGCCAGGCCCGCGAGCACGTCCCACTCGCGGCTCGTCAGCCGGGGCCCGAATTCCGCTCCCACCTCGGTCCTGCGAAAGCGCGGATCGTTGGAGTGAAACTGCATGACCATACGAGTGACGAGCTCGGGGGGAATCGCGGCCTTCCCGTCGGCAACGTCGCGCAAGGCCCGCGGCAGGGCGCCGAGGTCGATGTCCTTGACGAGGTAGCTCACCGCACCGGCACGGAGCGCCCGGAAGAGGTCTCCATCCTCTTCCGAGACCGTGAGCATCACGACCTTCGTGGTCGGCAGACGCGCGGCGATCTCCCACGCGGCGGCGACTCCACCGCCCGGCATCTGGACATCGAGGAGGCAGATGTCGGGCCGTGTCTCGAGCGCCTGCTGCACCGCGTGAGCGGCGTCGGCGGCCTCGGCGCACACGACCAAACCGCCGTCGGTGAGCGCCCGGCGAACGTCGTCGCGCGTCGGCGCATGGTCGTCGGCGATCAACACGCGAAGCTCCGAGGGCGGTTCGACCACGTTCACAGCTCGAGCTCCACCCGGGTGCCGGCTCCACGACGAGAGTCGATCCGCAGCTTCCCACCGAGCGCATCAGCACGGTCCCGCATCGTGACCAGTCCGAAGCCGCTCCGCGGCTCGTCGTCGTCGAAGCCGGCTCCGTCATCTACGACCTCGAGCCGCATGCCCGCCTCGAGCCGTTTCAGGTAGAGCCGCAAGACCTCGACGCCGCTGTGCCGCGCCGCATTCGAGACGGCCTCCGACGCGATTCGCACGACGGCCTCCCGCTCGCGCGGCGACAGGACGATGCCGGTCGCAAGCTCCATGTCGACAGACGCGCCGTATCGATTCGCCGCCTCCAGCACGGCCTGCGCGAGCGCCTTGTCCAACGGCTCGTCCAGCCGTGCCCCGAGCGCACCGACGACACGCCGCGACTCCTCCTGCGCCCGCCCCACGCTGAGCATGATCCGGTCCACGAGCTGAGGCGCGGCACCTTGCTCGCGCAGCAGCTTCACGTTCCTGGCGATGAATGCGATCTCCTGCGCGAGACCGTCGTGGACGTCGCGGGCGAGCCGGCGTCGCTCCTCGAGCGAGGCGGCGGCGACGACCATCGTCCAGTAGGACGCGATCTCGCGCGCGGCACCGATCAGCAGAGCGAGGTAGAAGCCGAGGCGGAAGACGTCGCCGGTGTAGACCCAGTTCTGCAGGATCGCAGGGTGGAAGAAGTAGTTCACGCGGCTCGCCGCGGCGAGGATGCAGCCGACCGCCAGCCAGCCGCTGAGCTCGTCGTTCGCCAGACGGTGACGCCGCGCGAAGCCGAGCGCAGCAAGGATG
Organism: Gaiellaceae bacterium; assembly: GCA_036273695.1. GTDB lineage: Bacteria > Actinomycetota > Thermoleophilia > Gaiellales > Gaiellaceae > Palsa-739. Next base: position 44,616 of record DASUHE010000081.1, read on the forward strand.
TAGAGCGACGCGAGCACGACCTGCGCGGTGCCGGCGAAGCTCGGATGCGCGTCGCCGGAGAGGGCGGATTCCACACCGTGCGGCACGAACTGAGGATTGGCGGCCATCGGCAGGGTCCCGGCGACCGCCAACAGCAGGGTGCCGCTGTAGACCATCAACGCCCAGTGCGGGCCGTCGCTGAGCCGGAGCCGCGGGAGCAACGCCGCGACGCAGATGAGGAGCGCCGCGAGCGCGATCGTGAAGAGCATGCTCCAGGCAGACGCGCGATTGGTGCTCAGGTCGAACACCGCCGGCAGCGCCGCGAACGCGAAGTTCGAGAGCGCGAGCAGCGTGAGGCCGGCCGACAGGATCAGCTGGTCGAGAAATCCGGTCCGCCAAAAGCGGCCCAGCAGGAGGAAGGCAGCCGCCGACGCCGTGATCGCGGCCGTCGTCTCGAGAGCCACATGAAGAGCCGGAGCGCGATATTCGAAGTTGAGGCTCGCCACGAGGACGAACGCGACCGTCGCGCCGGCGGAGCCGAGCGCGCAGCCGACAACAAGCCTCCGCAGCCGCAGCACGACATCTCAACTTCACTCTTCGAGGATCCGTTCGACCAGCCTTTTTGGCTGGACCGGGCTGCCGGTTCGGCTACGCATTGCGACCGGACTGCAAGGCGGAATCCGTCGCGCGACCACGAACGTGACCAGTTGAGGAGCCGCCGCTGTGGACGCCGCCGTACTCGCACCTGTTGAACCGCTCTCGCCCGAGCTCGTGCTCGTGCTTCCACCGGAGCTTCGAGCTCGCGTCATCGCAGCTCTCGGCGACCCGGTCTGGCCGATACCGGAGCGCCGCCCTCCACGAACCCCGGCCGTGCCGGAACTCAAGCGAGCGCCGGTGCGGCCGCCACTTGCGACCACCCGGCTTCGCCGGCCGCCGCCGCACGACCCTCCAGCGTTTCCCGCCGTGCCGTTTGCGCGATCGCTGGCTGCGCTCGTCGGCGCGCGCCTCGTGCAGCTCGGGTTGATCTTCGTGGCCGTAACGATCGTCACCCTCGCAATGACACTCGTCGCCCAGGCCTTTCGATGAGAGGACGTTGGCCGTTCGGGCCGAGCTCCAGCCTCCGTCGACAGGTACGAGACAAGGGTATGGAAGCTCGCCTGACCCCGCGCGCTCTCCTGTGCGTGGCAGGGATCGCAGCCGTCGCAGCCGCGATGAGCGGATGTGGCGGCGGAGCCGGCGCGCAGGCCGCGTCCAAGAGGCCGCTGCCGGCCCGGTATGCGAGCCCCTCCCTCAGCTTCGTCCATCCGGCGGCGTGGCAGGCGTATCCGTTCCGATGGCCGGGCGAGCTCCACTTCCGCCCGCTCGTCTACCTGAGCACGCAGCGGGTGGAGAACCCGTGCGCGACGCAGGGAAACACGACGAAGTGCGGCTTCCCCGTGCGACGCCTCCGGCCAGGCGGTGTGCTGATCACGTGGAATGCGAGCGGCCCACCCGCCTCGGCGCTCGGCCCGGGCGCACAGATCACCCTCGACGGCCGGCCCGCGCGCCGTCTCGATGCCACGGGAGGGACGTGCCGCGCGATCGGTGCCGACCGAACGATCGACGTCCTGGTCGCGACCAGGCCTCTCCCGTCCACCCTCATGGAGCTCACCGCGTGTCTACGAGGGCCGGGCCTCGCGCAGAACGTGAAGCGAGTCGACGCGCTGCTCGCGTCCACGAAGTTCCTCTCGCAGTAGCCCGGTCTGTCGGACGATGGTCCTGGCCCGACTGGACCATGGTCCAGCCTGAGATGGCTGCCAGGTGCCGAAACCACGTGCAGACGCGGACATTGCACGGCATCCACAGACGGTAAGGCCTCCTTCGGCCCCGCGGGTCAGGACGTCTCACTCGAACTCGATGCCGTGCACGGCCCTCGCGTCCGGGTACGCGCAGACTACTTCCTGCCGAGCCAGCGGTAGATCGGCAGCTCGGAGTCGGCAGCGGGCTGTTCCTCTTCCGATGCCGACCCCGGGTTGTCGTCGTCGGCCGGCGGCTCGACGCTCATCCCGGGAACGGGCTGCTGAGCGAGAACGGCTTGCGGGGACATCGCAGGCGCCGAGGCTTGTCCGGCGGCCAGCGCGGCTAGACGTCGCTCCTGATCAGCCTCCGCCGCGCGGCGCGCCTCCTGGTCGGCGGCCTGCCGCTCACGCCTCGCCTGGGCGGCACGGCGAGCCTCCTCTTCAGCCGCCTGTCGCTCACGCTCGGCTTCGGCCGTGCGACGTGCCTCGTCCTGTTCCTCGTCGATGCGGCGCGCCTCCGCCGCGGCTGCTTGCCGCTCACGCTCGGCCTCGGCAGCGCGGCGCTCCTTCTCCTCCGCCGCCTGCCGCTCTCGCGCTGCTTCTGCGGCGCGACGGGCCTCCGCCTTCGCCACCAGCCGCTCACGCTCGACCCCGGCCCTACGACGCGCCTCGGCCTCGGCATCCGCGCTGCGACGCGCATCCGCCTCAGCCGCCCACCGTTCGCGCTCGGCCTCCGCGGCACGGCGGGCCTCCGCCAGAGCCGCCAGCCGCTCGCGCCGAGCCTCGACCGAACGTCGCGCCGCTTCTTCGGCCTCCGCAAGGCGGCGAGCCTCCTCGGCCTCGAGACGCGTCTGCTCTTCGGCAATACGGCGGGCCTCCGCCTCGCCGGCCTGCCGCTCACGCAGAGCCTCTGCGGCACGGCGCGCCTCCGCCTTCGCCGCGAGCCGCGGACGCTCGGCTTCGGCAGCACGACGCGCAGCCGCCTCGGCTTCCGCGCTCCGGCGGGCATCCGCTTCAGCCGCCCGCCGCTCGCGCTCGGCCTCCGCGGCGCGACGGGCCTCCGCCAGAGCCGCCAGCCGCTCGCGCCGAGCCTCGACCGAACGTCGCGCCGCTTCTTCGGTCGCTGCAAGGTGGCGGGCCTCCGCCTCGACAGCCTGCCGCCCGGCTTCCCGGCGCGCCCGCTCCTCGGCCTTCGCAGCGCGAGTTGGGGCTGCAGCGCCGATCTCGACTGGTGGGGCCGTTACCTGCGCGCGTCTTTGCGCCTCGTCGGCGTCGATCGTGTACCGCTCAGCGAGGACCTTGCGCTCCTCCGCAAGCTGCTGAATCCCGCCCGTCGATCGCCGTTTCCACGCCATATCCCGACACCGGATTATCCAGCAGAGGCGCCCAGCACGGACCCCCGGAGTGGGTTGTTTTCACTATGCGGATGGAGAATCGCGCGAGCCGCCCTAACCGCTCGGGGCGGCGGCAGGCGCGGTCTCTCCCGCGCTCGCCTTCCCGCTCGTCCACGCGTAATGAGCGAGCCGGCCGGATAGGCCCAGCAAGAGCAGCGCGTTCACCGGGTGGAACATGCCGACGCCCCAGTGGTGGAAGCCCACCGTCGCGAGAATCCCCTGCACGAATGCCAGCACGGCGAGCAGGATCCACGCCATCCGCAGCCGACGTGCCGGCCAGGCGAGCAACGTGAGGATCAACAGCAGAATGGCGCCGAAGTCCGACAGGATGAACCCGAGACCGCGGTGCGCATCGAGACTCTTGGCGTTGTCGATCGTCGCCCCGTGCTTCATCGCGAAGAGGCCGTACCCCACGAGAAAGAACTGCACGACCACTCCGAGGAAGAAGAGTGACGTCACGTACTTCAATCCCACCCAGGCTCCGCGCCGCAGTGCCGTCATCGTCTGGCTCCTTTGCCCTCGCTTGACGAACGGGGGGAGGCTACAACCCTCCGCGGCCGGTTACTAGGCTCCTCCGATGTCCGACGCGATCGTCGTGGGCGCGGGACCGAACGGGCTGGCCGCGGCGATCGTGCTGGCGCAGGCCGGGCTGTCGGTCCGGGTGATCGAGGCGGCCGACTCCGTCGGTGGGGGCGCACGCTCGGCCGAGCTGACGCTGCCGGGGTTCGTGCACGACGTGTGCTCGGCGATCCACCCGCTCGGAGCGGCGTCGCCGTTCTTCCGCACGTTGCCGCTGCAGAGGCACGGCCTGGAGTGGATCGAGCCGCCGGCGGCGCTCGCGCACCCGTTCGACGACGGAACCGCCGCACTGCTGGAGCGCTCACCGGAGGCGCGAGCGACGACGCTCGGCGGCGACGACGACCGGTGGCGGGAGCTCTTCGCACCTCTCGTCCGTGCCGCCGAGCCGCTGCTCGACGACGTTCTCGCGCCGCTGCACGTGCCCGCGCATCCGCTCACGCTCGGCCGGTTCGGAGCACGCGCCCTGCTTCCGGCAACGGCGCTCGCACGGCTCTCGTTCCGCGGCGAGCAGGCCCGCGCTCTCTTCGCCGGGCTCGCCGCCCATTCGATGCTGCCGCTCGGGCGACCGCCCAGCGCCGCGTTCGGGCTCATGCTCGGGCTCCTCGGCCACGACGGCGGCTGGCCTTTCCCGCGCGGTGGCTCGCAGCAGATCGCCGACGCGCTCGCCTCGCACCTCCGTTCCCTCGGCGGCGAGATCGAGACGGGGCATCGGGTCGGCTCGCTCGCCGAGCTCGACGCGGCGCGTGCCGTCCTGCTCGACGTGACCCCGCGCGGGCTGCTGAGGCTCGCGGGCGATCGCCTTCCTTCGCGCTACCGCCGAGGTCTCGAGCGCTACCGCTACGGGCCCGGCGTGTTCAAGCTCGACTGGGCGCTCGACGGCCCGATCCCGTGGCGGGCGGAGGGGTGCGCCCGCGCGGCGACCGTTCATCTCGGAGGCTCGCTCGCGGAGATCGCCGCCTCGGAGGCGGCGCCGTGGCGCGGCCGGATCGCCGAGCGGCCATACGTCCTGCTCGCGCAGCCGAGCCTCTTCGACCCGACCCGCGCGCCCGCCGGCCGGCACACCGCGTGGGCCTACTGCCACGTCCCGAACGCCTCGACCGCCGATCAGACCGAACGGATCGAACGGCAGGTCGAGCGCTTTGCACCCGGCTTCCGAGAGCGGATCGCCGCGCGCTCGACGCTCGCGCCCGCGGACCTCGAACGCCACAACGAGAACATCGTCGGTGGCGACATCAACGGCGGAGCCGCAACGCTCTCACAGCTCTTCACCCGGCCGGTCGCACGTCTCTCGCCCTACACGACGCCGCTGCCGGGCGTCTTCGTCTGCTCGGCCTCGACGCCGCCCGGCGGCGGTGTGCACGGGATGTGCGGCTACCACGCCGCCCAGGCCGCGCTACGCTTCCTCGACCGCTAAGGGTCGGTCGCCTCCCACGCGATCTGGCCCGACGGCTCCGGCGGAGCCGAGTCGGCAGCGCGGGCGACCGTGGTACGCAGGGGCACCTCCCTGAGGAGCCACGAGAGGCCGAAGGGCACCGCGGCGAGCGCCATTCCGAACAGGAAGACGCCGTGCAGCGAGCTCGCGAACGCGTGCAGCACGTCGAGGCGCGCGTGCGGCGGCAGAAGCTCGATCTGCTTCGGGTTGAGCTGGACGCCGCTGCCGAGATGGGCCGTGACGCTCCGCGGCAGGCCGGCGAGGCGATGGGAGAGCCGCGAGGCAAAGATCGTGCCGAAGATCGCCACGCCGAACGCGCCGCCGACTCCGCGGAAGAACGTGGCGGACGAGGTGGCGACCCCGATCTCCTCGGGTCTCGCGTCGTTCTGGACGACCAGCACGAGCACCTGCATCACGAGGCCGAGCCCGACGCCGACCACGATCATGTAGACGGAGGCGATCCACGAGGCCGTGCCGGCCCCGAGCAGCGAGAGCAGGTACATGCCGACGACGAGGAGGGCCGTCCCGGCGATTGGGAACGCCTTGTAGCGGCCGACACGGCTGATCGCCCGACCCGAGAGGATCGAGGCCACGAGCAGCCCGGCCATGAGGGGCAGCGTGCGCAGGCCGGAGCTCGTCGGAGTCACGCCGTAGACGATCTGCAGATAGAGCGGAATGAAGATGATCGCCCCGAACATCGCCATCCCGATCGTGAAGCCCATCGCGTTCGCGACGCTGAACACGCGCGACCGGAAGAGGTGGAGAGGCAGGATCGGCTCCTCGGCCCGCCGCTCCCACCAGACGAACACGGCGACGAGCACGACACCGGCCACGCCGAGGCCGAGGATCGTGCTCGAGCCCCACGCGTACTGGCTGCCGCCCCAGGTCGCCAGCAGGATCAGCGCGCCGACGCCGCCGGCGAGCAGACCGATGCCGTTGACGTCGATCCGGTGGCGGGTATGCGGGGTGTGGAGGTGCAGTCGCGTGCTCACGATCACCACCGCGAGCGCGCCGATCGGCAGGTTCACGTAGAAGACCCAGCGCCACGACAGACTGTCGACGAGGAAGCCGCCGAGCAGCGGGCCGGCGACCGAGGCCACGGCGAAGACCGAGCCGATCAGACCCATGTAGCGGCCGCGTTCACGGGGCGGGACGATGTCGGCGATGATCGCCTGCGCGCCGACCATGAGGCCGCCGGCGCCGACCCCCTGGAGCGCACGGAAGCCGATCAGCTCGGCCATCGACTGCGAAAGGCCGGCGAGCATCGACCCGGCGAGGAAGACCAGGATCGCGGCGAGGAAGACGGGCTTCCGGCCGAACATGTCGCCGAACTTCCCGTAGACCGGCGTCGAGATCGTCGACGCCAGCAGGTACGAGGTGACGACCCAGGAGAGGTGGTCGAGCCCGCCGAGGTCGCCGACGATGGTCGGCAGCGCATTCGAGACGATCGTCTGGTCGAGCGCGGCCAGGAACATGCCGAGCATGAGCGCGATGAACACCGTGCGCAGCGCTGCCCCGGTCAGCCCCCCGTCGTCCACGTTTCGAGGGTACTCGGGGCTTGTGTCCGACAGCCCGAGCAACTACGTTCCAGACCTCTTGTCGTTGTCGTCAACCAAGGAGGCGTGATGAGTAGGCGCTATCTCTGCGGCGCCCTCGTGGGGGTCCTCGCCATTGCAGCTGCGCTGTCTGCGACAGCCGGCGGAGCGACCTCGAGCGTCCGGCAGGCCCGGATGCACAAGCTCACGAACTCGACCAGCACGAACTGGTCCGGCTATGCGGTGACCGGCGGTCGGTACACGCAGGTCTCCTCGTCGTGGAAGGTGCCGGCGGTGTCGTGCGCGGGCACGGCCTATTCGAGCTTCTGGGTCGGGCTCGACGGAGACACCTCGGGCACGGTCGAGCAGACCGGCACCGACTCCGACTGCTCCGGTTCCACACCCCAGTACTACGCCTGGTACGAGATGTATCCGAAGTTCCCGAGCAACTACAGCAACCCGGTGAGATCGGGCGACAGCATGTCGGCGTCGGTCACGACGAACGGCTCCGGCAGCTTCACCCTGACGATCACGGACAGCACCCAGGGTTGGACCAGGACGACGACTGCGCGGCTCAAGTCGGCCAAGCTGGCGTCGGCCGAGGTCATCGCTGAGGCCCCGTCCAGCAGCGGCGGCGTCCTGCCGCTCGCGAACTTCGGCACGGTGAGCTTCTCGAGCGCGAAGGCCAACGGCGCGCTGCTCACGAGCAGCACCCCCGGCATCGATCCGATCACGATGCAGTCCGGGTCCACGGTGAAGGCGAAGCCGAGCTCCATCAGCTCGGGCAACTTCTCCGTCACCTGGAACCACTCCTGAGGTAGTCGATGGGAGGGGCTCCGCCCAGGCGCGGCCCCTCCCACCCTCGCTTTCGCGGCGTAAAGTATTCGACGTGGACACGGCGGCGAGCCTCCCATCTGACGTGACCGATCTAGCTCCCGCGCGCCGCAGCGAGAAGATCGCGCGGCTGCTGCACGAGATCGACGCCCTCATCGCCGACGACGAGGCCGCGGACCGCCAGATCACCGGCGGCTGGCGGACCTTCGGGGACATCCTCGCCGCCGCGCACACGCATACCTGGGACGCCTACAGCGTCGACCTCTCGACCGACGCCGAGAGCTTCCGCGGGCTGTCGCGCAGGCAGCAGGAAGCGGTGAAGCGGGTTTTCGGGACGATCTATCGCGCCGAGTCGATCGTCGACGACTGGATGGACCGGATCGTCGCGGCGCTCCCGCAGGAGCCGGAGTACGAGGCGATGCGCGCGGCGCTGATGACCCAGGAGCACGATGAGCGGATGCACCGGGGCAGCCTGCTCCGGGTCGCGACCGAGGTGCTCGGGATCGAGCTCTCCGACGCCGACCGCGTGGCGAAGAAGTACAACAACTTCGTCGCGGAGATCCTCTTCGACCGCTTCGAGGTCGAGATGCGACAGCTGCTCCGGCCGAACCGTCCCCTCGAAGACGTCTACACGGCGATCTTCATCTACGGCGTGATCAGCGAGGATGTCGTGGCGAACAGCGACGTCGTCATCCGTCGGGCCAAGGGCAACGCGCTCTACGACGTCTACCACCTGCCGGGGATGAAGGAGGGTCAGACGAACGTGCGCCGCGACGAGGGCCGCCACGTCCGCATCGCCGTCCTCGCGACGCACCGCTTCCTCGAGGAGTACGAGGGCGCCGCCGAGCGGCTGCTCGGCATCTGCAGCGACTACATGGATCTCGCCGACCGTATGGTGCGGCGCGCCAAGGCGTCGCGCGGCCTGATCGACGCGCACCTCGCGGAGTCGTACGGGCCGGACGTCGACTCGATCTACTACTACGTGATGAACATGAAGCGACTCGCGGTGCGCCTCGACGAGCTCGGGCTGCGCGCCGGCGTGCTCGAGGTGAAGCGCCGCGTCGACGCGACGATCGCGGAGCTGAGCGGCGGCGACGGCGAGCCGATCGTCGAGACGCCGAGCCGGCTCCTCAAGCTCGTCGGGCCGCGGATGCTCCGGCTTGCCGGCGCCTCCCGCCTAGCCGACTAGCACGCGCTCGTAGCACGCCGCGAGACGGCGGGCCAGCAGCGGCCACGCGTACTCGCGCTCGGCACGCGCTCGCGCCGCGCGGCCGCGCTCGGCCCGCGCGGCCTCGTCCCTCAGGAGCGAAGCGAGCGCAGCGGCGAGCGCCTCCGGGTCGCCGGGCGGAACGAGTGCGCCGGTCCCCTCGGCGACGACCTCCTGGTAGCCGGGGATGTCGGAAGCGACGACCGGCGTCGCGCAGGCGAAGGCTCGCGTGATGGTCATGCCGAAGCTCTCGTTGCCGAGTGACGGCGCCACGAGCAGCTTTGCCGCCGCGAGCTCCTCCGTGAGCGCGTCGTCGTCGACGAAGCCGAGGATGTCGATCCCCTGCTCCGACAGGCGGAGACGCGCCAGCAGCAGGCGGACGGCGAGCGGATCCGCACCGAGCACGCGCAGGCGGATTCCCGTGCCGCGCAGGCGGGGCCACGCCCGGAGGAGCACCGGCAGGCCCTTGCGCGGATCGTGGCGCCCGGCGAAGACGATGCTGTCGGCGCGATTGCCCGGATCGATCCCCGGCGGGATGTCGACGCCGTTCGGGATCACCTCGTAGTGACCGGGCGCGAACGGGGAAGCCGCGAGACGCGCCTGCTCGGAGACGGCGACGCGGAGGTCGATCCGATCGAGCAGGAAGCCCCACAGGGGCTCCGCGAGCCGCCGCCAGGCCGAGTCGCCGGCCGCGTGGAACGTCGCGACCGTCGGCCCGTCCCAGAGCGCCAGCGCGGCCGGGCTGAGCATCGGCGCGAGCGGCTCGTGCACGTGGATGAGGTCGAAACGCTCCCGCGCAAGCACGCGACGGAGCTGCGGCAGCGCGTGCGGGCTCAGGACGAGGTTCGAGAGCGCCCCGTTCCCCGGCACGATCACCGAGCGGCCGAGCGGGATCACGCTCGTAGGCGGAGGGCCCGGACGCCCCTCGCGCGGGTGGAGGATCCGGCTGAACGAGCCGGGCGGATCGTTGCCGATCAGCAGCCGCGCCTCGATCCCGACTGCCGCCAGCGCCCGGGTCTGCGCCTCGGCGTGGTCGACGACCCCGCCGCCGAACGACCAGGAGTACGGGACGACGATGCCGACCTTCACCCGGCGAGGCTACCCGCGTCGCGCCAGGAGGAGCCCCACGACCGCGCCGGCGAGCAGGAGCTGGGCCTCCGTCGAGATCCCCACACCGTGCCGGCCGCCGCCGCGATGGAAGAGCTTCTCTCCGCGGAGCCGCGGCCACGGGACGAGATGCTCGAGGTCGGGCATCGCCGCCGCGGCACCGCCGAGCACCGAAGGGTCGAGCGGGCCGCGCCGCGCCGCGAGCAGCCCGAGGGCGACGAGGCCGCTGCCGATCTCGAAGCTCCGGTCCGGAATGTCCTCGTGGGGCACGTGGTCGCCGGCGACGTGCAGCGGCGGACCGAGGAGCAGGGCGAGCGTTCGCGAGCGGACCAGGGCGCCGGCCGCGCCGCCGACCGCAACGTGGAGCGAAACGATCACCGTCGGATCATGGCGTATGCTCTTGCGCGATGAGCCTGGGGGACTGGATCCGGCGGCTGTTCTCTCCATCCTCGGACAACGCGTCCGCTGAGGAGACGGCGCCGGGCAGCGTGGCCGCCGGCGGAGTCTCCGGGTTCGCGGGGCTCGAGGACGCAGAGGCAGCCGAGGCGGATCTCGAGCAGTTCGAACCGCCGCCCGACCCGGCTCCTTAAGCAGCTCCTGCGCTAGCGTTCGGCTCGGTGTGCCGGGAAGGCTGGTCGGCGAGAGCCGATGACGCCCATCCTCGCCGCCCCAGTCTTCGTCGCGTCGATCGCGCTGATGCTGCTGGCGTCCGCGCAATTCGCACGGCGACTCGACCGCGCCGGACTGCGGCTCGGCCTGCCCGAAGCGCTGCTCGGCCTCCTCACGGCGTTCGCCGCCGACGCGCCCGAGATCTCGTCCGCGATCTCGGCCCTCGTCCAGCACGAGCATGCGGTCGCGATCGGGGTCGTCGTCGGCTCGAACGCGTTCAACCTCGCCGCGATGCTCGGCCTCAGCGCGCTCATCACCGGCCGCATACGTGCCGAGCACGACACGTTCCAGCTGGAGGCCGTGGCCGGGTTGTCGCTGCTCGCCGTGATGCTCGCGGTGGCGGCGGGCGCGCTCGGCGGCGCCGCGGGCGGCGCGCTCGTCGGGGCCGTCGCGGTCACGTACCTCGTGCTGCTCGCGCGGGAGCCTCGGCGTGAGCCGCAGACCCGTCACTCGTGGCGGGAGGCCGCGGGCCTGCTCGCGGTGCTCCTCCTGGCCCTCGCCGTGATCGTGGCCGGCAGCGTCGGCGCCGTACGCGCCGCCACCGACCTGGCCGCTGCCTGGTCGGTCCCGGACGCGCTCGTCGGCGTGGTCGTGCTCGCGATCCTCACGAGCCTGCCCAATGCGTGGACGGGCATTCGCTTCGGCCTCCAGGGCCGCGGCTCGGCGCTCGCCAGCGAGACCCTGAACTCGAACTCGATCAACCTCGCGGCCGGGCTCGCGCTTCCGGCCGCGCTCGGAAGCCTCACCACGTTCTCGAGCCTGGACGTCTTCGACCTCGCCTGGCTCTTCGGGCTGACCGTCGCGGCGCTCCTCCTGTTCGGACGGCGCGGCGGTGCCGGCCGGCTCGCCGGCGCGTTCCTGATCCTCGGCTACGCCGTGTTCGTCGTCGTCCAGGTGGCCTAGTCGGCCACCTGCTCGACCGCAGGTTGCTCGGGAGCGACGACACGCCCGCCGCGCGACCACGAGGCGAGAGCCGCGACGAGGCAGGCCGCGATCGCAAAGGCGAACGCCTCGTGGAGCCCGCTGCGAAACGGCTGCGCGATCAGGTGCGGGAAGAAGCCGCGGCCCCGGATCGCGGCCGCGTCGCGTGCGGGCAGGCGTGCGAGGACGTGTGGGCCGAGCAGTTTCTGCGCCGGGTTGTAGCCCAGGAATGCGGCAAAGAGCACCGACACCGGCGGCAGGTGGCCGACCCGCGTCGCGACTCCCGGCGCGACCCCGTGCGCGCGCAGACCGGCGGCGAGCGAGTGCGGCAGCGTCGCCGAGAGCCCGACGATCATCAGCGTGAAGAAGATGCCGATCGACAAGACCTGCGCGGAGTTCTGGAACGTCTGGTTCATACCGCCGCCGGCCCCGCGGTGCTGCGCCGGGAGGCTGTTCATGACGCCGGCCCGATTCGGCGAGGCGAACGCGCCCATCGACAGGCCCATCAGCAGCAGGATCGCCGCGAACTCGAGATAGGAGAAATCGACGGGCAGCAGCTCGAGCAAGCCGAAGCTCAGCGCGGAGGCGAGCATCCCGCCGGTCGCGAACGGCCGCGAGCCGTAGCGGTCGGAGAGGATCCCCGAGACGGGCCCTGCGAACAGGAAGCCCACCGTGAGCGGCAGCATCCTGATCCCGGCCCAGAGCGGCGTCGAGGCGAAGTCCACGCCGTGCTCGGGCAGCCAGATCCCCTGCAGCCAGATGATGAGCATGAACATGAGGCCGCCGCGCGAGACCGCCGAGAGGAAGCTCGACAGAACGCCGAACGTGAAGGCGCGGATGCGGAAGAGCCCGAGCCGGAACATCGGCGCCGGAGAGCGCACCTCGACGAGCGCGAACAGCGCGAGCAGCGCCGCGCCCGCGGCGAGACAGAGGTCGACGAAGGGCGACGTCCAGCCCATCGGATGGTCCCCGTACGGCCGGATCCCGTAGGTGATCCCGATCATCACGAGCACCAGCCCGGCGGCGAACGTGAGGTTGCCCGGCCAGTCGATCGGCTCGCGGGTACGCACACCGATCTCTCGGAGGCTCCGGTACGACCAGATCGTCCCGGCGATCCCGGTCGGCACCGAGACGAGGAAGACGAGCCGCCAGGAGATCGGCGCAAGCACGCCGCCGAGCACGAGGCCGATGAACATGCCGCTGATCCCGACGACGTTGTTGATCCCGAGCGCGAGGCCGCGCTGGTTCGCCGGGAAGGCGTCGGTGAGGATCGCGACCGAGTTCGCGATGAGGAAGGCGGCGCCGACCCCCTGCACGATCCGGAACGCGATCAGCCAGTCGGCGCCGGCGCGGCCGTGGAGCCAGTCGATCGTGAGCAGCAGCGAGGCCAGCGTGTAGACGACGAAGCCGACGTTGTACATCCGCACGCGGCCGAACTGGTCGCCGAGCCGGCCCAGGCTGACGACGAGCACGCTCGAGACCACGAGGAAGCCGAGGATCATCCACAGGAGGTAGAAGCTGTTGCCCGGCTCGAGCGGATCGAGCCGGATCCCGCGAAAGATGTCGGGCATCGCGATCAGGACGATCGAGCCGTCGATCGTCGCGAGCAGCACTCCGAGCGTCGTGTTCGAGAGCGCGACCCACTTGTAGCTCGGTGCTCGCCGTTTACCAGGCAACCTGCTCAGGCTACCTGTCTACAATCCGCCCATGCCCCACCCCTCGACCCGGGTCGTCAAGGGTGCGAGCGAGCTCCGGCTCGTGCTCGGCCAGCTCGTCCGCCGACTGCGGGCGGAGTACTCGTTCCCCGTGGCGCAGGCGAGCGTCCTCAGCCGGCTCGACCGCGAAGGACCGCAGACGACGAGCGCTCTGGCGGCGGCCGAGCGCGTGCGGCCGCAGTCGATGGCGCAGACGCTGGCAGAGCTCGAGACGGCCGGCCTGATCGCGCGACGGCCCGACCCCGGCGATCGGCGACGCGTCCACATCGAGCTCACGGCACAGGGACGAGAGCGCGTGCTCGAGGGGCGGGGGCGACGCGAGGATTGGCTCGCCGCGGCGATCGCCGCGGAGCTGGAGCCGGAGGAGCAGCGGACGCTCCTGACGGCGGTGCCGCTGCTGCAGCGCCTGGCGAGACATTGACGAGGAGTAAGCGCCGAGTAAAGCCCCCCGGCAAAATCGCCGATTCCTGGTTACCCTGAAACCGCGCTTGAAACCGGAAAGGCCAGGGGGACATTTGGGATTGTCGGTGCCGTCGGGGCGACTCGGGCGGGGGTTGGTGGCCATCGTGGCGACGTGCAGCGTCGTCGGCCTTCTCGCGGGCGCTGCGCGCTCGGCGACCACGACGTTCAATCGCAACAGGACGATCCAGTTCGACGGCCGGTCGACGTTTCCGATCGTCCTCTCCCCCGGCCCGCCGCCGAACTCGACGACGCCGTGGGGCACGAACGGCCTCGCCGAGACGACCTCGGCAGGCGTGAACGTCTTCCGTACCGGAGTCGGCGGCGCCTGGTCGGCGGCCGACATCAAGACGGCGCTCGACTGGGATCGCGCAGCGGCAGCGCTGCACGCGTACACGTGGCCCAACCTCGGCGGATACTCCCTCGCGCAGCCCGGCTCCCCCGAGGACGCGGGGCTGGCGAACGTCGTCAACACGCTGACGGACGACCCGAGCGGCAGCGCGATCGCGTTCTGGAAGGGCCGCGACGAGCCCTGGTGGGGTGACTTCCTCCCGTCCCAGCTCCAGTTCGCCTACTGCCGTGTCACGTCTCGCGGCGATCCATCCTGGTGCGACAACGAGGTCCCGCTCGACCCGAGTCAGCTCTGGGTGACGATCGAAGCCCCGAAGGGCAGTGCCGCCGAGCTCGCGCCGTACTCGAGCGTCACCGACGTCCACGGGGTGGACATCTACCCGGTCACGCTCGCCCAGCCGTTCCCGAACCTGCACCGGGTCGGCACGTGGACGGCGTCGCTCGCCTCGGTCACACCGCTCGGGCCTGTCTGGACGACGCTCCAGATCTGCTCGAGCGGCAGCTTCGACAAGACGACGGGCCAGTTCATCGTGCCGACGTTCCAGCAGGAGCGGTACATGGCGTACGACGCCATCCTCAACGGCGCCAAGGCGCTGACCTTCTTCGGCGGCAACAACGCGAACTGCTTCACCGGGAACGATTCGCAGTACGGCTGGAACTGGTCGTTCTGGCAGAGCGTCCTCAAGCCGCTCGTCCAACAGCTCGGCGCCTCGAGCCAGCTCGCACCGGCGCTCGTGAACGGTGCGAGGACGCCGCGCGTCACGACGGGCGGCTCGGGCACCGAGGTGTCCCTGCGGCAGGGAACCTCTGTCGACGACCTCTGGCTGATCGCAGCGCGAACCGGGGCGGGCTCGGCGACCGTGACCTTCAGAGGCCTCCCGAGCTGGGCGCATCGCGGCGCCGTGTACACCGAGAACCGCACGATCACCGCGGCCGGGGGGACGCTGCGCGACCGCTTCAACCAGTGGGACGTCCACGTCTACCACTTCGTCGAACCGCTCATCCTCAAGAAGCTCTCGCCGCGGAGAGCGAGGGTCGGGTCGCGCGTCACGCTGCGAGGCAAGGGTCTCGCCGCGGCTACGGCTGTCAGCCTCGGGGACGCCAAGGCGCGCTTCAAGATCGTCGCCGACAACAAGCTCGTGGTGACCGTTCCGCCGCATGCGCGAACGGGTCCGGTCGTCGTCACGTCTCCTCTCAAGCAGGTCCAGAGCACGTCCGAGCTGGCGATCGTCCCGACCGCGAAGACGAAGCCGCGGATCGAAGGAGTGGCGCGTCTCGGGCACCGCCTGAGCGGCACGAATGGCGTCTGGTACGGCGACGAGCCGTCGCGCTACACGTTCCGGTGGCTCGCGTGCAACATCCACGGCAACGCGTGCAAGCCCGTCCCGGGCGCGTCGAAGCAGACCCTGAAGCTCGGGCCGACGCGGCTCGGGAAGCGGTACCGCTTCCTCGTCACCGCCCACACGACCGCGGGCACGGGCAGCGCGGTCTCGGCGGCGACCACCGTCGTCACCCGCTGACGCGCGCTTACGGCTTGGTCTTGATGATCTTGCCCGAGGGCGAGAGGACGTACCACAGACCGCCGTTGAGATTCGTCGCCTGTCCGTTCGCCTGGCCCGGCTTCGAGTCTCCGATGTACCGGTAGAGGGGCCAGTGGTTGTACGTGACGACGCGTCCGTCGAGGCCCAGCAGCTTCTTCTTCGCGGCCCCTCCGGCTGTGGGCTTCTGTCCCTTCTTCACCTTCAGCGGCGGCCAGGCGACCGCGCATTTCGCCTTGCAGGTGACCCGCTTCTGGTGGTCGGGCTTGAACATGTAGAGAGTCAGGCCCTTGCTGTTCACGAGCACCGTGCCGAGCTTCTTGATCGTGCGCGTCTGCACCGTTGCCGCCTTCGTGAGACGTGCGCTCGACGGAGCCGCGAACGAGGCGCCCGCCATTACGAGCGAGCCGACGAGAGCCGCCAAAAGGCCGATCCGAAGTGGAGTCATCGGGGCACGCACTCCCGCCACTCTAGACAAGATCGGCCGCTGCGCACAGATCCCCCAAAAGGGGGAGGCCCGCCTCGACCAGGTCGCGGGATGATCGGATCGACTCCCGCTCGGGGCTGACGGCAACAACTCTGCGGCGGAGTATTTGAAGCGGCGGGCTCTGCCCGCCGCTTTCTTTTGCCCGCCTAGACGGCCTGCAGAGCGAGCGGCGACTCCTTGTAGAGGAACCGCTCGACTTCCTCCGCCGGCGCGGGCCGGCCGAACAGATAGCCCTGGCCGTACCGGCAGCCCATCTGCCGCAGCCGCTCGGCCTGCGCCGGCTGCTCGATGCCCTCGGCGACGGCGGCGAGGCCCAGCGAGTCGCCGAGGCGGAGGATCGCGTCGACGAATGCCTCGTCCACGTCCTCGCCGACGAGCCGGTCGACGAAGGGCTTCGGAATCTTCACCGACTCGATCGGGAACTCGGCGAGCCGGCTCAGCGACGAATAGCCGGTGCCGAAGTCGTCGATCGTCAGGCTGACTCCGAGCTCGCGCAGCCGCTGCATCGCGACGAGCGCGCCGTCGCTGCCCTGGATGACGCCCGACTCGGTCACCTCGAGCACGACCCTGCTCGGGTCGACCGCGTAGCCCTTCAGCGCCTGGGCCAGCGTGTCGACGAGCCGCTCGTTCGCAAGCTCTGCCGCGGCGAGGTTGAGCCAGATGCTGAGACGCTCCGGCCAGCGGCGCGCGGCCTCGAGAGCCTGCTGGAGGACGAGCCGCCCGAGCTCGACGGTGAGACCCGCTTCTTCCGCCGCCGGCAGAAAGTCGGCGGCGCTGAGAAGGCCGCGCGCCGGGTGCGGCCAGCGGGCGAGCACCTCGAAACCCTCGAGCTGCCCGTCTTCCAAGCGCACCACAGGCTGGAAGTGGACGAGGATCTCGCGCCGCTCGATCGCGGCCTCGAGGTCGAGACCGAGCTGCCGCTGGGCTCGCAGCGTCTCGTGCAGGTCGGCCTCGTACAGGGTGTACGCGCGTTCCGAACGCTTGACGCTGTACATCGCGATGTCCGCGTTGCGGATGAGGTCTTCGCCGCTCGTGTTGCCGCCGGCTTCGACGGCGATGCCGACGCTCACGTGACAGGCGACATCACCGCAGGTCAGGACGTACGTGCCGTCGATCGCGTCCAGCATGCGCCGCGCCGCGGCGATCGCGGCTTCGGCGTCGGCGTCGCGGACGAGCACGGCGAACTCGTCGCCGCCGAGCCGGGCAGCCAGATCCTGGGCTCGGGTCGCTCCCTCGAGGCGACGAGCGAACTGGGTGAGCAGCTCGTCGCCCGCGCTGTGCCCCCAGGTGTCGTTCACGGCCTTGAAGCGGTCGAGGTCGAGATAGAGGACGGCCGTGGAGCCCGAGACGTCCGCGAGCTCCTCTTCCACCGCCTCGAGCAGGTGGGGCCGGTTCGGCAGGCCGGTCAGAGCGTCGTGGTACGCCTGGTGCCGCAACTGCTCCTTGAGCTCGGTGACCTGGGCGAGCGAATGCTCGAGCCGTCCGTTCTCGAGCAGGATGCTCGAGTGGCCGGCGAAGGTGCCGAGGAGCTCGACGTCTGACTCGGTGAAGGTGCTGACGTCGCCCAGGCGCTCGCCCACCACGAGCAGCCCGAACGTCCGGTCCTCGCCGCGCAGCGGTGCCACGATCGCGTCCTCCAGTCTCCGCGAGCGAAGGAACGCGTCGAAGGTGAAGCTCGCACGGCGCTGCGTGAGCAGCAGCGCCGACCCGGCCGAGGCGATCTCCGCGAACGCCGCGGCGTCCTCCGGGGCGATCCGCTCCTCGGGGTGCATGAGGAGCTCGCCCTCGACGCCGCTGCTGCTGCGCAAGGGCCCTTCGCCGTCGGAGACCGGAAGCAGCAGGATCTCGGCGTACTCGGCCCGCAGCAGGCGGCGCGCGGCGACGAGCAGCTGGCCCACCGCGAGGCCGAACTCGGGGGCCCCCTGCGTGGCGCGCATCGATTCGTACAGGAACTCCACGTGCTCGCGTTGCTCGCGCTGCTCCATGTAGCCACGGAAGGCCGCGACGCAGGCGAGGACGGGGACGACGAGCAAGAGGACGGCGAGAGGCCGAACGTCGAGCAGCGTCACGACGGCGAGGCCGAGCGAAGCGGTTGCGAGCGCGCCGAAAGTCGAGGTCAGGATCGTCCGCCCGAGCTGAGGAGCCTGGAAGCGCTCCTCCGCGATCGCGATCACCGTGGAGACGAGCAGCATGCCGACGACGTGGGCGACCGCGCAGGCGACGAGGACGAGCACCCACAGGTGCGGCGCCGAGTCGTTCGTAGCGGCGAGCGACCGGAAGACGAGCAGGGCGATCCCGCTGCAGAGCGGCAGCTCTGCGAGGTTGAACGCGAACTTGGCGAGCTGGCGAAGCTGGCTCCGCCGCCTGTTGACGACGAGCGCGACGAGCGTCCCCACGAGCTGTCCGATCAAGAGCGAGGAGGGCGCCCCGAGCAGAAGCCCGAGGGTCAGCCCGATCTCGGTCAGCGACAGCGTGTGCGCCTGCTTGCGGAACTGCAGGTGGACGACGAGCACCTCGGCGAGGTAGAAGGCGAGCGCGAGCCAGTACCAGGAGAGGGCCGGGCTGCGCCCGAACGCCGGGGCGTTGAGGCCGTTGACCTCGACCGACCAGACACCCGCGCAGGCGAGCGCCAGCACCCCGTTGAAGACCCACACGCGGCGCGGCGCGCGAAGAGCCTCACGCACAGCTGCGCCGAGCGGACGCAACGGCTCGCTCGGCGCGCGACGCGATGGGACGAGGGGCCGGGTGATCACCCGGCGTCCTCGCTATCCATCAGCCCCAGCTTGCACCGAGCCATGACCCGCCCGACCAGCTGCTGCCGCTCCAGCTCGAACCGCTCCAGCTGGAGCCGCTCCACGAGCTTCCTGACCAGGAGGAGCCGCTCCACGAGTTGCCGGACCACGACGATCCGCTCCAGCTCGAGCCACTCCAGCTCGAACCGCTCCAGGAGCTCCCCGACCAGGACGAGCCGTTCCAGATGCCGCCCGACCAGCTGTGGCCGGCGGCCTCGAGGGCGGCGATCGCCGCCGAGTCGAAGGGCATGCCGAAGATGTCTTGCTCGCCGCGGAGCACGACGCCGTTCTGGGAGATGTGGTCGGTGCCGCGCGACGCCTCGAGTGAGCCTGTCCCCGTCGAAGCGAGGTTGTACTGCTGCGAGGCGGAGACCGAGGGCACCGGCAGGCTGAGAAGCTTGCCCATGTCGAGCTCGCCGCACCCCTGCCGCTTCCAGTTGGAGGCGGTGAGCCTGTCGCAGGTCGACGTCAGCATCGCCTTCACCTGGTCCGGTGTGAGCTGCGGGTAGCGCTGAAGCAGATCGGCGGCGGCACCGGAGACGAAGGCCGCTGCCTCCGACGTGCCGCTCCCGCGGGAGTAACGGTCGCTCAGGGCGCTCGTCGGGTTGTTCTGGTCGACGTAAGAGCCCGCGACACGGAGGCCCTGCATGTGCGTTCCCGGTGCGGTCACGTCGGGTGCGCGACAGTCGGTGCTGCAGCTGGCCGCGGTCGCGGAGTAGGGAGCGACCCGGTCGCCCCACGCCGTCAGCGTCCCGCCAGTATCGGCTGCGCCGACAGCGAGGATCTGCGGGTCGTACGCCGGATCGGCGAGCCCTTGCGCGCTTACCCCGTTCTGGTAGCCGGAGTTCCCGGCGGCCGCGACGACGACGATGCCCGCCTTCCAAGCCTGCTCGACCGCAAATGCGAGCGGGTCGATCCCGTACGGCTGAGTCGAGTTCGTGCCGTACGAGAGGTTGATCACCCGGATGTTCGTCCCGTTGTCGTTGCGGTGCTGCACGACCCAGTCGATCGCCGCGATGACCTGGCTCACGTCGGCACCGCCGTCGGCGACGCCGACCTTGAGCGAGACGATGTTGGCGTCGGGCGCCACTCCCCGGTAGCCGCCCGGCTGGCCGTCGTTGCCCGCGATGAGGCCGGCCATGAAGGTCCCGTGGCCGTTCTCGTCGAGGTTCTGCAGGTTCGGGGCCTGGGAGTCGAGCGAGAGATCCGGCCCGTAGGTCACCTTGCCGGGCGCGTTCAGGCCGGCCACGGGCGAGACGCCCGTGTCGATGACCGCGACGCCGACGCCCCGGCCCGTGTAGCCGGCGTTCCACCACGCCTGCACGCCGTCTCCGGCGGTGATGTTCTGCAGCGAGTAGGGATCGGCCGTCGGGTCGTACCCGGAAGCTCCCCACGAGGCGCCCGACCGCATCCCGCCGAAGACGAGCGCGAGCACGAGTGCCAGCAGACCGAGCTGCCAGGCCCGAAGCCGAAAACTGTCGCGCGCGAGGTCAACCCCCACTTCTACCTCCTTGTCGCGACCGCCCTGATGCCGCAGAACGAGCCGCAGTAGCCGCCAATCAGTCGGCGCAACGTAGGTCGCGACCCGATGTGGAACCTCCCGCAAAAGGGGGAGAAGTTTCGCTCGGTCGAGGGATCTTGAACGCCGCCGCATAGCATCGGGCGCATGAGCTCGGTCCTCGATTCGACCCCGCCGCGGTTCAGCGTCGAGGACGCTACGCGGATCGCGGCGGAGTTGTTCGGGCTGCACGCGACCGCTTCCGCGCTCGGCAGCGAGCGGGACCAGGCCTTCCTGCTCGACGACGGCGGAGCAGGCGGGGTGCTCAAGATCTCGAACCGCGGCGAGGACGCGAGTGCGCTCGACCTGGAGGAGGCGGCGATCGCGCATGTCGCAGCGGTCGACCCTGAGCTCCCGGTGGCACGACCTCTTGCGCCGCGGTCGAGCTTCGACGGCTGCCAGGTGCGGCTGTTCGAGCGGCGCCGGGGGTCGAAAGCCGGGCCAGAGCTCCCCGACGCAGCCGTCCGAGGGATCGCCGAGGCGCACGCCCGGCTCTGCGTTGCGTTGCGCTCGTTCTTCCATCCGGCAGCCGGCCGCGAGCTGCTCTGGAACGTGCACGCGACGCCGCTGCTCCGCCCATTGCTCGACGAGATCGCCGATTCCGATCGGAGGGCGCTCGTCTTGCGGACGCTCGACCGCTATGACGCGCGCGTGGCGCCCGAGTGGGGCCGGTTACGGGCCCAGGTGGCGCACGGCGACTTCAACCTCGACAACCTCCTCGTCGACGAGCGCGGTCGCATCACCGGGATCCTCGACTTCGGGGACTGCGGCCACACGGCGCTCGCGGCCGACGTCGCGATCGCGCTGGCGTCGTACCTCCGCGGCCGACCGGTCGAGGATTCGCTGCGGGTCGCCCGGATCGCGCTCGACGGCTTCGCGTCGCGGCTCCCGCTCGAGGAGCTCGAGCTCGAGCTGCTGGGCGACCTCGTCGCAGCCCGGCTCGCCGCGATCGTCTCGATCAGCGCCTGGCGCTCGCGGCGGTTCCCGGAGAACACGGCGTACATCGAGGCGTGGGACGACGACTCGTGGCGCCTGCTCGAGTTCCTCGACGGGCTTCCGCCGGCCGAGATCGCCCACGAGCTCGGCGCGCGCCGGACGCCGGCCGCGACACCGGAGCTCGCCCGACGGCGAAACGACGCACTCGGCGGTTTGCTGACGCAACTCACGTACGGACGTCCCGTCCACGCGGTCCGCGCAGAGGGCGTCTGGATCTACGAGCCCGAGGGGCGCCGGCTGCTCGATGCCTACAACAACGTTCCCGTCGTAGGGCACTGCAACCCGCGCGTGGCCGAGGCGATCGCCCGCCAGACCCGACTCGGCGCGACGAACGCCCGCTATCTCGCGCAACCGCTCGTGGAACTGGCCGAGCGCCTGCTCGCCACGTTCCCGCCGGAAGCCGGCCTCGACACCGTCCTGCTCGTCAACTCGGGCAGCGAGGCGAACGACCTTGCCTGGCGACTCGCCGCAGAGGTGACCGGGCGGAACGGCGCGCTCGTGACGGAGAACGCATATCACGGGGTCACCGCTGCAAGCACGGCGCTCTCGCCGGAGGACTGGCCGGCGCAGACGCGTCCGGCCGGCGTCGCGCGGATCCCGCCACCCGGCGGTGGAGCCGATCTCGGCTCGGCGCTCGACGCCGCGCTCGAGGAGCTCGGCGGCCGTCTCGCGGCGACGTTCCTCGACGGCTCGCTCATGAGCGACGGGATCCGGGTGCCGGCGACGCCCGAGCTCAGACTGCTCGTGGAGCGGACGCATTCCGCCGGCGGTCTGTACGTCGCGGACGAGGTACAGGCCGGCCACGGGCGGCTCGGGCCGGGGCTCTGGTCGTTTGCCCGGCACGGGATCGCGCCCGACGTCGTCACGCTCGGCAAACCCATGGGCAACGGCTATCCCGTGGCCGCGGT
The DNA here is from genome assembly GCA_036273695.1 of Gaiellaceae bacterium. GTDB lineage: Bacteria > Actinomycetota > Thermoleophilia > Gaiellales > Gaiellaceae > Palsa-739. Next base: position 66,855 of record DASUHE010000081.1, read on the forward strand.
CGTGACGCGACGAGAGCTCGCGGAGCGGTTCCCGTACGCCGGCCGGACGTTCTCCACCTTCGGCGGCAACCCGGTCGCGGCGAGTGCCGCGACCGCCGTGCTCGACGTGCTCGAGGACGAGCGGCTGCCGGAGCGCGCGGCGCAGGTGGGCGAGCGCCTCCGCGGCGCGATCGCGAGCCTCGGCAAGCGCGACGTCGTCGAGGTGCGGGGCGGCGGTCTGCTCGCCGGCGTCCAGCTCTCGAGCAGTGAGCTCGCCGCGACCGTCGCCGAGGAGCTCCGCGAGGACGGAATCCTGGTGGGCCGCACCGGCCGGGACGGGGACGTGCTCAAGATCCGGCCGCCGCTCGTCTTCGGCGACGAGCACGCCGAGTTGCTCGTCCGTTCGCTCGACCGGATCCTGTAGGGCTTTATGGTCCACTCGTGGCCGTCGAGCAGACCGACGCTCAACTCGTCTCTCGTTGCCGTTCCGGCGACCCCGACGCCTGGAACGAATTCGTCGAGCGCTTCTCGCGCTACGTCTACGCCATCTGCGGCCGCGGCTTCCGCCTGCCGCAGCAAGACGCCGAAGACGTCTTCCAGGAGGTCTTCGCCCGCGCGTTCGAACGGCTCCACGACCTCCGCAGCGACGATGCCGTCCGTCCATGGCTCGCACAGCTCACGCGGCGGCTCTGCATCGACCGGCTGCGGCTGATCTCCCGCGACGCGCCTTCCGAGACCGACCCCGACGAGCAGGAGGTGGAGGACGCGCTCTCGACCCTCGACGACGCGATGACCGTCCGGGCCGCGCTCGACAAGGTCGGCGACCCGTGCCGCGAGATCCTCGACCGCTTTTTCTGCCGTGACGAGAGCTACCACACGATCGGCGACACGCTCGACATCCCGGCCGGAACGGTCGCGAGCCGCATCTCGCGCTGCCTCGAAAAAGTTCGTGCAGAACTCGATGGAAGGAGTCGGGCCTCTCGGCCGTCATGAGTATTGAGATGAACGGATTCGACGTGACAGGGCTCGACGAGGAACAGATCGGCCGGCTCCTACGCCTCCTTCCGCCCGCGCCCGAGGGATGGGTGCGCGCTGCTCAGGAGCTTCCGGCCGCGCGAGCCGCGCTCGACGAGCTCGTCGCGCGAGCCGAACAGGACGCCGCGTTCCGGCTCACCCTCCAAGCCGACCTCGAACGCGCCATCGCCGCCGCCGGTTTCGAGCCCTCTCCGTTCATCGTCTCCCGGCTGCGCCAGCTCCTCAAGGTGGCCTGATCAGCGCGGAACGTGCGCCGGCTGAGACACTGCGACAGTGCTCACCGGCCTCTCCCTCCCCGCGCTTCTCGAGGAGCTGGCGTCGCCGCGCGAAGTTCCGGGCGCCGGCTCGGCGCTAGCGACGGCGCTCGCCCTGGCCGCGGCCGTCGTGCAGATGGCTGCGCGGCTCTCGCCGGAGAGCTGGGCGGACGCCTCGGGGGTGGCTGCTCAGGCCGAGGCCCTGCGGGCGCGCGCGACGCGCCTCGTCGACGAGGACGCCGACGCGTACCGGGCAGCGCTCGAGGCGCGAGACGCAGCCGACGAGACGGCACGACCCGAGCAGCGAGACTGGGCGCTCGGGCGCGTCACCTCCGCGGCTGCCGAGCCTCCGCTCGCGCTCGCGCGCCTCGCTACCGACCTGGCCGCACTCTGTGCCGCGGCGGGCACGCGCGTCGAGCCGCGCGTCCACGCGGACGTCGCGGCTGCTGCGGCGCTCGCGGTCGCCGTCACTCGCGGAGCGCGCGAGCTCGTCTCCGCGAACCTCACCGCCTTGCCCGGCGACGCCCGCGTCGAGGAGGCCGATCGCCTCGTCGCCGCCGCGGACGCAGCGGCGCGGTCGCTGTAGGAGCCAGGGAAGCGAGAAGGCCAGGCCGGTCGGCCGGCCCGGCCTTTCTCGCGTGACGGGTCAGGTCGTCGTACTACGTGTTGCTGGGCGAATCCATCCGCACGTTCGCGACTCTGTGCACGTGCGCTTCGATCTCGTCGACGTCTTCGGCAGGCTCGTCGTTGACGCCGGCCCGCTGGGTATGGGCCTCGATCTCGGTCTCTTCGTCCTTGCGGTTCTCGTCCGACATCGCTCGCTCCTTGCTCTCGCCCTGCGCTCCTTGGGGGGCGCCCTCACCTACAAGACGTACGCCGACCCTCCCATCTTCCAAAAGAAAGGGCCCGGCGTGTGCCGGGCCCTTCGAAGCTAATGCTGGCTCGGGATCAACCGGCCCGATGGATGTGACCCTCGACCTCGTCGTCGACCTCTGCATCCTCACGCGGCTCGTCGTTCGCACCGGCGCGGTGGGTATGGGCCTCGACCTCGATCTCCTCTTCGTTGCGCTGCTCGTCCGACATTGCTCCTCCTTTTAGAAGCCTTTGCGCCTCGTTTTGGCGCTGTCAACCCTCTAGACGTGCCTGGGCCGACAAATCTTCCCACCGACCCTTCAAATTCGCAACCGCGCCTGCGATCCTCCTTTGCGTGAGCCGCTTCGCCGCTTCGCTACAGGCTTTCGGCAGGGTCTTCTCGAACCCTCGCGTGCGCAACGTCCAGCTCGCAGGAGCAGGCTCGACGCTGGGAACCTGGGCGTACGGCGTGGCGCTCCCGATCTACGCATACCACTCGGGAGGCACGCGCGCGGTCGGGCTCCTGTTCTTCGCTCGCCTGGGGCTCGGAGCACTCGCCGGGCCGTGGATCGGCGTGATCGCCGATCGGTGGTCTCGCCGGCGGGTGATGCTCACCTCGGATCTGTCGCGCTGCGCGATCTTCGCCGGCATGACGGCCGTCGCGAGCACGGGAGGCAATGCCTACGCGGTCTACGTCCTCGCGGTGGTCTCGACCGCGATCTCCGTCTCGTACGCGCCCGCGCAGGCCGCCCTGATGCCCTCGCTCGTGAACACGCCGGAAGAGCTCGCCGCCGCGAATGTGGTCGGCAACACGATCTCGAGCGTGGGGATGTTCGCCGGCCCGGCTCTCGGCGGCGTCCTGCTCGCGCTCAGCGGTCCGGCGGCGGTCTTCGCGCTGACGGGCGGCCTGACGCTCTGGTCGGCGGCGTTCGTCCTCCGGGTGCCGCGCGACGACCCACCCGACCCGGCGGAGAGGTCGCACTTCCTCGCCGAGCTGACGACCGGCTTCTCAACCGTGCTCCGCCGGCCCGCGCTCCGCGTCGTGATCGGGCTGAGCACCGCGCAGTCGATCGTCGACGGAGCGATGGAGGTGCTCCTGGTCGTGATCGCGCTCCGGCTCCTGCACGGCGGCAACAACGCCAGCCTCGGCTGGCTGAACACCGCCATCGGCGTCGGCAGCATCGGCGGCGCGCTCGTCGTCGCCGTCCTCGCCACCCGGCGCAGGTTGGCCGGAGGGTTCGCGGTCGGGCTTCTGCTCTCGGCCTTGCCGCTGGTGGCCATGGCCGCGGTGTCGTCCCTCGGTCCGGACCTCGTCCTCGCCGGCTCCCTCGGCATCGGCACGATCTTCGTCCAGGTCAACAGCGTGACCCTGCTGCAGCGCTCGGCCGAGAACGAGGTGATGGGGCGCGTGTTCGCCGTTCTCGAGAGCCTGATCATGGGTGGGATGGCCGCCGGCTCGATCGCCGCCCCGGGCCTCGTCAGCCTGCTCGGCGGGCGCGGCGCGCTGATCGCCACGGGAGCGCTCCTGCCGGTGCTGCTCGTCTGGGTCTGGTCGAGCTTGCGAAGGATCGACGACGAAGCGGCCATCGCCGCCGAGCCGCTCGATCTGCTGCGTCGGATCGGCTTCTTCGCCCTGCTGCCGGAGCCTGTGCTGGAGCGGCTTGCGGCCGGCGCGGCAACCGTCACGGTCGCCCCGTTTCAGCCGGTCGTGACACAGGGCGAGGCAGGCGGCCACCTCTTCTACGTCATCGCCGAAGGGCGCGCCTCGGTGGAGATCGACGACGCGGAGTCCCGCGAGCTGGGCCCCGGCGACTTCTTCGGCGAGATCGCACTCCTGCGCGACAGTCCGCGCACGGCGACCGTCCGCGCGGTCGATCCGCTTCGGCTCTACACGGTGGAGCGGGAGGAGTTCATCGCGGCCGTGACCGGCCACGCACCGACCCTCGAGGCGGCCGAAGGTATCGTGACGTCACGCCTCGCCGCCGGCGCCCTGGGCTAGTCGCCAACCGGGCGAGTCGGAAACTCGGCTAGTCGCCGGTCTCGACGAGCAGGCGCTCGAGCGCGCGCAGGAACTCGAACGCGGCGTCCCGCTCGCCTTCTTCGAGACGCGCTGCGACCCGCGCCAGCGGGGCGAGCCGGCCCTCGCCGGCAAGAGCCTCACGCGCTCGGCGCGCCCGCTGCAGCAGGTCGAGCGCGATGGCGGCCTGGTTCGCGAACAGCCCCAGCAGGTCGACCTCGGCCAGCCGCACCCTCGTCTCCGGCGGCCGGTCGAGCACCTGGAGCACGCCCAGCGCGCGCTCGTCGACGAGGAGCGGCACGGACATCATGCTCTTCGGCACGTAGCCGGTGGACTCGGCCTGCGTGCGCGACCAACGCGTGTCGGCGCTGAGGTCGTCGACGACGAGCGGTTGCCGCGTCGTGAGCACCCAGCCCGCGATCCCGTTCCCGGCCGGGAATCGCAACCCGATCAGGTCTCCCTCCCCCTCTCCGGACACCGCCTCGAAAACGAGCTCCTCCGCCTCCTCGTCGAGGAGGAAGACGGACGCCGCCTTCGCGCCGAAGATCGCGCGGGCGACCTCGACCGTCGCCTGCAGAAGCGCGCGGTGCGCCTCGTCGGCCCCGAGAACTCCCGCGGCGACCGCGGCTTCGAGATCGCTCATGCGACGCCCTTCGCGTTCGAGGCGGTCTGGTAGAGGACGCTCTTGAGCTGGAACGGCGTCAGCTCGGCGTGCTTGCCCATGATGAGCGCGCAGATCCCGGCTATGTGCGGTGTCGCGAAGCTGTTCCCGGTGCAGCGCAGCGTCCCGCCGCCGAGCCACGCGACGTCGAGGTCGAGGCCGCGCCCGAAGAACTCGACCGGCGGGGAGGGGTTGTAGTAGAAGGTCAGCGGGTCGGGCTCCTCGTGGCTGCCGACCGAGATGACGCTCGCGAACCGCCACGGGAAGCTCTCGACGGGCATGTTGTGGGCCGAGGCGACGAGCAGGACGCGCCGGAAGTAGGCCCGGTCGGCGAGCTCGTGCAACCGCTCCACGTACTTCGTCCGTGTCGTCGAGAGGCTCATGTTCACGATCTGGAAGCCCTGCTCGATCGCCCACGCCAGGCCGCGCAGCATGATCTCGCCGCCGCCGGTGTAGCCGGCGCCGAGGACGCGGACGCTCGTGAGCTCGGCGTCGGGGGCGATGGCGCGCACGACGCCCGCGCAGGCCGTCCCGTGTCCGCAGAGGTCGCCTGCGTCGTCCTCGACGACCTGCAGCTCGCCGTCGTCGTCGCGAACCACGGCCACGGAGTGGTCGACGCGGCCGACGAGCGGATGGTCGAGCTCGATCCCGCTGTCGAGGATGCAGACCCTGACGCCGGCGCCGGTCGAGCCGCCCCAGGCCCAGTCGCGCGTCACCTGGTCGGGCAGCGTCACCGGCACGCGGATGCGGTCGACGGACTCCGCCGGCAGGCTCCAGGCCGGAAGTGCCTCCTCTTCCTCGTGCTCGTGCAGCTCGACGGCGACGCTCATCGGACGCCGATCATCGCACAGCTCAGGGCGACGCTTGCGCGTGGCTGAGGAGCCAATGCTCTAAGTTGCGCGCCTGCTCCGAGACACTCGAGCCGTGCGCGGCAGGCGCGACGGCGTGCGGGCCCGACTTCGAGCCCGGCGACCGCCCACCGCCTCCGCTCGACAGCGCAACCGCCAGGGCCAGGCCGGCGATCGTCGCGGCGACGAGAGTCGCGGCGGCGGCCAGTCGCCGCCTCGGCCGGCGCCTGGAGCCGCCGACGGCTCGCGGCGCGAGTATCTCGGTAGCGCGCCGGGCCGGATCCGCCGGCAGCGACAGCGTGTCCGCCTCCGAGGCGATCGGGGCAAGGAGCCGCGCGAGCGCCGCAGCGGACGGAGGCCTGTCCTCGGGCCGGATCGCGAGGCAGGCAACGATCGCCGCGATCAGCTCGGGCGCAGCCTCCGGAGCACGAGCAGCGAGATCGGGAGGATGAAAGCCGTTCGCACGTCCCAGGTCGGCGAGCGATGCGGCGCGCTGGGAGGGCTCTCCCGCGAGGAGCTCGTACAGGACGGCGCCGACTGCGTAGACGTCGGCCG
>DASUHE010000082.1:0-6050 GCA_036273695.1 Gaiellaceae bacterium
GTCGAAGAGCTTCGCGACCACGAGCACGCCGACGAGCAGCCCGAGCAGCCACGCGACGTAGCGTCCCGCACGAGCGGGCAGGGCGACCGCGAGAACGACGAGGACGAGCCCCTCGAGCGGCACGCGCACGAACGAGCCGACCGTGAGCTGCCAGGGACGGATGGGAGCCACGAGCGCGGCCCAGACGACGAGGAGAGCGGCGACGGTCAGCGCCCACGTCACCGCCGGGTGCCGCCGCCGGACGGACACGGCGCGAGCAGGCGCGTTGCGGCGACGCCGCCAGAGCCACCAGACGTCGCGGCCGAACGACTCCGCGAGCAAGGCGAGCGCGACGGCGAGGAGCACCGTCGAGACGGCGGTCGACACGACGCCGGCGGCCGCGATCGCCAGGGCGACGCCCTGTGCGGCCGTCACCGTCTTGCGCCAGTCGCGCCGCGGCAGTCGTGCCCGCAGCCAGTGGATCCGCCAGCCCGACGCCAGGAACAGGTAGCGCGCGGCTCCGATCAGCAAGACCCAGCCGCCGACGGTCGGGGCGACGTCGATGCTGAGCACGAGGATCAGGAACGCGTCGACCTCGCCGTCGAGCTTCGCGCCGAGCGCCGACTCGGTTGCGGTGCGCCGCGCAATCCAGCCGTCGACGAAGTCGAGCGCGAGCGCCACCGCCGCGAGGGTCGCGAGCGTGGCGACGGCGACGTCTCGCTCGAACGAAGCAGCGGTCAGGGCGGCGACTCCAATTGCGAGCGACGCACGGGCGAGCGTCACCCAGGTCGCGGGCCCGAGCGTCGCGACCGGATCGCGCCGGAGGGCGCGCGCAAGCGCGAGATCGAGCGTCAGCGCGCAGGCGATTCCCACGATCCAGCCGGCGCCGCCGATCCCGACCGTGTCAGCAAGTGCTGCGAGAAGCGCGAGTTGGCCGACGAGCCCGGCCAGCGGCCCGAGCTGCGGCCCCAAGCCGACGAGCGGGCGGCGGGCCACCCTCAGAGTTGCGCCCCGCTCCAGCATCCGCAGGGCACTACGGTGGACGTTATGCATCGGTTTCCGGCAGAGTCATGAGGCAGGACGAGCGGCGCCCGTTCGTCGAGGCACTGCGGCCGGCACGCGAGCAAGCCTACGACCCCGGCGAGTACGTCGAGCAGGAGAGCTTCATGCGCGCGTCGGAGATCCGCGCGCTCGCCGAGCAGGCGGGCGTGGGAACCGGCGTCTCGGTGCTCGATCTCTGCTGCGGCGTCGCCGGGCCCGGCCGCTTCCTCACGCGCGAACTCGGTTGCGGCTACCTCGGCGTCGACTCGAGCGCGAGCGCCGTCGAGATCGCCCGCGAGCGTGCGCACGGCACGTCCTGCCGGTTCGTGGTCGCCGAGATTCCGCCGCTACCGCCTGGGGAGTTCGACGTGGTGCTCCTCCTCGAGACGATGCTCGCCTTCCGCGACAAGCGGGCCCTGCTCGACGCCGTGGCCGGTGCGCTCGCTCCCGGCGGGCGGTTCGCGTTCACGCTCGAGGAGGGTGCACCGCTGGCTCCGGCCGAGCGGGCGCGCATGCCCGACGCCGACACGGTGTGGCTCACGCCGCTCGGCGAGATGCGCAAGCTCCTCACCCGGGCCGGCTTCAAGGTTCGCTGGGAGCGGGACTGGAGCGAGCCGCATCGCGCCGTGGCCGACTCTCTGGCACGTGCCTACGCGGCCGACGCGAGCGCGATCGCTTCGCGGGTGGGCGAGCGGGCGCTGGCCGAGCTCCTGGCGGCTCACTCGCTGTGGATCGAGTGGCTCGCGACGGGCCGCGTGCGCAAGATCGCGCTCGTGGCCGAGCGGGCATCCGAGACGTGACGAGGACCGCGCGAGCTGCGCGGCCCTCGACGACGGAGCTCGGTGCGGTCCGGGCTCAGTGATGTCCGCCCGCGTCGCGCCCGTTGTCGTCGGCGACGTCGTGGTTGGCGGCGTCGTCACTCACCGTGCCGGCGGTCTTCGGTGCGGCGGCGGCGGCGGCGCGGCACGTCTCGCCGGAGCGGGTCGCGGTCGCGGTGATGCGGGCGTGCGGCCGGGACGCGATCAGACGGCGGAGCGTGAACGACCCGCCGGGAGCGTGGGTCCGCACAGTCAGCGAGGCCAGGCGGACGCCGTTGCGGCGTAGCGTGACCTGCCAAGGGACGCCGTTCCGGTTCTGATCGACCTCGAACTCGACCTCGATGCCGCGATCCTCGCGACTCAGGCTGAGCTTGCTCGTCGACTGCTGCGTGCAGGCACCGTGGACGACGCGATGCTGGCGTCCCTTGGCGGACGCGGCCTGAACCGCGACGAGAGAAATTGCGAAAAGTGCGAGTGTGAGCGGGATGAGCAGGCGGCGCATGATGGTGATCCTTTCGTCGATGGTGGGAGCCCGCCCAGCCTTGCGGCCACCTGGTCCGAGCCGCAATGGGACATTGGTCGGAGTGGCCGGCCCCAACGCGCGCTCGGTGATCGTCCGCTTCGCCACCGGGACGCTCGTGGCGATCGTCGTCGCGCTCGTCGGCGGCTACTTCGTCCTGCGGTCGGTCGCGATCGACGAGGCGAAGCAGCAGACGCGCACGCGGGTGGAAGAAGAGGCGAACCTCGTCGGCGCAACCGTGACCGACGGGCTCCTGACGGGGCAGGCCAAGGCGTTGCGCGCCGTCGACGACACGGTCGTCGGTCGCGTGCTGACGAACTCGATCGTGCGGGTGAAGATCTGGTCGCCCGGCGGCCGGGTCCTCTACTCCGACGAGCGCGCCGAGATCGGAGGCCACTACGCGTTGGACTCCGGACAGCGGAGCCTCCTGCGGCACGGCGGTGCGGAGGTCGAGGTGACCGACCTCAACCGCCCGGAAAACCGGCTCGACCGCCAGCAGGGACGGCTGCTCGAGGCGTACACGCGCATCCGCACGCCGTCGGGCACGCCGCTGCTGTTCGAGATCTACCAGCGCTTCGGCTCCGTCACCGCGCAGGCGCGCAGCCTGCTCGAGAAGCTCGCGCCGCCGATCCTCGGCGCGATCGGCCTCATCCTCCTCATCCAGGCGCCGCTCTTCTGGTCGCTCATGCGCAGGCTGCAGCTGAGCTACGAGCAGCGGGAGGGTCTGCTGGCGAATGCCGTCACCTCGTCGCGGCGGGAGCGTCGACGCGTCGCCGCGTACCTCCACGACGGGCCCGTCCAGGACCTCGCCGGGCTCGCGTTCTCGCTCGCGCCGGTCGCCGACGGCGCGGAGAGACGCGGAGCCGACGGGGATGCCGCCCTCGTCCGCACGGTCATCGAACGCCTGCGCGGGACCGTGCGGGACCTGCGCGCCTTGCTCGTCGACCTGCACCCGCCGACGCTCGCAGCCGCGGGCCTCGAGGCGGCGCTCGGCGACCTCGTCAGCCCGCTGCCCGGCCGGGGGACGAAGGTCGAGCTGTGCGTCGACGGCGACGACCGTCTCGATCCCGACACGCAGGCGCTCGTCTACCGCGTCGCCCAGGAGGCCGTTCGCAACGTGATCGCCTACGCCGAGGCGACGAGCGTCTCGGTGGAGGTCGGCGTCGTCGATTCCACCGCGCGCCTGCTCGTCTCCGATGACGGGCGCGGCTTCGGGCCCGAGACGCGCGAGCGCCGTCGCGCAGAGGGGCATCTCGGTCTCTCGCTCGTCGAGGAGCTCGCCCAGCAGGCGGGCGGCACGCTCACCGTGGAGTCCCGGGAGGGCGAGGGAACGCGCGTGCGGCTCGAGGTGCCGCTGCGATGATCCGCGTCCTGATCGCCGACGACCACGGCATCGTGCGCGACGGGCTCGCGGGCGTGATCGCAGCGCAGGCGGAGCTCGAGGTGGTCGGCACGGTCGAGAACGGCGCGGAAGCGGTCGAGTCCTGCCACAGGCTCGCCCCCGACGTCGTGTTGATGGATCTCGAGATGCCGGTGCTCGACGGGATCGAGGCCACCCGCGCCATCCGGGAGGCGCATCCCGACACGGCGGTGCTCGTCCTCACCTCCTTCTCGGACGTCCGCCGGATCCAGGAGGCGCTAGGCGCGGGCGCGGCGGGCTATCTGCTGAAGGACGCCTCCGCCGACGACGTCATTCGCGGCATCCGCGCCGCGGCCGAGGGCGGAGCGCCGCTCGATCCGCACGCCGCGCGGCTCCTGCTCGAGGCGAGGGACGCCCCCGATCCGCTCGAGGGGATCTCGCCGCGGGAGCGGGAGGTGTTCGCGCTGCTCCTCGACGGGCTCCCGAACAAGCTGATCGCCCAGCGCCTCGGCATCAGCGAGAAGACGATGAAGACGCATCTGACCAACATCTTCCGGCAGATCGACGTGGCCGACCGACTGCAGGCCGTCCTCTGGGCCGAGCGCGAGGGATTGCGGTCCGACCTCTCGCGGTGACTCGGACCAAAGTCCCATTGCGGGCCCCACGAGGCGGCCGCACACTGAAAGCGTGAAGCGTCTACTCCTCTCGGTGCTCGTCCTGCTCGTCCTGCTCGCACTGTCTGCCGGGGCCGCGCAGGCGCGAGGCGGCGACGGCCGGGAAGCCCGGGTCGCCGGGGACTGTGCGCGTGGCGCGACGTCGTCGCTTCGCCTCCGCGCGCGCGACCACGGAATCGAGGTGCGCTTTCGCCTGCGGCAGACGCGCGGGCACGGCCTCTGGCGGGTCGCCGTCGTGCACGAGGACCGCGTGGCGGCGCGCGCGACGTCGAGGACGACGCGCAGCGACGACTCCTTCGAGGTGCGGCGGAGGCTGCCGGATCTTCAGGGCAGTGACACCGTGACGGTCCACGCCTGGGGGCCGCGCGGACTCGGCTGCCGCGCGACCGCGACGCTGTCTCGTTGACGGCAGCGCCGTGATCGCGGAAGCCGTCGCCGCGCTGGCGTTGACCCGCGGGCCGGTCGCCGAAAGCGTGACGCAGCGCAGCGCCGTCGTCTCCTTCCGGACCTCGGCGGCGGACAAAGCGTCCGTGCTCGTGCGAGGCGGCGCGCGCGTTCGAGCGGGTTCGGGCGTAGCTCACGTCGCCAGGCTGACCGGGCTGACGCCGGGAAGGCGCTACGCGTACACGATCGAGGGAACGTCCGGCGCGCTCGCCCGCGGCACATTCAGGGCGGCGCCGGCCGGCGCCTCGAGGTTCACGTTCGCCGTCGTCGGGGACTTCGGCAGCGGCACGGCGCACGAGTCGGCCGTGGCCTCGCTCATCGCGTCCTGGCACCCGGACTTCGTGCTCACGGTCGGCGACAACGCCTACCCGCTCGGCTCCGCCGGGCTGCTGGATCGCGACATCTTCGGCCCGTACGCAGCGGTCATGCGGGAGTCGGCCTGGTTTCCCGCGCTCGGCAACCACGACGTGAAGGCAGACGACGGGAAGCCGGAGCTCGCGGCGTTCCATTCGCCCGGCAAGGAGCGCTGGTACCGCTTCACGTGGGGAAACGCGGCCGTCGCCGTGCTCGACTCCGACACCTCGGTTGCGTCCGGCTCGCCCCAGCTGCGCTTCGCGCGACGGGCGCTGGCGCGTCGGGCCTGCTTCCGCTTCGCCGCATGGCATCACCCACCGTGGGAGCCCCGCGGCCGACCGCACAGCCCCGGGCTCCGCCGCCACATCGTCCCTCTCGTGGAGAAGGACGGCGTCCAGGTCGTGTTCGTCGGCCACCTGCATGCCTACGCCCGGAGCCGGCCGCGTCACCGGGTCGTCTACGTGGCCGTCGGTACGGGCGGAGCCTCGCTCGACGACGACGCCCGCAAGCTCACGATCCCCTTGGCGCGCGTCGTCCAGGGCCGCTTCGGCGCACTGCGAGTGGACGTCGCCGGCCGCGAAGCGCGTTTCCGGTACGTGACGGTCGACGGCCGGGTGCGCGATCGTTTCAGCCTGAGCTGTCGCGACTGAGCGAGGCCGGATAGGTTCTGGCCTCAACGATCGGAGGAGGCCCTGAGTGGACCACTACCGCTTCACCCACGAGCCGGACGACGAGGAGAGCGAGAGGACGTGGTCGACGCGTGAAGAGGAGCGCACGTTCCTGCGCATCCGGGATCTCCTCATGCGGATGCACGACCGCGGCAGCGGCATCTACATCATGCCGGTGCAGCAGGGGATGCA
>DASUHE010000083.1:0-13410 GCA_036273695.1 Gaiellaceae bacterium
GAGCTCGACGCCGTCCTGCGACCAGCGCTCCTCCTCGCAAATCCACGAGGAGCCGGCATATGCCGCGTCGACATGGAGCCAGGCGCCTGCGTCGTGCGCCCGCTCGGCGAGCTCGCGCACCGGGTCGACCGAGGCGAAGGAGGTCGTGCCCACCGTGGCCACGACGCAGGCGGCGTCCGACAGGTCGTAGCCGTCGACGCGCATCCGCAGCTCGTCGTCCACCGGCACCTTTCGCAGCTCCATCCCGAGCATGCGCGCGTCCTTCTCGACCGAGGAGTGCGCGTGCTCCGAGCAGACGACGACGTCCCGGCCGGTGACGTGGCGTGCGGCGATGAGGGCCGCGAGCGTCGACGTCGAGGCCGTGTCCTCGATGTGGCCGTGCCAGCCGTCCGGGAGGCCGAGCAGCTGTCGCACCCAGTCGGCGACGCGCAGCTCGAGCTCCGTCGACGCAGGCGAGGCGCGCCAGACGATCGCGACCTGGTTCAGGGTCGCGGCGAGCAGCTCGGCGAGGATCGCCGGCTCCGACGAGGTGACGGCGAAGTACGAGAAGAAGCGCGGGCTCTGCCAGTTCGTGAGCGCCGGCAGGAGCAGCTCGTCGAGGTCGCGGAGCACGTCGGCGAACGTCTCCGGCTGCTCGGGTGCCGCCTCGGGGAGCTTTGCCGCCAGCTCGCCCGGCTTCACCTGCGCGAGCACCGGCAGCTCGGGCAGCCGCTCGAGATACCGCGCCGCCCACTCGAGCGCCGCGGCGCCGTCCTCCCGAAAGTCGGTCAAGGGCGCTTCTTCCGCAGCTTGTCGAGCTGCTTCCACGTGCGCGTGTTGGCGACGTCCGCCTTCGTCAGCCAGCCGCGCCGCGCCTGCGCCACCGCCAGCTCGACGTACGCCTGCGAGCGGACTTCGTGGCCGTCGGAGGAGACGATGACCTTCAGTCCCGCCTCCTTCGCCGCGCGGGCGTGAACATCGCGCAGGTCGAGCCGGTCCGGCTGGCCGTTGATCTCGAGCAGCGTCCCGGTTGCGAGCGCACCCTCGATCACGCGCTCGACGTCGACGTCTCGCGGCGGCCGCTTGCCGATCCGGCGGCCGGTGAGATGGCCGATCGCGTCGACGTACGGGTTCTGCATCGCCTCGAGCACGCGTTCAGTCGGACGCGAATCCGGCGCCTGGTGCACCGAGGCGACCACCCAGTCGAGCAGCGCGAGGTCCTCGTCGGCCACGTCGACTTCGCCGCTCGAGCGGATGTTCGCCTCGACCCCGGCGAGGATCGTCAGCTTCGGGAAGCGGGCGCGCAGGGCCTCGATCTCCTCGAGCTGCGCGTGCAGGCGACCGCCGCGGAGATAGTGCGAGTGGTCGGTGACGGCGTAGTACTCGTACCCCCGCGCGGCCGCTCCCGCGAGCATCTCCTCGAGCGTGCTCTTGCCGTCGGCCGACCAGTGCGAATGCGTGTGCAGGTCGCCGCGGACGTCGCGCAACTCGACGAGCTCCGGCAGCTCGCCGCGCCGCGCCGCCTCCAGCTCGCCGGCGTTCTCGCGCAGCTCCGGCGGGATCGGCTGGTAGCCGAGGAACTCGTACACCGCGTCCTCGTCCGCGCTCTTGAAGACGTCGCCCGTCTCGACGTTCGTGACGCCGTACTCCGAGATCGAGAGCTTGCGCCGCACGGCGTCCTCGCGCATCGCGACGTTGTGCTCCTTCGAGCCCGTGAAGTGCTGGAGGAGGTTGCCGAACGACTCGGGCGGGACGACCCGCAGGTCGAAGCGGAGGCCGTCGCGCGAGACAACGGTCGCCTTCGTGTCTCCCTGCGCTGCGACGTCGAGCACCCAGCTCAGGCTCGCGAAGTGCGCAGTGAGCTCGGCCGGGCTGCTCGCGCTCGCGATGATGTCGAGATCGCGGAACGTCTCCTTGCGGCGCCGCACGGAGCCGGCCTCGGAGACCGCGGTGGCAGCCGGCAGCTCCCGCAGCGCCGCGACGACCGCCTGCACCGCGGGGAGGCCCGCGCCGAGCAGGTAGCGATCCGGCTCGGGGCTCTCGGCCTGGTAGGCGAGTGCGGCGAGGATCTTCTCCTCGCTCTTCGGGCCGAGGCCGGTGAGCGTCCGCAGCCTCTCTCCCTCGGCGGCTGCCTTGAGTCCGTCGAGCGTCTCGACGCCGAGCTCGCGCCAGATGCGGGCCGCCGTCTTCGGCCCCAGGCCGGGGAGCTTCATGAAGAGGACGACCTCGGGCGGGACGCCTTTCTTGTACTTCGTCAGCGCCTCGATCTCACCGACCTCGACGATCTGGACGATCTTCTCCTCGATCGTCTTGCCGATGCCCTGCAGCTCCTTCGCCCGGCCGTCGAGTGCGAGCTGCGCCACCGAGCCTGCGGTTTCGCGCACGCGCGAGGCCGCGCGCCGGTACGCGACGACGCGGAAGCTCTCCTTCCCCTCGAGCTCGAGGAGGTCGGCCAGGAGGTCGATCTGGTCGGCAACCTCCGAATTGCGCGGCAGCTCGGCCACGAAGCGATGATATGAGCGTGGCCCGGGCCGTCGTCTGCCTCCCGACCTACAACGAGCGCGAGAACCTCGAGCGGATGGTGCGCGCGCTCGCGGACCAGGGCGTCGACGTCCTCGTCATCGACGACAGCTCGCCCGACGGGACCGGCGAGATCGCCGACCGGCTCGCGGCGGAGCTCGACTTCGTCTCGGTCCTGCACCGGCCGAGGAAGGAAGGGCTCGGACGCGCCTACGTCGACGGGTTCCGGCACGCGCTCGCGGATGGCGCCGAGCTCGTGCTCGAGATGGACTGCGACTTCTCGCACGACCCGGCCGACGTGCCACGCCTGATCGAGGCGGTCGAGGCGGGTGCGGATCTCGCGCTCGGCTCCCGTTACGTCCCCGGCGGCGGCACGGCCAACTGGGGGCTCCTGCGCCGGCTGATCTCGCGCAGCGCCTCGATCTACACCCGCGCGCTCCTGATGCCGATCCACGATTCGACCGGGGGCTTCAAGTGCTTCCGCCGGCACGTGCTCGAATCGATCGACCTGGAACAGATCGACGCCGCCGGCTACGTCTTCCAGATCGAGACGACGTACCGTGCGCTGCGCAAGGGCTTCCGGGTGGACGAGGTGCCGATCCGCTTCGTCGACCGCGAGGCGGGCCGCTCGAAGATGAGTCGAGCGATCGTGCTCGAAGCGGTCTGGAAGGTGCCGGCGCTACGGTTGGCCGCGTTGGCGGGGCGGCTGTGAAGGAGCTCGACGCGGCGACGTTCGACGAGGCGATCGCCGGCGAGCCGCTGCTCGTCGACTTCTGGGCGCCGTGGTGCCGGCCGTGCAAGGCGCTCGAGCCGATCCTCGAGGAGCTCCCGGTCGAGGTCGCGCGCCTGAACGTGGACGAGGAGGCGGGAATCGCCTCGCGCTTCGACGTGCTCTCGATCCCGACGGTGATCCTCTTCTCCGGCGGAGAGCCGCGCGGCGCCGTCGTCGGGACGCGCCCGCGCGCGCACTTCGAACAGTGGCTAGCGGAAGTGCTCCCAGCCGGCTAGCTCGTACCGCTCGCCGGCGAGCGTGAGCTCCGCGCCGTCGCCTTCCTCGACGCGGCCGATCACCGGGAAGCCGAGCGGATCCGGCGTCGTCGCGAGCAGCTCGTAGTCCTCGCCGAAGCCGACGTCCTCGAGCTCTGCGCCGTCGGCGAGAGGCACAAGCTCGAGCTCGATCGCGACGCGAACGCGGGAACGCCGCGCGATGTGGGCTGCGTCGGGTGCGAGCCCGTCCGAGAGGTCGAGCATCGCAGTCGCGACCCGCCCGAGTCGCTTTCCCTCCTCCACCCGGTCGGGTACCGGCGGCAGTCGGCCCTGCCGGAACCGTGCGCCCGCACCGCCGAGCGGGCCGGTCACGACGACGACGTCTCCGGGCTGCGCCCCCGCGCGGCCGGGCACGCGCTCCGAGCGTCCGAGCGCGGTCACGGAGAGAACGACGCTGTCGACTCGCGTCGTGTCGCCGCCGCGCACCGGGACGCCGCGCTCGTTGAGGCCTGCGTAGAGCTCGAGGACGTCGTCGAGGTGGGTCTCCGGCGGCAGCCCGACCGAGACGAGCAGCGCCAGGGGCTCGGCTCCCGAGGCCGAAAGGTCACTGATGTTCACGGCGGCGGCGCGCGCGCCGAGCTCACGCCAGCCGAGCAGGTCGAAACGAAAGTGGACTCCTTCGACGAGCGCGTCCTGCGTGACGACGAGCCCGTCCACGACGGCGGCATCGTGCGCGATCCCCTCCGCGAGCCCGCGCCGCTCCAACTCCTCGAGCAACCCGTGCTCGCCGAGCTGGCCGAGCGTCGTCACTGCTCCGAGATGCGCGCCCGCTCGTCGAGCGTGTCCGGGTCGAGCGCCGCGAGCCCGTCGTAGAGTCGCGCATGGAACGTGCCGGGGCCGTCGGCTCCGGCGGCGGCGTCCTCGGCCGCCACACCGAGCGCGGCGAGAGCCTCGGCCGCGGCCTCGACCGGCGCATCCGGCTTGGCGGCAAGGAAGCAGCCGGTGAGCGCCGACGAGGTGCAGCCGGTGCCCGTCACCATCGCCAGCAGCGGATGGCCGTTCGCGACGGCGAGCGACCGCTCGCCGTCCGAGACATTGTCGATCGGCCCCGTCACCGAGGCGACGACGCCCAGGCCGCGCGCGGCTTCGCGTGCGAGCGCGGCCGGCTCGAGCCCGACCGACATCGACTCGACGCCGCGCACCTCGGCATTCGTGCCGACGAGGGTCGCGATCTCGCCCTGGTTCCCGCGCAGCACGGTCACGTCCACCACGGCGAGGATCCGCCGCGCCGTCTCGGTGCGGTACGCGGTCGCGCCGGCGCCGACGGGATCGAGGACGATCGGTATGCCGCGGGCGCTCGCCGCCCGGCCGGCGAGGAGCATCGCCTCGATCCAGTGCTCCGACAGCGTGCCGATGTTGAGCACGAGCGCCGACGCAAGCCCGACCATCTCCTCGACCTCTTCCCGCGCGTGCGCCATCACCGGCAGCGCGCCGAGCGCAAGGGTCGCGTTCGCCGTCTCGTTCATGACGACGTAGTTCGTGATCTGGTGGACGAGCGGCTTCCGCTCGCGCAGCTCGCGCAACGTCGTCCCGGGCGAGAGGCTCATCGCGCCAACAATCCCAGAACGTCGACCGGTCCGTCGCCGCCGCCGACCTCGGCGAGCCCCTGCGCGACGGCGCGCGAGGCCGCAGTCGCGGCACCACGGGCCGCGTCGAGGAGCGTCGAGCCGCGGGCGAGGAGCGCGGCGAGCGTCGCCGAATGGGTGCAGCCGGCACCGTGCGTCGCGGCGACCTGGAGGCGCTCGAACGACACCTCGTGGTGCTCGCGGCCGTCGAACAGATGGTCGGCCGGCTCGTCGCGGTGGCCGCCGGTGACGAGCGCGGCCCGCGCGCCGAGCCCGACGAGCGCCTCGGCCAGCTCCGGCGGCGCTGCGTCCGATCCGGTCAGCGCCCGCGCCTCGAGCAGGTTCGGCGTGATGACGGTCGCGAGCGGGAAGAGCCGGCGCACGAGGACGGCGACGGCATCGTCTTCCAACAGCTGCGCCCCGGAGCTTGCAACCAGCACCGGGTCGACGACGAGCGGCAGCGGATGCCCCTCGAGCCAGTCGGCCACGGCTTCGATGATCGCGCAGGAGAAGAGCATTCCGGTCTTCGCGGCGTCGAGCCCGATGTCGCCGGCGACCGCGTCGAGCTGCGCCCGCACGAAGGCGGCGGGAACCTCGTGCACGGCGGTCACCTGGCGCGTGTTCTGGGCCGTCAGCGCGACGATCGCGGACGTGCCGTGCACACCGGCGGCGGCGAACGCCTTGAGATCGGCCTGGATTCCGGCGCCTCCCCCCGAATCGGAGCCGGCGATCGTGATGCAGCGTGGAACCACCCTCCGCCTAGCCGCGCAGCCGCTGGCGGCGCCCGAGGAACTTGCCTGTGCGCCTCTCGTTCATGTATCGAGCGTAGCGATGCGCCGGCTTCCACCCGCACTCGCCGCCTCCGCGACGCCGCGGATCCTCGAGCTGCTCGGGGCCGGCCCCGGCCGCGTGCTCGAGCTGGGCTTCGCAGGCATTCACGCCCGGCCGCTCGAGCTCGCCGGCTGGGAGGTCGACGTCGCGGAGACGGATCCCTCGCGCGCCGAGCAGGCACTCGAGCGAGGAGCGCGGGTCGTCGCGTGTGCGGAGGGCCGGTACGACGCCGTCGTCGCCGTGCGCGGAGCAGACCTCGAGGGCGTAGACGCCGCGCGGGTCGTCCTCGTGGACGAGCGCGGTCGCGCTTCAATGGCTCCGTGAGCACGACGACGACCCTCTGGGACGACCTGCTCGGCTCCGTCGGCGAGGGCGACGAGCTCGCGCACCTCGCAACCGAGCCGGCACGCGACGCGCGGACGGCGCCGATCCCCGACTCGCTCCAGCCGACGGTCCGCGACGCGCTCGCACGCCGAGGAATCGGCGAGCTCTACGCGCATCAGGCGGCGTCGTATGCGGCGGCGCGAGGCGGCGGGAACGTGATCGTCACGACGGGAACCGCATCGGGGAAGACGCTGGCCTTCAACTTGCCGGTGCTCGACGCGCTAGCGGCCGACCGGCACGCGCGAGCCCTCTACCTCTACCCGACGAAGGCGCTCGCGCAGGACCAGGCGCGCTCGCTGGGCGACCTCGGCGTCGCTGCAGTTCGCGCGGCGATCTACGACGGAGACACGCCCACCGAGCGCCGCCGCCAGATCCGCGGCTGGGCGAACCTCGTGCTCACGAACCCGGACATGCTCCACATCGGCGTCCTGCCGCGCCACGACCTCTGGGGCGACTTCCTCCACAACCTCCGCTACGTGGTGGTGGACGAGGCGCACGTCTACCGCGGCGTCTTCGGCTCGCACGTCGCGAACGTGCTGCGGCGCCTGCGCCGGCTCGCGCGGATCTACGGTGCCGAGCCGCAGTTCCTGCTCGCCTCGGCGACGATCGCGAACGCCGGCGAGCTGGCCCACGCCCTCACCGGAGAGGAGGCGACGGTCGTCGAGGACGACGCCGCGCCACGCGCCGAGCGGACGGTCGCGCTCTGGAATCCGCCGCTGCTCGACGCCGAGCTCGGACTGCGCGCGAGTGCGCTCGGGGAGGCGTCGCGGCTCCTCGCCGGGCTCGCCGGTCGCGGGCTCCGCACGATCTGCTTCGCGAAGAGCCGCAAGTCGGCGGAGCTCATCCACCGTTTCGCGTCCGACCGTCTCGACGCAGCCACGGCGGCGCGGCTCGCTCCGTACCGGGCCGGCTACACGCCGCAGCAGCGACGCGAGATCGAGCGGAGGCTCGTCGAGGGGGAGCTGCTCGGCGTCACGTCCACCGACGCGCTCGAGCTCGGGATCGACATCGGCGACCTCGACTGCGCGATCTCGGTCGGCTTCCCGGGCACCGTCGCGAGCCTGCGACAGCAGTGGGGACGCGCCGGGCGCCGGGGCCACGGCCTCGCGATCCTCGTCGCCTCCGAGGACGCGCTCGACCAGTACTTCATGCGCGAGCCGCGCGCGCTGCTCGAGCGACACGTCGAGGCCGCGATCCTCGACCACGCCAACCCGCGCGTCCTCGACGGCCACGTCGCCGCGGCCGCCTTCGAGGCTCCGCTCGACGACGGCGACGTCGCGACGCTCGGCCCGGAGGCACTCGAGCGCGCGCCGTACGTCCCCGAGCTGCGCCGCACAGCGCGCGGCTGGGTCTGGGCGGGCAAGGACGCGCCGGCCGCGCGCGTCCCGCTCCGCTCGACCTCGCCCGACTCGTTCCTCGTGGTCGACGCCTCGACCGGCGACGTCCTCGGTCTCGCCGAGCAGGAGCGCGCGTACTCCACCGTCCACGAGGGTGCCGTCTACCTCCATCTGGGACGGCAGTACCTCGTCCGCGAGCTCGACCTGCAGGCCCGGCGCGCGCTCGTCGAGCCGTTCAACGGCGACTGGTACACGCAGGCGAAGAAGGAGACGGAGACGTCGATCGAGGAGGCCGTACGCGTCGAGCGGCGCCTCGGGCTCGAGCTCTCGTTCGGCCGCGTGTCCGTCACCGAGCAGGTGGTGGCGTACCAGAAGAAGGCTGTCGCGGACGGTTCGACGCTCGACACCGTTCCGCTCGACCTGCCGGCGACGACGTTCGACACCGAGGCGGTCTGGTTCGTGCCGCGGCCGCACCAGCTCGAGGGTCTCGAGGCGATGCCGCTCCTGCTCTCGTCGCTCCACGCCGCCGAGCACTCGCTGATCGCGCTGCTGCCGCTGTGGGCGATGTGCGACCGCTGGGACATCGGCGGTCTCTCGACGAACCTCCACCTCGACACGGGCGCGCCGACAGTCTTCGTCTACGACGGCCATGCCGGCGGCGTCGGTATCGCCCAGCGCGGCTTCGACCAGTTCGAGGGCTGGGTCGCCGACACCGTCCGCCTCCTCGACGGCTGCCCCTGCGAGAAGGGCTGCCCGTCGTGCGTGCAGAGCCCGAAATGCGGCAACCTGAACGAGTTCCTCGACAAGAGCGGCGGGCTGACGCTCCTCACGAGACTGTCGAATGTGGGCTAGTTCGTTCGTCGCAGAGTCATGAGATACCTACTGTTGCTCTACGGAGAGCCGGTCCGGCCCGAGACGCTGACACCCGAGCAGTGGCAGAGCGTGATGGAGGCCCACACGACGTTCCACCGCGAGCTCACGGAGGCGGGCGCGCTCGTCGACACCTCCCCGCTCGCCCCACCGACGGAGGCACGCACGATTCGGCTCCGCCGCGGCGAGCGGATGGTCGTCGACGGGCCGTTCGCCGAGACGAAGGAAGTGCTCGGCGGCTACTACCTGATCGAGGCGGAGTCGCTCGCCGCGGGCGTGCAGTGGGCCGGGCGGCTGCGCCACGATGCCGACGGCTCGATCGAGGTGCGGCCCTTGCTCCAGCTCGGTGTCGATTCCGGCCCGGCGCGTTCGTCGTAGAGACGTCAACAGACCCCCGAAGGAGGGACCCATGCAGTATCTGCTCCTGATCCACGACGACGAGGCGCAATGGGGCGACATGCCCGAGGACGAGCGCAACGCCATCTACGCCGAATACGGACGGTTCACCGAGGACGTCCAGAGCCGCGGCGTCCTCGTCGGCGCCAACCAGCTCCAGCCGGCGTCGACGGCGACGGTCGTGCACGTCGAGGACGGCAAGACCATCACCACCGACGGGCCGTTCGCGGAGACGAAGGAAGTGCTCGGCGGCTACTACCTGATCGACGTGGAGACGCTGGACGAGGCGCTCCAGTGCGCCGCCATGATCCCGTCCGCCCGCTACGGCCACATCGAGGTTCGCCCCGTCGTGATGCGCGAGGCAGAGGTGGCCTCGTAGAGGAGCTCGCCCGCGCCTACCGCGACGAGCGTGCTCGCTCGATCGCGATCCTGGGCCGCGTCCTCGGTGACCTCGACCTCGCCGAGGACGCGGTGCAGGACGCCTTCGTCCGTGCAGCCGAGCGGTGGCCGCGCGACGGGGCGCCCACCAATCCGGGCGCGTGGATCGTGACGACGGCACGCAACGCGGCGATCGACCGGATCCGCCGCGAGCAGACCCTGGCCCGGAAGACGGAGCTGCTGGCGCGGGCCGACGACCTGCCGAGCGACGAGGAGGCCGTGATACCCGACGAACGGCTCGAGCTGATCTTCGCCTGCTGCCACCCGGCCCTCGCGCCCGAGGCGCAGGTCGCGCTGACGCTGAGCCTCGTCGGCGGCCTGGAGACGCCCGAGATCGCCCGCGCGTTCCTCGTCCCCGAGGCGACGCTCGCGCAGCGGCTCGTCCGCGCGAAGCGGAAGATCCGCGACGCCGGGATCCCGCTGCGCGTGCCGGCCGAGCACCTGCTGCCCGAACGACTGCAGCTCGTGCTCGCGACGATCTACCTCGTCTTCAACGCCGGCTACGGCCCACCCGTGCGGCGCGAGTTCTGCGGAGAGGCGATTCGGCTCGCCGCCGTCCTCGCGACGCTGATGCCGGACGAGGCCGAGGCGCACGGCCTCCACGCGCTGCTGCAGCTCCAGGACGCCCGCCGCGACGCGCGCGTGTCGCCGACCGGCGAGCTGGTGCTCCTCGGCGAGCAGGATCGCGCGCTGTGGGACGCCGCCGAGATCGAGCTGGGGCGGAAGGCCCTGGAGCGAGCGCTCTCGCTCCGCTTGCCGGGGCCGTACCAGCTGCAGGCGGCGATCGCCTCGCTCCACTTCGAGCCGGAGACCGACTGGCCGCAGATCGCGCTCCTCTACGGGCGGCTCTCAGAGCTGACGCCGTCGCCCGTGATCGAGCTGAACCGGGCGGTCGCCGTCGCCATGGCCGACGGGCCGAAGCGAGGGCTCGAGATCGTCGACGGGCTGGCCGGCTTGGAGCGGTACCACCTCTGGCACTCGACCCGGGCGGACCTCCTCAACCGGCTCGGCCGGGCCGAGGAGGCGACGGCCGCCTACTCCCGCGCGCTCGAGCTCGCGCCGAGCGAGACCGAGCGGACGTTCCTCCGCGATCGCCTCGCTGGCTCCTAGGAGAGAGCGGCGAGCAAGGCCGCGCGGCGGTGTGACGACTCCGCGGTCGAACCCTCGCCGCGCGACCACGGCTCACGCCGCTCCGGGCCGCCGCGCCGCCGCCAGCGCGAGCTCGACCGCCTCCGCCGGGGTCTGCGCCCGCTGCGTGCCCTCCACGACGAGGCCCGGCTCGAGCACGACGACCGGCCGCCCGAGCGTGAGGGCGAAAGCGATCTCCGCCAGTGTCCCGTAGCGCCCGCCGACCGCGATCACCGCGTCGCCCGACGCGACGACGGCGAGGTTGCGGCCGTGGCCGATGCCGGTGACCACGACGTGGTCGAGCCAGGGATTCGCACCCGCCCGCGTCTCGCCGGGGAGGATCCCGATCGTCGTCCCGCCGGCACCCTTCGCGCCTCGCGACGCAGCGGCCATCACCTCGCCGAGCCCGCCCGTGACCACGGTGGCGCGACGCTCGGCGAGCAACCGCCCCACCGTCTCGGCGTTCTCCTCGTGCTCGGCTCCGCTGCCGATGACCGAGACCTGAAGCGCCATATCTGCGCGATGCTAGGGGACATGACGGCAACGAGGCAGGCCCGCGGAGGAGTGCTGGTGCTGGGCGGCGGCTTCGCCGGCGCGTACGTCGCGCGCGAGCTCGGCAAGCGCGGCGCGACGATCGTGAGCAACGAGAACTTCATGCTCTACACGCCGCTGCTCCCCGAGGCCGCGGCCGGAACACTCGAGCCGCGGCACTGCGTCGTGCCGCTGCGCGTCATGTGCCCACACGCGGAGATGCTCCTCGGCAGGGCGACCGGCATCGACCTCGAGGCGCAGACGGCCGAGGTCGAGACGGACGAAGGCAGGCAGACCGTCGGCTGGCAGGAGCTCGTGCTGGCGCTCGGCGCCGTGCCGCGGTCGCTGCCGGTGCCGGGCCTCGCCGAGCACGGGCTCTCGTTCAAGTCGCTCGCCGACGCGATCAACCTGCGCAATCACGTCCTGCACCAGCTCGAGGCGGCGGACGGTGCGCTCGACGAGCAGGAACGCTCGCGAAGGCTGACGTTCGTCTTCGTCGGCGCCGGCTATGCCGGGGTCGAGGCGCTCGCCGAGCTGTCCGACCTCGCCGAGGACGCGCTCCGCTACTACCCGCGTCTGCGCTCGACCCCGCGGCGCTGGGTGCTCGTCGACGCGGCGCCGCGGATCCTGCCCGAGATCCCGCCTCCGCTCGGCGACTACGCGGCGGCCGAGCTGCAGCGCCGCCACGTCGAGATCCACGTCGGCACGACGCTCGAGTCGGTGTCGGCCGACGAGGCCGTGCTCGGCAACGGCACGCGGATCCCGACGAACTCGCTCGTCTGGACGGCCGGCGTCGCGCCGAACCCGGTCCTGCGCGAGTGGTCGTTGCCGCTCGACGAGAAGGGCCGCGTCGAGGCAGACGAGCTCCTCCGCGTGCGTGGGCACGAGCACGTGTGGACGCTCGGCGACTGTGCGCGCGTCCCGAACACCCGCAGCGACCGGCCCGACCCGCCGACGTGCCAGCACGCGCTCCGCCAGGCGCGGCGCCTCGCCCGCAACCTCTCCGGGACGCCGCAGCCGTACGGCTATCGGATGCTCGGCCAGGTCGCGACGCTCGGCCGGCACAAGGGGATCGCCGAGGTGCTCGGGCTGCGCCTGCGCGGCTTCCCCGGCTGGTGGGTGACCCGGACGTACCACCTGTACCAGCTCCCACTCGCGCAGCGGAAGCTCCGCGTGGTCGTCGACTGGACGGTCGCCCTCTTCTTCCGCCGGGACATCGCCGAGCTGGGACAGCTCGGACACCTCGAGAAGCTGCGGTGACGGACATCACGGCGCTCTTCGGCCTCCGGCTGACGACTCCCCGGCTCGAGCTTCGCGTCCCGACACGCGACGAACTCGTCGAGCTGAGGGCGGTCGCGTACGCCGGAATCCACCCGCCGGAGTTCATGCCGTTCGCTGTCGCCTGGACAGACGAGCCGTACTCCGAGCGCTGGGTCGTGGCCTTTCACGAAGAACAGCTTGCAGCGTGGAAGCCGTCCGGCTGGGATCTCAACCTCGGCGTCTGGCTTGGCGGCACGCTTGTCGGCTCCCAAAGCGTCCACGGCAGAGACTTCGCGGCGACGAAGACGGTCGCCACCGGCTCATGGCTCGGAGCACGATTCCAGCGCCAAGGAGTGGGGACGGAGATGCGGACGGCCGTGCTCGAGCTCGCCTTCCGCGAGCTCGGCGCAACGCGAGCGACGTCGGGAGCGCTCGACGGCAACCAAGCGTCGCGCCGCGTCTCCGAGAAACTCGGCTACCGGACGGTCGGGCGGTCGACAGTCGCACCGCGTGGCGTCGAAGTCGGGCATGCGGATCTCGAGTTGCGGCGCGAGGAGTGGCAACCCCCGCTACCGGTTGAGATCTACGGGCTCGAGCCCTGCCTGCCGCTGTTCGGCGTATGTTCCGCATGAGGACGACGACCTGCCTCGCGGGGATTGTTCTGGCCGTTGCGGGCGTTCTCCCGTCTACCGGCGATACGACTGCGTCCACTACCGGCCGCCCGAATGGTCGCTCGGGGCGCGCATCTTCCCCATCTCGGCGACGACCGAGATCGCCTTTCAGGCGTGCCGGTTCACGCGGCAGCGGACCGGGCAGCCCGGCTATCCGACGATCTGGTTCCCGTTCCGGCGGGAGCAAAAGCAGAGTGTCTCGTTCGTCCGGGGCACGGAGGGCGGAGTCCTCCGTGCGCACGTGCACGCGAAGTTCGATGGCTGCCGGGGCCTACGTCCCGCCACGCCTCAGCGTGCAGCTCTAGCCTCGCTGACGAGCTCGAGCCGCGGGTTCTCGCGCAGGTGCCGCCCGAACTTGCCCGACGGCTCTCCGTCCGTCACGACCACGTCGGCCGTGAAGTCGTTGGCGCCGCGGATGAGCGACGAGCCGACCCCGTACGCGTCGACCGGAAC
>DASUHE010000084.1:0-11784 GCA_036273695.1 Gaiellaceae bacterium
TCCGGCGGGCAGCAGCAGCAGCTGGCGATCGGCCGTGCGCTGACCGCGGATCCCGACGTCCTCTTGCTCGACGAGCCCTCGCTCGGGCTCGCGCCGAAGATCGTCGACGTCGTCTTCGAGGCGTTGACGCAGATCCGTGACTCGGGTCTCGGCGTCCTGCTGGTCGAGCAGCGTGCCCAGCGGACGGTTGCGCTCGCCGACCGGTCGCACGTGCTCGCGAACGGCGAGCTTCGCCTCACCCTCGGCCCGAAAGACGCGGGCGACACCGACCGGCTCGTCGCCGCCTACCTCGCATGATCGTCGCCTTCCTCAACCTCACGTGGCCGACGTTCGCGAACGGGCTCGCGCTCGGCGGCGTCTACGCCCTCATGGCCGTGGGGATCGGCCTCGTCTTCGGTGTGCTCCGCCTCGTCAACTTCGCCTACGGGCAGCTGATCATGGCGGGGGCCTTCGCGCTCGCCTACGGCTCACAGTGGGGATTCCCGAACTGGGCCTCGATCCTCTTCTGCTTCGGCGTCGTGCTCGGTCTCTCGGTGCTGATGGACTGGCTCGTCTTCCGGCCCCTGCGGACGCACTCGCCGGCCGTGATGCTCGTGGCGACGTTCGCGATCGCGTTCCTGCTCCAGAACATCGCACTGCTCGCGTTCGGCCCCTTGGGGAAGAGCGCCGGAGCGCTCGCCGTCCTCAACGCGCCGTGGGACATCGGCGGCGTCTTCATCAAGAAGATCGCGGTGATCTCGTTCGCGACCGCGGTCGGGTGTCTCGTGATCCTGCAGCTCCTGCTCACGCGCACGCCCCTGGGTCTGCACATGCGCGCGGCGGCGATGGACTTCCGCACGGCTCGCCTGCTCGGCGTTCGCGCCAACTGGGTGATCTCGGGAGCGGTGATCGTCTCGGGCCTGTTCGCGGCCGTCTCGGCCGTGATGCTGAGCGTCCAGGAGCTCACCGTCGTGCCTGCGTTCGGGACCCAGGACACGATTCTCGTGCTCGCCGGAGTCGTGCTGGGCGGCCTCAACCGGCCGATCCCCGCCACGCTCGGAGGCTTCGCGATCGGCTTCGCCAACGGGATTCTCGGCGGCGTGCTCCCTTCGAACCAGAGCCAGTATCTGCCGAGCTTCCTCTTCGCGGCGGTGATCGTCGTCCTGCTCGTGCGGCCGACCGGGCTCTTTGCACGCGGCGGCGGCGCGGTGGAGCGGGTATGACCACGATCCGCCGGGCCCCGGAGCTGCTCGCACCCGCGATCCTCATCCTCGGGACCGCTCTGCTCGGGCTCGAGGTCTCGAGCTACCTCCAGGCCTACTTCCTCGACACGCTCGTCAAGGTCGCGATCGTCGTGGCGCTGTACGTCTTCATCGGCAACTCGGGCGTGCTCTCGTTCGGGCACGTCAGCTTCGTCGCGCTGGGTGCGTGGACGGCCGGCGTGCTCACCGTGCCGGAGGATCAGAAGCGGATCACGATGCCGGGCCTTTCCCACTTTCTCCTCACCACGAATGTGGGCAACGTCGCCTCGCTGGCGCTGGCGGCGATCGTGGGCGGGATCTTCGCCTTCGTGGTCGGGTTGCCGCTGATGCGGCTGTCGGGGCTCGCCGCCGGGATCGCGACCTTCGGCGTGCTCGAGATCACGAACAACGTGCTCACCTACGAGCAGAAGATCGGGCCCGGCCTGAACGCATTCTCCTCGGTGCCCTCGACGACCGGGATCTGGCAGGCGGCGGTCGGCGGCCTCATCTGCGTCGCTGTCGCGTACCTCTACCAGCGAACCCGCTTCTCCCGGATGCTCCGCGCCACCCGCGAGGATCCGGCGGCTGCGGCGGCAGCCGGAATCTCGATTTACCGCCAGCGACTACTCGCCTTCACGCTCTCGGGCGCCCTCGCCGGCTTCGCGGGGGGCCTCTACGTCCACCTGCAACCCTTGCAGGCGGGCGGCCTGTCGCTCGATCTGACGTTCATCACGCTCGCGATGCTCGTCGTCGGCGGCTCCGGCAGCCTGCTCGGCGCGGTCGTCGGCGCGCTCGCGCTCAACGGGCTCTTCTCCTTCTTCTCGGCCGCGACGAACACCGTCGACGTGTTCGGCTGGAGCTTGACCGTTCCGTCGGGGACGGCGGAGCTCGCTCTCGGTGCCCTGATGGCGGTCGTGCTCATCCTCCGGCCGAGCGGCCTCACCGGCGGCCGCGAGCTGTCCCTGCCACGGCGGCGCCGCTCCGTGGCCGACCTCGAGAAAGCGAGGGTCACGACATGAGGTTCAGCATCTACAGCGAGCTGCAGAGCTGGCCGGGGAAGTCGTACGACCGGCTCTACGGCGAGGTGCTCGAGCAGATCGAGCACGCCGACCGGCTCGGCTACGACGCCTACGCCGCGGTCGAGCACTTCTTCTTCCCGAAGTTCTCGGCCTCGGCGAACCCGTTCGGGCTGTTCGGGATGGCCGCCGCCCGCACGCGCAGGATCAACTTCCGCACCATGCTCCACGTCCTCCCGTACCACAACCCGCTCGTCCTGGCCGCGATGATCCACGAGTTCTCGCTGCTCACGGGCGGCCGGTACGAGTTCGGCGTCGGGCGCGGCCACGGCTGGATCCCGCTGCCCGCGGGCCTGCCGCTCGACGAGACCTCGCGACCTCGGTACGAAGAGGCGCTCGACCTCTTCGTCGAGGCGCTGCACTCCGACGTCGTCAGCTTCGAGGGCGAGTACTGGAACGTGCAGGACAGCCAGGTGATCCCGTTCAGCGGGTACACGTTCCGCGTCGTGCTGGGCGGCACGTCCGACCGCACGTACGACCTCGCGGCGAAGCACGGCTGGTCGGTCGCCGTGCCGCCGCTCCTTCCGTACGTCGCATTGAAGGAGCAGCTCGACCTGTACCGCGCGAAGTGCGCGGAATACGGCACGACGCCGGACATCATCTGGATCCACGCGTGCTACATCGACGACGACGCCGACCTCGCGCGGCGCGAGGCCGAGCAGCACATGCGCGGCTTCCTCGTGGGCAACGCGTCGCCGCTGACCGAGCATCCGGTGCCGCCGGTCGACGCGCTCGAGGCCGCCGGCTACGGCTTCTACGCGTCGGGGATCATGGAGAAGCTCGCCGCGACGCCGTACGACGAGATGATCGCCGGCGACATCGTCTGGGTCGGGACGCCCGACGACGTGATCCAGCGGATTCGCGAGACGATCGAGGTCTGCGAGGGGCTGACCGAGATCGCGATCACGACGAACCCCGGCGGCGTCGAGCACTGGAAGGCGATCAAGGCACAGGAGCTCTTCGCCGAGCACGTGATCCCGGTCATCCAGCGGGAGACCGGGGCGGTCGCGGTCGAGGCGTGACCTCGGTCGTCGTCGCCGGAGCCGGCTCGATCGGCTCGCTGCTCGCTGCGCACCTCGCGCAGGTCGCCGACGTCACGGTGCTGACGCGCCGCGAGGAGCACGCCGTCGCGCTGCGCGAGCAGGGCCTCCGCGTCTCGGGACGCAGCGACTTCACGGCACGGCTCGGCGCGACGGCGGATCCCGCGGGCCTCCCGGCCGCCGCCGAGCTCGTGATCCTCGCGTGCAAGAGCACCGACCTCGAGCCGCTCGCCGCCCGGCTCGAAGGCGCGCTCGCGGGCGCGACCGTGATGACGATCCAGAACGGCCTCGGGGCGGAGGGGATCGTGGCGGCGCACGGCGACTGGCCGCTCCTCTCCGCCGTGACCTTCATGAGCGGCACGCGGCACGGCGACGCGCACGTGGAGTACGTCCTCGACACCGCGACCTGGGTCGGCCCGTACCGCGGGACGACGGAGGAGGATGCACGCCGCGTGGCGGCGCTGATCGAGGCGGCCGGGCTGAAGGCGGAGGCGTTCCCAGACCTGAGGCCGGCGCAGTGGTCGAAGCTCGTCTTCAACGCGACGGTCAATGGCGTGGCGGCGCTCACGGGCCTCCCGCACGACTTCCACTTCGCGCAGACCGAGGAGCTCTCCGACCTCGGCACGCTGGTCCGCGACCTCGTCGCCGAAGGGAAGGCCGTCGCCGCCGCGGCGGGCGTCGTGCTCCACGACGACCCGTGGGAGATGAACGTCCTCGCGACGCAGCGCGGCCACCGGCACTTCCCCTCGATGCTCGAGGACGTCGAGGCGCGGCGCCCGACGGAGGTCGAGCTCATCAACGGCGCGCTCGTGCGCGAGGCCGAGCGGCACGGTGTGCCCGTTCCGCTGCAGACCGCCGTCTATAGGCTCGTCAAGGCGAGGGAGGCGAGCTACTCGGAGTGAGGATCGCGGTCGTGGGCTGTGGGGCGGTCGGGTCGCTGTTCGCGGCGAACCTGTCGCTGCTCGACGACGTCGAGGTCTGGGCGTTCGACCTCAACGAGCTGCACGTGGCTGCGATGAACCGCGACGGCCTGCGCCTGTCGGGTGCGGGCGAGGTGGCCGGCCGTCCGAGCGCGACGGCGAACGCGGCCGACATCCCGCCCTGCGACTTCGGCCTCGTGGCGACGAAGGCGATGCACACCGAGCCCGCGATCGTGGCGACCGCGCACGCGTTCGCCGACGGCTGCGTGGCGACCGTCCAGAACGGGCTCGGCAACGAGGAGACGCTCGCGCGGCACGTTGACCGCGTGATCCGCGGCACGACCTTCCCGGCCGGGAAGCTGCTCGAGCCGGGTCACGTGCAATGGGACGTCAAAGGCGACACGACCTTCGGCCCCTACGACGACCGCGTGCCGCTCGCCGAGGTGGAGCGGCTCGCCGATGCGTGCACCCGTGCCGGGATGCCGGCGCAGGCCGTCGAGGACGCGCGCGGCCCGCAGTGGCGCAAGGTCATCTTCAACGCCTCGACGAACCCGATCGGAGCCCTGACCGGCCTCACGCACGGACGCGTCTGCGAGCGGCCCGACCTGCGGGCGCTCGTGACCGGGCTCGTCGACGAGGGGAAGGCTGTGGCGGTGGCGCAGGGCATCGAGCTCGACGCCGACCCCGAGGAGCTGATCGACCACGCGGCGAAGCCGGAGGTCGCATACGACCACAAGGCGTCGATGCTCCAGGACATCGAGGCGCGCCGGCCGACCGAGGTCGACTACCTCAACGGCGGCATCGTGCGCTTCGGCACCGAGCACGGGGTCCCCACGCCGCTCAACGCGGCCATCCAGGCACTGGTGAAAGGAGTCGAGGCCTCGTGGACGCAGAGCTGACGGCACGGCACGCCAGGATGCGCGAGGCGCTCGAGCGCGACGGTCTCGACGCGGCGCTCGTCTGCGGCTCCGAGTACACGGGCTTTGAGGGTGCCGTCACGTATCTCTCCGGCTTCCAGGTCGTGCATCGCTACGCGTACGTCCTGCTCTCGCGGGAGGGTGAGCCGGCGATCGTCTTCCCGGCGGAGGCGCGGTACGTCGGCGAGCACGGCGACTCGCAGATCGAAGAGCAGGTCTTCGCCGAGCGGCCGGGAGAGTGGCTCGCGGAACGGCTGCGCGGCCGGCGCGTCGGGGTCTACGGGCTCGACTACGTGATGACGGTGCGCGACTACGCACCGCTCGCGGCGGCCGCCGAGCTCGTGCCGTGGGACGAGCAGTTCGACCTCGCCCGCGCGGTCAAGTCGGAGGCCGAGCTCGCCTCGGTGCGCGAGAGCGTCGACATCAACACCGCCGGCTTCCACGCCTTCCGTGAGGCCTGGGCTCCCGGCCGCAACGCCGCCGAGGTGCTCGCTCCGGCGGAGGAGCTGTTCGTCGAGCGCGGCTGCGGACGGCTGACGATGAACATGGTCCTGGTGGGCGCGGAGTTCGCCATCGCGCGCGACGACACCGTGTTCGGCGAGTTCACGGTTCCGTCGCTCGAGATCGCCGGTCCCGGCGGTCACTGGGTCGAGGTCTCGCGCGCGCTCGGCACGCCGGGCGACGAGGTGAAGCGGATGCTCGAGGCCTACGAGGAGTACTACGAGGTCGCGCAGTCCGCGCTGCACGTCGGCGTCACCGCGCACGAGGTCCATCGCGCCG
The DNA here is from genome assembly GCA_036273695.1 of Gaiellaceae bacterium. Taxonomy (GTDB): domain Bacteria; phylum Actinomycetota; class Thermoleophilia; order Gaiellales; family Gaiellaceae; genus Palsa-739. Next base: position 5,954 of record DASUHE010000084.1, read on the forward strand.
TTTCCGCCGGCTTCACGCAGCGCGGCTACCACCTCGGCCACGTCACCGGACACTCGATCGGCATGACGATGATCGAGCACCCGAAGATCGGCGAAGGCGTCGAGACCGAGCTCGCGGCGGACATGGTCTTCTCGATGCACCCGCACGCGATCTCGGCCGATGGTCGAGAATGCCTCTATATGCAGGACACATGGCTCGTCACGGAGGACGGCGGCGTCCCGCTCGCCGGCCTGGAGATGCGGATCTGGTGAGCGCCCCGAACGCCGACGAGTTCGCCCCGATCCTCGAGGGCCGAGGCGACAGCGACTACGAGCGGTACCTGCGCACCGACGAGCTCCTCGCCCTCCAGAAGACGCCGGACGAGTGGGTGCACCGCGACGAGCTCCTCTTCCAGAGCGTCCACCAGTCGTCCGAGATCTGGCTCAAGCACGCATGGATGGAGGTGGAGGAGGCGACTCGGCTGGTCGAGGCGCGCGACGTGGCCGGCGCGCTGCGGCTGCTCTGGCGCGCGAACCGTGCGATCCGGTATGTCGTCTCGTTCCTCGAGCACCTCGAGCTGATGTCCCCGTGGGAGTACCAGGAGGTCCGGCGCGTGCTCGGCCACGGCTCCGGCTTCGACTCGCCCGGCTTCCGCGGGATCCGGGACGTCTCACCCGGCCTGTACGAGGCGTTCGACGCGCTGCGGCGCGAGCGGGGGCTGTCGCTGCTCGAGGTCTATACGCAGGGCCGCGAGCACGAGGATCTGTACCAGCTCGCCGAGGCGCTGACCGACTGGGACGAGCAGGTCGGGGTCTGGCGCTCGCGCCACGTGAAGATGGTCGGCCGCGTGATCGGCGAGGACGTGGTGGGGACGCAGGGCACGCCCGTCGAGCTGCTCGCCGGGCTGCTCAAGCACAAGATGTTCCCCGAGCTCTGGACGGTGCGCACGGAGCTGACCGAGCTCGCCAAGAAGTCGGACTAGGTGATCGCGCTCGAGGAGATCCGCCGGGCGCGCGAGCGCATCGGCGACGACGTTCTCCGCACGCCGCTCGTTCCGTTCGGGCCGGACGGCGGGCGGATCCAGCTCAAGCTCGAGTGCCTGCAGCCGGTCGGCTCCTTCAAGCTGCGCGGCGCGCTGTCGGCCGTGCGCGCGGCCTCGCCTCGGGAGCTCGTGTCGGGTGTGGTGACCGCGAGCGCCGGCAACATGGCGCAGGGTGTCGCCTGGGCGGCGCGCGAGGCAGGCGTGCCGGCGCGGGTCATCTGCCCGGAGAACGCGCCGCGAACGAAGCTCGACCGGATCGAGGCCCTCGGCGGCAAGGTCGTCCCGGTCACGCACGACGAATGGTGGCAGGCGATGCTCGACCGCGGCCGCGAGGGCGTCGACGGGTTGTTCGTGCACCCGGTGGCCGACGAGGCCGTGATGGCCGGCAACGGGACGATCGGGCTCGAGATCGTGGAGGACGCGCCGGCGTTCGACGTCGTCGTCATCCCCTGGGGCGGCGGCGGGCTGACGACCGGGATTGCGAGCGCGGTGAAGGCGCTTCGCCCCGAGGTGCAGGTCGTGACGGCGGAGCCCGACACGGCGGCGCCGTTCGCCGCCGCGTTTGCCGCGGGCGAGCCGGACCGGATCGAGTTCACGCCGTCGTGGGTCGACGGCGCGGGCGGGCCGGCGCTGCTCCCGGGCATGTGGGAGCACGCGCGGGAGCTGGTCGACGAAGCCGTCGCGTTGCCGCTCGCGGAGGTGGAAGAGGCGGTCCGGCTGCTCGCGTCGCGAGCGCACGTCGTCGCCGAGGGCGCGGGTGCGCTCGCGCTGGCGGCAGCGCTGCGGCGCGACGACCGCTGCGTCTGCATCGTCAGCGGCGGGAACATCGACCCGGACGTGCTCAGCCGCATCCTCAGTCCGGCAGCAACGGCATAGAGAAGCCGGGATCGCGGCCGAGCAGGACGGCGCGGGTGATCGCCGCGCTGCCGAAGCGGTCTCGGATCGCGTCGACCGCGGCGTCGACCGCCTCGTCCGGCCCGAGCAGGAGTTGCCGCGTCCGGTCCTCCTCGAGCAGCCCGACCGAGCAGCCCACGAGCGTGATTCCGCGCCGCTCGATCGACGGCATCGCCGTGGCGAGGAGCGCCCGGGCGGTGACGAGAATCGCCTGCGTGCTCGCGGTCGCGAACGGGAGCGTGTGGGAGCGGGTCGCGCGCTCGAAGTCGCCGAAGCGGAGGCGCAGCACGACGGTTCGGCCGACGCGCCGCGCCGCGCGCAGGCGGCGTGAGATCCGGTCGACGATGGCGACGAGTGTGGCGTCGATCGTCTCGGCGGAATGCCGGCCGCGGCCGAGCGCACGCTGCGACCCGATCGAGCCGCGGCGGCGGCCGGTCTCGACGCGGCGGACGTCGCGGTTGTGCGCGAGCGCATTCAGGTGACGGCCGGCCGCGCGACCGAGCATCGCGACGAGCGTCTCCTCGGAGAGCGCCGCGAGCTGGCCCACCGTCCGCACGTTCCAGGCCTGCAGCCGCTTCGCCGTCGCCGGCCCGACGCCCCACACGCACTCGACGGGCAGCGGATGCAGGAATGCGAGCTCGCGGTCGGGAGGGACGACGATCAGGCCGTCCGGCTTCCCCACCCCGCTCGCCACCTTCGCGAGGAACTTCGTGCGCGCGACGCCGACCGTGACCGGGAGCCCGACGCGCTCGCGCACGGCTCTGCGCAGCCGCACCGCGATCTGGGCCGGCGTGCCCGCGAGCCGCTCCATCCCGCGCACGTCGAGGAACGCCTCGTCGATCGACAGCCCCTCGACCACCGGCGACGTGTCCTCGAAGACGGCGAACATGGCGCGGCTGGCCTCGGTGTATGCGGAGAACCGCGGCGGGACGACGACGGCGTGGGGGCAGAGACGGCGCGCCTGCCTTCCGCCCATCGCCGTGCGGATCCCGTACGCCTTCGCCTCGTAGCTCGCTGCCAGCACGACGCCGCCGCCGACGATCACCGGCCGGCCGCGGAGTCTGGGGTCGTCCCGCTGCTCGACCGACGCGAAGAACGCATCCGCGTCCGCGTGCAGTACGAACATATGTTCGATCTTATCCGGAGCGCTAGAGCCGCGCGAGCGCCGCGTTGAACCGGTCGACCTCGTCCGGGGTGTTGTAGTGGATCAGGCCGACGCGGATGGCGCTGTCCGGATACGGGAGCTGCTCCCGCAAGCCGAGGGAGAACCAGTTGTCGTGGGCCCAGACGCCGAAGCCCTCGTCCGCGAGACGCCTCGCCGCGTCGGCGGCGTCGACGCCCTCGAGGTTGAGCAGGAACGTGGCGACGCGGCCCTCCATCGTCTGCAGCCCGTACACGGTCGCGTTCGCCGGCAGGCCGTCGAGGAAGCGCTGGCCGAGCTCGTGCTCGTACGCGGCGATCGCCTCCATGCCGCCGATCGACTCGAGGTACGCGATCGTCGCCGAGAAGCCGGCGAGGAGCTCGTACGGAGCGGTGCCGACCTCGAAGCGTCGGCCGACCGGCTCCGACGCGGCGGGACGCGCCTTGTAGGGACGCCACGACTCGAGAAGCTCGTGCCGGCCGTACGCGAGCCCGACGTGCGGGCCGCAGAACTTGTACGCCGACGTGATGAACACGTCGCAGTCGAGCGCCTGCACGTCGACCGGCTCGTGCGCGGCGTACTGGACGGCGTCGACCCAGCACAGGGCGCCGGCCTCGTGCGCGAGCTCCGACACGCGTGCGACGTCGACGATCGTGCCGACCGCATTCGACGAGGCCACGCAGGCGACGACGCGCACGCGCTCGTCGAGCCGGTTCGCGAGGTCGTCGTAGTCGAGGCGCAGATCCTCCGTCACGTTCACCCAGTCGACCTCGAAGCCGCGGTCGGCGGCGAGCTCGACCCACGGCGCGACGCCGCCGTCGTGGTCGAGGCGCGAGACGAGGATCCGGTCGCCCTCGTTCCAGTCGCGCGACGCCGTGCGCGAGAGCGCGAAGTCGAGCCAGGTCATGTTCGTCCCGAACACGACGTCGTCGGACGAGCAGCCGAGGAAGCGGGCGCCATCCTCCCGCGCCGTCGCCAGAACCCCCTCGACGCGCTTGCTCGTCTCGTAGTTCGCGCCGATGTTCGCGCTCGCCTCGCGCAACGTGCGGGCGATCGCCTCGCCGACCTCGTCCGGCACCTGCGAGCCGCCGGGTGCGTCGAGGAAGACGAAGCCGCCGTCGCGCAGCGAAGAGAAGCGCGAGCGCACCGCCTCGACGTCCAATAGGGTCGCCGCCATGGAGCGAGCCTACCCTCGCGTGATCCTGGGCTGTGGAAACTTCGGCGGCATCGGCTCTGCACCCGCGTTCTTCGGGCAGGGCGAGACGCTGGCGCAGGCGCTCGAGCTGATGGACGCGGCCTGGGAGGCGGGAATCACGTGGTTCGACACCGCCGACGCCTACGGCGGAGGGCGCAGCGAGACGTACGTCGGCGAATGGATCCGCTCGCGCCGCCCGGACGGCCTCCGCCTGACGACGAAGACGTTCAACCCGATGGCCGAAGGCGAGGATCGGGGCCTCGCGCCGGCGCGCGTGCGGCGGCAGATCGAGACGAGCCTCCAGCGCCTGGGAGTCGAGCACGTCGACCTCTATCTCGCGCACGCCTGGGATCCGGACGTGCCCGCGGCCGAGCTCGCGGGCGTCTTCGAGGAGCTCGTCGCTGCCGGAAAGATCGGCGCATACGGGCTCAGCAACGTCGACGGCCCGCGGCTGCGGGAGGCGCTCGCGGCCGGCTCGTTCGCGGCCGTCCAGAACTCGTACTCGCTGCTCGACCGCGAGGTCGAGAACGAGGTGTTGCCGCTCTGCGCGGAGCACGGGGTCTGGTTCCAGGTGCACTCCCCGCTGATGGGCGGCTGGCTGACCGGCAAGTACCGCCGCGACACGCCGGCGCCGGACGGGTCGCGGATGACGTTGCGGTCGGCGCCGTACGAGCACCTCCGCGACGACCGCGTGTACGAGGCGATCGAGGCGCTCGAACGCCGCGGCGACCCGACGACGCTCGCGTTCGCGTGGCTGCTGGGAGACGAGCGCGTCTCGGTCGTCCTCGGCCCGCGCCGTCCCGAGCAGCTGCACCCGGCGCTCAACGCCCTCGCGAATCCCCTCACGCCGGAGCAGCGGGACGCGCTGACCGCTGAGTTTCGGCTCGTTCCCGGGTCCTGAGCTTCACACCGACGAGAGGAGCCCTGATGGAGGAGATGCTCGAGGCCTATGCCGCTGCCGTGCGCGAGAAGGACGTCGAGGCCTTCCTGTCCCTGTACGCCGACGACGCCCGCACCTTCGACCTCTGGGGCGTGTGGTCGTACGACGGCAAGGACGCGCTGCGCGGGATGGTGGCCGAGTGGTTCGGCTCCCTCCCCGACGACGAGGTCGTGGCGGTGACGTTCGCCGACGTGCGCACGCAGCCGGGGACCGAGGTGGCCGCAGTCAGCGCGTTCACTAGGTTCGCGGCCGAGGCTGCGGACGGCACCGAGCTCCGGTCGATGAACAACCGGCTCACCTGGGCTCTCCGGAAGGAGGCCGACGGCGCCTGGAAGATCGCCCACGAGCACACGTCCGCGCCGGCCGACGACGAGGGAAAGGTGCAGCTCCGGCGGCGGTAGCTAGCGCTGCGCGAGCGGCACGAACTCGCGCTCGCCGTAGCCGGTGTAGATCTGCCGCGGGCGGGCGATCTTCTGCTCCGGGTCGGACAGCATCTCCTCCCACTGCGCGAGCCAGCCCGGCAGCCGGCCGAGCGCGAACAACACCGTGAAGTAGTCGGTGGGATAGCCCATCGCCTGGTAGATCAGGCCGGAGTAGAAGTCGACGTTCGGGTAGAGCCTGCGCGAGACGAAGTAGTCGT
>DASUHE010000085.1:0-2283 GCA_036273695.1 Gaiellaceae bacterium
TCGGCGGTCACGGCTGCACCAGACCTTCGAACGCCGAGTTGATCCGAGTCCAGGTGTCCGTACCGGCCTGCAGCTGCTCGGTGCCGCTCGGCGTGACGGCGTAGTACTTCCGCGCCGGCCCGCTGTCGGAGGCCGCGAGGCGTGAGCTGAGATGCCCCGCCTGCTCCAGGCGCCGCAGGGTCCCGTACACGGAAGCGTCGCCGACGCCGTCGAAGCCGGCGGTCTCGAGCGTCGAGAGGATCTCGTAGCCGTACGTCTCGCCGCGCGCGATCACCGCCAGCACCGCCAGCTCGAGCACGCCTTTGAGGAGTTGAGCCTGATCCACAACGCTACTCTGCGTTGCAGAGTAGCGCGGGAGGCGAGGTATTACAAGTCCCCGGCCCCATGGCGGGAGGCGATGCACTCGAGCGCCCAGCCGTTGGTGGCGAGGACGATCCGTTCCGCGAGGAGCTCGGGCGAGCCGCCGGCGTGCTCCTGCGGAACCTCGACGACGACCTGGTGCACGGACGCCTCCACCGCGTCGCCGAACTCGTGGCGGTCCTCCGACACGATCGCGAACGACGGCACGGCATCCTTGAGCGCCACGGCCAGGTCGTCGATCTCGGCCGGGGTCGCGTAACGACCGGCGAAGACGCCGAAGTTGACGCGCACCTCGATGCCGGGCTCCTCCTGCTTGCGGACCAGCAGCGAGATCGCGGGCTCGTCGAACGGGCTCATGACCGCTTCGTGTATCCGGCCGCGCCGAGTCCCTAACGCGTCAGCGCCCGCGCGGTTCCCAGCTGAACCTGCGGATCGCGAGGACGAGGCCCGCGAGTCCCCAGGCACAGAGCACCGCGAGCGCCTCGGGCTGCGTCCAGAAGCCTTGGCCGTGCAGGTAGACGGCGTTGACGAGCTTGAGGAAGTAGGTCAGCGGCAGCACGTCGCCGATCGCGCGGACGACGGCCGGATAGCCCTTGGTCGGCCCGAAGCCGCCCGACAGGAAGGCCATCGGCAGGACGACGAAGTTCACCACTGCGGAGGAGCCTTCGGCCGAGCGGATCGCCATCGCGGTCGCGGTTCCGAGCGACGCGAACGCTGCCGACCCGATCAGCAGGGTTGCGACGAGCGATCCCACGTCCGGCGGGTAGGGCGTCCCGTACAACGCGTGGCCGAGTAGGAACAGCGCAACCGCCTGCAGGGCGAAGACGATCAGCGTCGAGGCGAGCAGGGCGACGATGTACGTGGCCGGCGGCAGCGGGGTCGAGCGCAGACGCTTGAGGACGCCGCTCTCGCGCCGCAGCACGAGCTGGATCGCGAGCCCGGCGAAGGCGGTGTTCGCGCAGCCGTAGCCGACCAGTCCGGCGACGACGGCCCACTTGATCGGCACGTGCTGGTAGTGCCCGTGGTAGAGCGAACCGAGCAGGACGAGGAGCAGCAGCGGGAAGAGGAAGATGAAGAACGCCGCCTCCCGGCTCCGCCAGAAGACGAGCTGCTCGGCCCGCAGCTGATGGAAGAAGAGCCGCCGCGCCGGGCGGCCGCGTTCCGACACCGGGATCGCCTCGGCGCTCACTCCGCGCTCTCCTCCGCCGTCAGCGCGAGGTAGACCTCCTCGAGCGACGGCCTCCGCACCTGCAGGCCCTCGAGCTCCTCGCCGCGCGCCACGGCCGCCGAGGTCAGCTCCGCGAGGACGCGCGTCGGCTCGTCGGTCCGCACGAGCACCTCCTCGCCGTGCTGCCGGTAGCGAATCTCGGTCTGCAGGTCGGTGGTCGTCAGTTCGGCGGGCGTGCCGATCCGCACGATCAGCCCCTCGCGCAGCACCGCGACGCGGTCGGCGAGCTGCTCCGCCTCGTCGAGGTAGTGCGTCGTCAGAAGGATCGTCTTCCCGAGCTCGCGCAGGTTCGCGATCGTCTGCCAGGCGGTGCGCCGCGCGCCCGGGTCGAAGCCCGTCGTCGGCTCGTCGAGGAAGATCAGCTCCGGGTCGCCGATCAGCGCGAGGCCGAGGTCGAGCCGCCGCTGCTGGCCGCCGGAGAGCGTCCGCACGCGCGCATTCGCCTTCTCCGTCAGCTCGACGATCTCGATCACGTCGCTCGGATCGCGAGGGTTCGCGTAGTAGCCGGCGAACGTCGCGAGGCTCTCCCTGACCGTGAGGTTCGGGTAGAGCGACGACGACTGGAGCACGACGCCGATGCGCTCGCGCCAGGCGCGGCCCGCGCGCTCGGGGTCGATCCCGAGCACCTCCACGGTCCCGCCGTCGCGCGCGCGGTACCCCTCCAGGATCTCGACGGTGGACGTCTTGCCGGCCCC
>DASUHE010000086.1:0-50166 GCA_036273695.1 Gaiellaceae bacterium
CGGTAAGGGTGAAACGGTGGGGTAAGAGCCCACCAGCGGCCCTGGCGACAGGGCCGGCTCGTCAAACCCCGTCCGGTGCAAGGCGAACAGGCTCCGCCGACGCGGCCCGCCGAGGAGCCGGGTAGCCGCACAGATGGATGGCCACCCCCGACAGAATCCGGCTTACAGGCCTGCTACGGAAAAAGCCCTGGAAACGGGGCTTTTTCTATTAGGTCGTGTTGCTCGGAACTCGTCGTGGTTTCGGTGAGGCAGCCTTCGGCGGTTTCTCCGGAACCGCTCGGCGCAGGCGCCCGGGTTCGCACCGGCTTCGCTCCGCCCCGCGGGATCGAGGCTAGCAGCGGCGGCGGTTGCGCTCAAGGCCCGGGGTCAGGCTGCTACGGGGATCGCGGCGCGTGTCGCCAGCGCCGCGGCGGCGTGGTGCAGTTCGTCCTCGGCGACGTGGGCGTAGCGGCTGACTGTGGAGAGATCGGCGTGACCGAGATAGGCGGCGACGAGCCGGGCATCGCCGGTCTGTTGTCGCAGCCAGGTGGCGGCGGTGTGCCGGAGCGTGTGGGCCGTGACGCGCTTCTCGATCAGGGCTCGCTCGGCGGCGCGGCGGATGATCCCCGCGAGGATCGTGGGCTGCAGGCGCTTGCCCTCGAGGCCGCAGAACACCGGTGCGTCCGCCGCCGCGGCTCGTTCGGCGCGAAGGAGAGCGAGCTCGCTGGCAAGCGAGGGTGCGAGTGGCTGGCGTCGGGGCTTTCCGCCCTTGCCGCTGCGGACGAGCAGCGACGGCAGCGGCCCTTCGAGCTCGAGGTCAGCCCAGTCGAGCGCGATCAGCTCGGCTCGGCGCAGACCGGTCTGGACGAGGGTGAGCAGGACGATCCGATCCCGCTCGGCGAGGCCTGCGCGTCTCCGGGGCGGGTGCTCCGCGGCAGCGAGGAGTCGGGCGAACTCCTGCTCGGATAGCCAGTCCGCCTCTTGCTGTGGCTTCGGCGGCGCTTCGAGCTCGAGGAATGGATCGGGCGTTCCGCTTCGCCGGCTGAGCCAGCGCACGAACCGACGCAGGAGGCCGAAGCGTCGGTAGTACGTCGCCGGCGCCGGATCGGCCCGCCGCTGGTAGTCCGCCAGATGGTCAACGATCGTCGCCTCGTCGAAGATGCTGCGGTCGCGATCGCCACACCACCCGAGCAGGTCGTCGATCGCAATCCGGTATGCGGTGATCGTGCTCTCGCTCCGCCTGCCCGCCTGGAGCCGGCGCAGCCAGTCGTCTCGGGCGCGCCGCAGGTCGGGCTGCGCGGGCGCGCTCGGCGGCGCTTGCCTCAGCTCGCCGAGTAGGCCGGCGAGGAGGGCTACCGCGTCGCTGGTGGCAGTGGCCGCCGCTATCCGCTGCGCCTGCGTCGGCGCCGGCAGCGGACGAGCGGGGTCCTCGCCGGACAGGCCGGGCGAATTGCCGGCATCGAGCTCGAAAAGCGTGAGCTGCCGGGGCGAGGATTGCATCGAGGGTGGGTAACTTATCAAGCACGGGATATGGAGTCAACACGGACGCTAGAATCGGCGGCACGATGAGGGCCGCGCAGATCATCCGTGAGGCGCGCCTGAAGGCAGGTCTGACGCAGACCGAACTCGCGTCACGCCTCGGACGCGAGCGGGCTCAGGTCGCCCGCTGGGAGACCGGCGGCCAGGAACCGAGCTTCGCCAACCTCACAGCCACCGTCGAGGCCTGCGGTTACGCGCTCGACGTCGCCATCGTCGAGCTGGCGCCCACGCCCGAGCTCGACGCCGAGCTCGAGACGAGCGTGCAACAGGCGCCGCAGCAGCGCGTCCAGGCGCTCCTCGAAACGCTCGAGCGCAGTCGATGACCGGTCCGACCTCGTTCGACCCATACGAACTGCTCGCAGCGCTCGACCGCGAGCGTGTCAGCTACGTGATCGTCGGCGGCTTCGCCCGCGTCGTCCACGGAAGCGCCGAGGTCACCGCCGGGCTCGACATCGCGCCGTCGTTGCGTGACGAGAATCTTCGGCGCCTCGACCGTGCCCTCGACCAACTCGGCGCCCACGAGTCAGCTCTCGCGGAGCAACCTTCGTCAGGCGAGCCTGTGATGGCGCAGACGCGCGCCGGCGACCTCAGAATCGTGCCCGAGCCATGGGGCACGCGTGGCTACGACGACCTCCGAATCCGCGCCGGCCGCGAGAACCTTGGACGCGGGCTTCGCCCTGCCGTCGCATCCGTAGTCGACTGCGTGCGCATGCTCGATGCGAGCGGCCGTGAACCCGACGACGATCGCCTCCTCCGGCTGCGCCGCATGATGGAGCTCGAGCGGCAGCTCGCTCCGAGCCGGCGCCTTGAGCTCGAACGCTGAGACGCCGTCGACTCCCTCGATTCACGCCTCTATGAGGAGCGATAGCCAGCGAGACGCATATGCACCCGGCAGGTGAACACCGAATTGACATAGGAGCCCACTTTGAAGTGCGCCCTGTCTCGCAAGGCAACGCGAGCATCGGGATGAATCTGCGTCTCGCTAGGTTCTCGCGGCGCGAGCACGGTCGCTCGCGAGTCCGCGTTCTATGGACTTGGTAGCGACTGGAGGCGCGCGAAGTCGTTGCCTGCTCCTGGAGCGAGTTTGCGCCCAGCCTCAAACTCAAGGTACGCGTACTCCGGCTCAATGGCGTGCCCGTATCAGCTTGACTGACAACTGTTGAGTGGTCATACTCAGCCTAGACCATGAAGGGCTGGGCCAAGACCCCCCAGAAGCACCCAAGGCGCCGTGCGCCACGCAGAGCCATCCTGGTCGCCGCTGTTTTCGCCACGTTGGGACTTGCCTCAGTGCCGGCAGCTTCTGCTGGTGACGGTCCGAATTTTCACTGGGGTAGTGACGGTAGTAACCCGAACCCATCAAGTGGCAACGGCAACTGTCCGTCGAGCGGCGTTCCCTGGCTAGAGCCAACGGTCATGAATAGCGGATGCGGACACTACGGTGCGTATTGGCGAGGAGGGTGGCTACTGGGACAACACGGGCGCTCTCAACTGCAAAGGAAGCGATCGCTGGAACACGACCGCGGCTGCCGATGCCTATGCCAACTATCAGAACCAAAGTCTTGGAATTGGCACAAACGGGTATTGGTTCGGAGCCGGCCCAGGTCTAGACCCCAACTACGACGGAACGACGGCCCAGGCGAACTCGTGGGGAGTAGTCCAAGCCAAGAAGGCTTGGGACGACTGGCAGACTCGCACCAAGCTGCAGGGCACCGGAAGCGCCGGGGTGCTTTTCCTCGATGTCGAGGATCCGTCGCTCAACAACCCTCCGCAACAGGGTATCGGCTGGCACGAGACCGTCAATTCCAGCTGCACAACCATGAACAGCTCGGGGTGGCCCCATCCGGCGCTCGCCCGGGCGACTGTCGACGGTTTCTTAAACTGGATTTTTAACAATACGCCACTCTTTACAGGCATCTACTCGGGATCTGGTGAATGGCCGGAGATTTTTGGCTCGGGGAGCAGTAGCGATATCTCCGGCGTCGCAATGACGTGGACAGCAGACTGGACTACCATCAATGAATCTTGCATTAACCCTGGCCCGCTCGACTGGACACAATCGTCTCCGTGTAGCAATTCGGCGACGTTCTTCGGGAACGTTTCGAGTTCAGGAAATTGTGCTATGGGGTGGCAATGGGAGGGGGGGAGTAACGATTATGATCAAATCAATCAGACGCGCCTATACCTCTGCAACTAACCGCCACGTCTGGCGAATCGGAGCGCTCTGCTCAGGTGCAGTGTTGACAGCAGCGCTCGTAGCGATATTTGCGGGTAATGGCGTTTTCGCCGCCACAAAAGATGCCCCTCCCGCGCCAACGTGTTCGACAGCGATGTTAGGCCTCAATCACGCGAACACGTCTTACGGGACGTTTAGATACGTGGACATTTACACCCTGACAAACACGAGCCAGGTCACCTGCACGCTGGAGGGATATCCAGACGTTGGCATTCGCACAGCATCGGGAGGTGCTGTCCCGTCAGTGCAGATCACGGACGCGACTAATACGGGCGCGTATAACGTCCCAGCCGCGAGTCAAATCACCCTTCAACCAGGGGACGCCGCAGTTCTGTATATGGGCTCCGTGGGTAATCCGGGAGCTCCCGACGCCTGTGATCCGTCCTCCACCGAGGATGGGGTTATGGCGGTCACACCTCCAGGAGACACGGTCGCGCTGACCGTGCCCGTTCCCGTCAATACGAGCTGTCCGACAGCCACCCTGGACGTCTCCCCAATCATATCGAGTGCCGCTCTCCCCACCACGACCACTTCGACTGACACAACGACAACTGACACAACGACAACTGACACAACGACTACAACGTCAACCGACACGACGACTACCTCGGCTGACAGCACGACCACTTCGACTGATACCACGACTACAGCGACAACGGGTTGAGTTTGAGCGAGCCCTCCCGCCAAGAGCCGCTTAGGCCGCTATTCGTTTGTAGAGACCGTCACTTTCCTGCCGGCCCGCTTCAGACGACGGACGACACCCACGCGCTCTGCGGCGTGAATCCCTCGGAGCCATGCGGCTTCGCCCGACTCGGCGCGTCCTCGGACGACACCTGATCAGCCGTCGTAATGAGGATCGCTAGCACTCTGCCACCGGGAACCTGAGCCGCTTCACGGCCCCTCGGAGTTCATGGGCGGTGACTCGCGTGTACCGCTGCGTCGAGTCGAGGTGCTTGTGCCCGAGCAGCTCCTGGATCTGGCGAAGGTTCGCGCCGGCGCGCAGGAGCTCCGACGCGAAGACATGTCGGAGTGTGTGGGGGGTGACGCACTTCCGGTCCGTGACCCCGGCGGCGCGCGCATAACGGAGGAAGGTTTGGGTCAGGATGGTTTGCGAGAGCCGCTTTCCCTGGACGCCAACGAAGAGCGCCGGCTCCGAGTCCTCACTGCGGATGCGGAGGTAGGCGATGAAGAGCGGCTCGAGCGCTGGGTGGATCGGGACGGTCCGCTGATGTCCGCCCTTCGCGCACCGCACCCTGAGTAGACGGCGCTCGAGGTCGACGTCCTGCCAGTCGAGCCCGAGCAGTTCGCTCCGGCGCAAGCCGGCGTACGCGAAGAGTGCGAGCAGGAGCCGGTCGCGCTCGCGCTTACCGTCATGCTTCCGCTTCCAGACGTCATCGCGACGTGTCGCCTCGAGCAGGCGCGCGAGCTCGCGCCGGTCGAGTACGTCCGGGAGCGCCTCACGCTTCTTCGGCGTCCGCAGCACGCGCGCGGGGTCGCGGTCGATCTGCTCGTTCTCGTACAGGAAGCGGAAGAAGCACTTGAGCGCGGCGACCGTCCGGGCCTGGCTCGAGGGCGCCGGCCTTCGGATCGACTCCTCGGCGAGGAACCGGCGAAGGTGCAGCGGCCGCACCTCGTCTACCGTGATGAGTCCCTCGCGCTCAAGAAAGGCGATACAGGTGCCGACGTCGCGCTCGTAGGCGGAGCAGGTGAGCGGTGCGAGGCGCCGCTCGATGCGGCAGTAGTCGAGAAAGTCGGCGAGCTCTTGGCGCATGGTCGTCCTTTCGGCAGGCCGAAGGACGCTGCTCCGAAACTCATGGCGATACTCCGGCTTACAGGCCTGCTACGGAAAGCCCCCGCGAATGCGGGGGCTTTCTACTGCCGGGTGAACGGGGCGGTACGTCAGGTACCCGTCGAGTTTCCGAGCACCACGAGGGCGAAGTTGCAGTTCACGCTGGCGTTCGCACAGGTGGCCGTCAGCTTGTCGAAGTGGAGCGGATGACTGAGATCGAGCTGATACGAGTCCGATCCGCCCTCGCCTGAGCCGTTGAGGTTGAGCACGACATTGCCGTTCAAATAGAAGTTCAGCTCGACCGAGTCGTCCATGGCCGAGCCGGTGATGCTCGTCGCATAGACGTCGTCGGTGCACAGGGTGTGCTCTGTGTCGTCGTTGTTGATGCTCCAGCCGCTGAGCACGCCGGCGTCCATGCACTGCTCTTTCACCGCGCCCGGCGAGGAAGTCTGCGCAGAGGTCTCGAGATTCCCGCTGCTGTCGAAGTGGAGGTCGCCGAGATCGCTCACGACGTTGGCGAGGTTCGCGGCATCCGTGGAGTCGAGGTTGACCGTGTTGCCGTTGGAGCCGAGCTTGACCGTGTTCTTGCTCGGGTCGATGCCGACCGTTCCGCTCACGCTCGTCGTGGACGTGCCGATCTGGTGCACCGGGACCGAGTTCGTATCCGTGTTCTGCACGAGCACCTGCTGGAACGGCGTCGTCGTCGCACGGGCGATCTGCTCGCGGAACACCGTCGAGCCGAGCACGATTGCCGTGGCCACGAGCAGGAAGGCCGGGATCAGGGCCTTGCGCATGGTGTTGCTCCTTTCTCTCTTCAGCCGCGTCGGGTGGCCTCAACATGGCCCGCGGAGCAGAGCGGAGAAAGACCTGAAGACCCTACGAAATCGCCTGCGGAGCCCTCGCTAGGGCTGAGCGACGGGCCCGGTGAGGCCGAGCCGTCTCAGCGACCGGTGGAGATACGTCGCGAACGCAACCGCTCCGGCCCCGCTCATGTGAATCCCGTCCGACGCGTACCAGGACCTGTGCGTCGCCGAGTAGTGATTCCAGTCGAGCACCGTCATCGTCGGCCGCCACTTCTGCTCGCTGGCGAAGATCGCGTGGTTGATGTCGACGTACTGCTTGTTGACGGCGCGGAGCGTGAGCCAGAGGACGTGCTGGACGTCTCGTTTCCACAGCGCCTTCAAGACGATCGGCAGCCCGTGGCGGTACGTTGCGGGGTCGTCGTTGTAGCCGACGAAGATCACGACGTTCGGCCCGACCTTGCGGCCGAGCGCGCGAATCGTGCCGAGGACGCTCGGCGGCGGAGGCTTGATGCAGCCGATCTGGACGAGACGGCCGCACGGATGGAGCTCGAGCAGGACTCGGTCACCGTGCGAGACGATCCGCTTCGCGGTCGAGTCCCAGTTCAACGACGCCCCGACCGAGTCGGAGAAGATCGTCACGTGCTGGAGCTGGTGCTTCTTGCCGGCGACCGCGGTCGCGGCGAGCGCGCAACAGCCCACGACTGCGCCGAGCAGGGCAAGAGTGCGACCCACGGCGCTGGACTCTAAGTGCAGCGGCGGCGGGAGGGAAGCGCGGTTTACGTGCGCAAAACGACTTCGAGCGCCGTGCCGAGGCCGGGGGTGCTGCGGACTTGGAAGCCGCCTTCGATCGACGACGCGCGGTCGCGCATGTTCCGCAGCCCGTGGCCGGTCGTCGCCGCCTCGAGCGGGAAGCCCTCGCCGTCGTCCTCGATCGCCACGAACCGCTCGCCCGACGGGCGCTGGCCGATCACGACCTCCGCCCGCGTCGCATTGGCGTGGCGGCGGACGTTTCCGAGACCCTCCTGGACGATGCGGAAGATCTCGATCTGCTCGTCCGGAGCAAGGCGGATCCCGGGGGCGATCTCGAGATCCACGGCGAGCTCGCCGTCGGCGGTGAGGAACTCGACGTAGCGACGGAGCGCGGAGTCGAAGGATGCGGTGCCGCTCGCGGACGAGAGTGCGAGGACCGCGAAGCGCGCCTCCTGTTGCGCGAGCTCGGCCGCTCGCTTCAGCTGCGGACCGACTTCGTCGACCGGCGTCCCGGACGCGAGCATCTGCGCATGCGTCGAGACGGCGAAGAGGTACTGCGCGAGCCCGTCGTGGATCTCGCGCGCGACGCGCGCTCGCTCCTCGGCAACCGCCCGTCCGAGCTCGGCGGCGCGGATCGCGCGCCACGCACCGACGAGCATGACCCCGAAGGCGAGCAGGCGGAGGAAGTCGCCTTCGGCCACGTACGTCGTCCCGCGCGGCGGTGCCAGCACGAGGTGCAGCGCCGCGAAGAGCTGCAGCGTGAAGCCGAGCGCGAGCCACTGCGCGAGGTCGTCCCCGGTGCGCGCGAGTCGCTTGCCCCAGCCGACCACGGCGAGGAGGTCGATGAGCGCCTGGATCGAGAGCACCGAGGCGAGGCCTGGAGGCTCGGCCGCGCCGGCTCCCCTGGTGAGTGCGGGGAGCTGAGCAGCATGGGCGTGCAGCAGGATCCACGCCGCGAAGAGCAGGATCGCCGCCGCGACGAGCGCGTCCCAGAGGGCACGATCCCGTGTGCGGCTGCGGCCGGAGACGAACGGTGCGGCAGCGACGAGCGCCGTCCCGAGGATCGCGCCGAGCGCCGCCGACCACGCCTCCGCAGGCTGGAGCGAGTGGCCGCCGAGGACCGGGATGATCGCGAAGGCGAGCGTCGAGAGCGAGCCGACGAGGAACCCGGCGGCGAGCAGCAGGTCGGTGCGGAGACCCTCGACGTGGAACCGGTTCGCGGCGAGGACGGCCACGAGGAGGCCGGCCAGCGACATCGTCGTCTCCAGCACGAGCAGCAGCGAAGGCTCGTCGTACTGCGTCCGCAAGGACGGATGCGAGAGCAGGAGCGCGAGGCTCGCGCCGAGTAGGCCCGCGAGCAGGATCTCGCCCCAGAGCCACGCCTGGAGCTTCGTGCGCTGCTGCCTCATATTGGCTCTTGTCGGCAGAACGGCCCGTGCCGATAAGGAACCCATGGCGGCTCGCGTCCTCGTCGTGGACGATCATCCCCTCACCCGCGAGGCGCTCGCGGCGCTGCTGCGTTCCCATGGCTTCGAGCTCGCGGGAATCGCAGCCGACGGCGAGGAGGCAATCGCCGCGGCGGCAGAGACGCAGCCCGACCTCGTGCTTCTCGACCTCCTGATGCCCGGCCTCGACGGTCTCACCGCGCTTCCCCGCCTCCGCGAAGCCGCGCCTGCGTGCGAGGTCGTCGTCCTCACCGCCTCGGGAACCGAGGAGAACCTGCTCGCCGCGATCCGCGGCGGCGCCGCCGGCTACCTGCTCAAGACCGAGTCGCCCGACCGGATCGCCGAGTTCCTCGAGGGAGTCGTCCAGGGCGATGCCGCCCTCTCCGGGCCCGTGGCGCGCAGGCTGCTCGACCAGGTGCGGGCGGGCGGCCGCGGCTCGGGCGTGCCCGACAGCATCGCGTCCGTCCTCTCCGCCCGCGAGCTCGAGGTTCTGCTCCTGCTCGACGAGCACCACGGCACCGACGAGATCGCGCAGCGGCTCTTCATCTCGGAGCACACCGTCCGCTCGCACGTGAAGAGCCTGCTCCGCAAGCTCGGCGTCTCGTCCCGGCGCGAGGCGCTCGAGCAGCTCGCGCTCGCGCGCAGCTAGCGCGCGAAGCCGTCGAGCGCGGCGTCGACGAGACCGGGCAGCGTCTCGAGCTCGTAGCCGCCCTCGAGCACGGCCGCGACGCGATCGGAGAGAGCCGCGCAGCGTCGCGAGAGCTCGCGGAAGCCGTCCTCGGTCATGCGCATCTCGGAGAGCGGATCGGCCTCGTGCGCGTCGAAACCCGCCGAGACGAGCACGAGCTCGGGCTCGAAGCGTTTCACCGCCGGCTCGACGACGCGCTTGAACGCCTCGAGGTAGTCCTCGTCTCCGCAGCCGGCCCGCAGCGGCACGTTCACGGTCGTCTCGGCCTGGTCGTCCGGGCCGCCGCTGCCCGGATAGAACGGCCACTGGTGGAGCGAGACGAAGAGGACGCTCTCGTCGTCGCGGAAGATCGCCTCGGTGCCGTTCCCGTGGTGGACGTCGTAATCGATGATCGCGACCCGTTCGAGGCCGAGACGCCGTTGCGCCGCCCGGGCTGCGATCGCGACGTTGTTGAACACGCAGAAGCCCATCGCGCGGGCGCGGAGCGCATGGTGTCCCGGCGGGCGAACCAGCGCGAATCCACCGCGCAGCGCCGCCTCGATCGCGGTGCCCGCGGCGAGCGCGGCGGCCTCGAAGGTCGTTGCGCTGCAGATCGTGTCGCCGTCGAGCCAGACCGGATCCGCCGCCGTCCGCACGAGCTCGACGTGCTCGGCCGTGTGACCGAGAAGCAGCTCCTCGGTCGTCGCGGCTCGGCCCTCGCTCCAGATGTGCTGGTGCGCGAGCAGCACGCCGATCCGCTCGGGCCTTTCCAGGTGGAGTCCGGTCGGGTGGAGTCGTGCGAACGCGGGGTGCGTCAGGACGTCGACAGTTCCCCCACGCGGCCGGCGACTGCGCCGAGCCCGAGTCGCTCGAGGAAAGAAGACGCCTCCGCCCACGCCGGGGTTGTTTCTGCGAGGGGAGGAAGGGGAGCGGAGGCGTCCATCGTTGCGATTCGCCGGAAGAGCCTCAAGTCCTCCGCCTCCGCGGCGAACCTTCCGTCGGCGAGCGCGGCGTCGAGCGTCCCGTACTGCGCGAGCAGCTCGGCCGCCTTCTTCGGGCCGATGCCCCGCGCGCCGGGCAGCTTGTCCGACGGGTCGCCGCGCAGCGCGATCAGGTCCGGCACCTGCTCCGGTTCGACGCCGTAGCGCTCGCGCACCTCCGCCGGCCCGATCCGCGCGAGCTCGCTCACGCCGCGGGTCGGCTGCAGGATCGTCACGCGCTCGCTCGCGAGCTGGAAGGCGTCGCGGTCCGAGGTCGCCACGAGCACGTTCCCGGGCCACTCCCGGGCCGCGGCGGCGAGGAAGTCGTCGGCCTCGTAGCCCGGAGCCTTCCCGACGAGGAAGCCGAAGGCGGCCACGACCTCCGGCAGGATCTCGAGCTGCTCGAGGATCGACTCCTCGAACACGCGCCCGGACTGGTACGGCTCGAACGCCTCGTGCCGGTACGTCGGCACCGACAGCGTGTCCCACGCGACGAGCACGGCAGCTGGCTGCTCGGCCTGCCAGAGCCGGACGAGCATGTTCGTGAAGCCGACGACCGCGTTCAGCCGGATCGATTTCGGCAGGGCGTGGTAGGCGCGATGGGCGAACGAGTCGCCGTCGACGGCGAGCAGTGCGCTCACAGCGTCTCTTCGAGCTCGACGATGTGCGCCATCAGCCGTTCCGTCGCCACCTGCGCCGCGTTCCGCGGGTCCTCGCTCCCGCGCAGGTCGTCGAGGTCGACCGAGGCCCCGTACGCGACTCGGATCGGGCCGAGCCTGCTCAGCCGGTCGGTCCCGGCCACCGCGCACGGCACGAGCGGCACGCCCGCTTCGAGCGCGATGCGCGCAGCACCCGACCGCGGCCGCGGCTGGTGTCTCTTGACGAGGCCCTTCTCGCGTCGCGTTCCCTCCGGGAACATCACGACGACGTGGCCCTCCTGTGCAAGCTGAACGGCTGTTTCGATCGCCTCGACGTCGGCGAGCCCGCGACGTACCGGAAAGGCTCCGGCCCCGTCGAGCACGTACGTCGCCGGCCACCAGTAGAGCTCGGCCTTCGCCATGAAGCGGAGCCAGCGCCGCGGCCAGAGCGGCAGCCCGACCGGCCACGGGTCGATGTTCGAGATGTGATTGCACGCGAGCACGTAGCCGCCGGCGGCGGGGAGGTTCTTCCGTCCGCTGGCCCGCAGCCGAAAGAGCCCGTAGAGGACGGGCCAGCTCAGCGCGGCGATGAGGTGATACCCGAGCGGGGGGCGCATGGCTGGAGTATCGCGTCCGGGTCGCACGGCTATCGTGATCCGCCGATGTCGAAGCGTCTCGTCATCGTCGAGTCGCCTGCAAAGGCCCGGACGATCGCCGGCTATCTCGGCCCCGACTTCATCGTCGAGTCCTCGGTCGGCCACATCCGCGACCTGCCGGACAGCGCGGCAGAGATCCCGGAGCAGTACAAAGGCGAGGCGTGGGCGCGACTCGGCGTCGACGTGGAGCACGGGTTCGAGCCGCTCTACGTGGTCGATCCCGACAAGAAGAAGACGGTCGCGCAGCTCCGCAAGCAGCTCGCCGACGCCGACGAGCTCCTGCTCGCGACGGACGAGGACCGCGAGGGCGAGGCCATCGCATGGCATCTGCTCGAGGTGCTGAAGCCGAAGGTGCCGGCACGGCGGATGGTCTTCCACGAGATCACCCGCGACGCGATCGAGCGCGCGCTCGACGAGACGCGCGACGTCGACGAGCGGCTCGTCGACGCGCAGGAGTCGCGGCGGATCCTCGACCGGCTCTACGGCTACGAGGTCTCGCCCGTGCTGTGGAAGAAGGTCATGCGCGGGCTCTCGGCCGGGCGCGTCCAGTCGGTCGCGACGCGGCTCGTCGTCCAGCGCGAGCGCGAGCGGATGGCCTTCCGCGCAGCCGCCTGGTGGGACCTGGTCGCGACCTTCGATCCAGAGTCGTTCGAGGCGAGACTCGTATCCGTCGAGGGGCAGAGGGTTGCGACGGGCCGCGACTTCGGACCGGACGGGAAGCTGCGAGGCGAGGCGCGCCAGCTCGACGAGGAAGCGGCGCGCGGCCTCGCCGGGCGGCTCGAGAACTCCGCCTTCACCGTCTCGCGCGTCGAGCGGAAGCCGTACGGCCGCCGGCCGAGCCCGCCGTTCATGACCTCGACGCTGCAGCAGGAAGCGAGCCGCAAGCTTCGCTACTCGGCGCAGACGACGATGCGTCTGGCGCAGCGCCTGTACGAGAACGGTTACATCACCTACATGCGCACCGACTCGACGACGCTGTCGGAGTCGGCACTCACCGCCGCCCGCGAGCAGGCGACCTCCCTCTTCGGCGCCGAGTACGTCCCGGCGGAGCCGCGGCGCTATGAGCGCAAGGTGAAGAACGCCCAAGAGGCGCACGAGGCGATCCGCCCCTCGGGCGACCGCTTCCGCGCGCCGCAGGAGGTGCGGTCGGAGCTCTCGGCCGACGAGCACGCGCTCTACGAGCTGATCTGGATGCGCACGATCGCGTCCCAGATGAAGGACGCCCAGGGGCAGACGGTTTCGCTGCGCATCGCCGGAGACTCGAGCAGCGGAGAGACCGTCGAGTTCGGCGCCTCCGGCACGGTGATCACCTTCCGCGGCTTCCTCGCGGCGTACGAGGAAGGACGCGACGACGACCGCCCGGCCAAGGACGACGACGAGGAGCGGCGCCTGCCGAACCTCGCCGAGGGAGACGACGTCGACCTCAAGGCGCTCGACCCGCAGGGCCACGAGACGAGCCCACCCGCCCGCTACACCGAGGCGACGCTCGTCCGGACGCTCGAGGAGCTCGGCATCGGCCGCCCGTCGACGTACGCGTCGATCCTCGGCACGATCCTCGACCGCGGGTACGTCTTCAAGCGCGGCACGGCTCTCGTCCCCGCCTTTCTCGCCTTCTCGGTGGTCGGCCTGCTCGAGCAGCATTTCGGCCGGCTCGTCGACTACGACTTCACGGCCCGGATGGAGGACGACCTCGACCGGATCGCGGCCGGGGACGAGGCCCGTGTCGAGTGGCTCGGCCGCTTCTACTTCGGCGATGGAAGCGGAGGGCTGCACGAGCTCGTCTCGGATCTGAGCGCGATCGACGCGCGCGAGATCAACTCGCTCGAGATCGGCGACGGCATCGTCCTGCGCGTCGGCCGTTACGGCCCCTACGTCGAGCGCGACGGCCAGCGTGCGAGCGTGCCCGAGGAGCTCGCGCCCGACGAGCTGACGGTCGAGCGCGCCGAGGAGCTCCTGTCCCAGCCGAGCGGCGACCGTGAGCTCGGCGCCGATCCGGAGTCGGGGCTGACGATCGTCGCCAAGACGGGGCGCTACGGCCCGTACGTCACCGAGGTGCTGCCCGAGGGCTCGAACGAGAAGCCGCGTACCGCCTCCCTCTTCAAGACGATGTCCCTCGACACGATCGGGCTCGACGACGCGCTCCGCCTGCTGCAGATCCCGCGCGTGGTCGGCGTCGCCCCCGACGGCGAGGAGATCACCGCCCGCAACGGCCGCTACGGCCCGTACGTGGCGAAGGACAAGGAGTCGCGCTCGCTCGAGAGCGAGGAGCAGCTGTTCACGATCACGGTCGAAGAGGCGCTGGCCCTCCTCGCGCAGCCGCGGCAGCGCCGCGGCCAACGGGCCTCCACCAAGCCGCTCCGCGAGATCGGCACCGACCCGGTCGCGGGCAAGGAGATCGTGCTCAAGGAAGGCCGGTTCGGCCCGTACGTCACCGACGGCGAGACGAACGCGAGTCTCCGCAAGGGGGACGATCCGGAGACGATCACCCTCGATCGCGCCGTCGAGCTCCTCGCCGAGCGGCGCGCGAAGGGGCCGGCGAAGAAGACGACGCGCCGCCGCAAGGCTTCCTGAGCGTTCGTTGCAAACTTCGCCGACCGGTCCGCGTCCTAAGCTCACGGACCGCGTCGAAGCTCGGAATACACTTGCCCGACGGCTCGTTCGAGGTGCCGGGCGCGTGTCGAGCGGCGGACGGTTCGGCGGAGGGTGGTAACCGGAGGACTTCCCTCCTAAGGTACGAAGGCCGCGGGGAAGCCACGAGGCAGGGACGAAAGGACTGAGGGAGCGCTGACGCAGAACCAGCTCAACGATTTGCTCGAGTCGGACCAGATCCGCGCCATGGTCGAGGGCGCGGAGGAGCGGGGTTTCATCGACCCGGCAGCGATCGAGGCGTTCGCGGCCGAACAGGAGCTCAACGCCGACGAGCTCGAAGAGCTCACGCGCGAGCTCGAGCGCACGGGCCTCGAGATCGGCCAGCCGGCCGCAGCCGCGCCGGCCGCGCCGACCGTCGAGGCGCCGAAGGCGGAGAAGGAGAAGGAGGTCGAGCCGGCGTTGGAGCCCGAGACGCCGACCGTCGCCATCTCCGGCTCGGCCGACAGCCTGCAGCTCTTCCTCGCCGACGTCGGCCGCCACAAGCTGCTCACCGCGGCCGAAGAGGTCATGCTCGCGAAGCGCATCGAGCGCGGCGACGTGACGGCGAAGCGGCACATGATCGAGTCGAACCTTCGGCTCGTCGTCTCGATCGCCAAGGGCTACCGCGGCCTGGGCGTTCCGTTCCTCGATCTGATCCAGGAGGGCACGCTCGGCCTGAACCGCGCCGTCGAGAAGTTCGACTGGCGCCGCGGTTACAAGTTTTCGACGTACGCGACCTGGTGGATCCGGCAGTCGGTGCAGCGCGCGGTCGCGAACCACGCGCGCACGATCCGCGTCCCCGTCCACGTCGTCGAGCGCCAGCAGAAGCTGTCGCGGGCCGCGCGGAGGCTCGAGGTCGAGCTCGGGCGCGAGGCGACGAAGGAGGAGCTCGCCGAGGCGACCGGCCTCCCGATGCAGCACGTCGACGAGGCTCTCGGGGCCGCGAACGCGTCCGTCTCGCTCAACCAGACGGTCGGCGCCGACGACGAGGGCGAGCTCGGAGACCTGTTCGCCGACCGCGAGGCGGCCGATCCGTTCGACGAGGCCGAGGAGTCGCTCCGGCGGCAGGGCGTGCGCCGCGCGCTCGAGGCGCTGCCGGAACGCGAGCGGCGGATCCTCGAGCTGCGGTTCGGCTTCGAGGGCGAACCGTGGACGCTCGAGGCCATCGGGAACGAGCTCGATCTGACGCGCGAGCGGGTTCGCCAGCTCGAGGGTCAGGCGCTCTCGCGGCTCGGCGCCCTGCGCGACCTGATCTCGGTCGCAGCCGCCTGAACTGCCGGCACCGCGTCCCTTGCCCGCAGGATCGCGCCGCGCTCGAGCGGCACGGCGCGCAGCTCCGGCGGCGGGCGGCGCAGGAACGAATCGACGAGCAGCAGCTCGTCGAGGTCGAGCTCGCCCGGACGCCGGGCGGCGGCGAGCCCGGCCTCGACCTCGAGCACCGCGCCGCCTCCGGGCGGCAGGCTGCGCTCTGACGCGACCCGTCCGCCGGCGACGAAGAACGCACGCACGCGGCCCGGCTCGCCGGCCGGGACCAGCACACAGCACTCGAGCCGGCGCACCCGGTCGAGGCGCTGCAGCTCGCGGCAGACCCGCTCGAGGGCCGCGAGCCGGTCGCGGAGCCGACCCGCGTCCTCGAACCTCCGTACGTCGGAAAGCTCCCGCAGCCGGCGCTGGAGGCGCGGCAGCGCTGCCTCCGGCCGGTCGAGCTCTGCCGGAGTGAGCGCCCGCGCCGCGAGCTGCGCGGTGCGGCGCGACCGCAGCGGCCCCACGGGCGAAGGGCGCGTCGAAGCGACGACCGAGTCGCCCCGCTGCCGCAGCCAGACGTGCCGCTCCGGACGTGAGACCCGCGCGTTGCCCGGCGGACGGATCTGCCTGATCAGTCGCAGCTCCTCGAGGGCCGCTTCGAACTCGGACCCCGTGACGTGCCACTCGATCCGTTCCGCCGCTGCGAGAGCGGCCTCGACGGCCGGTCGCTGGCGGTCGCTGCGGAAGTACGAGCGCAACCGCGACCGCAGATCGCGGGCGCGGCCGACGTAGAGCACCTGGTCATTGCGGCCGAGAAAGAGGTAGACGCCCGGCCGGCGCGGCGCACCGAAGGCGAGTTGGCGCTTGTCGAGCAGGCGCCTGCTCCTCGTCGCAGCGAGCGCCGAGAGGTCGGCGACCGTTCGGGCGCCGCGCTCCTGCGCGAGCCCGATCAGCGCGAGGAGCAGCTCGGACGTCGCCCGGGCGTCGGGCAGCGCGCGGTGGCACGGCCGCTCCGCCGTGTCGAAGAACCACGCGAGCTGCGCGAGACCGAACCGGGAGACTCGTCCGGCGAGGAGCGTGCGCGCGAGACGCACGGTGTCGACGACCGGCGACCCGATGCGGGAGCCGGTGAGCCGTTCGGTTTCCCGGTCGAGGAAGGCGAGATCGAACCGCGCGTTGTGCGCGACGAGGACCGAGTCGCCGGCGAACGCGAGGAAGCTCCGGACGGCTTCTGCCGGACCGGGAGCGCCCCGCAGCTGCTCGCTCCGCAGGCCGGTCACGGCGCTCGCGGCGGCGGCGATCGGCAGGCCCGGATCGACGAGCGTCTCGAATTCGGCGTCGACGTCGAACCCGCGCAGCCGGACCGCCCCGATCTCGCAGATCCCAGACCGGCCGGGTCGCAGGCCGGTCGTCTCGAGGTCGACGACGACGTACGTCGCGTCCTCGAGCAGGAGGCCGGCTCCCGGCGGCTCGGCGAGCGCGACGGCGTCGCCGCTCCACGCGAGCCTCGCGTCGGTCTCGACGACGTCCGCGAGCAGGGTGCGCGCGAGGGCGACCGGCGCCTGGCGCAGCGCGAAGAGCCGTCGTGCCGCATCCTCCGCGAGCACCGGCCCGCGCTGCTCCTCCACGAGCTCCACCAGCCGGTCGGCCGCGTCTAGCCTGAGCTGCATGGCCGAGAGCCTAGGCGAACATACGTTCGCACGCCAGCTCACGCCGCTGCGCGCGGCGCCGTCGGCGGGTGCCGAGCAGGTCACGCAGGCGCTTCCGGGCGAGCCGCTGCGACTGCTCGAGTACGACGGCGACTGGGCTCGGGTGGAGACCGCGTACGCATATCCCGGCTGGGTGCGTCGCGAAGATCTCGGTGGCACCGAGGACGGGCATTGGCTTCGCCCCGTCGCGGCTGAGCCGGTCGAGCACGCGCGAACCTTGCTCGGGACGCGCTACGAGTGGGGCGGGATGACCGCGGCCGGAATCGACTGCTCCGGTCTCGTCCACATGGCGTTCCGAGCGTGCGGAACGCTCGTGCCGCGTGACGCAGACCAGCAGGAGGAGGCCGGCGAGAGGCTCGCGGAGGACGACCTCCGTGTCGGCGACCTCGTGACGTACGGCGCAGCGGGCGGGGCCGACCACATCGCGTTCTGGCTCGGCGAGGGACGGATCCTCCACGCTACGGGACGAGACGGAGCCGACTGCGTCGTCGAGGAAGAGGAGCCGCCGGAGCTGCGCGACCGCCGACGCGCGCTCGTCCGACTCCGTTCGCGCGACGAGCGCTAGATTTCGCCGCTCGCGTGGAGCCGACCGCTTTTCTGAGCAGGGCGACCGCGGTCGCGGCGGGCCTTCCGCTTCTCGCACTCGTTCTCGTCGCAGGCTGCGGCGGCTCGAGGCACGCCGCGGCGTCGAGCGATCGGCCGGGAACGACCGCGCACGCGACCACCGAGGCGACGACGAACGCCGGCGCTGCGAGCGCGCTCGAGTTTCCGGAGTTCCGGATCGCGATGGACGAGGCGACGGACTATCTTGACCCCGGGCTCTCGGACACGACCGAGGGCTGGGGAGTGATGTGGAACGTGTATCTCCCGCTGCTCGGCTACCGGCACGTGAACGGGCCAGCGGGTGCGCGGCTCGTCCCGTATCTCGCCGCCGCGCTGCCCCGCATCTCGCAGGACGGCCGCACCTACGCCCTCACGCTGCGCGGCGGGCTCAAGTATTCGAACGGCGCCGACGTCGAGGCGAGCGACTTCAAGAAGGCGGTCGAGCGCGACTTCAAGCTCGATTCACCGGGCGCGCCGTTCTTCCGCAACATCGTCGGGGCCGCGGCGTACGCGAAGCGACCGGAGAAGCGCGGGATCCGGGGCATACGGGTCGACGACGCGACGGGGTCGATCGTGATCCACCTCGTGGCGCCACAGGCCGACTTCGCGAACGTGCTCGCGTCCGAGTTCGCCGCGCCGGTGCCGGCCACTGCGCCCGACACGGACACCTCACTCCATCCGCTGCCCGCCACGGGGCCGTACGAGATCACGAGCTACCAGCCGAAGTCGAAGATCGTCGAGCAGCGGAACCCGAACTTCCACGCGTGGCAGTTCCACGGCGCCGTCCCCGCGGGCAATCCCGACCGCGTGACCTGGGACGTCGTGCCGAACGCGTCCATCGCGCTCCGGCGCGTCCTGACCGGCAAGGACGACTGGATGAGCTACTACCAGGTGCCGAGCAAGCGGCTGCCCGCCATCGAGCGGACTCGCAAGTGGCGCCTGAGGTTCTTCACGCCGCCGAACCTCATGTACTTCTTCATGAACACGCGGGTGCCGCCGTTTACGAGCCTCGAGGTGCGGCGGGCGGTCAATTACGCCATTTCACGCCGCTGGCTCAAGCGCCTCGCGGGCGGCCTTGCCCACACGACCGAGAACATCCTGCCGCCGACGTATCCGGCCTTCCGCGCGCACACCCTCTACCGGCACGACCTCCGCAGGGCGAAGCGCCTCGTGCGCGAGTCGGGCTACGAAGGCAAGCGGGTCATCGTCTGGAACCACGACGTCCCGGCCGACCTGCCGTTCACCGAATACCTCGTCTCGGTGCTGAAGAGCATCGGCTTCCACGCGACCGAGAAGGTGGTGACCGCCGGCAGCTACTGGACGACGATCGGCAACGAGAAGACCCGCGCACAGATCGGCTTCGCCGACTGGGTTCAGGACTATCCCCATCCGCTCGACTGGTTCGGCCTCCTCGACGGTGAGGCGATCACGCCGGCGCACAACTCGAACTACGCGAACTTCGACGTCGGCTCGGTGAACCGCGAGATCGAAGCGCTCACGCGCCCGACCAAGCTGACCCGCAAGGTCGACGACAGCTGGGCGAGGCTCGACGAGAGCGTGATGCGGCGCGCCCCGTGGGCACCGTTCCTCAACCAGGAAGACACGGACTTCTTCAGCGACCGGGTCAAGCTCGGCTGTTACGTCAACAACGTGCTCTACGAGTTCGACTACGCCAGCATCTGTGTCAGCAAGAAATAGTGCGAATTGATAAGACTCCCTGGTGGGCCATTCGGCCTATGCGCTGGGCCAGGTGGCCCAGCGCAACACGTGCTCGCTACCCAGGAGGTGGGAGAGAGTTGAGGACGAAGCGAATGAGGTCCGTCGCGGTCGCGGCGGTAGTCGCGGCGGGGCTCGCGCTGGTAGTGAGCGCCTGCGGCGGTGGTGGTGGCAGCAAAGGTGGAACGAGCACCTCGGGCTCCGGTGGCGGTGGCCTTTCGACTGCGACCTATCCCACCCTGAAGGTTGTCTGGGGGACGACCGACTACCTGGATCCGGGCCTTTCGTACCGGCTCGAGTCGTGGCAGTTGTTCCAGGACACCTACCTGGGCCTCGTCTACAAGGCCCATGTCAGCTGCTTGACGGCCAACTGCACCGAGATCAAGCCGGGACTCGCGACGACGATCGGCACCGTCACGAACGGCGGCAAGACGTACAAGTTCACGCTCCGCAAGGGGTTGAAGTACTCGGACGGACAGCCCATCAAGGCAAGCGACTTCAAGAACACGATCATTCGTGACTTCAAGCTCAGCTCGCCGGGGATCGGGTTCTTCTCGAACATCGTCGGTATCGACGCGTGCGAGAACAACCCGACCAAGTGCTCCGACATCTCGGGCATCGTGACCGACGACAACGCGGGGACGATCACGATCAACCTGAAGTCTCCGGAGTCCGACTTCGAGTACGTGCTCTCGATTCCGTTCACGTCGGTCGTGCCGTCGAACACGCCGCAGAAGGACACCGAGAATCCGCCTCCGGCCGCGAACGGCCCGTATTACATCGCGAGCTACAACCCCAGCAAGTCGTTCGTGATGAAGCGGAACCCGAACTGGAAGAAGAACGAGATCCCGGGGATTCCGAACGGCAATCCCGATGTAGTCAAGGGCACGATGACCGACGATCAGGCCCAGGCGGCGCAGCTCACCGCGTCGGGGCAGGACGAGTACGACGAGAACATCCTCCCGACCGATCAGCTCGCGCACTACAAGAACAAGTACGGGAGCCAGCTCAAGTTCTGGACGACTCCGTCGACGTACTACTTCTTCATGAACTGGCGGTTGAAGCCCTTCAACAACCTGAAGGCGCGGCAGGCTGTGAACTACGCGATCAACCGCGAGGCGCTCGTCAACCTGCGCGGTGGTCTCGGCGTGGCGACCTACAACTTCCTGCCCCCGAACTATCCGCAGTACAAGAAGATCACCCCGGATCCGTACCCGTACAACCTCACGAAGGCGAAGCAGCTCGTGCAGCAGTCGGGTATGGCCGGACAGAAGGTCACCGTCTACACGATCTCCGACGTGGCGGTCGACCTCTCGACGGGTGAGTACCTACAGGGCCAGCTGAACAAGATCGGGTTCAACGCCACGCTGAAGCCGCTCGCCGGTGCGAACTACTTCACGATCGTCGGCAACCAGTCGACGAAGGCGCAGATCGGCTTCACCGACTGGTTCGAGGACTACCCGTATCCGTCGGACTGGTTCAACATCCTCCTGAACGGCGAGAACATCACGAAGGTGCACAACAACAACTACGGAAACGTCGACGACAAGGCGGTCAACAAGCAGATCGACACGCTCGACCACCAGCCCCCGTCGCAGGCGCTCGCCGCGAGCACCAACGCGAAGTGGGCGGCCGTCGACAAGACGCTGATGGTGAAGGACGCGGCCGTCGTGCCGTATCTCAACGGCATCCTGACCTCGTTCTTCTCGACGAAGCTCGACCCGAAGTGCGATGTCTTCGACGACAGCCAGGACGACGTGATCCAGTTCTGCCAGAAGTAACCGGTTGATGCCGGCGCGGCGGTGCAGGTGCGCCGCCGCGCCGGCTTCGTTCTTCGCTCTTTGAATTAGGCTGCACAACACCAGTGGCGACCACCGGCCAAGAGGAGTTCACTCTCGACACCGCCGCCGAGATCGCGGCGGAAGAGGGCGGCGGCCGGAAGATCGAAGGGAAGAGCCCGTGGGTCATCGCGGGCCGCCGCCTGCGGCGCAACCGGGTGGCCCTCGCGTCTCTTGCGGTGTTCATCCTCGTCGTCGTCGGCTGCCTGCTCGCGCCGGTCTACGTCCACCACGTTTCGCACATCGGCCAGAACGACAACCGCAACGACGCGGTCGTGATCGTGAACGGGAAGCCGAAACGCGTCATCTCGCAGTCGCACACGACGATCAAGAACGGCGTCCCGACGGTGATCCCCGGCGGCATTCCCATCGGCCCGCAGTACGGCGCCGCGGGCGGCAAGTACATCCTCGGCGCGGACGAGGAAGGGCGCGACATCGCGACCCGGCTCCTCTACGGCGGCCGCAACTCCCTCTTCATCGGCGTCACGTCTGCGGCGATCTGCACCGTCCTGTCCGTGATCCTCGCCCTGCTGGCGGGCTACTTCGGCGGGATCGTCGACTGGATCATCTCGCGCTTCTTCGACCTCATCTGGGCGTTCCCGGTCATCCTGCTCGCGATCGCGCTCGGCACGGCCCTCGAGGTGAACGGCCTCCACCAAGGCTTCCATCTCTTCGGCACCTTCATCGGTCTCAACCTCTCGGGCTCGAGCCTCTGGATCACCGTGTTCGTGATCGCGTTCGTCTTCATCCCGTACATAGGCAGGCCGCTTCGCGGCCAGGTGCTCGCCCTGCGCAACCGGGAGTTCATCGAGGCCGCGACGGCGCAAGGTGCCGGCTCGACGCGGATCATGTTCACCGAGCTGCTCCCGAACATCGCTTCCTCGGTGCTCGTGCTCTTCACGCTCATCATCGCGAACGCGATCCTGACCGAGGTCGGCCTCTCCTTCCTCGGCGCGGGCGTGAAAGTCCCGAACCCGTCCTGGGGGACGATGATCGAGGAAGGGCAGTCCTCACTGGCCACTGCTCCGCAGATCAGCCTCTTCGCGGGCATCGCGATCATGATCACGGTGCTCGCGATCAACGTCTTCGGCGACGGCCTGCGCGACGCTCTCGATCCGCGGGCCAAGATCAGGATCGAGCACTGATGGGGAGGAGGATCTAGATGGGCGCCTACATCATCCGGCGGATCTTCGGGATGGTGCTCGTGCTGCTCGCGGTCAGCTTCATCGTCTACCTGATCTTCATCGTCATCCCGGGCGGCGACCCCGCAGAGCGCATCGCCGGCAAGGTCGCGACCCCCGGGAACGTCAGGGCGATCCGCCACAGCCTCGGGCTCGACCAGTCGTTCATCGTCCAGTGGTGGGACCTGCTGAAGCAGCTGTTCACGGCGAAGCTGAAGTCCTACGCCAACCAGACGAACGTCGTCGATCAGATCAAGCAGGGCCTGCCGGTGACGTTCTCGCTCTCGATCGGCGCAGGAATCATCTGGATGGGGTTCGGGATCCTCGTCGGGTTGATCTCGGCGGTCAAAGCCGGTCGCCTCTCGGATCGTGTGATCACGGCGCTCGCCCTGATCGGAATCTCGCTACCGGTGGCGTGGCTCGGACTGGTGCTCCGCTACATCTTCGCCGGGGAGCAGGGCACGTTGACCTGGTTCCCGGACGGCGGGTACGTCCCGCTGACCCAGAACCCGGTCCAGTGGTTCTACCACCTGCTCCTGCCCTGGTTCACGCTCGCCGTTCTCTTCATCGGCTTCTACGGACGTGTGCTGCGCTCGAACATCCTCGACACGATCAACGAGGACTTCGTGCGCACGGCCAAGGCGAAGGGCCTGACGACCCGCCGGATCCTGATCAAGCACGTCCTGCGTGCGTCGCTCATCCCGATCGTGACTCTGTTCGGCCTCGACTTCGCGTCCGTCCTCGGCGGCGGCGCGATCATCACCGAGACCGTCTACCAGATCCACGGCGTGGGCTGGTACGCGGCGCAGTCGATCGGGACGCAGGATCTGCCTCCGCTGATGGGCGTCACGCTGTTCGGAGCGATGTTCATCGTCGTCTTCACGCTGCTCGTCGACCTGGCGTATGCCTGGCTCGATCCGCGGATCAGGTTGACCTGATGGCCGAGCGGCTGCTCGAGGTCAACGATCTCAAGGTCCGGTTCGCGACCGAGGACGGGATCGTCCAGGCGGTGGCCGGGCTCTCGTTCGAGCTCGAGCGCGGCAAGGTGCTCGGGATCGTCGGCGAGTCGGGCTCCGGCAAGAGCGTGACCGCGATGACGCTGATGGGGCTGACGCGCGGCGTCAACGCGCGCTTCGACGGCGAGGTCCTCTACAAGGGCACCGACCTGCTCAAGATCTCGGACGAGGCGATGCAGGACTATCGCGGCAACGAGCTCGGGATGATCTTCCAGGATCCGATGACCTCGCTGAACCCGGTCTACAGGATCGGCGAGCAGATCGTCGAGGCGATCCAGGCGCACGAGAGCGCCGACAAGCGGACGGCCCGCGCCCGCGCGATCGAGCTCCTGCGGCAGGTCGGCATCCCGAATCCCGATTCGCGCGTCGACGACTTCCCGCACCAGTTCTCGGGCGGGATGCGGCAACGCGCGATGATCGCGATGGCTCTGTCGTGCAACCCATCGATCCTGATCGCAGACGAGCCGACGACCGCGCTCGACGTGACGATCCAAGCGCAGATCGTCGAGCTCATCAGCCGCCTGAAGGACGACTTCAACTCGGCCGTCATCTTCATCACCCACGACCTCGGCGTGATCGCCGACATCGCGGACGAGATCATCGTCATGTACGCCGGCCGGGTCGTCGAGCGCGGCTCGAAGCGGGACGTCTTCTACGACCCGCAGATGCCGTACACGTGGGGTCTGCTCGGATCGATTCCCCGGCTCGACCGGCCGCGGCCCGAGCGCTTGCACACGATCGAGGGCAGCCCGCCGTCGCTCATCAATCTGCCGGAAGGGTGCAAGTTCCGGCCACGCTGTCCGCACGCGTTCGAGAAGTGCAAGCAGGAGCCGGGCCTGGAGAACCGCGTCGGGACGCCCGGGCATCTCGACCGGTGTTGGCTCGATGTCGACTTCAAGCGCGGCAATCGCGACGAGACGATCTCCGGCGGCACGGTGGCCGCGGCGTGACGGTCCTCGAGGAGACGAACGGCTCCGGCGACGGCGCGCTTCTCTCGGTCAGCCACGTCAAGAAGTACTTCGCGATCCGGAAAGGGGTGTTGCAGCGCGAGGTTGCACACGTGCACGCCGTCGACGACGTGAGCTTCGCCGTTCGGGAAGGCGAGACTCTGGGCCTCGTCGGCGAATCGGGTTGCGGCAAGTCGACGTTGGGACGAACCATCGTGCGCCTCCTCGAGCCGACGGCCGGCGAGATCGTCTTTCAGGGGACCCCGATCCAGAATCTCGGAACCCGGCGCCTGCGTCCGCTGCGCCGCGAGATGCAGATGGTCTTCCAGGATCCCTACGCATCGCTCAACCCGCGCAAGCGCGTCGGGACGATCGTCTCCGATCCCATGCGGATCCACGACCTCGGCACCCGCGCCGAGCAGAAGAAGCGCGTGGGCGAGATCCTCGAGACCGTCGGCCTCTCGCCCGAGCACTACAACCGCTTTCCGCACGAGTTCTCTGGCGGGCAACGGCAGCGGATCGGAATCGCGCGCGCGCTTGCGCTGCGGCCGAAGCTGATCGTCGCGGACGAGCCCGTTTCGGCTCTCGACGTCTCGATTCAGTCACAGATGCTGAATCTGCTCGACGACCTGCAGACCGAGTTCCACCTCACGTTCATCTTCATCGCCCACGACCTCGGCGTCGTGCGGCACGTGAGCGATCGGATCGCGGTGATGTACCTCGGAAAGCTCGTGGAGCTCTCGCCGGCCGAGGAGCTCTACAAGCGGCCGATCATGCCGTACACGGAGGCGCTGCTCTCGGCGGTTCCGATCCCGGATCCCGATCTGGCCGAGAGGCGCGAGCGGATCGTGCTCGAGGGGGACGTCCCGAGCCCGATCAATCCGCCCAGCGGTTGCCGCTTCCATCCCCGATGCCGCTATGCGACCGATGTGTGCCAGCAGATCGAGCCTCCGTTGGTCGATTACGGCAACGGCCACCTCGCCGCATGCCACCACCCGCTCAACGTCGACCAGGCGACGCTGCAGGCGGTTTCGGTGGCCGAAGGACACACGCCGGCCGAAGCGGACCAGTCCGCAATGCCCCAGGACACCTCGGGACGCTCGAATCCCTCGGCTGCGCCAGGATCCGACACCCATTCGAGGTAGGCCGATGCGCTAAAGCGCCCTCGATGGGGCGCCGATACCTCGGGCGTGGACGCTGCTGAGCGCAAGGAGATCCTCAGCCGTTACCTGACGCATTCGCGCCGTTTCGAAGAGGTCGCGGCGCGGCGTCGCGGTACCGGCGGTGCGGACGTGATTCCGCTCCAGAGCCCGCTGCGCGAGCTCGAGCAGGAGCCGACCGGCCGCGAGATCGAGGTGCTCCAGCTCATCTCCGACGGCCTCGTGAACCGAGAGATCGGCCAACGGCTCTTCCTTTCCGAGGAGACGGTCAAGTCACACGTGCGGCACCTGCTCGCAAAGCTCCAGGCGCGCTCTCGTGCGCATGCGGTCGCCGTAGGCTTCCGCCGCGGCTTGATCGGCTAGTCCACAGACCCGCTTCGCGCTGTGGACAGAGGAAAAACAAAGCGCCGGGTGAAGATCACCCGGCGCCCTTGAAACCGCCTGTCCGTCTTCCGGCTCTTACCCGGATCCCCCGCAGGGGGGATGAGCAGAAGCTGTGGATAACGGACTATTCGAAGGCTCTACCAAGCCCTGGACTCACCAACCGCGCTAGCGCGGAGGACGAGACGCAAGAGTGAATGACGCATCGAGAACTCCGATCGATCGGGGACTGACGGCGACGTCAGCGTATACCCCTTTTGGGGGAGATGCAAGGTTGAGGCGCCTGGTCAAAGGTCTAGTTAGCGCCGATCGTCGAACCCTCGCCTGGGCCACGGTTCTCTTCGGGCTGGCTGTTTCAGCAGTCAGCTTTCTATGGCTACACGGCTATCGCTTGCCCCCCATCTGGGCCGCGTTAGTACTAGCCGTGCTTGCGGCGCTCGCGGAGCGCCAACGCATCGCCGTTGCCGAGGGAACGCGAACCGAGACCTCCGTGTCGCATCTCCCGCTCGTCTTCTCAGCCGTTGTCTTCGGTCCGCTCGGGGCCTTCGCGGTTGGAGCGGCTTCGAACATTTTTGATTTACGTGATTCGTTCCTCAAGTGGAGCGTCTATACGCCGATCCGCGGCCTCACCGCAGCTTCCGCAGGCCTTGCGGCCTGGACGCTAGTGCCAAGTCCGACGAATTTCGTGCGATGCGTTCTCGCGAGTCTCGTCGCGTCGGTTGCTGACCTAGCCGTGAACTGGGTTTTCGTCGGCGTAACGGCTTGGGTGCGCGGGATGAACGTTCCCGAGGTTCTCCGCGCCATCACTTCAGTCTCGTCTCTCACTGTGCCGCTCTACGTTCCCGTCTTAGCGCTATTCGTCTACGGCTACCACCGCTACTCCCTGTGGCTCGTCCTTGTCTTCTTTCTTCCAGCTTTCGCCGCCCAGCGTCTCCTGCACCTGTATCAACAGGAAAAGGTCGTCACTAAGGACCTCGCGCAAGCGAATGAGCGGCTACGGCGTGCGAGCCTCTCGTTCGCGACAGCGCTCGTCGCCACGCTCGACGCCCGAGACCAGTACACGGCGGGCCATTCGGCCGCCGTAGCGATCTACGCGCGAGACATCGCGAAGCGGATGGGACTTTCGGAGGAAACACAGGAGCTTGTTCATCTCTGCGGCCTTGTTCACGACATCGGCAAGATCGGGCTCCCGGCCGGCTTGCTCGAGAAGCCGGGGCCGCTGACCCTTGAAGAGCGGCGCCAAATGGAGCAGCACTCCGAGATCGGCGAAAGAATCCTGCGCAACGTCGACGACTACTCGGAGATCGCCGACATCGTCCGCTCGCACCACGAGCGCATCGACGGCATGGGCTATCCGGACGGTCTGCCTGGCGACGAGATCCCCCTCCTCGCGCGGATCATCGGTGTCGCCGATGCCTATGACGCGATGACGTCCGACCGCCCATACCGCGACGCGCTGCCGAGTCGAGTCGCCCGAATGCGACTCGCACAGGCCGTCGAGACGCAATTCGACACTGCCGTCGTCGCGGCTTTCGAGGCAATTCTGGCAGCGGCCGACGAGAACTATCGGTCCGGCCGGGGCACCTCGTTCATGCGCGAACGGGAGCAGCTCGAACAGGGTGAAGGGCGTGTCGCAGTCGCGTTAGACATCGCCACGTAGCGCGCGTGCCGCCTCGAGCCGAGAG
Organism: Gaiellaceae bacterium; assembly: GCA_036273695.1. Classification (GTDB taxonomy): domain Bacteria; phylum Actinomycetota; class Thermoleophilia; order Gaiellales; family Gaiellaceae; genus Palsa-739. The sequence continues at coordinate 27,589 of DASUHE010000086.1, forward strand.
CGGACACCGAGTTTCTCGTAGATGTGTTTCACGTGCACCTTCGTCGTAGAGAGGCTGATGTAAAGCAGCTTCGCGATTTCGTCGTTCGTTAATCCCTGGGCAAGGAGCTCGTGAACTTCCGCCTCGCGGGGGCTAAGGCTTGCTCTTGGCTTAGCTTCTCTCGCGACGCGTAAGCCGATGGACTTCGCGAGTGAGACGTCTCGCGAAGCGATAAGCAAGCGCTGAAGCGATGAGCGCCATCGGGGTTCGGCTGCTATGAACGCCCCGAGAACCGGCGATGCGCGTACAGCAATGACGATCGGATCGGATACGGCAGTTGCGATCGCCGCGTCGAGATACCGAGCCGCTGCTCTGTGCCGTTCGGCCTTGAGCGCAACAAGAGCCTCGGTCAAGAGCGTCAGCGCTTTCGCCTCTAAGCCGCGTCCTGTACGTCGTGCCTCTGCGCACAACACGGTCGCTCGGTCTGGGCTTTCTGAAATAACGCTAAGAAGGGCCTGCCAGCCCAAAAACTCGCTGCGACCCGCTTGGGGCGCACGTTCGGGAGGGCCTAGGGAGAGGACATCCAAAGCCCGCTCCAGGTCCCCCACACTTGCGTAAAGCCGAGCGCGTTGAACGCGGAGATTGCAGTCGAAGAATCCAGCGTATTCGCGCTCTATCTGTCGCTCTAGCGTCGAGAGGGTTCGCCCCGCAGGTGCGAACCTTCGAACCCCGATTAGGGCTCTTGCCCTTTGCAGTTGCGCGTAAGCGACAGGAAACTCGATCGCACAGCTTTCAACCACGGACGCCAGTGCATCGATGACTTTGAGTCCTTCCTCGTACTGACTGTTCGAGACGAGCGCGTAGCTATAGAGGTTCAGGAACCCCGAGTGGGCGAAGGGATCGGCGCCGGCAGCGGCGAGGGCAAGCGTCCCGCGGGCATTATCCAACGCATCCTCGAGCTCTCCGTCGATCAGCGCCACAGCGAGTTCCCCGGTGGCAATCATTATCGATTCTTTGAGGCCCGTTTTCGCAGCAGCCCGAAAGTCCTCGAGACGCTCAGTGAGGTCAGGCGCCTGCAGTTCGGCGGCCTGCATGAAGAGCAGCCAGAGCGCTCCCTCGCGCGTTTCAGCGGTCTCGGCCGTTGCTGCAGCAAGGTTCGCGTGCTGCCTCGTTCGGTGCGGACGATCAGTCAGGTGGGCGGCAGTGCCCGCGACGAGATGCGCACGCGCGGCAAGGTCCCCATCGAGTGAACGAGCCGCCTGCGTTGCAAGCGCCATCGCCCGATCGAGTTCGTTCGCTCGCAGAAGTGCTTCGCTCTCGGCGTAATCGATCAGGCCGCCTTCGGCGCCCGCAGAGCGCGCAACGGCTACCCATCGCTGCAAGCTGCTCGTGCGGCCGGCGGCCAGCAGGTCGTCCAGGGCCGCGGCGATCGCCTCGGTGCTGAAGTCAGCATCCTCCGCCGTCTCGGCGACGCACAGCGCTTCGTCCCAGCGCCGTGCGGCGAGCAGGCGGCGACACTGCGTCAGAAGCAAGCCGCGCGACTCCGCATCCGCCTCGCCGAATCGCCGGAGCAGTAGTTCGCGCAGCAAGGGATGGAGGGAGAGCGACTTTCGCTCGGTGACGGCCAGCAACCCGCGCTCCACGGCGTTCTCGAGTACGGCGCCACCTTGCGCGCCCAGCACGGCGCGCGCCACCTCGACGTCCGTCACCGCCGCCACCGCGAGGAGCATCAGCCCGGCTTGCGTCTCCTCCGTGGCAGTCGCGAGCAGCTCGCTCGCGAGGAAGTCGTACAACGTGTGCGAGAGGAGACGACTCGACGTGAAGTCGACGTCGCCGCTCATCGCTGCGAGCCCGAGCACGGCAGGCCATCCTCCGGCGGTGCGCATCAGCCGCGCTCGCCCCGCGACGGCGCCCGAGGCGGCCAGGACCTGCGTCGCCTCCTCGTCGGTCATCTCGAGCTCGTCGACCCCGATCTCGAGCCCTTCGCCGTACACCTCGAGACGAGGCGCGAACCAATCGGGTCGCGTTCTCGTCGTGAGCAGGAAGCGGATATCGAGGCCTTCGACGAGCATCGAGAGGAGCTCCTCGGCTTCGTTAGTCCCGGCCGCCTCCCATTCGTCCACCACGAGGAGAACGTCCTGATCGAGTGGCTCGAACGTACGCAGGATCGCGCGGCCGAGCGGCTGCGGGCTCGGATTGACGGACGCGATCGACGCGACCCTGCCGGCGTCGCGCGGTAGCTCCGGGGCGATCGAGGCCAGGAGTCCGTCGAGCTGGACCGCGAGCAGCGCCACGTCCCCCGACGCGCGCGTCGTCCGGTACCACGCGACGGGGCCGAGCTGCCGCTGCGACCACTGGCGCGCGAGGGTCGTTTTGCCGTAGCCGGCGGGAGCTGCGAGGACGGACACCCGCGCGCCGCCTCCCTCTTCGAGCAGTGCGATCAGCCGCGGGCGCTCGATGATGTGGTCGAGCGCGGGCGACGCCGCAGCTGTGATCGGCTCAACCATTCCCCTGGACAGGCCCGCCGCGGGCCTCCGAGGACCCTACTCCTCTCTCATTCGCTCGTCACGTCTGCTGCAAGCGGGGGGCCCCGCGCTCGGTGTAGGGCCCGAGCGCGGGTCGCCGTCAGCCCCCGGCGCCGGCAAGGGCCGGCGCAAGCTCACGCGCGAGTCGGTCCTCGCCTGTGAGCGCCTTGAACGCGGCAGGAATCTGCCGCCGCCTCGGCACGCCGAGCTTCTGGCGAAGGACGTCGCAATGCGCCTTCGCCGTTCTGGGCGAAATGCCGAGACGCTCTCCGACCTCGTCGTTCGAGCACCCGCGCGCGATCAGCGCGACGATCTGGAGCTGGCGCTGGGTGAGGTCGGGCTTTGCCTCATCGGTGCCTCTCATGGCCGGGCACGCTACGGCCGCCGCAGAATTGGAGCTATCGGCCGACGGGAGTATTCGGGTGGGCGGCATGTGCGCCGGCCACGAAGCTCGCCTCGTGCCCGCGCGAATTCGCTTCGGCGAGCTCGTCCTGCGTCAAGGCACCGATCCGGAGCAGAAGGTCGAACTCGTCGCGGAGATGGGTGCGCATCATCTCCGGCCCGTCGGTTGCGATCGTGAAGAGGACCCCGTTGTCGACGAAGGTGCGGAAGACCTCGCGCACCGCGTCCTCGTCGGCCAGCGACTTCGTGAGGAGGTTCGAAGTCGGGCAGATCTCGAGGACGACCTCGCGGTCGCGGAGCTCCCGCATCAGCTCGGCGTCGCCGGCCGCGAGGATCCCGTGCCCGATCCGGTCGGGACGGAGGAGCTCGAGAACCTCGCCGATCTCGGCGCGGCCCATCTCGGCGCCCTCTTCGCCGACGTGGATCGTGATCCCGAGCCCGGCAGCGCGGGCCTCGTCCACCATCGGCTGCACCTGCGCGTAGTCGTACCGCTCGCCGCCGGGCCGCGGCCCGGCGATGTCGATCCCGACCACGCCGCGGGGAGCCCAGCGGATCGCCTTCTCCACGATGATCTCGTTCTGGTGCGGCGTGAAGGTGCGATCCATCATCAGGATCAGGCCGGCGCGCACCTGCGGGTACTCGAGGCTCGCGACGTCGAGGCCGCGGATCGCTGCGAGGATGATGTGGTCGAGGTCGCGCTCGCCGCCACGGTTCCTCTTCATCGGGTTGAAGCGGAGTTCGAGCGTCGTGATTCCCTGCGACCGATAGGCGCCGCCGATGGCGCCGTGCACCGACACCTCGACCGCGGCCGGGCTCGACTGAATCAGCTCCGTCCAGTGGTAGATCGCGTCGAGGGCGTCGAGGTCGGCAACCCCCCGTGGGTCGGACACCGTCACGAGACGGTCGAAGTCCCAGAAGTCCTTGACCGGCAGCGCGATGCCTTGCCGGTGGGCGAGCGACCAGAGGATGTCGGAGGAGACCGAGCCGCCGAGATGGGTGTGCAGCTCGGCGAGACCCTGGCCTTCCATCGGCACAGTCTAGTTCCACCCGACCACGGCCCACCGGCGTCGCGCAAAGCGTGGGCCGAGCAGCGCGAGTCGCGCCGCGATGAGCACGTCGAGAGCAGCCCAGACGCCGATCACGCCCCAGCCGAGGGAGAGCGCGAGGGCGGCAAGGAGGACGAACAGCCCGCTCGCGGCGAGCATCGACCACATGAGATAGCGCGTGTCGCCGGCGCCGATCAGGATTCCGTCGAGCGCGAAGACCGCGCCGCCGAGAGGCTGCATCGCCGCGAGGAACGGCCACAGGAGCGCGGCCTGGTGGAGGACGTGCGGATCGTCGGTGAAGGCCGCCGGTAGCGCGTGCGAGAGCGGCGCCAGCACGACGGCGAAGACGAGCCCGATCACGACCGACCACGCGATCATCCGGACCCCCGCCGCGTGGGCGCCGTCGGCATCGCCGGCGCCGAGCATCCGGCCCACGATCACCTGGCCCGCGATCGCGAGCGCGTCGAGGACGAGCGCGAGCAGGAGGAAGAGCTGGTACGCGATCTGGTGCGCGCCGATCTGCGCGTCCCCCATGCGCGCGAGCACCGAGGCGGCGACGAGGAACGACGCATAGAGCGCCGCGGTGCGCACGAAGATCTGCCTGCCGACCCGGAACAGCGGCTTCATCTCCGCGAGGCTCGGCCGGCGCGAGGGTGCGTGGGGACGGAGCAGCTCGACGACGAACGCCACGCCCATGCCCGCCTGCGCGATCGCAGTCCCGGCGGCCGAGCCGGCGATGCCCCAGTGGAAGACGTACACGAACAGGACCTCCAGCACGAGGTTGGCGGCGTTCGCCGCGACGACGATCTCGAGCGGGCGCCGCAGGTTCGAGACGCCGCGGAGATAGCCCTGACCTGCCAGCGCGACGAGCGCGGCCGGCAGCCCGAGGGCCCCGATCCGGAAATAGACCAGCGCGAAGTGTCCCGAGCGGCCGTGACCGCCCAGGCCCGCGAGAAGCGGCGCGGCGACGATCTCGCACCCGACGAGCAGCGCGAACCCGATGCCGACCGAGGCCCAGAGCGCCTGCGCCGCGAGCCGCGCCGCGTCCTCCTCCCGGCCCGCGCCCGACGCTCGTGCGACCACGGCGGTCGTCCCGTAGGTGAGGAAGTTGAAGATCGTGAACGCGCCGGCGAGCACGGTCCCGGCCAGGCCGAGCGCGGCGATCTGCGGTCGGCCGAGGTGGCCGACGATCGCGGTGTCGGCGAGCACGTACAACGGCTCGGCGGCGAGCGCCCCGAGGGCCGGCAGCGCGAGGCGGACGATCTCGCGGTCGTGTGGAGAGCGAATGCCCACGGGGCCGCCGACGATAATGGCCGGGATGGAGCACCTTCCCTCGAAACGTCTCGTCCGGGTGCTGGCCGGGATCCTCTTTCTCGTTGCGGTTGGAGCCTTGCTCTGGTGGAGGCACGGCAGCCTCGCGGAGATCGGGCACGCGTTCAGCAAGGTGCGCTGGGACTGGGTGGTCGTCGCGATCGCTCTCAACCTCCTGTCCGTGGTCGCGCGCGTCTTCGCCTGGGCCACCGTCATCCACTCGGCGATGGAACCGCCGCGGCCGCGCTTCCTGCTCGTCTTCTCGGCGTTCGGGGTCGGCCTCTTCGCGAATGCCGTGCTGCCTGGCCGAATCGGCGAGCTCGCGCGGGTCGCGGTGCTGACGCGGAAGATGCCCCGGCGCCAGGGGGCATGGGCGACGCTCGTGGGGACGGTCTTCGCGCACCGAGTCTTCGACATCGTGCCGGTGCTGCTGCTGATCCTCTACGTCGTCCTCACCGCGAGCATCCCGACGTCGGCGCGGGCGAGCATGCTCGCGGTGATCGCCCTGGGCGTGGGGCTCTTCGCCTTCGCCTTCGTCACCGCCCGCCGCCCGACGCACATTGCCGTCGAGGGGCTCGGCCCGGTACGCCGGCTGCTCGCGATGGGCCGGTCAGGGCTCGGCGTGATGCGCTCTCCGGAAGGAGCCGCCGGCGCGATCGTCTTCCAGATCTGCGGGTGGACGTGCCAGATCTTCGCCGTCTACACCGCGATGCGCGCCTTCGACATCCATTCGCCGCTGCCGGCCGCCGGGGTCGTGCTGCTCCTGATGAACGTGGTGACGATCTTTCCGTTCTGGCCGGGCAACGTCGGTCTCCTGCAGGTCGCGATCGCGTCAGCGCTCGTCGGCTACGGCGTGTCGTACGGCGTCGGCGTCGCGTACGGGTTCGGGCTGCAGGCGATCGAGGCGTCGGTGGGCATCGGCGTCGGCCTCCTCTTCCTCGCACGTGAGGGGCTCTCGTTCGCGATGCTGCGTGTGATGCCCACGGCCGACCGTGCTCAGCTGCCGGAGGAGGGCGACGCCGAGGACACCCGGCGTTCTGAGGAACGCGCGGCCGCGCGCTAGGCGTCGTTCGCGGTCGCCGCGGGGGGCCGCGAATGCTCCGCGCGCCGCGCCAGCTCCTCGACTCGACCCTCGGCGGCATCGAGCTTCGAGCGGCAGAAGGCGTAGAGCTCCTCGCCTCGTTCCCACAGCTTCAGCGACTCGTCGAGCGGCGCCTGGCCGCGTTCGAGCCGCTCGACGATCTGTTCGAGCTCGGCCTGCGCCTGCTCGAAGGTCGGCTCGGCCGGCTCGGTCACGACCTCACCTCCTCGACGAGCGCGCCGATTCCACCGTTCGCGAGCGTGACGTCGACGCGCGCGCCGGGGGAGACGTCTCCGGCCGACGCGACGACGTCGCCGGACTCCGTCCGGACGATTGCGTACCCTCGCTCCAGTGTTTGCACAGGTGACAACGCAGCGAGCTTCGCCGCGGTCTTGTCGAGCCCCGCCCGCTTTCGCTCGACCGCGAGCGCCGGAGCGAGCCGCAGCCGCTCGCGCGTGCGGTCGAGCCGCGAGCGCTCCCGCTCCACGGTCGCGCGCGGTCGCGTGCGTAGTCGCTCGGCGGACCGGGCGAGCCGCTGGCGATCGCGTTCGACTGACCGCGTGACGTTCCGCGCGAGCGCCGCGCGGGCGCGGTCGAGCCTGCCGCACAACTCAGTCAGCTCCGGCACGACGAGCTTCCCGGCGGCCGTCGGCGTCGAAGCCCGGACGTCCGCTGCCAGATCGCAGAGCGGTGTGTCCTGCTCGTGGCCGACGGCCGAGACCACGGGCACCGGGCACTCCGCGACCGCCCGGACGACTCGCTCGTCGCTGAACGGGAGGAGATCATCGAAGCTGCCACCTCCGCGCGTGAGGACCACGACGTCGACGTCCGAGTGCCCACACAGCGCGCCGAGCGCCGCGACGATCTCGCCCGCGGCGCGCGGGCCCTGCACGTAGGTCTCCGCCACGAGGACGGCTGCGGGCGGGAAGCGGGAGCAGATCGTCGTCACGACGTCGCGCTTGGCGGCCGCGTCGTTCCCGGTCACGACCCCGATCCGGCGCGGCAGGAGCGGCAGCGGACGCTTGCGCTCGTCGGCGAACAGTCCCTCGGCCGCGAGGCGCGCCTTCAGTCGCTCGAGGGACGCGAGGTGGGCACCGGCGCCGAAGCGCTCGATCGTGAGCGCGCGGAGCTTGAATTCGGCACGCTGCTCGTACAGCTCCGGCCGGCCGAACACGTGTACCCGCTCGCCGTCGGAGAGCTCGAGCCGCAGCGCGTCGAACCTCCCGCGCGCCATGGTCACGCCCACGCACGAGCCGTCGGCGGGGTCCTTCAGGGTGAAGAACACCGTCGCCCACCGCTCGTGCCGGCGCAGCTCGGTCACCTCGCCCTCGACCCAGAGTGTCGGCAACCGCGAGAGCCACTGTCCGACTCCCCGGTTGAACGCGGCGACCGAGTAGACGGTGCGGTCGTCGTACGGCAGGGCCTCCACCTTCGCCATCGGTCCAGCGTACTCGCGCCTCGCGGCGCCGGCCCGCGTCTAGAGGAGGATCTCGGCCGCGGTCTCGGCGACGCAGCCTTGGCCGAGCAGCTCGCACGCGAGGTGGAGATCGGCTTCGCTGACCGCGAGGCGTTCGGCGATCGAAAGCGGGTATCCGGCTTCGATCAGGACGTGGAGACGCCAGCTCTCCACTTTCGACCGCTCGTCGGTCAGAGGCTCGAGGATTTCAATGGTCGTCTCGCTCATGGCCACATCACGTTCGTGCTGCTACCGACGAACCCTCCCGGGCTTTGTTAGGCGAACTTTTTGTAAGGAACGGGCCTAGGAACCGCGAACGGCTGCGCCCGAAGGAAGCCGCCGGAGGAGCTCCTGCAGGCGCGCCTCGAGCACGCCGCGTTCCGCCTCGACGTCGGCGCGGAGCTCGTCCAGCCGCCGGCGTATCTCGGCCTCGAGCTCTCCGAGCCGCAGGTCGTGTCCGGCGACGAGCTCGTCCTGTCGGCGCTCGAGCTCCTTCGACACGGCCGAGACCCGATGCTCGAGCCGCTGTGCGCCGGCGTCCCCGACGTGAGCCAAGCGCTCGGCGAGCACCGTTTCCGCCTCTCGCGCAAAGGTGCCGACCGCGCGCTCCAGCTCCCGCGCGAGGCGTTTCGCAGCGTCCTCGCGCGCGGCTTTCACCAGGGTTCCGAAACGCAACGCCGCCTCGTCCGCGTGCGACGCCACCGCGCGGTCGACGGCACGCTCGAGCTGCTCGACCTGTCGGCGCGCAAGATCCTCGAACCCACTGCGCACGCGCTGCACCGCGTCGGCCTCCTCGCGCTGCGCCTGCTCCAGCAGCTCGCGCTCGCGGCGGGCCATTCGACTCTCGAGCTCGTTCAGCGCCCGGCGCCGATCGGCCGAATGTGCTTCGAGCTCGCCGCGCACGGTGCTGAGCGCGTCGTCGAGCGTGCGGGTGAGCTCGGCACGCAGCCGCGCAACGCCCGCGCGCTGTTCCTCGCTCTCGGCCGCGAGGCGCTCGGCGTCGGCCGCGAGCCGCAGCTCGATCTCACGGAGCAGCTGCTGCTGTCGCTGCTCGAGCTCGGAGATCCGCGACTTCGTCGCCTCGGCGATGCGGTCGAGATCCTGCGACCACTCGGCGAGGCGCTGCTCGGTCTGCGCCTGAACCTGGGTCAGCTTGTCGCCGAGGGCCGCGGTCGCGTCGTGCTCGCGTTGCGCGACGAGCGTCCGGCGCTCCTCCGCGATCTGTCGCTCCTGCTCCTCGAGCAGCGACCGCGAATCGGCGCGGGCGCGCGCGAGGGTCAGCTCCATCTCCTTGCCGAGGCCGGCCTTCTCGCGCTCGACGAGGGCGAGGAGGCTCGTCTGCGCCTCGGCCAGCTGATCGTCGACCGCGCCGACACGCAGCAGCGCGCGGCGGAGAAGGAGCGCCGCTCCCGCTGCGAGCGCGCAGACCGTCAGCCCGCCTGCGGCGACGGCCAGCGGACGTTCGTGACGAAGGGCGAAGGCGACCCAGATTCCCACGGCTGCTGTCCCCTCGAGCGCGGTCGCGGACGCGAGCATCACGGTCGGCCCACGGCGAAGCGCCGCGGCGGCGAGCGTGAGCGCCGCGAGCACGACGCCGCCGGCGAAGATGAGATCGGCGATCGTCGTCAGTGCCACCGCCCTGAGTGTAGAGGCCTAACTCGCGCGCAGAAGAAGAAGCGCGGCGGCGATGAGCACGGTCGAGACGGCCAGCGCTTTGAGGGCCGCTTCGGGGACCGCCGCGAGCGCTTCCGCGTCGAGCGGCAGCGTCGTCCCGTCGTCGAGCCGTGCGCTGCCGTCGATCGCGACGACCCGGCGGCGGACGAGCCGGACCGGCGTCGAGAGCTTTCGCTGCGCCCAGCTCGACGCGAACGCGTACGCGGCGGCTGCGAAGGCGGCGCCGTGCAGCGTCCGGGCCGAGGCGAAATACGCCGTGAGCACCGGAAATGCCCCCCACGCAGCGGGGAACCACAGGCCGCCGTGGAAGGAGCCGGCGAACAGCTCGAGGTTGTACGCGACGACGAGAAACGCCCCGACGGCCACGAAGACGAGGAGCCACAACGTGCGCGAGACCGCGACGGCGACGCCGATCGCGCAGGCGCCGGAGATCGAGACGACTGCAAGCGTCGCGAGTACTGGAATCGAGATGCGCGTCTGGAGGGGCCTCCCGCGCATCTCGTCGAGAGCGTGCGCGCCGACGCCCATCGCGAGCGCGAACGCAAGCGTCGTCCACCCGAGCAGCGGCCAGTCCATCCGCGGTGCGAGGGTCGCGCCGACGGCGACGTACGAGAGGTGCCAGAGAGTGTACGGCGGGTGAAGAAGCGTGACGTAGTCGCGCCAGCCGCCCGGACGCAGCGCGTAGAAGGCGGGCCGCGGCCGTGTCGCCGTCACGCGCGCCGACCCGACACGACGATCCCGCCGCCGACGCTCAGCCGCCGCGCGCGGACGTCGCCGAGGCCCGCCGCACGCCAGGCTTCGAGCAGCCGCGGCTCCGGCCACTGTCGCCAGAAGCCTCGGATGCTCGGGCCGAGGAAGCGGCCGACGCCGCCCCAGCCGGGGGAGACGAGCGCGCCTGCCGCGGGCAGCCCGACCCGGACGTAGAGCTCCCAGAGCGGCCGCCACCCGCCGCGCGGCAATCCGAACTCGAGCATCGCGACGGTTCCGCCCGGCCGGACGACTCGCGCGAGCTCGCGCAGCGTCGCCGGCACATCGTCGACGTAGCGGAGGAGATACGTGAACGTGAGCGCGTCGAACTCGGCGTCGCCGAAGGGCAGCTCCTCTGCGCGACCCTCCCGCAGGTCGATCCGGTCGCGCAGGCCGGCGTGCTCCACGCGCTCGCGCCCCGCGGCGAGCATCTCGGGACTCTGGTCGACGCCGACGATCGTTCGGCCGGTTTCCGCCCGCGCGAGCTCGATGGCCACCGCCGCGGTGCCGCTCGCGACGTCGAGCACCCGGTGGGCGTCCCGCGGGACCCGCGAGACGAGGAACGAGCGCCAGCGCGGGTCTTGGCCGAACGAGAGCAGGCGGGCGTAACGGTCGTACGTCGGACCGAGCGGCGCGAACAGCTCGCGGGCCTCGCGGGTGCGGGTGGAGGTCTCCACGGCCCTATTCTGGCGGCATGTCGGTCGCCGAGGACGTCGATCGCATCGCGGCAGCGGCCGCCGCGTTCGCGGACCCCGGCGAGGAGGTCGCCGGCGTGCTGGCGGTCGAGACGCTCGGCAGGCGCGTCTATCTCTGCGCGTTCGAGTCGCCGCAGGGGCATGCGTGGCTCGCGCTCGACGAAGGCGCGCGCCCGTTGACCGAGGCGCGACTCGTGCGGGAGGCCGCCTCGCTCGCCGCGCTCTGCGAGGTGGCGGAGGAGTCCGCCGGCGGCGGCCACCTGTCCGAGCTCCGGGCCCGGCTGGCCGAGCTTCGAGAGACGGACAACCCGGAAGGAATCGAGGAGGCGGAGGCCGCGGCGGCTTCTCTGGCCGAGACGTTGCTGCCGGAGCCGCGCGTCGCGAGCGGCGCCTACCTCGACGCGATCGGCTCCGCGTCTCACCGGCTCGAGCAGGCGCTCGGCGAGAGCGGTGCGTCTCCGTTCGCGGCCGCCATGCAGGCGGCGCTCGGCTCGGTCGAGGTGCTCGGCGAAGACGTCGAGCGCAGCTACAAGCTGCCGCTCGGCTGACGGTGCGACCGGCCGCTGACGCTACCCTTGGACGCGTGGAAGGTGGAGGCTTCGGATTCCCGTTCGGGGGCGACCCCGAGGATCTGATGCGCGGACTGCGCGAGTTCGCCGAGCAGCAGGCCGAGACCGTGCAGGAGGCGCAGCGCGAGCAGTTCGCGACGCTCACGCTCAACACCGCAGTCGAGCTCACCGCCGCTGCGCTGCAGCAGATGCAGCCGCAGGGCGGCGTCGACGAGCAGGCGATTGCGCTCCGTGACGCGATGCGCGTGCTCTTCCCCGAGGCGGTGGCGCTCGTCAGCGCCGCGCGCCAGGGGTTCATGCGCGAGGGGTAGCTCCCGCCCGGGCGCGTAGAATCGCCGCGCCCGTGTCGCTGCTCGACTCCGCCATCGTCCGCCTCCTGCCGGCGGTGCCGAAGCCCGTGGTGCAGCTGTTCTCGTCGCGCTACATCGCCGGGGCGACGCTCGCCGAGGCTGTCGACTGCGTCCGCGAGCTCAACGCCGGCGGGAAGATGGCCACGGTCGACGTCCTCGGCGAGGAGATCACGCGGGAGGACGAGACCCGCGCGATCGCGCAGGCGTATCGCGACGTCTTCGCCGCGATCGACGAGGCCTCGCTCGACTCGAACGTCAGCGTCAAGCTCACCGCGCTCGGCCTCGGCCTCTCCTACGACCTCTGCCGCGAGAACCTGCGCGAGGTCGTCCGCACGGCGGCCGGCTACGGCAACTTCGTGCGGATCGACATGGAGGACTCGTCCACGACCGACGACACCCTCCGCCTCTTCCGCGAGCTCCGGGAGGACGGGCAGGACAACCTCGGCGTCGTGCTCCAGGCGCGGTTGCGGCGCACGCTCGACGACGTCCGTGCGCTCGCGGACCTGAAGCCGAGTGTCCGCCTCTGCAAGGGCATCTACCTCGAGCCGGGCACGATCGCGTTCACCGATCACGAAGCCGTTCGCGCGAACTTCCTCACCTGCCTCGAGGCGCTGCTGGCAGCCGACTGTTACGTCGGCGTCGCGACGCACGACGAGTGGCTGATCGGAGAGTCGCTCGCGCGGGTCTCGCAACGCGGGCTCGGGCCGCTCGAGTACGAGCTCCAGATGCTGCTCGGCGTCCGCGAGGGACGACGCGACGAGCTCGTCGCGGAGGGACACCGGCTGCGCGTCTACGTTCCGTTCGGCGAGCAGTGGTATCGCTACTCGCTGCGCCGGCTGCAGGAGAATCCGGCCATGGCCGGGACGATCGCGCGCGCGACGGCCGGGCGCGTGCTCGGACTCGGCGCGCGGTGATCTGGGCGCGGGCCGAGGGCTGCCGCGTCACGCTCGCCGACGGGCGCGAGCTGCTCGACCTGACGGGCGGCTTCGGCGTCGCGGCGCTCGGCCACCGCAACCTCCGCATCCTCGAAGCCTGGCGGGAGCAGGAGGTCGTGCATGCGCTCGGCGACCTCGCCGACGCCGAGGTGACGGTGCGGCTACGCGAGGCGCTGCCGCGGGCCGCGAAGCTCGGCGTGACCGGGGAGGACGCGATCGAGATCGCGCTCCGCACGGCGCTGCTCGCGACCGGTAAGCCGGGGATCGTCGCCTTCGACGGCGCGTATCACGGCACCGGGCTGCTCGCGCTCGCAGCGACGGGCTTCGAGCGGTTCCGCGAGCCGTTCGGGCCGTGGCTGCCCGGGCCGGTGCATCGCCGCGCGTTCGGTAAGGATCCGGGGCCGCTGCCCGCCGACGCGGGATGCGTGATCGTCGAGCCGGTGCAGGGACGGGCGGGGTCGCGGGTGCCGCCGGACGAGTTCCTCGCGACGCTGCGCCTGCGCTGCGACGAGGCCGGGGCGCTGCTCGTCGTCGACTCGATCTTCTGCGGGCTCGGTCGCGTCGGCGAGCTGTGGCCGGGCGAGGAGGCGGCGGACGTGCTGTGCGTCGGCAAGGCGCTCGGCGGCGGCCTGCCGCTCTCGGCGGCGCTGTTCTACCGCGACGGGCTGGAGGACGTCTGGCAGCTCGGCCTCGAGGACGTCTACACGCACACGCATGTCGGAAATCCGCTCGCGTGCGCGGCCGCTCTCGTCGTGCTCGAGGAGGTGCCGAAGCTGCTCGAGCGCGTGCGGGCGACGGGCGAGCGGTTCGCGCGTGAAGGCTGGCGCGGCCGCGGTCTCCTCCGTGCCCGCGAAGGCGACGCGGACGAGGCGCTCGGGCGCGGTGTTCTCGTCGTCCCCGCGGGGCTCGACGGCTCGCTGATCCAGGCGACGCCGCCGCTGACGATCACCGACGCCGAGCTCGACGAAGCGTTCGCGAAGCTCGGCTAGTCAGCCCGCGCGCCGCGCGTAGAGCAGGAAGGTCGCCGGGATCCGGCGGTCGTGCCGCCGGCGTGACGTGCCGCCGGGATACTCCTCGAGCGCTTCCACGTGCAACCCGACGCGCGCGAGCGCGCTCACCACCTGGCCCAGCCGCCAGAGGCCGTCGGGATCTTCCGGGTCGCGGAAATAGTCGCTCCGCCACCGGAGCAGCCCGTCGACGCAGTCGGCGACGGGGTGGTCGTCGAAGACGAGGAGCTCGCCGTGCGCGCGCAAGGCCGCCGCGATCCCGGCTGCCCAGCCGTCGAGGTCGCGGAGCCCGTCGAGGACTCCCTCGCCCGAGTAGACGAGGTCGAAGCGGCCGCGTCGCAGCTGCCGCGGCAGCGACTGCGGGTCGCCGTCGACCCAGAGGATCTTGGGCCACCGTTCGCGCGCGGCTTCGAGCGCGGCCGGCCGCGGATCGACGCCGGTCGCCACTGCGCCGAGCTCCGCCAGCGCCGCCGTCGCCTCGCCCCTGCCGCAGAGGAGGTGCAGGACACGTTTCTGCTGGAGGTCGCCGAGCGTGCGCTGCACGACGCGCGGCAGCACGACCGGCTCGGCGCGGGCGCGGTGCGTGTCTTCCCAGGCCCGGAGGTTCTCCTCGGTCGGCTCCATCGCTCTACGCCCCGAGCGAGTAGCCGCCGTCCACGACGAGCGTCTGGCCGCAGATCATCGCCGCGTCGGGCGAGCAGAGGAAGGAGACGGCCGCCGCGACGTCCTGCGGCTCGACGAGCCGCCCGGCGGGTGTCCGCTTGACCGAGGCGAGCATCTGCTCCTTGTTCGGGAACCAGTCGAGCGCCTCCGTCTCGACGACGCCGGCCGAGACGCAGTTGACGTGGATCCCGCGCGGGGCGAGCTCGACCGCGAGGTAACGGACGACCGACTCGAGGGCCGCCTTCGACGTCCCGACGAGGACGTAGTTGGGGAGGACTCGCTGCGAGCCGAGGCTCGAGATCGCCAGGATCGCGCCGCCTTCGTCCATGGCCGGCGCGGTGGCCCGCGCGAGCGAGAGGAGCGCCCGGGCGTTGGCGGCCATCGTCCAGTCCCAGTGCTTGTCTTCGGTCTCGAGTGCCGGACGGATCACGCCGGTGGCGGCGTTGTGGACGACGACGCGGTACGGCCCGTGGGACGCGAGCTCGTCGACGGTGCGTGCGTCGGCGACGTTGCCGCGGACGAGCACCGGCTCGGCGCCTGCCTCCCGGACGAGCGCCGCCGCCTCTGCGGCCGCCTTGTCGTTTCGCATGTAGCCGAGCACCGCGCGCGAGGCTCCGTCCGCCACGAGCCGGAGCGCAATCGCCCGGCCGATCCCGCGCGTCCCTCCCGTCACGAGGACGGAAGCGCCCTTGAGGCTCATCGCCGGGGCAGTGGTTCGTCGGCGGGCGCCGAGCTCGGCAGCTCGCTCCAACCAGGCCGCGTGCGCGGTTCGCGGCGGCTGTCCTCCGCCTTCGACGAGGCGTGACCGAGCCGGTCGAGCAGGTCGATCTTCTGCTCCGCGTACGCGCGCACCGGGTGCTCCGCAGGCAGGTCGCGGACGAGCTCGCGCACGCGCGCGCGGAGCTGGTACGCGAAGTGCGGCGTCGCCGGCCCGACGAGCTCGTCGACGTCGCTGAAGGTCGGCTCCGGCATCGCAGCGGAGCCTAACGCCAGAGCCGCCTCACGCGGCTCGGTCTGCCGCCGCCGCTTCCGGCCTGGAGGTACGTTCGCGGACGTGCGGCGCCCCTCCATTGTCGACGCGATGTTGTTCGGGACGGTGCTGCTGTGGGCGCTCAACATCACCGTCACGAAGTACATGTTCGACCACGGCTGGTTGCCGCTCGCGTACGGGACGATCCGCTACTTCGCCGCGATCGCGCTCTTCTGGCTCTTCACGTACCGGCGGGAGCGCTCGTTCCGGATCGCCCGCACGGATCTGAGGTACGTGCTGCTCGCGGCTGCCTTCATCTTTCTCAACCAGGTCTGCTTCGTCTACGGCGTCAAGCTCGCGAACGCGTCGACGGTGGCGCTGCTCCTCGGCGCGACGCCGGTCTTCATCGGGCTGATCTCGGTCGTGCTCGGGCTCGAGGCCCTCGCGCCGGCGTTCTGGATCGGCGCGCTCATGACCTTCGTCGGCGTCGGCCTCGTCGCGGCGGCGGCGACCGGCGGGCTCGGGAGCTCCCTCGGCGGCGACCTGATCGCGATCGCGACGGCATTCACGTGGGCGGCGTACACCGTCTCGATCCGGCCGCTCATGCGGCGCTACTCCCCGTACCGGATCAGCGCGCTCGTGCTCGCGATCGGCTGGGTGCCGCTCGCCGCGCTCGCCCTCGGCTCGGGGCAGCTCGCGGACGAGTCGTTCTCGTTCGGCTGGAAGGTCTGGCTCGGCTTCGGTTACGCGGTGGTCGGGCCGCTCTTCCTCACGAACCTCCTCTGGTTCACCGCGATCGACCGGGTCGGGCCGTCGCGGGCGGCGCTCTTCGGCAACCTGCAGCCGTTCTTCGCCGTCTTCTTCGCGCTCGTCCTGCTCGGCGAGAGCCTGCACGCGCTCGAGATCGCCGGCGGCGTGCTCATCTTCGCGGGGATCGCGTACGAGCGGGTGTGGCGTCGGGCGCCCGAGCGCCTGCCGGCCGCGGAGTGAGCATAATCAGGGCATGGCCGAAGACTTCATGCCGCTCCAGGGCTGGGATCACATCGAGTTCTGGGTCGGCAACGCAAAGCAAGCCGCGTACTTCTACGAGCACGCGATGGGCTTCACCCGCACCGCGTACGCGGGCCCCGAGACGGGAGTCCGGGACCGCGCCTCTTACGTCCTCGAACAGGGCGACGTGCGGTTCGTCGTCACGAGCGCTCTGCGGGAGGAGCACGAGATCACGAAGCACCACGCGCGGCACGGCGACGGCGTCCGCGACATCTCGCTCACGGTCCCCGACGCGACGCAGGCCTACCGCGAGGCGGTCTCGCGCGGCGCCGGCAGCGTCATGGAGCCGAAGCGGGACGAAGACGAGTTCGGCGTCGTGGAGCGCTCGGCGATCGCGACCTACGGCGACACGATCCACACGTTCGTCAACCGCTCCGACTACGCAGGCCCGTTCCTGCCGGGCTACGTGTCGGTCGCGACGAACGGCCACGCCGACTCCGGCGTCGGGCTCCTCAACGTCGACCACGTCGTCGGCAACGTCGAGCTCGGCAAGATGGACCACTGGGTCGAGTTCTACGAGCGGGTCTTCGGGATGACGAACATCATCCATTTCGGGGACGAGGACATCCAGACCGAGTACTCGGCGCTGATGTCGAAGGTCATGGCGGACGGCAGCGGCAAGGTCAAGTTCCCGATCAACGAGCCGGCCGAGGGCAAGCGCAAGAGCCAGATCCAGGAGTACCTCGACTTCTACGGCACCGCGGGCGCGCAGCACATCGCGCTCGCGTCGACCGACATCGTCGGCACGGTCGAGGCGCTGAAGGAGCGAGGCTTCGTGTTCCTCGACACTCCCGACTCGTACTACGACGAGGCGCCGGGTCGCGTCGGCGAGATCGCCGAGGACTGGCCGATCCTGCAGCAGCACAAGATCCTCGTCGACCGCGACGAGGACGGCTACCTGCTGCAGATCTTCACGAAGACGGCGCAGGACCGGCCGACGGTCTTCTTCGAGGTGATCGAGCGGCACGGCGCGACGACGTTCGGCGAGGGCAACTTCAGGGCGCTGTTCGAGGCGATCGAGCGCGAGCAGGCGCTGCGCGGCAATCTCTAGGGGTGCCCTAACGGACCTCTTCGACGATGCGAGGGCGGCGAGCCGGCAGGCGCGCTCGCTACGCCGCGTCGGGCACCGCCCGTTCCCGCTTCCGGACAGCCGCTGGACGCTCGGCCAGACGTGGGAGCACACGTTCTGGGCGCACTGGCCGGTGGCGAAGGGCGAGCTCCGCCAACGGGTCCCCGACGAGCTCGAGATCGAGGAGCACGACGGCAGCGCGTGGCTCGGGCTCCAGTTCTTCCGCGTGCGCGCACTGCGGGCGCGCGGCGCGCTGCCGGTGCCGGGGATCTCGTCGTTCCTGCAGCTCAACGTCCGGACCTACGTGCGCGGGCCGGACGGGCTGCCCGGCGTCTGGTTCTTCAGCATCGACGCGTCCAGCCGCCTCGCCGCGCTCGGCGTGCGCCGGATCTACCGCGTGCCCGCGTTCTACGCCCGCATGACCCTCGAGCCGATCGGCGACTGGCAGGAGACGGAGTGCGTGCGCGTCGGGCAGCCGGGCCGCGTCTTCGCCGCCCGCTACCGGGCGACGGGCGAGACCGTCCAGACCGAACCGGGCTCGCTCGAGTCGTTCTTCACCGAGCGCTATCGCCTCTTCTCCGCCGACGCGAGCGCCGAGATGCACCACGACCGCTGGGTGCTCAGCCCTGCCGAGGCCGAGGTGGAGCTGGCCTCGATCGTGCCGTTCGCGCTTCCGAGCGGGCCCCGCTGCCACTTCGCGTTCCGGCAGGACGCGCTCATCTGGCCGCCCGGACCCATCGGCGTCTAAGGGGCTACGTACGCTTCCCGGCGTGGAGGCCCAGCGGAAAGCCGCGCTCTGGTCGGTCGTCGCCGCACTCGCGCTGATCGCGCTCAAGCTCGGCACGGGCCTCGCGACGCACAGCCTGGGCCTCGTCTCGGAGGCCGCGCACTCCGGCACCGACCTGATCGCGGCGTTGCTGACGTTCTTCGCGGTCGGCGTCGCCGTGCGCCCGGCCGATCCGGGCCACCAGTACGGGCATGGAAAGGCCGAGCATCTCGCGGCCCTCGCCGAAGGCGCAATCCTCGTCATCGCCAGCGTCGTGATCGTCTGGCGCGCGATCGTGCGCCTCGTCCACGGCGGCGCCGCGGTGCATGCGACGTGGTATGCGCTCGTCGTCGTCGGCGTGGTCATCTGCATCGACGTCGCCCGCACGACTGCGTCCTGGCGGGCGGCGCGTGCGTACTCGAGCCCGGCGCTCGCGTCGAACGCGCTCCATTTCGGCAGCGACCTCGGCGGTTCGGTCGCCGTGCTCGTCGGCCTGCTGCTGGTGCGCGGTGGGCATCCCCGCGCCGACGCCGTCGCTGCGCTCCTCGTCGCGGCGCTCGTCCTGTTCGCGGCGGCACGGCTGATGCGGCGGAACGTGGACGTGCTGATGGATCGCGCTCCCGCAGCCGCGGAGGAGGCCGCGCGCCGGGCGATCGTCGGTGTCAGACCGTCGGTGCAGCTCCGCCGTCTGCGCATGCGCCAGGCCGCCGGGCGCGTGTTCGCAGATGTCGTGATCGGCGTCGACTACGGCGCCGCCGTGAGCCAGGGACATGCCGCAGCCGACCTCGTCGAGCGTGCCGTGCAGGCGGCGCTGCCGGAGGCGGATGTCGTGGTCCACGTCGAGCCGACGGGTCCCGCGGACGCCGACGTACGCGAGCGCGCGCACGCTGCGGCGCTCGACGTGCCGCGCGTCCGGGAGGTGCACAACGTGGCCGTCGTCTCCGTCGACAGCGGCACCGAGTTGTCGCTCCACCTCAAGCTTCCCGGCGGGCTCTCACTCGAGGAGGCGCACGCGATCGCCGAGCAGGTCGAGCGGGCGATCGAGCGCGCGGTTCCCGAGGTCTCGTCGGTGCGGACCCATCTCGAGCCGCTCGGCGAGCAGGCGGCGGGGACGGAGGTCACGGGCGACGCGGCGACCGTGCGGCGCATCGTCCAAACGGAGCTCGGCGTCGATCCGGCCGAGCTTCGCTTCGTGGACACCGACGAAGGGCTCGTCGCGTATCTCACGCTGCGGCTCGGCTCGGACACGCTCGCGGCGGCGCACGCGGACGCGAGCCGGATCGAGGAGCTGATCCGGCGCGAGCGGCCCGAGATCGCCGATGTCGTCGTGCACACGGAGCCCCGCTGAAGGCGACACCGTGAAGCTGTGCATGTTCTCGCCCCGCGAGCCGTTCCTCGAGCGTGGCTGGCCGGGACGGATCGACGGCGAGACCGTGATCCAGCTGGCCGCGCAGACGCTGCAGGCGTTCTTCACCGGCGGCGGGCAGGCTCGCGAGCACGCGGAATATCCGCTCGCGGAGGTCGTCTTCCGGGCGCCCGTGCTCCATCCACCTTCGGTGCGGATCTTCGACGACTCCGGCGACTTCGTCTTCGCCAATCCCGCCGCGATCAAGGCGGTCGACGAGGACCCGGGCGTTCCCGGAGCCGAGCCCGTCGAGCGGGTGGCCGCGATCGTCGGCGCCGACCGCGTGATCGGCGGCTTCACGCCGCTCGTCGAGTGGGTCGCGCCGCAGCTGCACGGGACGAAGCAGCGCGACTTCGCGCTCACGCTCGGCCCGGTCGTGACGACGCCGGACGAGGAAGTGCCGGCGGGTGTCGACTGGGAGCGGCTCGTCGCGCACGCGGCCGAGAACACAAGCCTGTTCCCGGGAGATCTGATCGCTCGATGAGGGTCGCGGTCGTCGGCGCGGGCGTCATGGGCTGCGCGACTGCGTGGGCGTTGCGCGAGCGCGGCGCCGAGGTGACTGTGCACGAGCAGTTCGAGCTCGACCACGACCGCGGCTCGAGCCACGGCCGCACGCGCATCTTCCGCGTCGCGTATCCCGACAGCCGCTGGGTTCGCTTCGCGCAGGACGCGTACGCGGGCTGGCTGCAGATCGACCGCAGCCTCCTCGGCCTGTACGGGCTGCTCGAGCTCGTGCCCGACCCATCGCTCACCTCGGCCCGGGCGCTCGAGGAGTGCGGTCTGCGATACCGGCTCCTCGACGGGGACGAGGCGCGCGCCCTCGGCGCGAACCTGCCGGACGGCTGGACGGCGCTGCACGTCCCCGACGCGGGGGTCGTGTTCGCCGATCGCGCGCGCCACGCGTTCCTCGCGGCGGCGGGCGTCGAGGTCGAGACGAACCGGCGTATCGAGTCGACCGACGAGCTCGACGCGGACGTCGTCGTCGTCACCGCCGGTCCGTGGATCCGCGACCTGGTGCCGGACCTACCGGTCAAGGTCACGCGCGAGACGGTGGCGTACTTCAAGCGTGAGGGCCCGCCGCCGCCGTCGATCGTCGACCTCGACGCGGAGACGGGCGGGCACGGGATGTACTCGCTCCACGACCCGGTCCACGGCCTGAAGGCGGGAGCGCACCACGCCGGCGCCGAGACGGATCCCGGCGCCGAGGCATCTCCGGAGCCCGCGATCGTCGAGCGGATCGCGTCGTGGGTCGGCGAGCGTTTCCCGGACGTCGATCCGAAGCCGGTCGAGGCGCAGACATGCCTCTACACGACGACGGCGGACGAGGAGTTCATCCTCGAGCGGCGGGGCCGGGTCGTCGTCGGCTCGGCCTGTTCGGGACACGGCTTCAAGTTCGCGCCCGCGGTGGGCCGCCGGCTTGCCGAGCTGGCCCTCGGGCGCGAGAATCCGGAACTGTGAGGCGTCCGCTCGTCCTCGCAGTCGCATTGCTCGCTGTCGTCGCGGTCACCGCGGTGGCGCCGGCTTCGCGCGCCGGACGCTCGCGGGTCTGTACGCGCGGGATGGTCACAGTCGAGCGCGACCCTCGACGCTTACTCCGGCTGACCGGGGATCCGATCGCCCCGGCCGCCAAGGCCGCGCTCCGCTACACACGTCCCAGCGCCCGGCCGCAGGTGACCTCGGTCGAGCTCGCAACGTGGGATCACGGTCGCGGCCCGGAAGCGAGGTTCGAGTGCGGTGCGCGCGCGTGGCGACGCACGGTCGTGGTCTACGTCACGCTCCGCGCTTTCCTGCCGAGCGCGAGCCTGTCGGAGAAGGTCTTCTTCGTCGGGCGCTTCAAGGCCGGCTACCGCGTCTGGCAAGTCGTCCACTAGCGCTGAAGTAACCTTCGGCCATGCCGTTCTACCAGCGCCTCGGCGACGTTCCGCGCAAGCGCCACGTCCAGTTCCGCGACAACGGGACGCTCCTCACCGAAGAGGTGATGGGCCTCGAGGGCTTCACCGGCAACGAGTCGATCCTGTACCACCTCCACTCGCCCTGCCGCGTCATGGAGCTCGGCGGCTTCGAATCGATCGAGCGCGAGGAGTGGGTGCCCGAGCAGCACGGGCACCTGCACTTCAAGACGTTCGACACCGAGCCCGCCGGCGACGAGGTCACCGGCCGCCGCCTTCTGATGTGGAACGGCGACGTCGAGATCTCGCTCTGCCGCCCGTCCGGGTCGATGGACTACTTCTTCCGCAACGGCGAGGGCGACGAGGTGATCTTCGTCCACGAAGGCTCGGGCACGCTCGAGACGATCTTCGGCGACCTGCCGTACAAGGAGGGCGACTACGTCGTCGTTCCGCGCGGCACCACGTATCGCTTCCGTCCGGAAGGCGACCAGCGGTACCTCGTCTTCGAGACGCCCGGGCTCATCGAGATTCCGCGCCGCTACCGGAACCAGTACGGCCAGCTGATCGAAGGCGCGCCGTACTACCACCGCGACATCCACCCGCCGACCGAGCTGAAGACGGTGCGGGAACAGGGGGAGTACGCCGTCAAGGTGCGTGTCCGGGGCGGTTACCAGACGTACGTCGTCGACTACCACCCCTTCGACGTCGTCGGCTGGGACGGCTATCTCTACCCGTGGACGTTCTCGATCCACGACTTCGAGCCGATCACCGGCCGCATCCACCAGCCGCCGCCGTCGCATCAGACGTTCGCCGGCCAGAACTTCGTGATCTGCTCCTTCTGTCCGCGCAAGCTCGACTTCGACCCGCTCGCGGTCCCGATCCCGTATCACCACTCGAACCTGCAGTCGGAGGAGCTGATCTATTACGTCTCCGGCCAGTTCGGCTCGCGGAAGGGTGTCGAGGTCGGCTCGATCACGCTCCATCCGTCC
>DASUHE010000087.1:0-19770 GCA_036273695.1 Gaiellaceae bacterium
AGCGTCTACCCAGGCACTGACCAGGTAACGCGTGTCCGGCCTGACCTCCAGATTCTGAAACACATAGGCGTCCCGACCCGCCGCCGAGTCCCACAACTCCAAGCTGTGCCTCCCGACCCGCGCAAGCGCCCGCGTCCGCACCACCCGCAACGACCGACCACCCTCGTAAGCGGTCTGCCAAGGTCTGGAAGAGGACTCGAAGCTCGCATCGGCTATGCCCCTCCCATAGCTCGTGTTACTGACCGCGGCGATGCTCGCAGTGCGAGTTCCTACATAGCGATAGAGGGAGAAGCCGGCAAGCGAGGACGCAGCGAGTACCGAACCCGCGAGAACCGTGGGGATGCCCAAAGTAAATCCGAGCTGCCTGATCGTCTGAATCTCAAGGCAAAGAAGGAGAGCCACGCCGACCAACGCCGCGGCCCAGAGCCCGCGCGTGTACGTGGCAACGAGATCGACGCAAAACACGGCCCCCAAGAGCCACCAACGGGTCACGCGCGGTCGAGCCAGAAGCCGCTGCGCGGTCAACACGAGCCCGACGACCAAGAACAGGCTGCCGCCGGTGAAGAGTCTGTACTCGCCGCCCGGCATGTAGCCGATCACACCCCCCATAGACAGTCGCACGCTCAGCCACTCGCGGACTGAGGTCAAACCCACAACCCCGGACGTCGTCGCGGCGATCAGAAGAAAGTAGGCCGCGCCACTTGCTGCACAGGCTGCGAAAAGCACCCTCCGCAGCCAAGCGCCGTCGCCCCGCCGCACAAGCAAGGCAACCACCAGCACGAACGCGAAGAACACGAATCCATCCCCATCGGCGATCACGCTCGCTCGCTGGTTGCCGTCTGCCAGACCGAGAGGGATCCAGATCGCAGGGATCAAGAATGCAATGGCGAGCGCATGCCCCCCATACCGCCCGAGGACCGCACGCCGGCCACCCCGCCAGTCGGCAATCGTTGTCGCAGCGGCTCGTAGCGTCACGACTGAAATCAGGAAGATGCGGCCCGAGATGCCGCCGCCGTAATCCACCCAGTGCCCGCTTGCCCCACCAAGCACCAACTCGAAGACGGCAACCCCAACGCTCGACCGAAAGTCGATCACCGCTAGCACCACAAAGGCAACCGCGAGCACGCCACCGATCCCCTCGGACATCAGGCGCGACCCGACGCCGGCCGCCTTCAACACGGCTAGCCCCACGACGCAGCCGACCGTCAACCCCAGAAAGACATGACGCGCATGCAACCGCGACACACGCACGACCTGCTCCCGAAAGACCGCCGACGTAAACAGATTGGCTTCCGACCTATTCGTACCACGCTGTATACCCGCAGGTTCCGTCACTCCAACCGAGTGCGCGTGCTGGGTCTTCCGCGGAGGGGGCGCCTTCGCACGGCCGGCCGTTTCCCGGCTCGGGCCAGGCGGCGCTTGTCGTCTTCGTCTGCGGAGCTCTGCACCGTAAGTAGGGCGCTCGCTACAAGACAGCAGGTCGCGATATCTGGAACGGTCGTCGGCTACTACCTGTTCAAGCGGAATGAGGCGAACAAGGTTGACCTCAGCGACCCGTGGGACGGAAGCGACGAAGAAGCAGTTGAACTCGCGGACGCGATCGAGTGGGCCCACGGCCCAGCCACCGAGTGCGGCATCCAGACTGCGCCCGTCCTTCGGAAGCCCATGTTGGCCGACATTTCTCGCGCATTTTGAAAACCGGCCCTGTGCAGGTATTTCTTCGATGCCCCAGCATGAATCGAACATGCGCACGGGTTTAGGAAGCCGCCCAAATCCTCGCCGCCCGTACGGATGTGTCCGCTCAGTCCGTCGGGAACGGGCTCCGGAGTCCGCTGATTCCGCTCAGTGCGCCTCAGCACGTCGGTGTCCGGCCTGTCCCGGTAGACGAGCGGTAGACGGACGCAGCCCCAGGCGCGAGAACACCGGCCCAGGCGATGTCACTCCGCTTCGGGTGGGCGGCCGATGACGATGTGCTCTGCGGGAAGGCCTCCGTCGGCCGGCACCGGCGCGAAGTCCCACTCAACTCCGATGCCGTCGCGTAGTCCGCGCATGAAGGCGGCGAAGCCGCCGTCGGGTGCGTGGATGGTGAGCCAGCGCGCCGGACCGCTCTCGGCCACCCGAAACGAGTGAGCAAGCCCGGGCGGCGCGGCGACGAATCCGCCGGCGGAGACGGTGATCGTCTCGGCTTCGGGGCCGGTTTCGAAGATCAGCTCTCCCTCGAGGACGTAGAACGCGTCGGTGTGCCGGTGGTGGATGTGTCGGCCCGCCACCTGCTCGCCCGCCGCGTAGCGGGCATGAGTGATCGTCAGATCCTCGCCC
Source organism: Gaiellaceae bacterium (assembly GCA_036273695.1). Lineage (GTDB taxonomy): Bacteria > Actinomycetota > Thermoleophilia > Gaiellales > Gaiellaceae > Palsa-739. The sequence continues at coordinate 2,320 of DASUHE010000087.1, forward strand.
GCGATCACGAAGCTGTTTTGCCGTGTCGGACTATCAGCGAGCAGCTCCACGCCGCCGGCGCAGGCGCTGTGGTCAGCCGCCATAGAGGTCGTATCCTGTAGCGGCTGTCAGGCGGCGAATGTGAGTCCGTGCCGGCGCATCACGGCACCGAGCGCGGCCAGGTCGGGCGGCCCGCCGGCGGCGGCGTCGAGGATCGCTCCGACCTCGCGGAAGAAATCGGGGCCGATGACGCCGGGAGTAGCAATCGCGAGCGCCTTCGCGTCGACGTCGCCTCTGTTGTCGAAGCGGTGGACGGCCCCGCGAGGGATGAAGACCGCCTCGTCGGGTCCGAGCTCGGTCGCCGTGCCCTCGATCGTCCAGGTCAGGACGCCCTCGAGCCCGTAGATCGTCTCGTCGTAACCGTCGTGGCTGTGGGCGCCGGCAATCCTTCCTCCAGCGGGAACGTCGAACTCGAAGATCGCGACCGAGCCTGCCGTCTGTGAGCCCTCGAGCAGGAAGCGGATCGCCATCCCCTCGACCTGGATCTCCTCGCGTGTGCTTGTGGCCACCGAGTCCTCCTTCGCACCGGGATGGTAAAGTGACTTGACTCTATACGCGGTCGCGATTACTTGTCAAGTCACTTTATGAAATCTTCCGGGAGCGCCTCCAAGCCACTCGGGCCACCGATGATCGGGGCCCTCCTGCGCCTCCCCTGGGAAGCCGTACAAGAGCACATGCTCGAACGACTGCACGCAGACGGCTTCGCCGACTTCGACGCCTCCTATCTGATCGTCGTCCAGTACCCCGGCCCACAAGGCGAACGACCGTCAGACCTCGCCGCCCGTCTCCGGATCAGCAAGCAGGCGCTCAACCACCTACTCGGCCAACTCGAGCACCTCGGCTACCTCGAGCGCCGACCCGACCCCGACGACAGGCGCTCCAAACGAATCGCCCTCACCCCACGCGGAACCCGGGCCGCAACCACCATCCGCAAAGCCGTCGCCGAAATGGAAGACGCCTGGAAGCAACGGCTCAGCCCCAGACGCTTCGCCCAACTCCGAGCCCTCCTCCAGGAGCTCAACCACCCTGCGTAGCCTCCACGACGCCTGCGAGAGTGCCCCCGGCATGAATCGAACATGCGCACGCGGTTTAGGAAACCGCTGCTCTATCCACTGAGCTACGGGGGCCGCCTGACATTGTGCCGCGCCGGGCGTGCCATGACGGCCGCGGGGTCGAGGCCGGTCTGGTTCGCAGGCGTGGCCAGTCAGCTCCTCTCGCAGCTCGCTCGCCCCTCACCTCAGACGAGTCGAAGCGAGACGCCCGGCAGTCGCTGGCCGCGGCCGAGCAGTGACCGGAGCTCGTCCGCGGGCATCGGTCGGGCGAGATGGAAGCCCTGACCCGCGTCGCAGCGCAAGCGGCGCACCGCGAGGAGCTGCTCCTCGGTCTCGATGCCTTCGGCCACGACCGTCAGCCCGAGCTCGCGCGCGAATGCGAGCACACCGCGCAGAAGCGCCTGTTCGCGTTCGCCCGCGTCGGCGACGAACGACCGGTCGATCTTGAGCACGTCGGGCGCGAGCTCCTTCAACATGCCGATCCACGAATGGTCGGCGCCGAAGTCGTCGATCGCGAGCGCGACGCCGAGCTCCGACAGCGCGGCCAGGTTCGTGCGCGTCGCCTCGGTCGCCTCGAGGAGAACGCTTTCGGTCAGCTCGAACCGCAGCGACGCCGCCGGCAGCCCGGAGGCGGCGAGCGCTCCGGTCACGTCGGCCAGGAACCCGGCTTCGCGCAGCTGACGCGCCGACACGTTGACGGCCACGACCGGAGACGTGCCGCAGAGATCCCGCCAGGTCACCGCCTCGCGGCAGGCCTCCCTGAGCACCCAGCGGCCGAGGCCGACGATCGCGCCGCTCTCCTCCGCGGCGGCGATGAACACCCCCGGCGCGAGCAGCCCGTGTCGCGGGTGCTGCCAGCGCAGCAGCGCCTCGACTCCCTCGACCGCGCCGGTCGCCAGGTCGAAGGTCGGCTGGTAGTGGAGAACGAGCTCGTCGCAGAGGTCGGGACGGCGCAGCTCGGCCAGCAGCGCGAGCCTTCGCTCCGCGGCGGCGTGCATCTCGTCCGCGAAGAACGCGAAACCCTCGCCCCCGCGGCGCTTCGCCTCGTACATGGCGAGGTCCGCATTTCGCAGCAGATCCTCGGCTCCGGCACCGCTCGCGATGCCGATGCTCGCGCTCAGCCGCAGCTCGCGCCCGTCCAGCACGACAGGCTCCTTCACCGCGGCCAGCAGCCGACTCGCGAGCACCTCGAGCATCTCGGCGTCGTCCATCTCCGCGAGCACCGCGAACTCGTCGCCGCCGATGCGCGCGACCAGGTCGCCCTCGCGGATGACCTCGCCGATCCGCCGCGCGAGCTCGACGAGCACTCCGTCTCCGGTCGGATGGCCCAGGCTGTCGTTGATCGTCTTGAAGTCGTCCAAGTCGAGGAAGAGCAGCGACCGCGGGGAGGTGGCCCCGGCGTCGTGCAGGCGCTCGACGAGGGAGGCCCGGTTCGGCAGCGACGTGAGCGAGTCGCTCCAGGCGAGCAGGCGCAGCTCCTCCTCCGCCCGGCGGCGCCGGGTGATGTCGAGCATGTAGCCCTGCGTGTGGACCGCCTGCCCCTCCTCGGCGTGCAGCGTCGACTCGTCGCGGATCCACACCGTCCGGCCGTCCTTCGCCAGCACCCGGTACTCGCAGACGAACGGCTCGCCGGACGCGTTCGTGCGACTCACCTCGGCTAGAACCCGTTCGCGGTCGTCCGGGTGCAGCACCCTGAGGAAGAGCTCAGGGTCGGAGATCCACTCCTCGACCGTGTACCCGAGCAACGCCTCCACCTGCGGACTCGTGTAGATGTTGCCGCAGTTCTCGCTCAGGTCGTCGACGTAGATGACGAGGGGAAGCTGCTCGACGAGCCGCTGGTAGTGGGCTTCGAGCGCGCGCCGCCCGCCCTCCGCCTGGTCGAGCAGGCACGCCGCCTTCCAGACGAGCGCGACGAGCGCCGCAACCATCAGCGCGGTGAAGACGACGAGGTCGAACGTGCCGTACAGGTCACTGCGCTCGCCGAGCCAGGAGAGCACGCTGCTCGCGACGACCACGGCGACGCCGGCCGGCAGCAGCGATCGCCACAGCACGCGGCCGCGCGAAACGGGCCGCTCCGAGAGCAGCGTGGCCGCGAAGCTGGGCGGCGCCGCGGCGGAGCCGCGACGTGTCGGCGTGTGGCCCACCCAGCCGTAATCGGCAGCGAGAGCGGTCGAGTCAAGATCCGGCGGATTTGTGCCTGGCGACGCCGGATGGGAAGATCGGCCGCGTGAGCGAGCCAACGGCTGTAGCAGACCTCCTGCACGAGGCCGCCGAGACGCACCACGTCGTCTATCGCATCGTCGACGGCGACGACCCCGACTGGGCATCGTGGTACGCCGACTGGCTGCTCACGCTCTCGGAGCTGCCGCAGCTGCTCGGCGCGACTCCCGTTCGCAGCCACCTTGTCCATGCCCTCGTCCAGCTCGACCGCGACTACACCGCGGAGCCGCGCGAGCGGCGCTGGGAGGACTGGGATGCGGAGCGACTGCTGGCCGAGTTCGGCGCCGGCTAGCTCGCCGCACCGGCGCGCTCGGCCGAGCGGCTCAAGACCTCGTCGGCGTCGCGCGCCGTGAAGAGCGTCTCGCCGTGAAGAGCGTCTCGCCGTGCTCCGCGAGGTAGACCGCGCCGGCCACGCCGGCTCCCATCGCGACGAGCGTCACGATCGGCCCGCGCAGGCCGATTCCGAGCTCCTCGTCGAGCGAGATGCGTCCCGGGCCGCTGTCGGCGAGCGCGGCGAGCGCACCGAGAATGACGACGGGATACTCGACGCCGCCCTCCGTGCCCCACAGGCCTTTCTCCCAGTGGACGTGCCGGATGGCGTTCGCCATCACGCCGGTGAGCAGGCTCACGGCCGCAGGCGTCAGGAAGCCGAGCGCGAGCAGCGAGCCGCCGCCCGCCTCTGCCGCGCCGGCGAGCAGGGCGTTCTCGCGCCCCGGCCGCAGGCCGACTTGTTCGAAGAACTCACCGGTCCCTGCGGGACCGTGCCCGCCGAACCAGCCGGTGAGCTTCTGCATCCCGTGCGCGAAGAAATAGCCGCCGAGCGTCGCGCGCAACATGAGCTTGCCGAGACCCATCGGCGATCGGCTACCCCACAGCCGGGAAGGGAAACACGCGAAGCTAGAGTCCGGCGTGATGAGCGAGTTCAGCCTCGAGGCGCTGCTCGACTCGCGGCGCGGCGAGGATCTCGACCTCTGGGCCCGGACGATCAACCCGCAGTTCGTGCGCGTGCTGCGGACGATCGGCTTCGACCGCACGTGGGCACGCGCTGAGGGCGCGTACCTCTTCGACTCCGACGGCACGCGCTACCTCGACCTGCTCGGCGGCTTCGGCATGTACGGCGTCGGCCGGAACAACCCGCGGATCCGCGCGGCGCTCGTGGAGGCGCTCGGGCTCGAGACGCCCGGGATGCTGGCGCTCGGCACGACGCTCTTGCCCGGCCTGCTCGCCGAGGAGCTCATCGGGCTCGCAGGCGGACGGATCGAGCGCTGCCTGTTCACGAGCTCGGGTACGGAGGCGGTCGAGTCGGCGATCAAGCTCGGCCGCACCGCGACCGGACGGACGCGCGTCCTGGCCGCGGAGCACGGCTTTCACGGACTGACGCTCGGCTCGTTGTCGGCCAACGGCAACGAGGAGTTCACGGCGCGGTTCCAGCCGCTGCTGCCGGGGTTCGACCACGTCCCCTTCGGCGACCTCGACGCGCTTGAGGAACAGCTGCGCCGCGAGAACGTCGCGCTCTTCCTCGTCGAGCCCGTGCAGGGGAAAGGCATCCACCTCCCGCCCGCCGGGTACCTCGAGGGCGCACAGGAGCTCTGCCGCCGGTACGGCACGCTCTTCTGCGTCGACGAGGTGATGACCGGCTTCGGGCGGACGGGCCGGATGTTCGCCTTCCAGCACTGGGGGCTCGAGCCGGATCTCGTCACGGTCGCGAAGACGCTCTCGGGCGGCTACGTCCCGTCGGGCGCGCTGCTCATGGCTCGCTCGGTGCACGAGGCGGTGTTCGACTCCATGCCGCACGCGATGTCGCACGGCTCGACCTTCGCGCCGAACGAGCTCGCGATGGCGGCCGGGCTCGCGACGCTGCACGAGCTCCGCGAGCAGCGCCTCGTGGAGCAGAGCGAGCGGCTCGGAGAGCGGCTGCTCGAGCTGACGCGGCCGCTCGCCGACGAGTTCGACGTCGTGCGCGACGTGCGCGGGCTCGGGCTCGCGTGGGCGATCGAGTTCGGCGAGCCGCAGGGCGGCGGGCGCCTGAGCTATCGCATGATCGAGCGCGCTCAGCCCGGTCTCTTCGCGCAGCTGGTCGTCGTGCCGCTCTTCACGAAGCGGCACATCCTCAGCCAGGTCGCCGGCCACGACATGGCGGTGATCCGGATCCTGCCGCCGCTCGTCCTGACCGACGAGGACGTCGAGGAGTTCGCCGACGCCCTGCGCAGGACGATCGCCGGCGCGCAGAAGATGCCGCGGTCGCTGACGAAGCTCGCGCTCACCGCGGCAGGAGCCGCGGTCTCGCGGCGCTAGCCGCGCTCGAGGGGCAGGCCGCGCTTCGACCACTCGCTCCACGAGCCGGGATAGAGACGACCCTCCCGGCCGGCGAGCCAGGCGCGGTGGAGCGTGACGCACGCCGTGACACCCGAGCCGCAGTAGGCGACGAGCTCGCCGAGCGGCAGCTCCGGCAGCGGCTCGTTCCACGGTGCGTTCGCGGAACCCGGGATCCGGCCCGGCGGATCGTCGATCTCGTTCGGTTCGCCGCGCCAGCGGCTCGCCACGCGCGCGTCGACGAGCGTGAGCGACGGATCGGCGAGGCGGCGCACGATCTCCTCCGCGGCGATCGTGTCGTCCTCGCGCACGTGCGGGACGAACTCGGCCGGTGCGATCTCCTCCTCGCCCGCACGCAGCTCGCCGCCCCAGTGCTCGAGCCCGCCGAGAAGCACCGCGCAGTCAGCGTGGCCGAAGTGGCGCAGGAGCCACCAGAGCCGCTCCGGGCCGCCGCCGTTTCCGTAGGCGACGACGAACACGCCGCTGCCGATGCCGGCCGGCCCGGCCGCGGCCGCGAACCTCGCCGCCGACGGCAACGGGTGCCGGCCGGCGTCCGCCACCGACAGATCCGACAGGTCGGCGTCCACGTCGAGGAACGACGCACCGGGAACGTGCCCGGCGAGGTAGAGCTCGCCCCCGCGCTCCGGGTCCCCGAGCTCCCAGCGGCAGTCGACGAACTGGTATCTCAGGTGCCGACCTCCGCCGAACGGCACTCGAGGAGGACGACGTCCCGCCACACTCCGTGCAGCCGGCCGAGGCGCTCGCGAATCCCCACCTCGCGGAAGCCGCAGGCACGGTGGAGACGAAGCGATGCCTCGTTCTCGGGGAACACCCCTGCGTTGAGCGTCCAGTACCCGGCCTGCTCGGACCGCCGCACGAGCTCGTCGAGCAGCACGCGCCCGAGCCCGGCACCGCGTGCCTCCTCGGCGACGTAGACGCTGACCTCGCCGACTCCTTCGTAGCAGCAACGCGACGACACCGGCGAGAGCGCCGCCCAGCCGACGACCCGGCCGTCGCGCTCGGCGACGAGCCTCACGTCCCGATGCGCGGCGTCCCACCGCTCCCACGTGGGCGGCTCGGTCTCGAAGGTGGCGTGGCCGCTCCGGATTCCGTCCTCGTAGATCGCCCGCACCGCCGGCCAGTCGTCGTCGCGAAGGTCGCGGACCATCAGCGGCTGTGGCTCGGCGTCCAGACGGCGGCGAGCACACCGAGGCCGACGAGCACGCCGCCGCCGAGCCAGCGCTGAACCCGGGCCAGCGTCTCGGACCCGCGCAGCCGGTCGGCGACCGTCCCGGCCGCGAGCGCGTAGGCGCTGTCGCTGAGAAAGCCGAGCACGGTGAAGCTGAGGCCGAGCACGAGCACCTGCAGCCACGCATGCTGCGCATGCGGGTCGACGAACTGCGGCAGGAAGGCGAAGACGAACACGATCGTCTTCGGATTGGTCAGGTTGACGACGACGCCCTGGGCGTACGCGCGCCGCCGTGTCCGCGGCCGTGACTCCGCCTCGACGTCGTCGAGGCCACGCCCGAGCAGTCGCCGCACGCCCAGCAGGAACAGGTACGCAGCGCCGACGTAGCGGACAGCGTCGAAGGCGGCGGTCGAGGCGAGCAGGAGCGACGAGAGCCCGGCGGCCGCGAGGGAGACATACGCGATCGTGCCGGTCGTGATGCCGGCGACGGAGGCGAGGCCGCCGCCGCGTCCCATCTCGATGCTGCGAGTGACGACGTACAGCACCGCCGGCCCCGGGACGAGCAGGAGTGCCATGCCGGTCGCGAGAAAGACCAGATACGTCGAGAGCGAGGGCATCTCGGTCAGACGCTACACCGCTCGACCGGGTGAAAACTCCGTGCTCAGGCGCGACATTTGACGAACCCCGCCCGAGCGCCTAGCCTGAGAAGACCATGTTGCTTTCGAACGTGATGGACCGGAACCGGGGAGGCGCCACTGTGCGGCTCGCCGGCCCGCGCGGCTCCCTTTAGGTCCGCGCGCCGCCTCACAGGCGGCCTTCCGTCCTCCGTTCCACCTCTTCAGAAGGAGCAGCATGTCCACCTTTGCACCATCCACAATCGAGCTGGCTTCACGTCTGGACCGCCAGGCGCCCGCCGTCGAGGTGAGCGACCTACGGAAGACGTTCAGGCGCCGTGACCGCACCGCGGGCCGTTTCGCCCGCAAGCGTCCGTGGCCGGCGCTCGCCGACGTCACCTTCACGATCGCCCGTGGCGAGTGCGTCGCCATCCTCGGCCAGAACGGGTCGGGGAAGTCGACGCTCGTCCGTCTGCTCTCGACGCTGCTGATCAAGGACGGCGGCGAGGCGCGGATCTTCGGCCACGACGCGTTCAAGGAGGAGTCGACGATCCGCCGGCTCGTCAACCGCGTCTCGGTCGAGGCGAGCTTCTTCAAGAAGATGTCCGCGGCCGAGAACCTGTCGTACGCGGCGCGCTTCTATGGGATGACGCCGCGTCAGACACGCACGGCGATTCCCGAGATCCTCGCCAAGGTCGGCTTTCCGCCCGAGCGGCGCGGTGAGTCGATGGAGAACCTGTCGCGCGGAATGCAGCAGAAGGTCGCCCTCGCGCGGGCGCTCCTGACCTCGCCCGTGCTGCTGCTGCTCGACGAGCCGACGACCGGCCTCGACCCGCGCTCGAAGCTCGAGGTGCAGGAGTTCATCCGCGCGGTCCGCGAGGAGCACGACGCGACGATCCTCCTCTGCACGCACGACATGGCCGAGGCGGAGTCGCTGGCGGACAGGATCGGGCTGCTCGACCGCGGCCGACTGCTCTTCCTCGAGCCCGTCGAGGACGTGAAGCGGCGCTTCGGCGTCGAGACGCTCGAGGAGGCGTTCTTCGCCGCCACCGGACGCGAGTTCGAGGCGGAGGGGAGCGACGAGGACGACGAGTACAGGGAGGTGTTCGGATGAGCGAGTACGCAATCGAGATGCGCAACCAGCTCGTCGGCCTGTTCGGGATCGTCGAGCGGAACGTCTATCTCACGAAGCGGTACTTCCTGTGGGACCTCGCGTTCATGGTCTGGACGATCGCGAACACGCTCACGGTCGTCTTCATCGCGCGTTCGGCGCATCTGTCGGCCGCGCGCGAGAACACGCTGGCGACGAAGCTGCTCGTCGGCGCGACGATCTGGGCCTTCCTCGGGATCATCTTCGAGTTCATGACCGAAACGGTCGCGTGGGAGCGCTGGGAAGGGACGATCGAGTACACGTTCATGGCGCCGCTGTCGCGGCTCGTCCACCTGTTCGGGCAGGGCGCGTTCGCCGTGCTCTACGGCCTGATCCGGGCGACGATCCTGTTCTTCGCGGTCGCCGCGTTCATCGGCATCCACGCGCCGCAGGCGAACTACGGCGCGGCGTTCGCGCTGCTCGCGCTCGCGTCGCTCTCGTTCATCGGCGTCGGGATCATGACCTCGGTCCTGCCGCTCGTCTCGCCGGAGAAGGGCGCGCAGCTCGGCTTCGTGGCGCAGGGCGTGATGCTCGTCGTCTCGGGTGTCTACTACTCGGTGAACGTGATGCCGGTGTGGATGCAGTGGATCGCGAAGGTCTCGCCGGCGACGTACGTGCTGCGCGGCGACCGCAACTCGATCATCTACGGCACCGGGCTCGCGTGGGCCGACGTCTGGCCGCTGCTGATCATCGCGGTGCTGGCGACGCCGCTCGGGCTGGCGATCTTCCGCGTCGGCGAGCGGTACGCGAAGCGGCACGGGAAGCTGAAGCGGTCCGGATGAAGGACTGGTTCGCGGGCGACGTCGCAGCCCGCTACGACACGTCGACGGCCGGCCTGCGCGTGGAGCCGGTCGTCGACTTTCTCGAGCCGCTTGCGAGCGGCGGCGCACTCGAGTTCGCGATCGGCACCGGCAGAGTCGCCGTGCCGCTCGCGGCCCGCGGTGCGCATGTAGCCGGGATCGACTTCTCCGCCGACATGGTGGCGCAGCTGCTCGAGAAGACCGAGACGATTCCGGTCGCGATCGGCGACATGGCGACCACGGTCGTCGATGGGACGTTCTCGCTCGCTTACGTCGTCTTCAACTCGATCAACAACGTCACGACACAGGACGGGCAGGCCGCCACGTTCGCCAATGCAGCCGGTCATCTCGTACCCGGCGGTTGCTTCGTCGTTGAAGTCGGGGTGCCGAACACACGGCCCCTCGACGTCTTCGATCTCACGGATACGCACGTCGGCATCGACGAGTACGACGCAGACACGCAGCGGCTCGTCTCGCACCATTTCTCGCTCGTCGACGGCGAGTGGCAGCGGCTCTCGATGCCGTTCCGCGCGGTCTCTCCCGCCGAGCTCGACCTGATGGCCCGGCTCGCCGGCCTGGAGCTTCGCGAGCGCTGGGCCGACTGGGACCGCTCCCCGTTCACCGCCGGGAGCGCGAAGCACGTCTCGGTCTGGGAGAAGCCGACGTGAGAATCGAGCTGCCGATCGAGACCAAGCGCCTCGTCATCCGTCCGCTCGCGCTCGAGGACGCCGCGGATCTCGGTGAGTCGCCGGACTGGATCCGGGAGAAGGTCGACCGCTACGAGCGCGACGACGGCATGAGCCTCTGGGCGGCCGTGGAGCGCACGGCCGGGTGCGCCGTCGCGCTGACGGGCCTGCAGTGGGAGCAGATCGACGGCCGCCGCGAGCTCGACCTCGGCTGCGTGGTCGCGGCCCACGCGCAGGGGCGAGGCTATGCGACGGAGGCGTCGGCGGCGATCGTGGACGCAGCGTTCGCGACAGGCTTCGAACGCATCACGGCCATGACCTTTCCGGACAACGCCGCAGCCCTGCACGTCCTGCAGAAGCTTGGATTCGCGGCGGCAGGGGAGACGACCTTCGAGGGGCGCGCGTACGCGTTCTTCGTGAGATCCAGCCGCTGAGAGTCACCTTTTCGAAGACCGGATCGCGTCGCACAAGCTCGACGACCTGGCCGCGAAACGGCACGAGCTGCAGGTCGGCGGGTCGCGGACGCTCGACTGGCCTCGCCCCGAGCAGCGGACCCGTCAGCCGGTGCCCAAGCGCCGCCGCCCCGCGACGGCGCGCCGCCGTTAGCGTTCGCGCGTGCCAGCACGCGCACGCCGGTCCTGTCTGACGGTCCCTGCCTCGAGCGAGCGCATGCTCGCGAAGGCTCCGTCGCTGCCCGCCGACGAGGTGATCGTCGACCTCGAGGACGCAGTCGCGGCCGAGGACAAGGAGCAGGCGCGCGTATTCGCGATCGCAGCCCTGCAGCGAGGGCGGCTCGGCCGGACGACGGCGCTGCGCGTCAACGCGCGCTCCACGCCGTGGTGGGAGGACGACCTGCGCGCGGCCGCGGAGGCGCGGCCCGACGTCGTCGTACTCCCCAAGGTCGAGTCCCCGGAGGACGTGTCCGCCGCAGCCGAGCTGCTTCCGGAGGATGTCGGCCTCGAGGCACAGATCGAGACGGCGCGCGGCCTCGTGGCGGCCGACGAGATCGCCGCGGCCGGGCGCGGGCTCGAAGCGCTCGTCTTCGGGCCGGCCGATCTCGCCGCATCGCTCGGCGTGCCGGTGCTCACGATCGGTGCCGGAAGCTCCGACTACGCGCTCGCCCGCGTCGTCGCCGCCGCCCGCGCCTCGGGCCTGCAGGTGCTCGACGGGCCGCACGCGCGGCTCGGCGACGACCTCGGCCTCGTCCTCTCCGCGAGGCGGGCGCTCGAGCACGGCTACGACGGCAAGTGGGTGATCCATCCGAGCCAGATCGAGCCGGTCGACCGCATCTTCACGCCGTCGCCCGCGGAGGTCGAACGCGCGCAGCGGCTGCTCGAGGCGGCACGAAGCGCCACGCGGTTCGAAGGCGACATGGTGGACGAGGCCACGCGAAAGCTCGCGGAGTCGCTGCTGCGACGGGCCGAGGTTCTCGGCTAGCCCGCCGCGGGTACTTCCCGGCGATGACCGGGCATCGGGAGCTTTGGGAGGTCTCGCGCTTCGCCGCGCAACGGCGCGGCTTCCAGCCGCAGTGCGACTGCTACCGCACCGACGACCCGCCTGCGCTCCAGCTCACGCTCGAGCTGCCCGGAGTGGATCCGGCCGCCGTGCGGATCGTCACGGCCGGCACTGCGCTCGTCGTGTCGGGCGTGCGCGAGCGGCCGCATCCCGCCGGTGCCCGCTACCGCCAAGTCGAGATCGAGTACGGCTTCTTCGAGCGTCGGATCGAGCTCGCGGAGGCCGTCGACGCCGGCGCGGTGACCGCGACGTACGACGCCGGGATGCTGCGGCTCGAGGTGCCGCTCACGAGCACCTGATGGACGAGATCGAGTTCACCGAGACACCGCCCGCCCAGGTCGACGAGATCCCGGCCGAGCTGCCCGTGCTGCCGCTGAAGGAGACGGTCGTCCTCCCCGACTCGATGGCGCCGCTCGCGATCGGGCAGGAGCGCTCGATCCTGCTCGTCGACGACGTCGTCGGTGGCGAGCGTCTGCTCGCCCTCGTGACCGTGCGGGACGCGGACGTCGAGGCGCCGGGCTGGGGCGACCTCTACGAGATCGGGACGGCGGCGATCGTCCACAAGATGATTCGCGTCCCCGACGGGACGCTGCGGATCCTCGTCCAGGGGCTGCGCCGGATCCGGCTCGAGGAGCCGCTGGCCGACGAGCCGTATCTCGTCTCGCGCGTCGTGCCGGTGCCGGACGAGGCCGAGGAGAGCCGAGAGCTCGAGGCGCTGCTGCGCAACGCGCAGGGCCTCTTCGGCCGCATCATCGGGCTCGCGCCCTACCTGCCCGAAGAGCTCCAGATCGCCGCTGCGAACGTCGACGACGCGAGCGGGCTCTGCAATCTCGTCGCCTCCACGCTGCGCCTCAAGACCGAGGAGAAGCAGCGGATCCTCGAGCTCGCCGACACCGCGGAGCGCCTGCGCGAGGTCTCGAAGATCCTCAACCGCGAGCTCGAGGTGTTCGAGCTCGGGACGAAGATCCAGTCGCAGGTGCAGTCCGAGCTCGAGAAGGGCCAGCGCGAGTTCTTCCTGCGCCAGCAGCTGAAGGCGATCCAGGAGGAGCTCGGCGAGGGCGATCCCGAGCGGGCCGACGCGAACGAGCTGCGCGAGCGCCTCGACGGGCTCGAGTTGCCCGAGGACGCGCGGAAGGCGGCAGACCGCGAGCTCGCGCGACTCGAGCGGCTGCCGGCGGCCGCAGCCGAGTACGGCGTCAACCGCACGTATCTCGACTGGCTCGCGACGCTGCCGTGGGGTGTGACGACGCCCGACAACCTCGACCTCGACCACGCGCGCCGGATCCTCGACGAGGACCACTACGACCTCGACAAGGTCAAGGAGCGGATCGTCGAGCACCTCGCGGTCTCGAAGCTGAAGCGGGATCCCGCCGGCCAGATCCTGTGCTTCGTCGGGCCGCCGGGCGTCGGCAAGACGTCGCTCGGCGAGTCGATCGCACGGACGCTCGGCCGGAAGTTCGCGCGCCTGTCGGTGGGCGGCGTCCGCGACGAGGCGGAGATCCGCGGCCACAGGCGCACCTACATCGGCGCGATGCCTGGCTCGATCATCCGCGCCCTCCGCGACGCCGAGTCGCTGAACCCCGTCCTGCTCATCGACGAGATCGAGAAGATGGGCGCCGACGTGCGCGGCGATCCGGCGAGCGCGATGCTCGAGGTTCTCGACCCGGCTCAGAACTCCACCTTCCGCGACCACTACCTCGACCTGCCGTTCGACCTCTCGAAGACGCTCTTCATCTGCACGGCGAACACCGTCGACACGATCCCGTCGGCACTGCTCGACCGGATGGACGTGATCCAGCTCTCGGGGTACACCGAGGAGGAGAAGCTGGGCATCGCCGAGCGCTACCTCGTGCCGCGCCAGATCGCCGAGCACGGGCTCGCCGCCGGCCAGATCGAGATCGGCGAACCCGTGCTGCGCCTGCTCGCCCGCGACTACACGCGCGAGGCCGGGGTGCGCGGGCTGGAGCGGCGGATCGGCGACCTCTGCCGCAAGGCGGCGGTGCTGGTCGCGCGCGGGAGCGAGGAGCGCGTGCGCGTCACCGAGGAGCTCGCGCGGGACTGGCTCGGCCCGCGCCGGTTCTCGGGCGAGGCCCGCCGCCGCACCGCGGACCCCGGCGTCGCGACCGGGCTCGCCTACACGCCGGCCGGCGGCGACGTCCTCTACATCGAGGCGCAGGCGTATCCGGGCCGCGGCAGGCTCACGGTGACCGGCCAGCTCGGCGAGGTGATGCAGGAGTCCGCCCAGGCTGCGCTGTCGTGGGTGCGTTCCCACACCGAGGAGCTCGCGCTCGACGACCGCTGGTTCTCGCGCCACGACGTGCACGTGCACGTGCCCGCGGGCGCGATCCCGAAGGACGGTCCGTCGGCCGGCATCGCAATGGCGACGGCGATCGCCTCGCTCGTCCGGGAGACCCCGGTCGCGGACGACGTCGCGATGACGGGCGAGATCACGCTGACCGGCCGGGTGCTGCCGATCGGCGGGGTTCGCGACAAGGTGCTCGCCGCCCAGCGCGCCGGCCTCGGCCGCGTGATCCTGCCGCGCGAGAACGAGCACGACCTGGACGAGCTACCGTCCGAGACGCGCGCCGCGTTGCGCTTCGTCCTCGTCGACTCGATCGACGAGGTCTTCGCCGCCGCGTTCGGCTCGAACGGCGCCGGGGCAAACGGACGCTTGCATCCTGCCGCTGCGAAAGGATAGGACCCAGTCATGCGCATCAACCCCGAGGGAAAGGATTGGTCACAGATGATCAACACGAAGGACAAGGTCGCCGACGCCGCCGCGAGCGCCCGGCCCTACGTCGAGCGGGCGCTCCGCGACAAGGAGCTGCGGGAGAACGTCCGCAACGCCTACAGCTCGGCGCGGGCCGTCTACGACGAGCTTTCGTCGCGCCGCAAGGTCTCCGATGCCGCAACCCAGCTCGTGGCCGACAAGGACCTCCAGGACGAGATCCGGCACGCGATCGGCGAGCTCCGGAACGCGGCCGGCCGCGTCTCGGACGTCAAGCACGGCGCGCCCGAGGCGGGACGCGCGGCGAAGAACGGGCTGCTTCTCGTGGTCGGGATCGCGGTCGGCCTCCTCGTCAACCCGGTCACCGGACCGTTCCTGCGACGGCTGCTCGGCCGCAAGCTGTTCGGCGGCGGCAACGGGTTCGTCTACCAGGGGAACGGCAGCAAGAGCTAGCCGCGCGGCCTCAGCCGCTGCGACCGAGGTGCTCGCGCGCGAACGCGCGGAAGCGATCCCGCGCGCCCTCGTCCGGTGCGAGCGGCTCGTCGTCCGCGTACTGCGGATCGGAGGCGATCTCCTCCGCGACCGCTCGCACCTCGCGCTCGATCGCGGCGCGGTGGGCGGGATCCCGGAGCAGCGCCTCGACCCAGCTCTCCGAGCCGTCCCAGTCGGGAAGGTCGTGGTCGAAGAGCAGCCGGCCGAGCACGATCCCGGTCCGGATGTACGCGAACGTCCTGAAGGCGAGGATCCGGTGCGGAGTCTCGACCGTGGCGGCGAGCGCCGGATCGTCGCGCACGATCCGTTCGACGATGCCGCCGATCGGCTCGTCGACCAGGGGAATCCAGAGCTCGTCGAGATCCGGCACCTCCGGATTATGCCCGCCGGAGAAGTAGCGTAGGCCCGTGGACGACCTCCTCGCACGGTTGGCGGCCGACCCGGCCCGAGCAGGGCTCTTCCTCGACTTCGACGGAGTGCTCGCGCCGATCGTCGAGCGGCCGGAGGACGCCGCGCTGCCGGCCGAGGCGCGGGCCGAGCTCGAGCGGCTCGTGGACCGTTACGCGGTCGTCGCGGTGGTGAGCGGTCGCACGGGCGACGACGTGCGGACGCGGCTCGGAGTGGACGGAGTCGTCTGCGTCGGTTCGCACGGACTCGAGCTCGTGCCCCACGCCGACCGCTGGCGCGGAGTGCTGGCGAGGTTCGCAGCCGGGACGGAGTGGCCCGAGCGCGACGTGGAGAACAAAGGGCTCACCGTCGCCTTCCATTTCCGCGACCGGGCGGAGGAACCGGAGCTGGCGCGCGAGCTCGACGGCATCGCGGAGGCGGCGGCGTGCGAGGGGCTCGCGGCTCGCTTCGGGCGCAAGGTCCTCGAGGTGCTGCCGCCGATCAACGCGAACAAGGGCACGGCCGTGCGGCGCCTGCTCGAGGAGCATGCGCTCGGTCGCGCGCTTGCGGCGGGCGACGACACGACCGACATCGACTCCTTCGCAGCGCTCGACGGGCTCGAGGTCGCGGTGCGGGTGGCGGTCGCGTCGGCGGAGGCGCCGAGCGCGCTGCTCGACGCCGCCGACATCCGCGTCGAGTCGACCGCAGAGTTCCTCGCGCTGCTGCGGGCTCTGTAGCTAGGCGGCCTTGTGCGCGCGCACCGCGGTGCCGTACGCGCAGATCTCCGTCCACCCTGTGCCGAGCTCGGACGTGTCGAAGCGCATCGCGATGATCGCGTTCGCGCCCTTCGCGCTCGCCTCCTCGATCATCCGCTCCATCACCTGCTGCCGGCTGTCGGTGAGCGCCTTCGTCATGCCCTTGAGCTCACCGCCGACGATCGACTTGAGCCCGGCGCCGATCTGCGAGCCGATGTTGCGCGAGCGCACCGTCAGCCCCATCACCTCGCCGAACACCTCGTCGACCTCGTAGCCGGGGATGTCGTTCATCGTCGTGACGATCATTTGTCGTCTCCTTCCAACTTCTGTGGTTGTGAGACGTCACTCAACCCGCTCCGCCTCCGTATTGAGGATTTCCCAGGCGCGCCGTACGTCGTCCTCGGTCGTCCTCGCGTTGCCGACCGCGAGCCGTAGGACGTAGCGGCCGTCGAGCTTCGTGTGGTTGACGAAGATCTCACCCGACGCGTTGACACGCTCGACGATCCGCTCGTTCTCTCCGTCAGTCCCGTTCCGGCGGAAGACGACGAGGGAGAAACGACGCGGCGCGACGAGCTCCCAGTCGGGACTCTTCTCCACCCAGCCGGCGAAGAGGTCGGCGAGGCGGATGTGTTCGCGAATGATCGCCCTGAGCCCAGCGGCGCCGTAACAACGAAGCGTCGCCCACAGCTTCAGGGACCGGAAGCGCCGGCCGAGCGGCGGCCCGTACTCCGAGAGCGAGAACGCCTCGTCGTCGGTGCGCAGGTACTCCGGCGTCAAGGTGAACGCCTCGCGCCACTCGTCGGGACGCGACGTCCAGACGAGGGAGCAGTCGGCCGGCACGAGCATCCACTTGTGCGGATTCACGACCAGGGAATCGGCGAGCTCGACGCCGTCCTGCGACCAGCGCTCCTCTTCGCAGATCCACGAGGAACCGGCGTAGGCCGCGTCGACGTGGAGCCACGCGCCCGCCGCATGCGCCTGCCCGGCGAGCGCGCGCACCGGATCGACCGAGGCGAACGAGGTGGTGCCGACCGTCGCCACCACGGCGGCGGCGTCTTTGAGGCCGTAGCCGTCGACCCGCATCCGCAGCTCGTCGTCCACCCGCACCTTGCGCAGCTCCATCCCCAGCATGCGCGCGCCCTTCTCCACCGACGAGTGGGCGTGCTCGGAGCACACGACGACGTCGCGGCCGGTCACGTGCCGAGCGGCGATCAGGGCGGCGAGCGTGGAGGTGGAAGCCGTGTCCTCGATGTGACCGTGCCATCCTGCGGGGAGGCCGAGCAGCTGCCGCACCCAGTCGGCGACGCGCAGCTCGAGCTCGGTCGAGGCGGGCGACGCTCGCCAGACGATCGCGACCTGGTTCAGTGCCGCGGCGAGCAGCTCGGCGAGGATCGCCGGCTCCGACGACGTCACCGCGAAGTAGGAGAAGAAGCGTGGGCTCTGCCAGTTCGTTAAGGCGGGCAGGAGAAGCTCGTCCATGTCGCGGAGCACGTCGGCGAACGACTCCGCCT
>DASUHE010000088.1:0-44508 GCA_036273695.1 Gaiellaceae bacterium
CTAGTTGGCGGGTGGCGGCGGGTTGTAGTCCGGGCAGTCGCAGGGCTGGTTCTTCGCCTGCCCGTTCCACTCGACGAACGTGACCGGCCCGAGCGTCGCGGGTGAAACCAGGGGCAGGCGGGTCGTGCCGTCCATCGTGAATGCGGCCGGGGTGTAGCCGTTCGGCGGGAAGAGCTCCATGTCGAGCAGGCCCATGTGCATGTACGAGTCGGCCACCAGCTGCGCGCAGAAGTACGTGCCGAAGAAGAACGACGCCCGGTCCTGTCCGGCGAGGAAGTTCGCCCCGAGGCCTGTGACCTCGGGTGGCAGCTCGAACCCGAACGGAAGCGTCCCGGGTCCCGTCGGGAACGGCATCCCGTCGACCCGGTTGATGAACCTGCGCACGGCGTCGAACCGATCCAGCGTCACGGCGGGGTGAAGCTGGCGGAGCCAGAAGCCGCCCGCGTCCGTCTTGGTGGAGTAGTACGCGAGCACGTCGTCGAGCTCCGAGACGCGGCAGCCCTTGTGGGCTCCGTTCGCGCCCGTGTACTTCCCGTAGATCCGATTGTCCGGATCGGTCGCGTACGGATCAGGGAAACAGAGGCCTCCGTCGCCGGGCGCGTCCCAGAAGAACAAGCTGTCCCCGTCGGCGATGACCATCCCGATGTGCGAGTACGGCGGCCAGCCCGCCAGGACCTCGAGATTCTCGACCATCACGCCGGCCTGCGAGGTTCCGTGCAGGAAGAAGAGGTCGCCGGTACCGAGCGACGGCCGCACCGCCGTGTAGGTGGTCGAGGGTTCCTTGGGAAGCGAGATGCTCATTGGTGGCCTCTTTCAGCTCGAGGGCGTGACCCCGGTCGGTGCGTCTTCGTCGTAACCATCCCACCCTGCGACGCGCAGTGCAGCGAAGAACCGCTCCACCGAGTCCTCGGGGATGGAGGCGAAGAGCGTGCGCAGCGTCGTGATCGACATGTTCGGCCAGGCCCGCAACGTCTCGGCGAGAGCCGCCCGCGCGCGCGGCAGGTCGCCGAGCAGCGCCGACGTCGCCGCGATGTTCGAGTAGGCGGTCGCCGCCGCGGACTCGGGGTCTACCTCGAGCGCCCGCTCGCTCGCCTCTCTGGCCTCCTCGTAGCGGCCCGCGTTCCAGAACACCACCTGCTTGCCTGCATGGAACGTCCAGAGCTGCGGGTCTCGCGGGCTGAGGCGGATCGCCGTGTCGAGCTCGCGCAGCCCTTCCTCGGTGTGCCCGGCGATGCCGAGGAACTGGCCCAGCAGCGAGCGGGCGACCGGCAGGCTCGGGTTGAGCTTCACCGCCTGCCGGAGGTTGGCGAGCACGTCGTCGTACCTGCCCTGAACCGAGCACGCGAGAGAGCGGAACAGGTAGCCGTTGGCGTCCAGCGGATCGCAGGCGACCGCTCGCTCGGCGTGCTCGACCAGCCCGGCGAAGTCGGCCTCGCGGTCGACTGTCCAGTGATGCTGGAGCATCCGGTAGTGCCCGTGTGCGAGGTGCGCGTGGGCAAAGGCCGACGCCGGGTCGAGCTGGGTCGCGCGGGTGAGCAGCGCGACGGCCTGTTCGTTGTCCTCGCGCGTCGGGCGGCGGAGGTGCCAGGTTCCGCGCAGCGCGTAGTCCCACGCGGTCAGATCGGCAGGCGGCTGCCGCAGCGCGCGCTCGGACATGGCGCGCAGGAGCTCCGGCCGCAGGGCGACCGAGATTGCCTGCGCGATCTCGTCGCCGGTGGCGAAGGCGTCGTCCAGCGTGGTGTTCCAGCGGTCCGCCCAGACGTGCTGTCCCGACTCCGCCTCGAGCAGCTGAGCCGAGATCCGCACGCGCTGGTCGACCCGGCGCAGGCTGCCGACCACGAGGTATTCGGCGCCGAGCTCCTTGCCGACGGCGACCGGGTCGATGGTCTGGCCCTTGTAGGTGAACGTCGAGTTGCGCGCGATCACCGGGAACTGGTGCCACATCGCGAGATGCGTGATCAGGTCGTCGACCAGGCCGTCCGCGAGGTACTCGGCGTCGGCGTCTCCCTCGGCCGTGTCGAACGGCATCACCGCGATCGCGGGCCAGGACGACGTCGTCGGCCGGGCCGGGACCGTCTGGCCGGGAACGTCGACGAAGAAGGCGTGGATCGGATGCGGGATGTTCTTGACGTACTGCGAGCCGATGTCCTCGAGCGGCGGCGTGTCTCCGACCTCGTCGCGGACGAGCTCGGAGATGCAGATGCCGCCGGGACGCGCGAGCCGCTCGAGACGAGCCGCGATGTTGATCCCCGAGCCGTAGATCCGGTCCGTGTCGACGATGACCTCGCCGCAGTGGACTCCCATCCGGAACTGCATCCGGTGCGCCGGCTCGAACTGCTCGTTCGTCTCGAGGACGAACTCCTGGAAGCGAAGCGACGCGTCGAGCGCCGCGGCCGCGCTGCCGAACTCGAAGAGGAAGTTGTCGCCGGGGGAATCGACCAGCCGGCCGCCGTGCTCGACCGCGATGTTCTCGGCGGCCTCGCGGAAGACCTTGATCGCCTGGATCGTGGCCAGCTCGTCGACGGCCATGAGTCGGCTGTAGCCTGTCGCGTCGGCGCTCACGAGCGTGGCGCGCCGCCGCTCCACCGCGGTCATCACCATCGCGACACGTCCACCGCAGACACGGCTCGCAGTCTCCTCCACCGAGCGGCCGCGTGCCAAGCGGCGTGCTCGGCGACCGGTACCGGCGCTACGAATCTCCGACTGTCGGGAGGAGCAGGCAGGCCGCCCGGTGTCCCGCTTCGCTCGACGAGGGCCGCACGAGCGCCGGATCCTCCGCCGAGCACCGCGCTTCCGCGATCGGGCAGCGGGGATGGAAGCGGCAGCCGGCCGGGATCGCGACCGCGTCGGGCGTCTCTCCCTGCAGGATCTGCGGCCGCCGGCGGTCGCGGGGGTCCCGCCGCGGCACGACCGAGAGGAGCGCCTTCGTGTAGGGATGCTGCGGATTCCGCACCACGCTCGCCGCCGGCCCTTCCTCGACGATGCGGCCGAGGTACATGACCGCGATCCGCTGCGCGAAGCGGGCCGCCGTGGAGAGGTCGTGCGTGATCATGAGGATCGCGAGGCCGTCGCGGCGCAGGCCGTCGAGGACGTTGAGGACTCCCGCGCGCACCGACACGTCGAGCATCGAGACCGGCTCGTCGGCCACGAGCACGTCCGGCTCGAGGACGAGCGCCGCGGCGATCGCCACCCGCTGGCGCTGGCCGCCGGAGAGCTCGTGCGGGTAGCGGTCGAGGTAGAGCTCCGGCGGCGAGAGCTCGACGCGCTCGAGCGCCTCGCGCACCCGCGCCGCCCGCTCGCTCTTCGAGCCGCCGAGGCCGTGGATCAGCAACGGCTCCTCGACGACGGCGCGCACGCGGAACCGCGGATCGAGCGACTCGTAGGGATCCTGGTAGACGACCTGGATCCGGCGGCGCAGCGGGCGCAGCTCGCGTGAGCCGAGCGGCACGAGGTCGCGGCCGTCGAAGCGGATCGCGCCCGCGACGGGGTCGACCAGCCGCAGCACCGCCTGCGCGGTCGTCGTCTTGCCGCAGCCCGACTCGCCGACGAGCGCGAGCATCTCTCCCTTTTCGAGCGAGAGCGACACGCCCTCGACCGCGTGCACCTGACGCCTGGGTCGGCGCGCCACCGTGCCGACGATGCCGCGGTGGATCGGGTAGCGGACGACGAGATCCTCGATCTCGAGCACGCT
Organism: Gaiellaceae bacterium; assembly: GCA_036273695.1. Classification (GTDB taxonomy): domain Bacteria; phylum Actinomycetota; class Thermoleophilia; order Gaiellales; family Gaiellaceae; genus Palsa-739. Next base: position 3,692 of record DASUHE010000088.1, read on the forward strand.
CGGCTCGGCGCTCACGCCGGCACCGCAGTGTTCAGGTGGCAGGCGGCGTCGTGGCCGTCGGCGACGGGGAGGAGCCGAGGCCGCTCTACGCATGCCGCGAATGCGGAGTCGCAGCGCGGCCGGAACGGGCAGCCGGCGAGCGGCCGGTCGAGGCGGGGCGGTGCTCCGGGGATCGAGAGCACCGGCTCGTCCAGGCCGGCGAGATCCGGGGAGGCGGCGAACAGCATGCGGCTGTACGGGTGCCCCGGGGAGTGGTAGAGGAGGTCGAGCGGCCCACGCTCGACGATCTCGCCGGCGTACATGACCGCACAGTGGCCGCAGAGCTGTGCGACGACGGGCAGGTCGTGCGTGACGAGGACGAGTGCGAGGCCGAAGTCGCGGCAGAGCGCGTCGAGCAGCTCGAGGATCTGCGCCTGCACCATCACGTCGAGCGCCGTCGTGGGCTCGTCGGCGATCAGCACGCGCGGGTTGCAGGAGAGCGCCATCGCGATCGCCGCCCGCTGCCGCATCCCACCCGACAGCTCGTGCGGATAGCGCGCCGCTCGGCCGGCCGGGATCCCCACCGCTTCGAGGAGCTCCGCCGTCCGCGCCCGGGCGACCGATCCCTTGGCGCGGTCGTGGAGCTCGAGGCTCTCGACGATCTGCTCGCCGATCGTGCGCACCGGATTCAGCGCGTTCATCGCGCCCTGGAACACGATCGCGACGTCGACCCAGCGGTGCGGCCGCATCGCGGCTTCGCCGCCCGCGAGGATGTCCTCGCCGTCGATCAGCACGCGGCCCGCGACGCTCGCGCTCGGCGGCAGCAGGCCCATGATCGCGAGCGCCGTCGTCGTCTTGCCGCAGCCAGACTCGCCGACGAGCCCGAGCCTCTCGCCCGGCTCGAGCGAGAGGCCGACTCCCTGCACTGCGTGCAGCTCGCCGCCGTCGGCCAGGTCGAACCAGACGTGGAGGTCCTCGACCTGCAGGATCGGCGCGCTCACAGCGCGTCGGCTCCCCGGCCGACGAGCGGCCGCAGACGGAAGGTGCGGGCGGACAGGTGCGCGACGCGCAGGCGCGGGTTGAGCGCGTCCTCGAGCGAGCCGCCGACGAGGCTGCAGCCGAGGATGATCAGCGCGACGAGCGCGCCGGGCGGCACGATCGCCCACCACGCGCCGGAGGAGATCGCTGCTCGCTCGAACGCGTTCTCGATCACCTTCCCGAGCGACGTCGTGCTCGGGTCGCCGAGCCCCAGGAACGAGAGCGCCGTCTCGTCGAAGATCGCGACCGCCACGGTCAGCACCGTGTTCGCGATCAGGAGCGGCGCGACCTGCGGCAGCACGTGGCGCAGCACGATCCGCGTGTGGCCGGCCCCGAGCGCCCGCGCCCGCTTCACGTACACGCGCTCCCGCACGCTCTTCACCTGCGCCCGGATCACGCGCGCCGTGCTCGTCCAGAGCAGGATCCCGATCACGATGATGATGTGGAACAGGCTCGGGCCCCAGATCGCGGCCACCACGATCATCAGCGGCACGTCGGGCACGACGAGGAAGTAGTCGGTGATGCGCATCAGGAGGGTGTCGACCCAGCCGCCGAAATAGCCCGCGATCACCCCGACCGCGCCGCCGATCGCCATCGAGACGAACGTCGCCGCGAAGCCGACGACGAGCGAGACGCGGACACCCCACATCAGGAGCGTGACCATGTCGATCCCGCCGTCGTCGAGGCCGAGCGGATGCTTCCACGCCGGGTGCCCGAACACCGGCCCGACCTGCGTGTGGAGGCCGTACGGGGCGATCCAGGGCGCGAGCACGGCGACGAGCGAGACGACGACGAGGATCACCGTCCCGATCACCGCCGCCGGGCGGTGGCGGAGCGTCCGCAACAGGAACCCGCGACGGCTCGACGCGGTCTCCGCGGGCGCCTCGATCAGGGGCGTGACGTTGCTCACTCCGTGATCCTCGGATCGAGCTTGAAGTAGAGGAGGTCGGCCACGAGGTTGCAGAGGACGACGGCGATCGTCAGCAGCAGGAACGCTCCCTGCAGCATCGGATAGTCGCGCTCGAGCACCGCTTCGTAGACGGCGCGGCCGATGCCCGGCCACGAGAAGACGGTCTCGATCAGGATCGCGCCGGCGACGATGTATCCGAACGAGAGGGCGATCAGCGTCGTGATCGGCAGCATGGCGTTCCGCAGCGCGTGCCTGCGCACGATCGTCCACGGCTTCAGGCCCTTGGCGCGCGCCGTGAGGATGTAGTCCTCGCCGAGGGTCTCGAGCATCGCCGAGCGCACGATCAACGTGTACTCGCCGTAGAGGACGAGCCCGAGCGTCAGGGACGGCAGGAGGATGTGCGAGCCGAGGTCCTTGAGGTGCTGCCAGAAGCCGGGATTGAGCAGGAACTCGTTCGTCATCCCGCCGGTGGGGAGGACGCCGGCGAAGATGATGATCAGCATCAGGCCGAGCCAGTGCGTCGGCATCGAGTAGAAGCCGAGCGCGCTCGACACCGTCACCGCCTCGGTCGGCGTGCCGCGGCGCCAGGCCGCGATCACCCCCGTCAGCGTGCCGATGATGATCGAGAAGATCGTCCCGAGCGTGACCATCGGCAGCGTGTTGATCAGGGCGACGCGCAGGTTCGTCGACACCGGCTGCTCGTTCTCGTACGAGACGCCGAGGTTCCCGTGCACGAGCTGCTTGAGGTAGATGGCGTACTGCGCGCCCTTCGACTTGTCGAGACCGAACTGCACTTCGAGCGCGTGCCGCAGCTGCTGTGTCGCGTGCGGCACCCGCGACAGGTTCGTGACCGCGCTGCCCGGCGCGAGGCGGAAGAGGACGAAGTTGATCGTCACCGCCACGAAGACGGTGACGACCGCGAATCCGACCCGCTTGAGGACGTAGTCGATTCCCCGCACGAGGAACCGCCTACTTCTGGTGCACCTGGGTGAGGCTCTGGATGTTGATCTCGTTGAAGGGGCCCTGCGCGGAGTTCTTGAGGCCCGCCCAGCTCTTCGAGACCGCGTCGACCGAGTCGTCGTTCGCGAGCCAGAGATACGGCCGCTGCGTGTACAGGTACGCCTGCATCTTCCAGACGAGCTGGCGGCGCTTCGCCACGGTGCGCGCCACCTGCTGTTGCGAGTACCAGCGGTCGTAGCGCTTGTTGCAGTAGCCGCTGTCGCTCCAGCCGCCGTACTGGCCGCAGGTGACGACCGAGAGCATGAAGTCGGGGTCGATCAGGGCCGTCCAGTCCCACATCGCGAGGTCGAAGCCCTGGTACGTGTTGTTCGGCTTCGTCATCAGGGCGAAGGCGGCGCTCGAGTCGAGGGCCTGCTGCTTCAGCTGCACGCCGATCTTCTTGAAGTCGGTCTGGATGATCTGGAACGTGCGCGGGATGCTCTGCACGTCGGTCGGCGTGACGACGTTGTACGACATCTTCTTGCCGTTCGCGACCCGGATCCCGCCGGAGCCCTTCTTGTAGCCGAGCTTGTCGAGGATGCTGTTCGCGAGCTTGAGGTTGAAGCTCACCGTCTTCAGGTGCGGGTTGTGCCAGCCGGCGCCGGCCGAGGCGGGAATGATCGAGTTCGCCGGCCGCGCCGCTCCGAGGAACGTGACGCTGTCGATCTTCTGCCGGTCGATGGCGTGGTCGAACGCCTCCTTGACCTTCAGGTTGAGGAGCTCGCGATGGTGCTTCTTCTTCGGGTTCGAGTTGATGATGAAGTCGGTCTGGTCGAGCCCGGGCACGTCGGAGACGGCGAATCCGTCGTGACGCAACGTCTTCATCGCGGTCGCGGGAACCGCCTCGATCGCGTCGAGGCTGTGCGCCTTGAGCGCGGTGACCATCGCGTCGTCGTCCGAGAACTGCTGCAGCCCGAACTCCTTGACCTTCGGCTTCGTGCCCCAGTACGAGTCGTTGCGCTCGAAGATCGCGATGTTGTTGTGCTCGTACTTGACGAGGTTGAACGGCCCCGAGGTGACGGGCGAGGTGTTCGGGAACGTCTTCAGCCCGGCGCCCTTCTTGCCGAGGTGCTGCGCCCAGACGTGCTTCGGGAGGATGAAGAACTGCTGGAACTGCGCGAGCACGTACGCGGGATTGGGCGCGACCTTGTAGTGGACGACGAGCGTGGTCGCATTGGGAGCGCTGGCGCTCTTGATGTGCGAGATGAGCCCGGCTTCGTTCGCGGCGCCGCCGCTCTGGTACTTGATGTCGGTGTTGATCGTCCAGGCCGGGTCGGCCGCCGTGAGCGGCTTGCCGTCGCTCCACTTGGCGTGCGCCCGCGTCTTGAACGTCCACGTCTTGCCGTCCTTGGAGTGGTGCCACGACTGCGCGAAGAACGGCGCGAAATGGAGCTTGCTGTCGTACTGGACGAGGATCGGGTAGAGGTACTCGAAGGCGCTGTAGGCGTCCTGGTTGAACGCGACGTACGGATTGAGGGAGTCGATGCCCGAGGCGGTGCCGAGGCGGAACGTGCCTCCGCTCGACGTCGCTCTCGTCCCCGACCCGGTCGCAGCCGTCGCAAAGAACAGTGCGGCGACGACCAGCGGTGCCGCCGCGAGCCACTTCTTGTTCATTACGCCCTCCCTCTCAGCCGTGGAACGGTGACTCGTCCACCGTCAGCGTGCGTGCGTCCGCGTCGAGCGTACAACGGACCCCGAGCGGAATGGAAGCGAGGTGCTTGCCGTGCCCGAGCGGCAGCTTGTAGAGCACGGGCACGCCGAGCGGCTCCAGGTGCTTCTCGAGCACGTCCTCGATCGACTTCGTCGCGCGCCAATCCGAGACGTCGCGCGGCAGGTCGCCGTAGTCGCACTTGTTCATCTCGCCGACGACGACGCCGGCGAGGTTGTCGAGCTTGCCGGCGTGGAGCAGCTGCGTCAGCTGACCGTCGACGTAGTACGGCGGGGCATGTGTGTCCTCGAAGAAGAGGATCGCGCCCTCGGTGTCGAGCTCCCACGGCGTGCCGAGCGTCTGCAGCAGGAGCCAGAGACAGCCGCCGACGAGCGGAGCGGTCGCGCGGCCGGGCGCGATCGCGCGCACGTACGGGTCGTCGGGGTCGCGCGGCACCTCGCCCGTCACGTCGCCCCGGAGCACGGCGAGCAGGCGCTCGCGCGTGAACTCGCTCGTGTCGCCGGCGCCCACTCCCATCAGGCCGTAGCCGTAAAAGGTCGGGAAGCCGGCTCGCTGCCGGATCGGGACGTGGAGCGAGGTGATGTCCGAGTAGCCGACGAAGGGCTTCGGGTTCGCCGCGATCAGGTCGAAGTCGAGGTGGGGGATCAGCTCGCTCGAGCCGAACCCGCCCTGCAGCGTCTGGACGACGTCCACCTCCGGGTCCGCGAAGAGGGCGTGCAGGTCGGCGGCGCGCGCCCGGGCGTCGCCGGCGACGTAGTCGTCGCGCGCGTAGACGCCGGACGTGAGCTTGACGCGGTAGCCGCGGCGCTCCCACCACTCGACGCCGCGCTCGACCTCCGAGCGCAGGTCGTACGAGCTCGCGAACGCGCCGACGCCGATCGTGCCGCCTGCAGGAAGTGCTCTCATCGGCGTGTTCTATCGCGCGAGGCCCGTCAGGGTCTCGACTACGAGCGGACCGATCGTCGCGAGGTCGTAGCCGCCTTCCTGCACGACGACGGTCGGGAGGGCGAGGTCGCCGAGGATCCGGCCCGCCTCGCGATAGCCGGCGGTGCTCACCTCGAGCGGGCTCTCGGGATCGCCTGCGGCCGCGTCGACGCCGAGCGCGACGACGAGCGCCTTCGCCGAGGCCGCGAAGTCGGCGGCCTGCTGCACGGCGGCGAGCCAGCCGACGTCGCGGGTGCCGGGCGCCAGCGGCAGGTTGAGGTTCGCGTCGTCGTTCTCCGCCGCGAAGCCGAGGAAGTGCGGGAACCAGCCCGCGCCGGGGTCGACGTGCACGGACGCGGTGAGGACGTCGCTGCGGCCGAGGAAGAGCTCCTGCGTCCCGTTGCCGTGATGCGCGTCGACGTCGACGACGGCGACCGGCCCGCCGATGCGCGCGAGCAGCCCTGTCGCGGCGATCGCGCTGTTGTTGAGGTAGCACGAGCCGCCGTACAGGGAACGCGTCACGTGATGGCCCGGCGGCCGGGTGCACGCGTACGCAAGCGGCTCCCCGGCGGCGACGAGATCGACCGCGGTCAGGGCGACGTCGACCGCCGCCCGCGCCGCCTCCCACGTGCCGGGGCCGATCAGGGTCATCGTGTCGTAGGCGAAGAGGCCGGGCCGGGCCCAGACCGCGGCCGGCGGCGCGGGTTCCCGCCCGCCGGTCAGCTCGGGCCGCGCGAAGACGTACGGGACGACGCGATCGGAAGGGAGGGACGCCGCCGCCCACTCGTCCCACGCCGTACGAAGGAACTCGACGAGCGCCGGGTCGTGCACGGCCAGCAGCGCGCGGTCGTCGTGGGCCGTCGCCGCGACTTCGCGGGCGCCGGCTTCGCTGAGCGAGCCGCGGATCGCGACGGCCCGCGCCGGCACCTCGGTTGCGGGCGTGCGCATTCCGACCCACACCTCCGCCTCCGGCTCATGGCGCAGGCAGTCGTCGCTCCAGACGAACGGCGGCAGCATTAGGGTCGGACCATGTCACGGTCGACCAGGCCACGGCCGCGCGAGGACGGCGTCGTGATCGGGACGCTCGAGCCCGGCCCGCGAAACTCGATCGCCGACGTCGGTGTGACGGTCGGTCACGTCACCGTGGAGCACACGGGCGTAACGGCCGTCGTCCCGCCGTCGCTGCCGCTGCCCGCGGGCACGGCCGTGCTCAACGGGGCCGGCGAGCTCACCGGCTCGCTCGAGATCCGCGAGTGGGGGCTCCTCGAGACTCCCGTCTATCTCACCTCGACGCACGCGGTCGGCCGCGTCTACGACGGCGCCGTTTCTGTCGCCATCGCCGCGGATCCTCGCGTCGGCGTCGACGACGTCGTGATTCCCGTGGTGGGCGAGTGCGACGACAGCTGGCTCTCCGACGCGCGTGTGGCGCACGTGCAGCCCGCCGACGTAGCGCACGCCGTGGTGGCTGCCTCGGCCGACTTCGAGCAGGGAGCGGTCGGCGCGGGGGCGGGCATGAGCTGCTTCGACTGGAAGGGCGGGATCGGCTCCGCGAGCCGCCGCGCCGGCGGGCAGACCGTCGGCGTCCTCCTGCTCACGAACTTCGGCACGCGTGAGCAGCTCCGCGTCGACGGCGTCCCGATCGGCGGGCTGCTCGGCGAGCGCCCCGACGGGGCGCCGGAGCCGGGAGGGAGCTGCATCGCGGTTCTCGCGACCGACGCGCCGCTCACGCCGCCCCAGCTCGAGCGGCTCGCGCGCCGCGCGGGTCTCGGTCTCGCACGTGCCGGGTCGGTCGCGCACCACGGGAGCGGCGAGATCTTCGTCGCGTTCGCGACTTCCGGTGCGCGCTCGTTCGACGACCGCGACCTCAACCCGCTCTTCCAGGCCGCCGTCGACGCGACCGAGGAGGCGGTGCTGTGCTCGCTCTGGGCCGCGGTCGACACGACCGGTCGCGAGGGCCGGCTCGTTCGCGCCCTGCCGCGCGAGAGGGTGCTCGAGCTCTACCGCGGGCGCGGCCGGTAGCCGCCGTACAGCGGCAGGTCGAGCCCCGGCCCGACGCGGTCCATCTCGTCCCAGAGCTTGTTGATGCCGAAGCTGCCGCGCTCGCGGACACGCTGCACCTGATCGAGGTCGAGCACCGCCGTCAGGACCTCCTCGGCGACGCCGGCCTCGTAGCGCACGGCTCCCTCGGGGTCGATCACGAGGCTGCGGCCGTTCCCGGCCGGCGCGGCTGCGTTGACGTTCACGACCGCGACCTGGTTCACGATCGCGCCCGCCCGGGCGATCACGGTCTCGGCGTCGCGGTCGGACGTCCCGGTCAGCACGAGCTGGAAGATCGCCTCGGCTCCCTGCCAGGCGAGCGAGCGGAAGATCTCGGGGAACGCGCCGTCGTGGCAGATCGCGAGCCCGAACCGGCCGACGTCGGGGATGTCGAAGCAGACCGTGTGCGTGCCCGGCTGCGACGTCTCGTACGGCTGCCAGGGGAAGCACTTGCGGTAGCTCGCGACGAGCTCCCCGGCCGGCGACAGCACGAGCGCCGTGTTCGCGACGCCCCCGTCCACCCGCTCGAAGACGCTGCCGGGGATCAGCCACAGCCCCGTCTCGCGCGCGAGCTCGCCGAGCCGTGCGGTGAGCTCGCCCGGGACGTCGACCGCGAGCTCCGCCTCGGTGGGCAGGCCGTCCGCATCGAGCAGCGAGGTCAAGGCCATCAGGTGCAGCTCGGGCGAGACGACGAGCTGCAGGCCGTCGAAGGTCGAGCGGAGCGCGCGTACGTGCCGCTCGAACTGCTCGAGGGTCGCCTGTGGATCGCCGGGGACTCCGGCGGTCTGCAGCGCGGCGACGAAGAGCGACCGGCCCGACATGGCGGAAGATGCTATTCCGCTCCCGGCGACGGCGCCGCGCGGTCTGGACACGATCCGCGAGGTCTTCTAGCCTCCCGCCTAGGCGTCGCAACGACCACAGGGGGAAGCCTTGAACACGTACCACTACGTCCTCTACGTCCATCTGCTTGCGCTCTTCGTCGGGATCGGCGCGGGCTCGGTGCTCTTCACCTGCCTCTTCCAGCTCCGTGCAGCGCGCACGCTCGAGGCGGCCGTACCGTGGGGGACGGTCTCCGGCAAGGTCGCAAAGCTCTTTCCCGTCGCGATCCTCGGGCTCTTCGGCACAGGCGCGTACATGACGTCGTCGTTCTCGGCCTGGACGTGGAGCACCCCGTGGATCGACGTCGGGATTGCGGCGCTCGTCGTGCTCGGCGTGCAGGGCGGTGGGATCGCCGAGCACACCGCGAAGAAGCTCCAGGCGGCGATGATGGCCAACGGCCCGGGGCCGCTCGGTCCCGAGGCGCGGCGGATGACCCTTCATCCAGGCCTCTGGGTCGTCGAGTTCTCGAACTTCGGCCTCGTGTTCGGGGTCGTCTGGAACATGACCGAGAAGCCGGGGTGGGGCGGCTCGATCGCAGCCGTGGCGGTCGGCTACGCGGTCGGTGCCGGGCTCGCGCTCCTGCTCAGGCGGGCGCCGCAGGAAGAGCTCGCCGCCGCCGGCGAGCCCGCCGCCTAGCGCACCGCTCCCAGCGTCTGGGCCGCTGCGACCCAGCCGGCGGCGTCTCCGGCCGTGACGCCGGCGACGCCGCCCTCGCGCAGCGCCGTCGCGACCGCTGCCGGGGCCATCTTGGCGAGCGCTCCGACCGACGTGATCCCGCCCGCAGCGAGCGCCGTGCGCGCGTTCGCCGGGACGACCTGGAAGTCGTGGATCGACGCGTCGCCGACCGCTCCGATCCCTCCCTGGAAGCCGAGCGCCGACGCCACGGCCGCGTCGCCGGTGCCCGACGTCCGCAGGGCGAGCCCCTCGCGCTCGGCGAGGCCGGAGGCGAACGCCTCGGGCGACGAGAACCGTGCGGTGCTCGGGAGGATGTCGATCAGGTCCGAGACCGCGACCCCGTCGACGAGGACGTTGCCCACGGCGTTCAGCACCTGATCCTTCGTGACCGTCTTGTTGCCGGCGAACAAGCCGCGGAAGGCCTGGTTCGTGGCCGCGAACGAGGCGAACCCCGTCGCGCGTCCGAGCCGCTCCTCCGGATCGACCACCGGCCCGCCCGTGCCTCCGGTGACCTTGATCCCCGGCGTCAGGATCATCTGCCCGGTCGCGTCCTGGAAGACGTCGACGTAGTTGCCGAGGAACTGCGTCGTGCCGACGTACTGGCCGCCGAACTTCGTGGGGCCCACGGGTGGACCCGTCTGCGGGGCCGACTTGAGCGTGGCGAGGTCGCCCTCGATCGTGTTCAGCTCCGTCTTGATCTCGTCGAGCAGCGAGCGCAGGGAGCTGCGCATCTCGGCGAGGCAGAGGAATGCCTCCGCCACGTCGGCGCCGAGTGCGTCGAGGTCGTTCTCGATCTTGTGGAAGCGGAGGTTGAACCCGTCCTCGCCGGCCGACTGCTCGGCCTGGACGAGATCCTCGCCGTCCTGCCAGTCGCGATGGACGAACGAGCGGTGGAAGTGCGAGGTGCAGTCCGGCTCCGTCGCGGGGAAGTCGGTGCGGTAGTCGAACGTGCGCCGGGTCTTGCCGGCGTTTGCGAGCAGCCAGCTGCCCACGAACTCCGTCGCCTCGGCCCGCGAGATGCCGGCCTGGAGGATGTTCGAGTAGACGTCGTTGGCGTTCATCCCTTCGATTTCGATCTCGTCGAATGCCACGCGAGGCTCCTTCGTGTCGTCAGGGCTGATCGGGTCTGGCTGCCTCGCCGACGTTGCGGCGGCGGCGGAACGTGCGGTAGGTGCGGGAGATCGTCGGGTCGAGCGGATCGGCGCTGCCGTCGCCGTTCGTGTCGACGTGCTGCTTGCGGATGGCGAACGTGTTGACGCGGATGCCGACCGGCGTCACGAGCTCGAGGAGGTTCATGAGGTACTCGTACTCGCGCCGGGAGAGGACGGCGGAATCGGGCAGGTCGACGCGGTACTCGTACGGGTCGGTCAGCCCGGTGCGGGCGTAGCCGATCACGACGACCGCGCTCAGTCCCTCCCCGGCGGGGACGAAGTCGCTGCGTGCGCCGACCGTCTCCACGACGCCCCCGGGGCCGCTGATCGGGATCACGTACCAGCGGAAGCCGGTCGCCGGTTGCTCGGCGAGATTCACCCCGGCTTCGGGCAGTGAGACGACGCCCGCCACGAGGATCACGTCGCCGCTGCTCGTCACGAGCGGCAGGACGGACGTGAGCCCCGCCTGGCGGAGGAACGTCGCGAGGGCGCGGAGCTGCTCGGGAGCGGCAGGGTCGCCGGCGATGACCTGAGCCGACAGCGCGGACGGCAGCACGAGCGTGTTGACGAGCTCGCCCGGCAGGGTGCCGAGCCTGGGCACGACCTGCCCCGGGGTCTGCACCGCCGGCAGCAGGGCGGCCTCGAAGACCTCCGTCGCCGGTGCGCCCGGCGCGACGGCCTGCGACCAGCGCGCCTGCTGGGTCGGTGCCGTGGCGGAGGTGGCGACGGTGAACGCGGCGTGCCCGGCGCCGGTCCAGGCCGTGCCGGCCGCGGCCACGCCGTTCGCCAGCGCCGCATTCGACGCAGGGTCGGCGGCGGACATGTACATCGCCGAGTACTCGATGCCCGACGCCTTGCGCCAGCCCTGCCGGAGCTGCAGGCGGACGAACGTCCCGGTCTCGTCGGGCCGGTACCAGGCGGCCGTGCCGAAGATCCGGTCGTAGCCGAAGAGGTCCCACGGCCCGCCGTGCTGCCCGCCCGTCACGTGCGTCCAGCCCGTGGGGAGGCCCTCCTGTCGTTGCACGAGCCTGAGGGCGCCGCCGTCGAGCGCCGTGTGGAGCTCGAGCGCGCCGCTCGCCGTGTCGTAGAGGACGAGGTCGCTGTGGTCCGAGTCGGTGAAGCGGCCCGCCACGACGTGCGACCAGTTCCCGTCCCAGCTCAGCTCCGCGAGCTCGTCGAGGCTGCCGTAGCCGTCGGTCGTGCAGATCTGCGCCTCGTTCGTCTCGCGGTCGAAGAAGAGAAGGTCGAGACGGCCGCCGCCGCCGAAGTCGCCGGCGACGACGTCCGTCCAGCCCTTCCGCAGCTGCTCGATCGACTTGCCGAGCTCGGTCAGCGTCCCCGTTCCGTTGGTCGTGTAGAAACGCGCCCGGCCGCGCGCCCGGTCGTAACAGAACAGCGAGGTGTAGGTCTTGCCGAGCCCGACCGGGACGATCGTCGTCCACGACTCGTCGTTGACCGTCTTGCCGATCAGCGTCAGCCCGCCCGGGCTTGCGGCGTAGAACTCCATCTGGCCGCTCGCGCGCTCGTGGAAGAGCAGGTCGGTCACCCCGTGACCGAACCTGCCGCCGACGATCGACGACCATGTCTTGCGCCAGCCGCTCTGCAGTCCGAGCGGGTGCGGCGTGTCGTCCTGCGGCTCGGTGCCGACGAACTGGCCCTCGCCGGCGCTGCGGTCGTACAGGAGGAGGTCGCCCGAGAGCCGGTCCTCGCCGAAGTAGCCGGGCACGACGATGTCGAAGCCCCCCGCGTCGACCGGCGACGGCCCGTTGACCACGAGCCCGAACTGCGGGAAATGCGAGAGGAAGAGGGTGGAGGAGTCGACGCGGAAGACGGTGCGGAGGCCGCACGGTCCCAGCAGCCAGGCGCCGTCCGGGTCGTCGGCCGGGTCGACCGGCGTCATCGCCGCGAGCAGCGCGCGTACCTCCGGGTCGCTCGGATCGGCCGTCGCGTGCTTCGCGACCATGGTCGTCAGCTGCGCCTGGGTGAACGGGGCCACGTCGACGCCGAGTCCGAGCTCGTAGCGGCTCCCGCCCGTGGCGTCCTGCGCGCGTGTGAGCGTCCATTTCGTGCCGACGCCGAGCGCGGCGCGCACCTTCGCGGCGCGGATGAGGGCCGAGGCGAGCATCGGCGCGACGGCGGGATCCTTCGCCGCCTGGCCGCTGAACGAGAACCTCTTGCGCAGGTCGGCCCGGAGCGCGTTCTCCTCCGCCTTGCGCTCGCTCGCGACGAAGCGCCGGCTGTGCGTGTTGTGCGCCGCGTTGTTCGCGAGCGGCCAGATGAGATACGCGCCGCGCACGAACGTGATGAAGTTGTCGCGCTGCGCGGCGTCGCCTGCCGCGACGAGCTGCATCGAGACGGCGAAGGGGTCGTCCTCGTCGACGACGGTGAAGCGGTCGGCGAGGCCGAGCTCGCCGAGGCCGGACGCGTTCGGGTCGCCGTCCGAGCCGGGGCCGTTGAGGACGGCGGCGATCCGTTCCTTCGAGGACCGGAGCCAGGGCCGGTAGAGGCGCAGTCGACGGCGGAAGTCGTCGTCGTCCTCGCGGTCGAGCACGGTTGCGCCGCCGGTCTGGTGGGACTCGATGAACCGCGGCACGCCGAGCTCGGCGCCGAGCCGGTCGAGCGCGTCGTCGCGCGAACGGTCGAGCAGCCTCATCGCCGCGACCACCCGCGCCTCGCGGCGCAGCCGTGCCTTCTCCGAGGAGCACACGTAGAGCAGGCGGCCGAGCAGTCCCTCGATCAGCCGGACCTCGAACAGCGTGGCGAGGCCGGAGGCGGCCACCGGCGCGGACGTCGCCTCGTCGACCGCCGAGAGCTCGACCGAGAACGGTTCCGCCGTGTGCGTGTCGTCGTCGACGAGCGGGACGTAGACGGGCAGGAACGCCCCTGCCTCCGTGTAGCCGGCGAACTCGAGGGTCACGGTCGTGGCGTCCGGCAGTGTCGCGGTGACGACATAGCCGGTGGCCTCGACCGGCTCGCGGAGCGCGGCGACGAGGACGGGATGGCGCGCCGGCCAGTCCACGGTCGCCACGCCGGCCTCGTCGATCGCGACCGCGTTGTCCCTCGCTCCGGCGCCGAACGGGCCGGTGAGGTGGTCGACCATGTTGCGGTACGCGGCGCCGCGGCGGAGATCGGGATCGAGCACCGTCGACATCAGACGATCGTGAGATGGGTCGCGTCGTCGACGAAGGCCGGGATCTGGTTCGCCTGCAGCTGCACGTTCGCGCCGCACGGCAGCTCCTCGGGCTTCGGCACCTTGATGCCCTGCGTGAGGTCGAGGGTCTCGAACCCGGGCGGATAGCGCAACAGCCGAGGCTCGCGGACATCTGCGATTCCGGACTCGTTCATCAACGCCCAGATCGCCTCGGCCGAGCGCACCGGCTCGCCGAAGCCGAGCGAGTCGACGTAGAGCGTGAGCCGTCGCAGGAGCCGGCTCTTCAGCTGTGCAGCTTCCGGCGAGGCGTTCACCGTCGCTGCGGAGCCGGTCGGCAGCGCGAGACCGCTGACGACGAGGCCGCCCGAGATGCCGATGCCGACCACCTCGGCCTCCTCGACCCGCGGGAAGATCGAGACGGGCCGCAGGTCCTCGATCGCGGACTCGACTTGCGCGCGCAGGCCGTCGGGCCCGTCCCAGATCGCCGCCTCGGTGGGGGCGACGAGGACGGTCACGTAGTACGGCGAGCCGATGTCGCGCTCGCTGCCGAACACGCGCTCGATGAAGTTGAAGTCGCCGAAGATCGACTGGTTGATGTCGAGGCCGCCCCAGTTGTCGCGCACGCGTACCTGGCGGACGCCGGGCACGAGCGAGACCGCGACCTGCAGCGCGTCGGCCGTCCACGTCGAGCGCGGCGCCCGCAGCAGCAGCCGGCGGTAGCGCTCGTCCGGCCAGAACTGCCCGCCGCCCTGCAGCGGCGCGGTGTGCGCGATCGCGACGTCGAAGGCGTCGGACGAGTCGGCCCTCGCTTCGAGGAACGTCTGCAGCTTCGTGTCCGCCGGGTTCCAGGAGCCGATCACCTCGGCGGGCACCGCCGGGTCGAGGTTGCTGTCGGGTCCCGGGTAGAACGCGGCGACGCCGACCTGTTGCGGCACTCCGGGCGACAGCGCGACGCTCTCCGTCGTCGCGACGTGGTGGCCGCCGGGAGTGAGCAGGCGCGAGCCGCTCTCGATCGTCAGGGGGACGACGTCGGCCGGCGGGTTGCCCGTCAGCGTGAGCGTGACGGTGCCCGTCGCCTCGAGGCTCGGCCGCGGCAGGCCGAGCTCCTCGCCGAGCCTGCTCAACGCCTCGCCGGTCGCCGAGACAACGAATCCGTTGTCGTACATCGAGGCGAGCGCCGCCCACGTGCGCATCTCCTCGAGGCTGGCGAGCTCGAGCAGCTTCCTGATCGCGGAGCCAGAGGTCAGGTCGATCGAGTTGTCGAAGAGCTCTCGCGCGAGCGCGAGCTTCTCGCCGAGCAGGCGGGCGAACGACTTCGGCACGAAGCCGGACGTCGTGACGCCGAAGCCTGCCGACCCCGTGGTGAGCATGACCGAAGAGTCGATCGCGAGCACGTCCGTCACGTCGACGGTCGACGTTCCGTTAGCCACCGGCCACCACCTTCCCGAGGGTCAATGTCGTTTGCTCCATCGTCGCCATCTCGAAGGCGACCTGGACGTCGAGCTCGCGGCTGCCGCTGGGCGGTTGGCCGATCCCGCCGTCGCCCGCGAGACTGACGTCGGTGATCCGCCGCACCCGCGGATCGCGAGTGAGGGTCTGTGCGATCGACACGCGCACGCGCTCCCGGACGAGCGACGGAGACGTCTCCTCCGCGAGTGCGTTCAGGCCGTCCCAGCCGTACGCGCCGTTGAAGACGTCGCTCCCGAGCAGCGTCGTGAGCGCGACCGTCAGCGACTGGCCGAGGTTGTCGATGCCTTCGACGAGCGCGAAGTCGACGGAGCCGTCGTCGGCCGGCACGAGCTCGAGGTCGCGGCCGAGGTCGACGCCGGGCAGGATCTCGGGGCACGCGAGGCCCCAGCCGAGCACCGCCCGGCGCACGAGCTCCTGCTGTTGCTGTTGCTGGGCGACGAGGTCAGGCATCTACGTGGCCAGCACCTTCGTCTGGGACTCCGTCGCCGTCAGCGGCGACGGCTGCGGCAATCCGCTGCCGGTGCCGGTGAACGTCGAGAGCAGCACCGGTGCGCCGCCCGACGCGAGTTTGGTCGCGAGGCCGCCCGACACCGTCGCGACCAGGTCGGGGGCGGTCGAGTTCGTCGTCTGCACCGTGCAGCCGTTGATCGTCGGTCCGACTCCCGCCTGCAGCAGGACCGGCGTCCCGTTCACCTTGAGCTTCGAGCTGCTCGAGAGTTGCGCTTGCCCGCCGTGCCCGCACATGATCTGGGCCGATGTCGTGAGTACCTGCGGCATCGCTCCTCCTAGTGGACGTTCATCTGGCCGGAGACCTGGGCGTCGATGTTCGTGCCCTGCAACTTCACGTCCCCGGCGCTCGCCGTGATCGAGATGTCCCCCTGGTCGGCGACGATCTCGAGGCCCTGGTTCGCGTGGATCGTGATCTTGCCGTCGTGGGCGATCGTGATCTTGGCGCCCCCGTCGACGTGTTCGATCGTGATTCCGTCCTGCTCGGAGCCGCGAGCGGGCCGCGTCCCGGCCTGCGTGAGGCTGTTGCGCGTGACGCGGATCGCGAGCTCGCCGACCTCGATCACGCGGTTGCCGTCGGCGTCCGTGAGGTCGTTCGTCACGTCGCCCGTGTAGTCGGCCGGCCGGTCGGCGCTCGAGGGCGGGCCGGCCCGATCCGCCTGGGCGACCTTCGCCGGCAGGCTGAGCCACCAGTCGCCCGCCTGGCTCTCCCGCGCCGTCCCCGATTCCCAGACGGCGCCCACGTCGACGGGGTCGTTCGGCTCGCCCTTCCGGTGCGCGAGCAGGACCCGCGTTCCCGGATACCGAGGCAGGACGAGCCCGACCTTGCCCCACGCGAAGGGCGTCGCGTACGAGACGCCGTTCAGCGCGTCGGCCGTCGCGCGCTCGATCCCGAGCCGGCGGCCCTGGTTGCCTCTGCCGTCCGGCGGCAGCAGTCCGCGCCAGACCGTCTCGGTCTGGGCGGGCGGTTCCGTCGATCCCGTGCCAGTCGACGTGCTCGAGCGCACCTCGGCCATCTCCGGCAGCCGGAACTGCGCCACGACGGCCTCGGCGGCGTTCCGGATCTGGGTCGCGGCGTCGGCCGGCGGCGAGCTGCCGTTCCCCTGCGTGCGCCCGGCGCCCGCGCTGGGACTGCTCGCGGCCGCGGTCTCGGGCCGGTCGTGCGACCAGGGCCAGTCGTCGCCGGCCTTGGCGCCGACGTTGACGCCGCTCACGGTGGTCGAGAAGCCGCTCGTGCGGCCGAGCTTGTGGGTGACGGAGGTGACGTAGACCGTCACGACGGTGGTGTTCTCCTCGAACCCGCCGACGCCGACGAGGTCGCGCAGCGCGGCGGTCCCCCACGACGAGGGCGTGGTCGTCAGCGCCGCCTGCGGGTCCTCCTCGGGCGGCAGGTGGAAGGTGACGAGGTGGCCCGGCTTGATGTCCGGCCGGCCCTTGAGCGTGAGCGTCCACTGCTCGTCCTTGCCGGGAGACGTGCCGAGCTGGGCGGCTTGGCCGGCGCTGGCCTGGCCAACGGCCTGTTGCGCGGCTCCGCCGCCGCCGGTGTCGCCGCCGCCTCCTCCTCCTGCCGCGCTCGCCGCCGCGCCGGCGCCGCCCGCAGCACCGCCGCCGCCCCCGCCGCCGCCCCCGCCCTGGGCCGCTGGTTGCCGCGTCGCCTGGATCAGTCCGTTCGTGTACGAGAGCGCCTTCGGCTCGCTCTTCGTCCACTGGACGGCGCCCGACGAGGACCCGCCGGTCACCCCGGGAACGGCCGGCGGCGTCACCGGCCCGGCCGTTCCCGCCCCGGGGGTGCTCGGCGGAGCCTGGTCGATCGGGATCGGCCGCTTGCCGAAGTGGAGGTAGCCGTCGCGGATCAGGATGATCCCGCGCGCGTAAGCGTGGAGGCCGTCCGCAACCTTGTCCGCTGCGTCCGCGAGGAGCTTCTTGTACGTGTCTCTCGGCGGCGGCGACTGCTGCTGCGTCCCGGGGCTCTGCTGGCCGGTCTGGCCCTGCCCGCCGCCGTCGCCTGCGCCACCCGCGCCGGCCGGTTGGGCGGTGGCGTTGCTACTCGGCAGCGTCCCGTCGGCGTTGAACCCGTAGTTCGGCGTCGTGACGAGGTGGATTCCGACGCCGCCGCCGTTCGCGTCCCACTTGCCGGTGAGGAACGTCGCGAGCGCGACCGCGCTCTCGTGCGAATCGCGCGTCTCGCGCAGCTTCTTGTCGTTGAGGCGCTTGAAGACGCGCTCCTGGGCCTTGATCACCGCTTCGTAGCGCCGATCGCCCGCCTGCCGGCTCACCGAGACGATCGCGAGCTCGGCGACGAGCGCGTTCTTCATCAGGTCCGAGAAGCCGGGAGTCGAGCCGCCGCTGATGCCGACGATGCTTGCGAAGTCTCCCGCGAAGCCCGGATTCGTGTCGCGCCAGTAGAGGTAGAGCCGCACGACCTCCGGCTTCGTGGACTTGTCCGGACGGTCCTTGGTCGGATCGGTGCCGTTCGGATTCCGGGGCGTGAACGGCGCGATCTTCGCGTAGTCCTCGTCGGTCAAGCCCTCGATCGTGAACTGGTAGCGCCCGCCGGCGAGGTCGCTGGGCAGCGTCGCCTGGATCTCCCCGTAGTAGTCGTCGCGGCTGAACGTCGTGACGGGCGTCTCGACCACGTAGCCGTCGGCGTCCTCCGTGTGGAAGGTGAGCGCCCAGCCGGCGTCGTTCCCGACCAGGATGTCCTGCTGCAGTTGCTCGAGCGAGAGCATCAGCCGGCGGCCCCTGCCGCCGCGGCGCCGGTCTGCGACTCGAGGCGGAAGCTCCGCTGCAGCCGCTCGACGACGTGCGGATTCACCGGCGGCGTCGCGAATGCCGCAGAGCCGGCGCCCACCCGTCTCCACTCGAAGCGCAGCCAGGAGCCGAGGTCCCCGCCGCCGACGAGGTTCCCGGCATGGATCTCCCAGGCCAGGATGCGGAGCTCGAGGGTCGCGCCCGTGGCCGCGTTGCCGTCGTCGGCCGCGACCCGATGCAGCCCGGCCGCGAGCGGCAGAGCCGCGACTGGACCGCCGCCGACGAGGACGTACAGCCGGAACGCGGGGCGCGTCACGTCGCCGACCGGCGTGGCCGGGGCAGCCGCCCAGGGCGCGAGCTCGGCGTCGCTCGACGAGACGACGGCTCCGGGGTCCGCGTCGCGCCACTGCGTCGCGAGGCCCGTCGCCAGCGCGAGAATCAGGGTGACCTGGCCGTCGAGTGTCAGCGTCTCGGGCAGGCCCTGCAGCAGCCGCCAGGTCTCGACGACGGCGGCGGGCAGCGGCGCCGCAGCCGGCGGCACGAGGTAGCGCTCGATGGGGAAGACGGCGCTCATCAGCCGAAGCAGTCCCCCAGGGCGCCGATCACGATCGTCGACGCGTCGAGGATCTTGCCCCACTTGCTCGGGCGCGGCATGTACGCGAGCGTGATGACGGCGTCGAGCGTGTCGCGGCGTGTTGCCGACGCGGTGAAGACGAGCGTCTTCACCTGCAGGTCGGTGCGGATCGTCATCGAGGTGACGAGTGCGAGCCCCGAGACGCCGGGGATGTTCTTGACGAGCGGGACCTTCGTGAGCGGGCTGCCGCGCTTGCTCGACTCGGCCATCGTCTCGAGGATCACCTTCCAGGCGAAACGCTCCGGCCCGACGAGCGCGATCGTCAGCTCGATCGTGTCGTCGTGCACGTCGACGATCGCCTTCATCGCCGTCGTGCCGATGGGCGGGAGCGCGTACGTCTCGGTGAGCTTCATCTGCGACATGACGGCGATCGGCATGAAGAGCGCGCCGTCGGTCAGCAGCCCCGACCAGAGGTGGTCGTAGTACTGGTCGAACTGGAAGCTCTGGGCGAGGCTCGCTCCGGCGTCCGTCATCGCCCTGCTCCGAGCTCGATCCGGCCGGCGAGCTCGGGCTCGCTCGACCGCAGCTCCTCGAGCGCCGCGGCCGCGATCGTGTCGAGCTCGGCTCCGCCGCTCCCGCACCGCCAGCCGCGACATCCCGGCAGGCCGAGCGTGAAGCGCGCCCGCGCCTCCAGCCCGACGAGCAGCTGCCGCCGTCCCTCCGGGCTCGAGTACGACTCGGCGCCCGCCGGCGCCCAGCCGGTGGCCGGCTCGACCAGCACGTAGCCGCCGTCGACTCCGGCGACACCGTCCGGCTGGAAGGTCAGCTCGAGCAGCGCGGGAGCGTCCTCCGGCTCCGGCTCGGCGCACTCGAGCACGGGCCCCGGTTCACGGGCCGGCTCGTCGGGCTCTGGCGATTCAGCGGGGGCGGGCTTCGGGGAGCGCGCCGGCGTGTCGGGCGCGGCGGCGGGCGTTTCGACCGCGGCGCCGGCGGCGTCGGGCTCGGCCGGGGACGAGGGGTGAAGGCTCACGGGCAGCTCGACGGGCGAGGCCGCGACGAGCGCGGTCTCGACGAGCCCGTCCAGCTCGCCTGGGCCGGCGAGCGCCCGCGCCCCGAGCTCGCTGCCGAACAGGAGATTGATCCCGCGCGGGTAGAAGAGGTCGTCGCCGAGCTCGTCGCTCAGCAGCTCGTGTGCCAGCAGATGCAGGCCGCGGAGCAGGTAGATGGTGTACGGCACCATCGCCATCCCGTCCGTCGGGACGACGTGGGCCCAGGCGAAACCGAGGTCCGGATCGGCCTGCGCATGAAGGGTCTGCTCGACGACGATCGTGTAGAGCTCGTCGAGTAGCCGCCGCAGCTCGCCGGGGACGGCGGCGTCGGGGATGCGGAAGCGCAGGTCCACCTCGGGCAGGAGCGCGAGCTGGTTCACGAACGGGTCGGGGCTGACGACGGCGGCTCGGCGGGCGGTGATCTCGGCGGCGAGCTCCTCGAGCGTCCACTGCCGGCCGTGGCGATCGCGGATCCTCCGCACCCCGGCCTCCTCGACGATCGCCGCACCTCCCGGCGGGTCGCTCGCGAGCCGGTCGCGAAGATCCGCGAGCTCCGCGAGCGCCGACCGCGGCTGGGTGATCACGGCCGCGAACAGGCCGGCGAACTGCTTGAACGCCGGCTCGGCCCGGCGCGCCTCGACGGCGATGCGCGAGGCGTTGAGCGTCTGGAGAAAGAGCACGCGGCACGTCAGGCGGAAGAGGGTCGCGACGACCTCGTCGAGCCGAGGATCGAGAAGCTCGTGCAGCCCGGGCGTCCAGCCGGGCGGCATCCCGTCGGGCAGCTGCTCGAGCAGCGCCGTCAGTGCGGTGAGCAGCGGCACGACGCTCGCGAGGACCTCGAGCGCCTCGAGTTGCACGGACGAGCTCGGCCGGAAGCGCACGTCGGCGCCACCGGGCCCGGTCGCGACGTTCGTCCCCGCCTCGACCACGTCGGCGAGCCCGATGTCGAGCACGCGCAGGAGCAGGACGTCCGCCGCGGTGAGCAGGAACGCCCCTCCGTACGGGCAGGGATCGGTCTCGAGGAGGTCGGCGATCTCGGTCGTGCGGCGCCAGAGCTCGTGGCCGACCGGCCCGAAGTCGAAGATGCTCGGCTCGTCGAGAAACGGCTCGCAAACGGCTTGCCGCGACTCTCTCTCCTGCTCGGCGGCGAGCGCTTCGGCGACGAGCGAGTCGATGTCCTCGAGCTCCTCGGTCGGCAGCACGAGCGGAATCCCGCCGAGCTCGGCGGCCGGCTGCGCGACGCTCGAAGCCGACGCGTGCGGAGACGCCGAGACTGCGGTTGCCGGCTGTGGCAGGCGGCCCGTTCTGGGAGCGGCCGGCTCGGCCGGCGTTCCGGTGCTCCGGCTGACGGCCGGAGGTACGGTCGTGGTCGCGTCGACGACGGGCACCTCCAGCACCGCGACTGCACGGGCGATCTGCTCGGCGCAGAGCGCCTCGACGTCGGCGCGCGTCGCCGCGTCGACGTCGCCCGCGCCGTCCCCGCTCCAGTCGAACGTCGGCGGAGCGACGACCGGAACGGTCGCGGGGAGGTGAGCACGCGACGAAGCGACGGCGCGGCCGGTTGCGGCGGCGAGCGCGTCGGCCAACTCGCGCCGGCCGTCGCGGAGCGCCCGCGTGTCGACGCGGAGCCGCGTCGGGACCGAGACGGAGACCGGGGCCATCAGATCGCCGAGAGCTCCTCGACGAGCCGCGCGAACGCGGCGTCGATGATCTCTTCCCGGTCGATCTCGGCACCCACCGACCGCACCTCGATCTCCACCGGGAACGAGTAGTGCGCGACGGCGTCGCCCCCCGGCGGTGCGCCCGCGGGCGGCCCGTGCCCGACGACTGTGCGGACCTCGTCCATCTCAGAACGGGATCGTCACGGGCTGGTCGGCAGGGGCCGGGCTGTTCGGCGCGGCGGTCTCGGTCGCCTTCAATGCGACACCCGAGATCGTGAGCGTCGGAGCGCCGCTGACGGGTGCGTTCGTCTGCAGCTGGGTGGCGATGCAGTTCTTGAGCAGGATCGACTGGAACGACCAGTCCGTCCCTTCCTGCACCTGCACGATGATGTCGAACCGGCTGCCCTTCAACGCCATCGTGGCGAGCTGGGCTGCGGCGGTCCCCATCGCGTTCAAGGTCATCGTGAACGCGATCGAGCGCGGGGCGTACACCGCGCCGACGTGCGTCGCCTCGATCGAGTGCAGCTCGGTGGCGACGAGCCCGATGGTCGTGCTGAAGGTGTTGATCGGCGTGACCGGGATCTGGGTGGCCGGGTTGTCGCTCTGATCCGTCCAGAAGTCGACCGCGAGTCGTGTGTTCCAGTCAGGCATCGGCGCTGCTCCTTAGAACGAGGGCTTGAGGGTCACGTGCAGGTAGTGGACGGCCGGGCCGTACGTGATCGACACGTACATGTCGACCGCGCGGTCGGCGCGCGCCGTCGTCACCGTGTTCGTGTCGCCGGGCGACCGCGCGGAGTCGGGGACGCTGAGGATGTCGAGGACGGGGATCGAGATGTCGTACGCGTCGATCACCGCGTTCTCGCGGAGCGGCTCGAGGATGCCCTGCGTCCGCAGCTTCACGGACGTGAGGCCGCGCAACGTGATGCGGGAGTCCCCGATTGCGCCGATCAGACCGGCCTTGAGGCGGAAGTCGATGTCGTCGAGGACGCGGACGATGTCGATGTACTGCCTGCTCGCGTCGCCGGTGAAGGTGCGGTCCTCGGCGAAGTAGAGATTCGTGCCGACGATCAGGTCCGGGTCGATGACGGGGTTGATGTTGTTGTCGTCGTCCGTGAGCGCGGTGATCTCGCCCGGCCCGTACTGCGACGTCTGGGGCATCGTGATCCCGCGGATCGGCTTCAGCACCATCGACACCTGCGGCTCGTAGCCGGCGATCGCTGCCATTGCCGCGGTGGCGACGTCCTGGGTCGAGCCGCGGGCGGCCATCATCACCATCCGGCCGTCGCCGCTCTTGAGGTCGGCGACCGCGTTGTAGGCGTCGGTCGCGTACGTCGCCGAGCGGACGCGGGTCGGGTCGATCATGGCGACGCCGATCCGCTTCTTGCCCTGCGACGACATGTCCTCGACGTGCGCCTTGAGGGCCTGGAGGTTGGTCGGCGGCGATCCCGTCGCGCCGGGGTCGTATTCGTTGGCGAGCGACACCATCGTCACGTCGTCGCGCGCCTCGAGCGCGGTCAGGGCGGCTGCGTAGTTCGTGCCCTGGACCTGGACTGCGTAGATCTTCGACGGCTGCGGGTCCTGCAGGAACGCGAGTTCGATCGAGTCGTAGATCGTCGTCGTCTGCAGGTTGCCGTCCCCGTCGACCTTCGCGAAGAGGGCTTTCGCGTCGTCGAGCGTCGCGATCACGTAGGGCGTGTTGGGGTCGGCCCCGCCGGCGTTCGCCGACGGCAGCGCCTTCCCGACGATGGCGATCACGCCGGGCGATCGCTCGGCGGTTGGTTGCAGCCCGGACGTGTCGATGTCGACCTTCACGAACGGGAATGCAGCGGCGGTCATTGGCGCCTCCTTGGGCGGCGGGTACGGGTGCTCGCGGTCATGCGGTCGCGGCGAGCCCGATGCCGGCTTCGGCGAGCCACGCGCCGGCATTCGAGCGACGGAGGTCGGACGTCGCCCCCGGCCAGTCGGCGTCGTCGAACACCGAGGCGGGGACGACCCAGATCACGACGAGCTGGCGGGTCGGAGTGGCTCCGTTCGTCGAGGGAACTGCTGCGCCGAGCCGCGTCAGGCGTTCGCGGACGAGGCTCGTCTCGGCGAGGAGCTCGGTGACCGAGAAGCCGGCGTCGCGGACGAGCAGCGCGGCGGCGATGGGCAGCCGTCTTGCCGTCTCGGAGACCGCGCGCGGCGGCGCGAAGGCGACCGTGACGGTGCCGAGCGCGGTGCTCGGCGCGACGTGCTCGAGGAAGTCTCCGACCGAGGCGGCGCCGACTCGTTCGAGCCAGCCGTCGAGGGCGGCTCCGTCGAGCGCGTCCGGCTGGTCGAGCGTCGCCCGTAGCTCGGAGAGGAGCTCGTCGCGGCGGGCGGTCTCGAGGACGTCCGGATCGGCGGGCAGGACGCCGCCGTTCGCGACGGCGACCGCGGCGTCGACCGCGTCGGCGCTCGGCCAGTCGCTGACGACATCGGTGATCGGATCGCCGCTCTCGCGGTAACGGGCGACGATCGCCCCCCGCCAGATCGCGTCGACGCGCAGAGGCGTCTGCTCGGGCAAGCCGCTGAGTTGGAAGCGCGCGTGCATCGGGGCCTCCCCGGACGAAGGCCCGAACACGCCGCTTAGCAGGACGTCGGCCTCGGCCGAGACGGCGAGCCGAAAGTCGTCGAACACCGCCGCGAACGGGCCCGTGACCCCGAGGACGTCGGCGTCGTAGCCGGCGGAGACGATCTGCTCGAGCGCGGTCTGGTCGAACGCGTCCGGCCGGGTCGCCGGGTCGGCGAGCGCGACGAGCGTGCGGTCCTCGTAGTTCACTTCGCTTCGCCCCTCAGCGCGCCGAGCAGCGAGTCGGCCCCGATCTGGGCGACGAGCGTGCGCGCCGGCCGCAGCTCGTACACGCTCGCCGAGCCGCCGTCGCCGGCCACCTCGAGCACACGCAGCCGGGGGAACCGCTCGAGCAGCTCCGCCGCGACCGCGCCGACCGAATCGCTCTCGCCCGCGATCACGACGTCCGGCACCCCCAGTGGAGGCAAGCCGACCAGCTGATCTGTGCTGTCGACCTCGCCCACGAGCTCGAGGTCCGCTTGGCCGCGGACGATCGTCGCGACGATCTCGCGGAGGAGGCGCGGCATGTCGGCGAGCAACACCGTGGTCGGCGGAGAAGCATCGATTGGATCGATCCTGGGCTCGCCCGGCCGTGCTGAGAATGGACCGCACGGTTCAATCTCGATCCAGGCGGCGGTCCGAGTTGGATCGAGCGGTGGATCTAGATCTCGTCGAGCCCGCCGCGCGTGCGAGCAGCGGAGACCGCCTCGGCGCGGCGGTGTACGTGGAGCTTCTCGAGGATGTTGTGCACGTGGTTCTTCACGGTCGAGAGCTCGATCCGCAGCGACTGCGCGATCTCCTTGTTCGAGAGCCCACGGCTGATGAGCACGACGATCTCGCGCTCGCGGCGCGTGAGGTAGGCGTCCTCGGTGGGGCGGTGCTCGCCGGCGAGCGAGGCGACGCGACGGAGGAGGACTCCGGCCACCGTCGGCGTCGTGAGAGCCTCGTTTCGCACGGCCGCGGCGACCGCGTCGAGCAACTCCGCCAGGCTGGCGTCCTGCGTCACGAGCCCGTCGACCCCGGCCTCGGCGAGCTGGACGATGTCGGCGTCGACCTCCGGGACGCCGAGCGCGACGATGCTCATGTCGGGCCAGAGCGCTCGGAGCGAGCGGGCGGCGCCGGCCCCTTCGGGCAGGCCGAGGTCGACGACGGTCACAGCGGGCGCGGCGGGGAGCAGAAGCAGCTGCGACTCGGCGTCCTGCAGGGCGCCGCAGCGCCCGACGACCCAGAAGCGGGCGTCGCGGGCGAGCGCGTCCGCGATCCCGTCGCGGTAGAGGCGCACGGCGACGAGGACGAATACGTCCAACTGAGGCCGCAGCAACCCTCCACCCGGAACACTCAACACCGATCCCCTCGACTCCGGCCCCGCGGCTGCCAAGTCGGATCTAAGCCTCATCGCCCGCGGCTGTCAACGGCGTCCTGTGCCCAGACGAAGATGGGGCGGTGGCCGTCGCCGACGTGATCGAGCGCCTCAGGACGATCGAGGCGTCGGCGCCGCCCTCCGACGGCGTCGTCTGCTTTGCCCGCCTCTACCGCGAGGTGACCGAGGGAGTCGGCGCAGAGTTGACGCGGCGAGGCTTCGCCGACCCGCACTTCCTCGAGACGCTCGACGTCCATTTCGCGGGCCTCTTCTTCGCGGCGCTCGACGCGCACGCGAGCGACCCGGCGAGCACGCCGTCGGCCTGGGCTCCCCTCTTCGTCCAGCGCTCGCGCCGCGGGATCGCGCCGCTCCAGTTCGCACTCGCAGGGATGAACGCACACACCAACCGCGACCTCCCGGTCGCGCTCGTCGCGACCTGCCGCGAGCTCGGGCTCGAGCTCGGACCGGGATCGCGCGAGCATGCGGACTACGAGCAGGTCGACTCCCTGCTCGCCCAGGTCGAGGCCCGCGTGAAGGGCTCGTACCTGACCGGCTGGCTCGCCTGGGTCGACCGGCTCGTCCATCGCTTCCGGCGCATCGACGACGTGGTGGCGATGTGGGACGTGGGCCGAGCGCGCGACGCGGCCTGGATCAACGCCGAGGCGCTCTGGACACTCGGCGGCGAGCCGCCGCTGGCCGACGACTATCTCCGTGCGCTCGACCGGATGGTCGGTCTCGCCAGCCGCGGGCTGCTCATCCCCGCCGACACGTGGCTGCAGAAGCTCGGCCGGGCGATTGGGGGTTGACCTGCGAAGGCGACGGCTCTAGCGTCGGCTTGTTGGGTCTGCGGCGGCTCGGAGATCGACCGGGATCGGAGGAGGGACCGCTGTGGCCTTGGACGCCGCGTATCGGAAGTTGACGGGAGCTGGGGGCAGGCTGTTCGCCGACCCGCAACCCGCGCCGGACGAGATCTCGTTCCAGATCGACAACACGAGCGAGGCGTACTACGACAGCGTCTACTACAAGCTGCACCGCAAGGATCTGCAGCCGGTGCCCGAGCCGCGCACGGCGCAACCGCGGATCGACCTCGCCGACGTTCTCGAGCCGGAGTTCCTGGCCGCGATCACGGCCGCCGAGCGGATCAGCTTCCACGCGGTCGGCGACACGGGAGCCGCGAAGGTCAACAGCTTCCAGACGGCCGGACAGGCCCTCGCGAACGAGGCGAGCGTCGCCGACGCGATGGTGCGGGACGTCCACGAAGGCGGCGCCTCCGGGCCGGCGTTCTTCTTCCACCTCGGCGACGTCGTCTACAACTTCGGCGAGGGCCAGTACTACTACGACCAGTTCTACGAGCCGTTCCGCGCGTACGACCGGCCGATCTTCGCCATCCCCGGCAACCACGACGGGATGGTCTTCGGGGACAAGCCCGACCTGCCCCAGATCGCGACCTTGACCGCCTTCCTGCGCAACTTCTGTGCGGCCGCTCCCGGTCCGTCTCCCGACGCCGGCTCCGTCGTGCGGTCGACGATGGACCAGCCGGGCGTCTACTTCACGCTCGACGCGCCGTTCGTCTCGGTCATCGGCCTCTACACCAACGTGCTCGAAAGCCCCGGCGTGATCTCGAGCCAGAACGGCCGCTATCCCACGCTCGCCGGCGACGAGCAGCTCCATTTTCTCCAGGCCGAGCTCGCACGACTCGCTCCGGCGCGCAAGGCGGGCGAGCGCGCGGTGATCATCGCGTGCCATCACCCGCCCGCCTCGGTCGACGCCGGACACGGGGGCGGGAGCGGCCTCGCCAAGGACATCGACACCGCCTCGCGGGCGGCCGGCTTCTGGCCCGACGCCGTCCTCTCGGGGCACGCCCACCTCTACCAGCGCTTCACGCGCCGGGTCGACGGGCGGGAGATCCCGTACGTCGTGGCCGGCTCGGGGGGCTTCGCCGCCACCCGCCCGATCGGCGGGCTCCCGGCCACTCCGGTCACGGTGGGCGAGTACACGCTCGACAAGCCGCCGGTCGTCGAGTTCGGCTACCTCACCGTCACGGTCGACATGACCGGCCGCGACCACCACCTCACGATCACCTTCCACGACCGCAGCAACACGCGCGTCCACGACACGACCCACCTCAACCTCAAGACCGGCAGGATCCTCGCCCGCTGAGGGAGAGGGTCCGACAGCAGCCCCGGCACGACCGAAGGAGGAGTCTCGATGCAGAACGGGCGGTTGACCCCGAAGCAGCTGGCGTCGATCTACCACCCGAAGCTCGGCCTGTTCCTCGCCGCCGAGGGCGCCGCCGCCTCCTGGAACACGATGCGGCTGTTCCTGCTCCACCGGTACGGCGCCCGAGGCGACATCTATCCGGAAGGCCCGCTCGGCGCCTATCGCAACTACGCCGGCCAGGTGCTCTGCAAGAAGCAGTTCGGCAGCAACGCTGCGACACCCGGGACGAGCAACCACGGCCTGGGACACGCCGTCGACGTCGCCGAGCATCACATGGCCGACCTCGTCGACGAGCACGGCGGAAGCTTCGGCTGGCATCACTGGGACGCGAAGTGGGAGTGGTGGCACCGGGAGTACGACGGCGGCTTCGGCCGGCCCGACCCGGGCCCGGACCAGCGGCATCCGATCCTGTGCAAGGGCTCCGGCGGCGCCGGCCAGGACACGCACGTGGCCCGTGTGCAGCGCCGCTTGAACACGCTCGACCACGTCGGGCTGGCCGACGACGGCGACTTCGGCGACGCGACGGACAAAGCGGTGCGCTCCTTCCAGCGATCCCGCGGCCTTCGCGCGAACGGCGTCGTCGACGCCGGCGTCTGGCACGCGCTCGGCTCGGCAGTGCCGCCCCCCGCACCGGTTCCGAAGCCGAGTCCGAAGCCGAGTCCGAAGCCGAAGCCGCAGCCCGTCGAGACGACGCTGCGCGGCTTCGACGTCTCGGACGTCAGGGGCGACGTCGACTTCGCCAAGGCACACGCGTCCGGGATCTCCTTCGCGGTCGTCCGGGTCGCCGACGGCGACGTTCACGACACCCGCTACGGCCCCGGCCGGATCAAGGCGCTGCGCGAGAGCGGACTCGCCTGGTTCCCGTACTACTTCGCGCGCGTCGCGTCGGCGGCCAACAACCAGCGCGACGGTGCCGCCGAGGCTGCGATGGCGGTCAAGTTCGCGCGTGCGGGCGGCTGGGGCAGGAAGAGCGACCTGCCGCTCGCCTACGACTTCGAGACGCCGAACGGACAGCCCGCGGCGAAGTGCGCGCGGCACCTCCTCCAGTTCGTCGACGCGTACCGCAAGGATTGCGGGCACCACCCGATCCTCTACACGGGTCCCGGGTTCTGGACGAGCATCCTGCCGCACCTCACCACGGCGCAGCTCGCGCGCGTGAAGCGCTGCCCGTTGTGGATCGCGCACTGGAGCGTGCCGCAGCCGGGCTCGCTGGCGCCGTGGGGCGACCAGTGGGCCCTCTGGCAGTACTCGAGCCACGGCACCGTCGCCGGCGTCCCGAGCAAGTGCGACACCGACTACTTCCGGGGCGGCGCGCGCGACTTCGCGAATCTGGTCGTGACCTGAGCCCAGCCCTTGTGCGCGCTGCGATGACCCCTTAAGGTCAGGGCAAGGAGAGACAGCCGCCGTTACGGGATCGGAGGCCGGAGTGTCCGAGCTGATCCAGCCGTTGAGCGACGACGTCTCACCCGTGCGGCAGGTGGAGGCGCAATCCAGGGGAAACGAGGCGAACCCGCCGTCGTTCACCGAGCTCGTCTACGCCCACCACGACTGGTGGCGCGCGCGGCAGGCGGGCACGCTCGACGCCGCCGCCGACGCGGCCTACGACGCCGTCCTCAGCGACTTTCAGGCGCACCACGGGCAGATCGTGCGCGCGTACTGGTGCGCCGAGATCGAGAGCGCGGTCGCCCTCACGGAACGGAGACGGCTCCGCGGGCTGCTCTCGCCGGTGTTCGGCTTCCACCGCGAGAGCGACTGGGCGACGAAGAGCAGTCCGGCAGTCGCCGCCGAGCTGCACCGCTGCGACGAGCTCGCCGTCCGGGCGAACGCGGTGCTCACCGGCGTGCGGCAGCGGATCTGCCTCGAGCTCGTCGTCTCCTCGGCTTCCCACCTCCTCAGCCTCGTCGACGCCCGAGCCGGCACGACCGACGGGGAAAAGATCAAGGCGGCGCTCGCGCACGAGCAGGAGGAGATGCGCAAGGTCAAGGACTACTACTGCGAAGCCGCCAACGGGCAGGCGCAGCTCATCTACTCGGGCGGGATCGCGGCCGTTCTGGTCGTCCTCTCGGCGATCGCCGCGCTGTGGCTGTCGATCACCTGGGCCACGCCGATCGCCGCCCTCATCGCCGGGGCCGTCGGTGCGGTCGTGAGCGTGATCCAGCGGATCAACAGCGGCTCGTTCGAGCTCGACTACGACGTCGGCGGGCCGTACGCATTCTTCCTCGGCGGCCTGCGGCCGCTGATCGGCGGCGCGTTCGGGATGGCGATCACGTTCGCCTTCGACGGCGGCCTGCTCCACCTCCCCGTCGCCGCGAGCGAGACCTCCCACGACCGGCGGCTGGCGCTGCTCGTCCTCGCTTTCCTGGCCGGGTTCAGCGAGCGCTGGGCCCAGGACACGCTCACCTCCGTGCTGCCGGGCTCCAAGAGCGGCCCGCCGCCCGCATCCACGGGGACGAGCCCGCCGGTCGCCGGTTCGCCCACAACCTCGAGCACATCCTCAGAAGGGAGCACCTCGTGAGCGACGCACCTGCCGGCCTCGCCGTCCGCACCCAGAAGCGCTTCGGCTGGCGGCCGGACAGCCCCGACATGCGCGACTACCTTCTCGCCGTCGAGCCGGTCAAGGCGCTGCCGCGGAAGGTGAGCCTGCGGGCGCAGATGCCGCCGGTGTACGACCAGGGGCAGCTCGGCTCGTGCACGGCGAACAGCATCGGCGCCATCCTCGAGTTCAACGAGCTGAAGCAGGCCGAGTCCGACGCCGCCACGCCGTCGCGCCTCTTCATCTACTACAACGAGCGCGCGATGGAGGGCACGGTCTCGCAGGACTCCGGCGCGGAGATCCGGGACGGGATCAAATCGGTCGCGCAGCTCGGCGCTCCGCCGGAGACCGCCTGGCCGTACGTGATCACGAAGTTCGCGAAGAGGCCGTCCGCCAACGCGTACAAGGCCGCGCTGAAGCATCAGGCGATCCGGTACGCGCGCGTCGTCCAGACAGAGATGGGGATCCAGAACGTGCTCGCCGCGGGCTATCCGATCTCGTTCGGCTTCACCGTCTACGAGTCGTTCGAGAGCGACGTCGGCTCGGACGGGGTCGTGCCGATGCCGCAGCCGGACGAGAGCACGCTCGGAGGCCACGCCGTGGTCGCGGTCGGCTACAAGCTGATCAGGCGCCAGCTCTACTTCGAGTGCCGCAACTCGTGGGGGCCCGACTGGGCCGACGACGGGTATTTCTGGCTGCCGGCGAGCTACGTCACGAGCCACAGCCTGGCGCGCGACTTCTGGGTCATCGAACAGGTCGAGTAGGGAGGGGAATCGTGGCAGTAGACGAGAGTCACCGCGCAGACGGCGTGTTCGAGGGCGGCGGCGTCAAGGGGATCGCGTTCGCCGGGGCGATCTCCGCCGCCGAGCGCGACGCCGGGGTCAAGGAGTGGGTCAACGTGGCCGGCACGTCGGCCGGCTCGATCGTCGCCGCGCTGCTGGTCTGCGGCTACGACGCCGCCGGCCTGCAGAAGCTCCTCGCGGCGGCGAAGTACTCCCGCTTCGCCGACACCGGCCCGGGCGGGATGTGGCTCGGCGGGCTGTTCAATGCGGTGTTCCGGCTGCGCGGGATGGCGCCGGGCAAGTACTTCCTCGAGTGGATGGGCGAGCAGCTCGCCGCGTCGCCGCTCGCGAAGGAGCTCGGCAAGACGGAGCTCACGTTCGCCGACGTGAAGCGGCGCGACCTGCCTCCCAAGGAGGACATTCCCGGCATCACCGATGCGAAGTACGAGCGGGCGAAGTACCGGCTGCACGTGATCGGCTCCGACGTCACCACCGCCCGCATGATCATCATGCCGGACGACCTGCCCGA
Source organism: Gaiellaceae bacterium (assembly GCA_036273695.1). Taxonomy (GTDB): domain Bacteria; phylum Actinomycetota; class Thermoleophilia; order Gaiellales; family Gaiellaceae; genus Palsa-739. The sequence continues at coordinate 35,130 of DASUHE010000088.1, forward strand.
CTACACCGACGCCGACGGGAAGGCGTTCGACAAGGACACCTTCCCGGTCGTCGAGGCCGTCCGGATGAGCATGAGCTATCCGTTCCTCTTCACGCCCGTCGTGCTCCATCGCGAGGGCAAGCCGGTCTACGTCGTCGACGGCGGGCTTCTGTCCAACTTCCCGATCTGGCTCTTCGACAGCCCGAACCCGAAGCGCCCGACGCTGGGCTTCCGCCTGCACGGCGGCGCAAGCGTCGACGAAGGTCTGCCGTACCGGAAGATCCCGCGGCCCTTCTGGGAGGTGCCTCTCCTGAAGGCGATGTTCTCCGCGGCGACCGAGGCGTGGGACCGTCAGCAGATGGAGCAGGTCGTGTCGGCGCGCACCGTCTCGATCCCCACCCACCAGATCAGCACCACCGACTTCGGCCTCACGAAGGCCGATGCCGACTCGCTCTACGCCTGGGGCGTGAACGCCGCGCACGACTTCTTCACGGCGCCCGACCAGCAGGCCTACCTCAACGAGTTCGGCCAGACGGTGGCGCAGCCCGAGACCGCGGCCGTGGCGACCACCTGGGATGGGGAAGCGCCGGAGCGCTTCCCCATCCCAGGCCGTCAGTTGAAGTCGATGCCGCCGAAGGTCAGGCCGGTGATCTGATCCACCGTGCCCGCGGCCTGGTCTGCGTCCGCGATGACGTATGCGTTCGTGACCGTGGCACCGGCTTCGGCAGCCTGCACCTGAGCCCACGACAGGTACGTGTTGCCGTTGTCGATCGCCCACGCGAAGCTGCTGCCGTTGAGTCCGGCGTTCGGCGGGTAGCCCCACAGCGTGTCGCCGTCGTCGAGGGTGATGAAGTAGCGAGGCGAGCCTGCGCTGTAGTTGTCCGTCGTGAAGCCCGGCTCCGGGAGAGTGCTCACCGAGCTCCCGTGTGCCTGGTGCAGCCTGACCTCCGCAAACGAGCCCGAGCTCGTGCCGAGAGTCAGATCGATGGCCGAGCCCTTGCCCTGCGACCAGCCGGCGGAGGCGCCGTCGTGACTGGAGCCGAAGGTGACGGTCGGTGACGGGTCGGCTACTGCACCCGCTACCAGCATCAGTGCGGCGGTCGCCGCGAGAGCGAGCGCGAGCGGCAACTTGAGGTTGACGTGCATGAACATAGACCCCTTTCGTCCCTGGCGAGATAGTCGCACTACGATGCTAGGTCGTTCGCAGACGAGTTACAAGGGCTCGGGGTTTCGAGCCGACTCAGGTCGAGCGCAGGGTGTTCTCGATCACGCGTGCGTAGTTCCAGCATGCGTACGGCAGGGGATGCGTGCCGTCGGAGAGCATCTTGTTCGTCGAGCTGCCGTACCAGTCGGCGAGGTGCGCAGTCGGCCAGCCCTGCAGCCAGCCGAGGAGGGCGTGGTTCGACTCATCCTGCCAGCTCGTCGAGTTGCGGACGTTGACGACGACCACGTCGCGGATCCCGTGCAGCGCGTGACGTAGCCGGACGAGATCGTCGTACCAGAGCGGCCCGTTGTTCCCGACCTGGATCACGATCGTCTTCGGGAGTCTGTGGTGCCGTCGCAGCCGCTGCAGCTCGTCGATCGTGTCGGCGATCTGCCGGCCCACGGTCGCATCGACGCGCACGCGGTGGTGTAGCGCCTCCCTCAGCTCCCGTGCGCAGCCGAGCATCACCGAGTCGCCCAGCGCGAGGATCCGGCCAGGCGGCTGTGGATGCAGCTTCGGGTTCTGCTCGTGCCCTGTCGGGCGAGAGACCTGGTGTGGACGCGGCTCGGTCGTCGTCTGCGCGGGATGCGTCGTCGCCTTTGCCTTCGGCGGCGTCACGTAGCCCGCGACCGGGTTGAGCGCATGAGGGATGAAGAAGAGGACGGCCAGGGCCGCGACGAGGCCCATCGCCGTCCCGCCGACGACTTCGAGCCGGATCCTCCGCGAGTGCGCAGCGAGCCGCCGCTGCAGGCTCCCGGTCCGGATCGGCTGCTCGACGTAGCGGTACGAGAGCGTCGCTGCGGTGAGGACGATCGCCGCCTGTGCGACGACGACTCCGGGCCCGGTCCAGGGAATGTCCACTCCGGGTCGCATGAGCTCGACCACGGGCCAGTGCCAGAGATAGATCCCGTAGCTCCGCTCGCCGAGCCAGCGCAACGGCGCGACGCCGAGTGCCTGGCCGAGCCCCGTGCCCGGGTGTGCGACGGCCGCGATGAGCACGGCGAAGCAGAACGCCGCCGCGAGATCGCCGCCGCGGTAGAGCGTCGGGTTGAAGTCCACCATCTGCCGAAAGAGGAGGACGCTGGCCACGAGCGCCGAGACCCCGAGCAGCTCGAGCAGCGGCAGCGCGCGCCGGAGCCGCTCGATCGCCGGCCAGACGAGCGCGAGCAGGATCCCCATCAGGAGCAGGAACGCGCGCGTGTCGGTGCCGTAGTAGACGCGCGACGGGTCGGTCGGCGAGTAGAGGATCCACATGAGCGCCGTCGAGGCGACGATGCCTCCGGCCACGACGAACGGCAGCCGCCGCCGCCCGATCAGCACCAGGCCGGGCACGAGCAGCAGCGGCCAGATGACGTAGAACTGCTCCTCCACCGCGAGCGACCAGAGATGCTGCAGCAGCGACGGGTTGCCCATGCGCACGAAGTACGAGTGGTTCGCGAAGATGAGGTGCCAGTTCGTGTAGTAGAGGAGCGAGCTGACCGCGTCGCCGCGCGTCCGGGCGAGGTCGCCGCGCGCGAAGATCGCCGCGAGGACGAGCGCCGCGAGCACCACGACCACGAGCGCCGGCAGCAGGCGCTTGGCGCGCCGCAGCCAGAAGCGGCGGAGGTCGATGCGCGTTCCGGCGTCCCACTCGACGAGCAGCAGCGACGTGATCAGGTAGCCGCTGAGGACGAAGAAGAGGTCGACGCCGAGGAAGCCGCCGGGCAGCCAGTCGATCCGCGAGTGGTAGAGGAAAACCGCCGCGACGGCGATCGCCCGCAGGCCGTCGAGGCCCGGGCGGTAGGCCAGATGCGGTCCTCTCGTTGCGGCTGGCTTCGGCATTTTGGCAGCAGCTTAGGGCGCGTTTCGGCGAGTCGCCAGGGCGATTTCGACGATCTCGCGAAGGCACTGCGCGGGCTGGGCGAGCGCGCGCTCGGGACCGTAGCGCTCGACCAGCGAGAGCGCGGCGATTGGGCTCCCGGCTGCGACGTTTCCCGCGACGACGAGCGTTTCGACGCCGGTCGCCGCCGCGCGTTCGACGACCCGTCCCACCACCTTGCCGGTGAAGGAGGTTGCGTCGAGCCGGCCCTCGCCCGTGACGACGAGGTCGGCCTCCGCGAGCCGTTCCTCGAAGCCGAGCCGCGCCGCGACGAGGTCGAAGCCGGGCAGGAGTCGTGCGCCCGCTGCGGCGAGGCCGCCCGCGAGACCGCCGGCCGCCCCGGCGCCGGGAAGGTCGGGCACGTCGAGCTGCGCGAGCCGCTCGCGCAGCAGCCGCACCTGCTCCGGGGTGGCTCCCTTCTGCGGCGCGAACACATCGGCCGCGTCGAGGAACCGCCCGTCGACGTCGCACGCGACGTCGACGGGCACGGGCAGCGGCGTGGGGAGGGCGTCGCGGGCGCCGGCCCCTCCGTCGGTCGAAGCGACGCCGCCGACCGCGACGACGACGCGTCTCGCTCCCTCGGCGACCGCGGCGGCTATGAGCTCGCCCACTCCGCGGCTCGTCGCGCGCAGCGGGTCGTTCCCCTCGGGGCCACCGGCGAGCGAGAGCCCGCAGGCGAGAGCCGCCTCGATCAGCGCGGTGCCGTCGTCCTCGAGCCGCCACGCGGCGCCCACCGGCTCGCCGAGCGGGCCGGCCACGGTCGTTCGCCTGTTGCCGCCGCCGAGCACCTCGAGCGTCCCTTCGCCGCCGTCCGCGAGCGGCAGGACGACCGCCGCCCAGCCCGCGCCGGCGGCACCCGCGGCGATCGCCGCCGCGGCTTCGTGTGCCGAAAGCGTGCCGCGAAACTTGTCGGGGGCTGCAAGGAGGTGCATCGAGCGTGGATTGTCGCTACCGTTCGGCGTGCATTAGCACTACGAGCGAGTACCGGTCGCGCGTCCTTTGCGCGCCTCCTGTCCGTTCAGAACTTCCGCGGAGGGAGGTGTTTCAGATATGGCAACCGGAACCGTGAAGTGGTTCAACGACGCGAAGGGGTACGGATTCATCACCCCGGACGAGGGCGGCAAGGATGTTTTCGTCCACTTCAGCGCGATCAGCTCCGAAGGCTTCAAGACGCTCGCCGAGGGCGCTCGGGTCGAGTTCGAGCCGGCCGAGGGGCAGAAGGGCCCCGAGGCGCGGAACGTCGTGCCTGTCGGCTAGGCAGGTGTAGCGGGGCGCCTCGCAGGAGGCGCCCCACCTTTTCAGCTCAGGACTTGCGTGCGGTCGCGCGACCGCCCTTGCGGCCGGCTGCCTTCTTCTGCGCAGTCGTGCCGCCCTGACTGGAGTCGTTGCGGCGCGTCCCGGATCCGGACGCCTTGCCGCCACGGCTGGAAGCGCCGGGCGAGTTCGCGATCCGCGCCGCACGCTCCTTCGACATCCCTTTCTCCTTGAGCTTCTCGTACTGCTTCTCGTTCTTGACGCTCGGGCGTTTGCCGGGCATGCGATCCTCCTTCACGTGGACGAACTGCCTAGGTCCGGAACGGTTGGGCCGCGGATCTCGATTCGCGTAATGGGACGCGATTTCGGGGAGGGGTAGAGTGCCGAGCATGTCGATTCGCGGTAGACCCTGATCCGCCCGGCGTAGCGCTGCGACTCTCGTCGCGGCGCTGCTCGCGATCGAGCTCCTCGACGAGCTCGTTGGCGGCACCCGTGCGGCTGCGTGGCCGTCTATCCGGCACGACCTGGGGCTGAGCTACCCCGAGATCGGGCTGGTACTGGCGATCCCGGGATTTCTGGGGAGCGCGCTCGACCCGCTTGTCGGCGCTGCCGGCGACACTTCCCGGCGGCGTCTGGTCATGGTGGTCGGTGGCATCGCCTTTGCCGCGTCGGCGGCGTTGACCGCGGCCGCCGGCGATTTCTGGCTCCTGCTCGCCGCGCTCCTGCTCGGAAATCCGGCGAGCGGCGCCTTCGTCTCGCTCGCTCAGGCGACGCTGATGGACACCGAACCGGCCCAGCGCGCGCGCAGCATGGCCCGCTGGACGCTCGCCGGCTCCTTCGGCTATGTGGGAGGGCCGCTCCTGCTCGCGGTCGCCGTATATCTCGGCGTCGGCTGGCGCGGCGCAATAGCGGCGCTCGCAGCGGCTGCGCTCCCGCTCACCTTCGCCGCGCTGCGCGTTCCGGAGGCGCGGCAAGAGACCGCGCTGCCGCTCGCGCGGGCGCCTAGAGGAGCCCTTGCGGCTATCCGGCGGAGAGAGGTGCTGCGTCTGCTGTTGACCCTCGAAGCCGCTGATCTGCTGCTCGACGTATTCCACGGCTTCCTCGCCCTCTACCTCGTGGACGCAGCGGGTCAGACGCCGTCGGCTGCCCCGCTGGGGGTCGGTATCTGGACCGGAGCCGGCCTCGCGGGAGACTGGCTCCTGCTTCCGGCGCTGCGCCGGACAAACGGAGCGCGGGTCATTCGGTCAACCGCGCTTCTGTCGCTCGCCGCCTATCCCGCCTTCCTTCTCGTACCCGGCCTCGCACCGAAGCTCGTCCTGCTGGCGGCGCTCGGCCTGCTCAACTCCGGCTGGTATGCGATTCCCAAGGCCTGGCTCTACGACGCGCTGCCGGAGCGGAGCGGAGCCGCCGTCGCCGTGGGCGGGGTCGGCGGCCTCGTCGGCGCGGCGGCCCCGCTGCTGCTCGGACTCCTCGCGGGCACGGTCGGAATTGCCGGCACGATGTGGGTCTTGCTGATTGCGCCTCTCGCCCTGCTGGCGCTGACGTCGGACCGGTAAAGGCGACAGCGACCACGAGAGCCCGCCGCGCGCGGCTAGTCCGCTTCGGGATCGTCGTCCGCGCGATGCTCGCCCGCCTCGGGATCGGGAGCAGGCGACTCGCCGATTTCCTCGTTCCTGTCGTTCTCGCGTGGGTGCATATCCTTGGCCGGTTCTGTCATGAAGATCGTCCTTCCCGACAATTCGGAGCTCGAACTTCCGGCCGGCGCGACCGGACTCGACGCCGCACGCGCGATCGGCCCGAAGCTTGCCGAGCAAGCGGTGCTCGTGCGTGCGAACGGACAGGTCCAGGACCTGCGCCTGCCGCTGCACGACGGCGACCCGATCCAGATCCTGACCACGCGCGACAAGGACGATCCCGACGCGCTCGCCGTCTTGCGCCATTCTTCGGCGCACCTGCTCGCGGAGGCCGTGACCCACCTCTTTCCCGGCGTGCAGCTCGCGATCGGGCCGCCGATCGAGAACGGCTTCTACTACGACTTCGACTTCCCCGAGCCGATCCGGGAGGAGGACCTCGAGCGGATCCAGGCCGAGATCGACCGTGAGCTGGCCGAGGGCCGCGAGTGGTCGCGGCAAGAGATCTCACGCGACGAGGCCAGGCTGCGGTTCGCGGCGGACCCGTACAAGCTCGAGCTCGTCGACACCGCCGAAGGAGAGATCTCGCTCTACACGCAGGGCGACTTCACCGATCTCTGCCGCGGGCCTCATCTGCAGAACTCGAAGCCGATCGAGGCGCTCAAGCTGACCGGGCTCGCCGGTGCGTACTGGTGCGGCGACTCGGCGAACCGGCAGCTGACGCGAATCTACGGCACCGCCTTCTATTCCCGGGACGACCTCGACGCGTACCTCGAACGGCTCGAGCGCGCCCGCGGCCGCGACCACCGCCGCCTCGGCCCGCAGCTCGACCTCTTCCACATGTCCGAGTACTCCCCCGGCGCCGCGCTGTGGACCGCGAAGGGAATGGCGATCTACAACTCGCTCGAGGATCTGCGGCGCCGAGAGAACGCTCGCCGCGGCTACGCCGAGGTGAAGACGCCGCTGATGTGGGACGTCGAGCTCTGGAAGCGCTCCGGTCACTGGGAGAAGTACGGCGACAATCTCTTCCGTATCGAGCAGGGCGAGGCGCTGTACGGGCTCAAGCCGATGAACTGCCCGGGCCACATGCTGCTCTTCAACACGCAGCTGCGCAGCTACCGCGACCTGCCGATCCGCTACGCCGAGGCCGCCGTCCTGCACCGCGACGAGCCGACCGGGAGCCTGCAGGGGCTGACCCGAGCGCGCCAGTTCAGCCAGGACGACGCACACGTCTTCTGCACCGAGGAGCAGATCCAGGAGGAGATCGACGCGATGTTCGACTACGTCGACTTCCTCTACGACACCTTCGGCGTGCGCGAGCTCGCACACGCCGAGCTCGCGACGCGGCCCGACAACAAGCTCGGCACCGACGAGCAGTGGGATCGCACCGAAGGCGTGCTGCGAGGCGCGCTCGAGCGGATCGGCCTGCGCTACCGCGTGGCCGAGGGCGAAGGCGCGTTCTACGGCCCGAAGATCGACTTCTTCATGGACGACGCGCTCGGCCGGCCGTGGCAGATGGGGACCATCCAGCTCGACGGCCAGCAGCCGGAACGGCTCGGCTGCACGTACATGGGCCCGGACAACCGCGAGCACACGCCGTACGTCATCCACCGCGCGCTTTTCGGCTCGCTCGAGCGCTTCATCGGGATCCTGCTCGAGCACTACGGCGGCGACCTGCCGTTCTGGCTCGCGCCGGTGCAGGTGCGCGTCGTGCCGGTCGGCGAAGCGCATCTCGCAGCGGCGGAAGACCTCGCGGCGCGCCTGCGCGAGACGTATCGAGTGGACGTGGCCGAGCCGACCGACACGATCGGCAAGCGCATCCGCGCCGCCGAGCTCGACAAGATCCCGTTCACGGTCGTGTACGGCGACCGAGAGAGCGACGAGAGCCTCGCCGTCCGCGAGCGCGGCGGCGAGCAGTCGAATCTCTCCCTGGCCGAGCTGCTCGCGAAGCTGAGCCCCCTGCTACCCTCTGACGTCTGAAAAGCAGGGGCGGACCGTTCCTCACCTCCCGGGCCGCACGATGGACCGCGGAGGTTCAACCGAGTCGAAACATTGACGAGGAAACGGCCGCTGCATGCAGCGGCTTTTCATGTTGCGACCACGAAACGAGGAGGAGTAAGCCCAACTTGGTGATGTGCCTTTGAGGCCTAGACGCCGGCCATTCGACCAGACCCGCCCAGCGCCGCGCGACACGACTCGCATCAACGATGCAATCCGCGTCTCCCGCGTTCGGCTGATCGACGACGACGGCAGCCAGCTCGGAATCAAGACCACGGACGACGCACGCGAGTACGCCTATGGCAAGAACCTCGACCTCGTCGAGGTCGCTGCGCAGGCCGACCCGCCCGTCGCCAAGGTCATGGACTACGGCAAGTACAAGTACGAGCAGGAGCAGAAGGCAAAGCAGGCGCGCAAGCACCAGAGCCAGATCCAGGTCAAGGAGATCAAGCTCCGCCCGAAGATCGGGATCCACGACTACAACACCAAGAGGGGGCACGTAGAGCGGTTTCTGAACCAGCGCGCCAAGGTGAAGGTGACGATCATGTTCCGCGGTCGCGAGACGACCCATCCGGAACGTGGGCGGGACCTGCTGCTGCGGCTCGCGGAGGACGTGAAGGAGATCGGGGCGATCGAGTCCCAGCCCCTCCTCGACGGCCGCAACATGGTGATGGTGCTGGGACCGACGAAGAATGCAGGAGTGAAACGAGATGCCGAAGATCAAGACACGGAGCGGAGCGAAGAAGAAGTTCAAGGTGACGGGAACCGGCAAGATCCTGCGCCGGGCGCGTCATCGGACGTCGGCTCCGGGAGTGCTGGTGAAGAGCCGGCCGGGCAAGAAGAAGCGGCGGCAGAAAAACGAGCAGCTCGCGCCTAGCCAGGTGAAGGCTGTCAAGAAGATGTTGGGGATCTAGCGATGCCTCGCGTAAAGAGAGCTGTCCACGCACAGAAGAAGCGCCGCAAGGTCCTCGAGCAGGCGAGCGGCTACTGGGGGCGCAAGAGCACCCATTACCGCTACGCGAAGGAGCAGGTCGAGCATTCGCTCGTCTACGCCTACCGTGACCGGAAGAACAAGAAGCGCACGTTCCGGCGCCTCTGGATCACCCGCATCAACGCCGCGGCGCGCGCGCACGGCCTGTCGTACAACCAGTTCGTCAACGGCTGCGGCAAGGCCGGGATCGAGCTCGACCGCAAGGTCCTCGCGGATCTCGCGGTGAGCGACCCGGCGGCGTTCGGCGTCATCGCCGAGCGCGCCAAGGCCGCGCTCGCCGAATCGGCCTGATCACATCTCGCGACAACGAGCGGCTCAAGCTCGTCCGCAAGCTCCACGACCGGAGCTGGCGCGACAAGCTCGGGCTGCTCGTCGTCGAGGGCGAGGATCTCGTCGAGGCGGCGGCCGGTGTCGAGCCGGTCGATCTGCTCGTGGCCGGGGACGACGTCGAGCCGGCGCTGCTC